>CAZNAW010000009.1:0-127143 GCA_964571165.1 uncultured Occallatibacter sp. | reverse complement strand
TTGTATGACCCCACTCCGGTAGTGCCGAGGAAGAGATCGTACTCCGTCACACCGCTGCCGGCAGTCCAGGTGAAGGTTATAGGTGAGCCCGACAGAACGGTTCCGGGTGCGGGGGTGGTAAGCACTGCCCGTGCCGACGAGCCCGTGCCGCTAACCGCGATGAACTGCTTCGCCCCCGCCACATTCAGCGCGTCGTCGGTAAGCGTCACGTTCTCACTCAGACTCGCCACAGACAAGGGAGTGAAGTTGATTGGCAGATCGCACTGCCCTGCCAGGGTGAGGCTGGTCGTGCCATTACAGGCATTATTGTCGCCAGTGGCTTCGGGAAAGTCAGTGGGATAACTCAGGCTGGTCAGAGTTAGTTCTTGGTTGCCAATGTTCTCGACTTGCACTGTCTTCGGGCTGTCCGTGCTCGTCGAACCCACATTTGTAGTGGCAAAGCTTAATGATGGCGTATCTGCGCGGTCGATCTTCACCACACGACTGTGGCCGGTATCGCCTGCATAGAGATTGCCGGATCCATCGACGGCCAGACCAGCCGGACCGTCGAACCCAGTGCTAACTGTACTCTGCGTGCTGCTCGGCGTCACCTCGTATACCGCATTGGCGCCTGCATCGACGATATAGACACTGCCGGCCGCATCCACGGCCACGCCCTTGGGCACGCTAAAGTCACTGCCCACCGTTGTCTGCGCGCCACCGGGCGCAATTTCGTATACCGCTGGAACGCCAGAATCAGCCACATACACATTGCCCGATCCGTCCACGGCCACGCCTACAGGCTCGACAAACCCGCTGCCTAACGTTGTCTGTACGCCGCTCGGCGTTACCTTATATACCGCGACGTTATGGACGTCAGCAATATAGACATTGCCTACCCCGTCGACAGCCACTCCTGCGGGATTGCCGAATCCGCTGCCTACCGTGGTTTGTGTGCCGTTCGGCATTACCTCGTACACAGCCGCACCAGTGAAGTCGGCGACGTACACATTCCCCGCACCGTCCACGGCCACGCCCTCTGGTTTGCTAAATCCGCTGCCCACCGTGGTCCGCGTACCCCCTGGGGTGACCTTGTCCACCAAAGCGGCAGTTGCATCCGCAATAAACACATTCCCCGCACCGTCCACAGCCACGCCCTCGGGACTGGAAAATCCGCTCCCCACGGTGGTTTGCGCACCACCTGGTCCATAGGCCACCTGCGGGCCGCTTCCGATCCCATAAATCGGCACCGCGGCCAACGCTGTGCCGGTATTGTTGGCGCCGGAATAGAACACCACGGCTCCCCGTCGAAGACCGGCAACCAGAGGCAAGAAGCCTACGTTCATCACGCAGTTTGTGGCCGTAGAGTAAGTCGACGCCGTGCACGTGCTACCCGTAGCACTGGCGAAGTCCTTGCTCACAATGCCAGTGGTAAGGACGGCAATGCTGCCCACAGTCGTGTCGGAAGCAATTGAGAAGTTCAGCGTCTGCGCGGAACTGGCCGATCCTACGGCTTGCGATCCAAGGTTTTCATTGTAGAAGCAATTCGCGATGGACGGCACTGGCACTGAGGCTGGACAGGACGTTGCCGGTTGGGCTGTCCTGAAGGCAGCGAAAACCGAATTCCAGCCATTCGGATTTTCATCGTCACTTGGAATGCAGTCGGAGTTCCCGTCATCAGTCTCTGCCGTTATAGTCCCGGCCGAAGTGATTATCGTTGTAGCGACGGGATTGCCAGCATCGTCGAACTGATTACTGTAGGTCACGTTGCCGTTTACCGAGTGTGCAAGTCCAGCGCACGAAAACCCCACGAGAGCCAACTCACTGGGCTCATCGGGAGTAAGCGTGATCAGAGTAGGCGCGTTGGGGTTAGTGACCGTGTTGACGGCACCGGCACAGTTCGCTGTCGTGATAATCCCTGTGCCCTCGAAAAACTCTGTAGCGAGGATATCGCTACCCTCTGCCCCGGTCACAGTAACGCTCGTAACTCCCGCAGCCCCTCCGCACACGTACCAGACGCATGTATGAGCATCGCCATAAAGTATCCCACTTGAGGGGCTCGTACATGCATCCAGCGTGTAGGTCTGTCCCTTATTGTCTGTTACGCTCGAACCGCTAGCCGGAGAAAGGAAGCTTAACACGACATCGACACTACCGGAAACAGTCGGCGAAAACGACGCCGTATTCGCGTCGTTGGCTTCTGCGGCCTGCCTCCAAGTCTGTCCCCAAACGCTCAGACTGCTTGATAGCAGCAACGTGAAAATAAATGCACGCCTCACACGCCCCTCTTTCTATCGGATTATTATTGACATAATAGGTGGACCGCTCCCGCGAGCACCTTCTGATCCGTCTCTCCGCGTTCATCCTTCATGTTGTTTGGAATTCCCGCGTCCCGTTGCCTGCACCAGTCTGCAGCACGCCCTTCCCCGCCTAAATGCCAGCCGTGACCTGCTGAGTATCCCGATGTTCATCTGAAATCATCCGTTTGCTTATCTTGCCGGATTCGGTTTTTGGGAGCGACACCCGAAACTCAACAATTTTTGGCATCATGAAATCCTCAAGCCTTGTTGAGCAATGGCGAAGTACGTCCTGTTTATTAATCTGCGCACCTGGACGAAGCGTAAGAACAGCTTTGATTGCACTGCCTAAAATAGGGTCCGGCACTCCGATTACAGCTACCTCCGCTACGCCCTCGAGTGCATAGATCGCATCTTCCACTTCTCTGGGGCTGACCTTTTCACCGCGAGTCTTGATAATGTCGTCTTTCCGACCAATGAAATACAAATACCCTTCTTCGTCTGCACGAAATAGATCGCCGCTATACAGAACTCTTTCCCCCGGCAGCGGGCCGGGTTTCAGGCAGCGATCTGTCTCTTCCGGCAATTCCCAATAACCTTTCATTACATTGGCGCCGCGGATCACGAGTTCCCCTACAATCCCCGGACCGACGCGATTGCCGCTTTCATCAACGATGTAGACCTCCTCATTTGGCATGCCTCGACCCACAGAAGCCGGCCGGATATCAATCTGGTCAGGAGGCAGATACGACACTCGCTTGCACTCCGTCAGCCCGTACATTGAGTAAAGCTTCACGTGCGGGAATAAAGCACGCAGTTTCCGGATGTGCTCAACGGGCAAAGCCGCAGCCGTATTGGTGATATATCGCAACTTTGGAAAGGCGTACTTTGAGAGATCCATCTGCAACAGCATCGCTGAGGCAGTGGGAACGATGGGAAATCCGGTTACACCTTCGCGAGCCACCTTTTCGATTACAACGTTGGGGAACGCAAAAGAGTCATGCAACACCAATGTGCCCCCCACTTTGAACATCATCAGTAACTGGTACAAACCGTAGTCGAAAGCAAATGGCAGTACGTTGATCACTACATCGTCAGCCGTGTTCTCCAGATACGTTGTAATGGACGTCGCTGCGGACACGATGTTCAAATGGGTGACCATTACACCTTTTGACCGTCCCGTCGATCCTGACGTATAGATGAGTGCAGCGAGATCAATGTCGATACAATTCTTTGCCGGAGGGAGAACATCGATTGTGCGCTGCCGAATATCCTCCACGCGAACTACTCCCTTGCCAGCAGACCGGGCAGCTGAGATCTGCGCTTCATTTCCTCTGATCATGAACACAGAGTGAAGATGCGGTGCCTGCGCCCAGGTATTCGCTTCAAACGAGAGCCTTCCGCCCCACGCGATCATTGCTGAAGCACGGCAGTTGTTGAGTATGTAGATTAGTTTGTCAGATTTCGTCGTCGCATTGAGGACAACGAACACCGCACCCGCCTTCAGCGTCGCGAAGATTGACAGAACCGCTTCAACCGAATTGGGTACAAAGATCGCCACACGGTCTCCACGCCTTACACCTGCCTCGACGAGTGCCTGTGCCAACCTGTTCGCTTCCCTTTCGATCTGCGAATAGGTCAAGCGTTCGCTCCCATGGATCAGCGCCACCTTGTCAGGGTACAGCCTCGCACTGTTCTCCAGAAACTCTTCAACCTGCATCTACCCTCCTAAACTGCATAACTTAGCTTACTGGTTACATATGTTGCGACCTTTGTTACAGAGTCCAGGTTGTCAGGAATTACTTCGTCATCTTGAACCTCTATCGCGTAGCGTTCCTCGAGGAACGCTACCAATTCGAGGACGCCAGTGGAATCAATCACCCCCTTCTCCAAGAGCGAATCGCCAGGCTGCAAGTCCACTGGCTGACCAAATAAGAAGTTGCTTATAACAAAACTGTGGATTTCGCTTTCGATGTCAGGTCTATGCATGGTTGGGCTCCCTCTACTCGTTGATTGATGAATTGGTGGACCAAAAGCTGGGTCGACAGCACACCAACCATGGCCATATTGTCCTTTATGCTACTGGCGCGACCACTTTTAAACTTGTTCTGCAACGCCGTTACCGATTGCGCGTCAAAGATTCCATTTTTGCGGACGGCTTCCGGCGACAGTAACTCCTCTGCGTAATTCCCCGCGCCTGCTCCAAAGAAGCACTTACCATCCGGCGCGCGATACGGTTGCTTTGGACGGCGCACAATGGATTCGGGGATAAGGCCATGAAACGCTTGCTTCAACAAGTGTTTCTGATCCAGCCCCTTCATCTTCGCGCTTGCCGGAAGCTTAGCCGCAAATTCAACGACCCGGTAGTCTAGGAAAGGGTAACGCCCTTCCACCGAGTGAGCCATTGCCATTCGGTCGCCTTGAGAGGAAAGAATGTATCCCGGCAGCAAATACTTTGCCTCAAGATACTCGGCCTGGCCAAAATATGACCAAGACCGATAGGCCCGCGGCAGTGCCTGCTCGATCTCGCCAATCTCGTTGAACTTTCCTGTTTCTTCGCGGACCTCCGCCGAGAACAACAGCTTGAGCTTTGCCGTGAGTTCCCATCTTGGCAGATGCGAGAAGAATGGGCTAGCAATATCCTCAGGAGTCACGCGGAAAAAATGTTTGAGATAAGCGGCCGGTTGTCGCTGCATGCTTTCCATGTATGGATAAAGACGCCTTAGCAGCAGCGGCCGCCAACGCGATTCCGGGTTGCGTCCCATGAAGTGGCGGATCTTCGCCTCTTTGAAGATGTCATATCCGCCCAACACCTCATCGGCGCCTTCACCCGTCAAGACAACTTTGAATCCGGCCTGACGTACTAACTTCGATAACAGAAACATAGGAGCAGGGGCGGTCCGGATAACCGGCTGCTCCGTATGCCAGATGACTTGCGGAAATACGCGCGCAATGTCGGAGGACGAGCAGGAGACGCTACTATGTTGCGTACCAAGAAATGCACTCGCCTCGTCCTGATATGACTTTTCGTCGAACTCGGCGTCCTCAAAGGTAATGGAAAAGCTGCGGAGCCGGTCATCGGCGATTTTCCGCACCAGTGCAGTGGTCACTGTGGAGTCGATCCCTCCGCTTAGGTAGGCTCCAACCGGCACGTCAGAGCGAAGGCGAATCCGAGTTGCATCCTCCAGCAAGTGCGATAACTCTTCGGCAAGCCGATGGTCGCTTGCGGCTCTCGCGTCTTCGGACTCAGCGTAGGCGACGGACCAATATTGCCGAACCCGGACTTCGCCATTTTCTACAGTAAGCAAATAACCGGGTGGCAATTGGAAGATGTTTCTAAAAGCGGTTCTGGGCGGCAGCGTAACCCAGAAATTGAAGATCTGGTCCAACCCCTGAAGATCAATTTCCGCGGGCACCTCCGGGCACGTGAGCAGTGCCTTGATTTCCGACGCAAACAGGAAACTGTTCGCCGTCTGCGTGTAGAACAGGGGCCGAACACCGAACCGGTCGCGAGACAGAAACAGCTTTCGGTCTTTCGCATCCCAGATCGCAAACGCCCATTGTCCATTAAAATGATGAACGCAATCCTCACCGAATTCACGATAGGCGTTAAGAATCACCTCCGTATCGGAGCGGGTGGCAAATCGATGCCCTTTGCCGAGGAGTTCTTCACGGAGTTCAATGTAGTTGAAAATTTCGCCGTTGAATGTAATCCACAAGCGTCCGTCCGTAGTCGACATCGGCTGTGCCCCGGCTTGCAAATCGATGATGCTTAGGCGCGAATGGGCCAAGCCTACCGTTCCCTGAACGTGCACACCGTTCGCATCAGGGCCTCGGTGAAGCAGTGTTGCGATCATCCTGCCAACCCGATCGGGATCAGCCGGTGAGCCGTTGAGATTTAGTAATCCAGAAATGCCGCACATAGGCTCAGTCTCGCTCGCAATTTAGCATTCAGGGTTTTCATCGAAAAGATTAGTTTGAAGAAAGGCTTCACCGATTCCGCATTCTGCTTCGAGCAGCTGACAGGTTATCGTCCGCTTCGCGCGAAATCCCTAAAGCCTGACGATGACCGTCTTCACTTCGGCGTACTGCTGCAGGCCGTACTCACCCAGTTCACGTCCAGTACCTGACTGCTTGAACCCGCCGAATGGAGCTCGTGTATCGAGAATATTGTAGCAATTCACCCAAACAGTGCCAGCCCGCACGCCGTTAGCGATGGCGTGTGCCTTTTTGATGTCACGGGTCCAGACCCCCGCCGCCAATCCGTAGATCGTTCGGTTCGCCCGCGAAATAACTTCCGCGAGATTGCTAAACGGAATGACGCTCATCACCGGTCCAAAGATTTCCTCCCTGGCTATCTTCATGTCATCCTGAACATCAGCGAACACGGTAGGCTCGATGAAGAAACCACGATCTCCGACACGCTTGCCGCCACAGGCGAGAGTAGCGCCTTCAGTTCGCCCAGATTCGATGTAACCCATAACTCTTTCGAACTGCGCTTGATCTACTTGTGGACCCTGTTCCGTCTTGGGATCGGACGGATCCCCAACTATACGTTGGCGGGCACGGACAATGCTCTTTTCTACGAACTTGTCGTATATCTTTCCTTCGACAAACACCCGTGATCCGGCGCAGCAGATTTGGCCCTGATTGGAGAAGAGCCCCAAGTGAGCGCCTTCCACCGCTTCGTCCAGATCAGTATCCTCGAAGACGATATTCGGGCTTTTCCCGCCTAGTTCTAAGGTAACTTTCTTTAGATTGGATTTCGCAGCGGCTTCCATGATCAGGCGACCCACTTCAGTGGAGCCCGTGAATGCTACCTTGTCCACGTCCATATGACGCGCAATGGCTGCGCCGGCCGTAGGACCAAATCCTGACAGCAGATTGACGACACCCTCCGGGAAACCCGCTTCCACGATCAAGCTCCCAATGCGCAGCGCTGAGAGAGGCGTTTGCTCGGCCGGTTTCATCACGACCGTATTCCCGGTAGCCAACGCCGGCGCGAGCTTCCACGCCTGCATCAGCATCGGGTAATTCCAGGGAATGATCTGTCCGACGACACCTATAGGTTCATGCTGCGTGTAGCAAAAGAAATCATCGTCAATGGGAATAGTCTTCCCATGAATCTTGTCAGCCCACCCTGCGAAATACCGATAGCAAGCAACCGTTTTGGCAACATCTACTCGCTTTGCTACGGATACGGGCTTACCGTTGTCGAGGGACTCGAGCCGAGCGAGTTCGTCGCCATCTCTTTCAATAAGGTCGGCGAGACGGTGGAGCAGTCGCCCGCGCTCCGATGCGTTCATCTTCCGCCATGGTCCCCGATCGAACGCTACGCGCGCTGCCCGAACAGCCTTGTCCACGTCCACAGCATCAGCGGCAGCAACCTGGCATATCTCCTCACCGGTGGAGGGATTGATCGTCGCGAAGGTCTCGCCCGACTCGCTCTCGATCCAGCGATTGTCGATGAGAAGCTTTGTTGAGCGAACGACGCTGGCTTCCGTAGGCGTTGACAAGTCCGAGGCCATGGGATATAACTCCTTGCTTACGACTTTATTCGTTACGTTACAATCTATGCTCAGACCGTATCACGTGCCGGAGCAATAGCGCTCTAGTACGATCGAACAGAGAGGGATTTATGAAGATGTCCACCGCTGACTTGGTTAAGGCCGATCTGCAGTATCTGATCCACCCGTTACACCATCCCATCGATGTAACTGAGCCCGTCATTTACGTCTGTGGGCAAGGAATAATAGTCCAGGATATCGAGGGAAAGAAGTACATTGACGGGCTATCCGGGCTTTGGAACGTGAATGTGGGCCATGGTCGAATCGAGCTGGCCGAGGCCGCCGCGGCGCAGATGAAAGAACTTGCCTTCTTTTCGAGCTATGCCGGTTCATCGACCGTTCCCGCGATCACTCTGGCGCATCGTCTCATCCAAATCGCACCAGGTATGCAGGCGGTTTTTTTCACGTCAGGCGGTGCCGAGGCAAACGAATCGGCATTCAAGACCGCACGCTTTTACTGGAAGGCACGCGGTAAGTCCGGCAAGGTGAAGGTCATCGCTCGCCGTCATAGCTATCATGGAGTAACGCTTCAGGCGATGAGCGCCACCGGGATCGACGCATACTGGAAGATGTTTGAACCGCGGGTTCCGGGCTTCGTTCACATCGAGACATGTTATCCGTACAGATTCCAGGCAGCGCAACCCAATGAGACAAGTGGCCACGCGGCTGCGCGTGCGTTGGAGGAGACAATTCTGCACGAAGGACCCGACACAGTTGCCGCCTTTATTGGGGAACCGATCCACGGCGCAGGCGGGGTGATTTATCCAACTGAAGACTACTGGCCATACGTGCGCGAAATCTGCACGCGCTATGACGTACTACTGATTGCGGATGAAGTCATCACAGGCTTTGGACGCACCGGGCGCTGGTTCGGTCTGGAGCATTGGAATGTAAGGCCCGACATTCTCACCTTCGGCAAGGGTGCCACCTCTGGCTATATTCCACTCGGTGGAATGATGTTAACGCAGTCGATCAAGGAAGCAATAGAGTCGGTCGAACCCATAAACAGATGGATGCACGGCTTCACCTACTCAGGACATCCTGCCTGCTGCGCAGTTGCACTCAAGAACATCGAGATTATCCAGCGCGAAGATCTACTTGAGCACTCGGCAAAGATGGGAAACATGCTTCACGACTCCTTAAGAGCTGCGCTCGGCGGCCATCCGAACGTGGGAGATATCCGAGGCGGCAAGGGGCTTCTCGCAGCCGTGGAGTTCGTGGAAGATCGGCCCACCAAGAGGAACTTTGCAGGCGACAACAGGATCGCCTCCCGTCTGCAGGCCGAGATGAGGAAACGTGGTGTCATAACACGGACGCGCTCCGTGGAAGGCGGTCATCCGGCACCGGGTGACGAAGTTCTTTTCGCGCCACCGCTTATTATCACCGAGGCAGAGATCCATCGAATGGTGGGCATATTGCACGAGACCGTCAAGGCCGTACTTGGGTCCTGACAGCCATTGGCAGAAGTATCTAAATTTCCTGAGGGCCTGCCGCGCGGCTTCACGGAGCGTTTGGCGGTAAGAGCAACGGGAGCAATGAGGTCTGTGATTCCTTGTTCCAACGATGAAGCCTAGTACATCACCACAGGGTCGATCACCTCGCGAATCAAGCCCTGCGTCTCGGGTCGACGACGGACTCATCTCCCGCCGTGGCTAACATCGGCGCTAAACTACCGACTTCAATCGGTTGCATGGCGAGATTGCCGCCTTTCTGCAGTAGTTGCTTTTGTGCGCATATATAGTCCAGCCAGTTTCTGTAAATGCATGCAGCAGTCGCTTGCCAGGTGTTTTTAATTCTAGTGTTCTCCAAAGCCGCCGAGACTTGTGCCAGTAACTCGTTGCGTGGGTTGGACACGGCTTCTTCCTGGATAGCCATCAATGCATTCACGGTATCTTTGTCGAAGTAACTTCGCGGCATTGATGGGTATATATTTGTCTCTCCCTTCAGGAACCGCCCTACATCTCTGCGGTATTCGAGCAGTAGGGTGTTGGATTCGTATTCCGGATGGCCCTGAAAAAAGACAAACAGGCTCCTCTCGTTCTTAACGAATGTATCAACGCCCGCGTCTGCTGCTCTCGTGAGTACGTTGTATCCATGACTCGTTAATGCTTTTTCCCGAACACCGTTCCATCGGGAATGCGGCAGTGCAAATCGTGACGGTGCACCTGCTGTCAACGGATGGTCTGAGACTCGGGCACACTCGAAGACACCACAGTGCTTGCGTCTACTTTTTATCCGGTGGATGCCGTCCATGTGTAAAACTGCCGCGTGTGCAGCAAGACAGGACCAGATGCTAGAGTGTGTGTTATAGTGTGCCCACTCAAGCACGCTGGTTAAGCTCCCCCAATACGGTTCGTCCGCTAGGTTCTGCGTTAGAGGCTCCCTCCCGGTTACAATGAGCCCATCGAGGTGCGTGTTCCAAAGAATTTCTGCGCCCGAATACATATCTCGGAGATGGCGTGCGCCGAACTCGTTCCGCGGAATACCCGGAAGCGAATAGAGTGACAGATGGATGAGAATGCCATCGGAAATTGAATCGAGGAGCGAGAGATACTGGCGTTCAGTTGCCTCGAGTGCCCCGTCGGCCATGTTGTTGATTAATCCAATGGTTATGCAGCTGCTCGGCTGTTCCTGGCACTCGGCAAACGGCTCGTCGCATACGCATTTCGAGCCTGGCCCCCGGTCATGCATGGAACGATTTAAATGCAAACACACGGGCATCGGGTGTCTCCCAGGAAATCGCTATCAACTACTCGGCAATCGATCCTTCTATATTGTTGCGTTAAGCGCCTGATCCAAATCTGCGATGATATCGTCGATGTGTTCAATTCCAATACTGAGTCGAATCATCTCCGGCGTAACGCCGGCTTTGCGTTGCTCCTCGTTCGACATCTGTCGGTGGGTCGTCGAAGCCGGGTGACAGGCCAGCGACTTTGCATCACCTAGATTCACCAATCGGGTGACCAATTTGAGCGCATCGTAAAATTTCACCGCGGCCGGGAAGCCTCCCTTTGTGCCGAAGGCCATCAGGGAGCAACCGCGACCGCCCAGATATTTCTCTGCTAACGCGTGATAAGGGCTCTCGGAAAATCCCGCATAATTGACCCACTCAACCCTCGGGTCATTGCGGAGGAATTCTGCAGCATTTCTTCCATTTTCCACGTGACGCTCAATCCGCAGCGCAACAGTCTCAATCCCTTGCAGTAGAAGAAACGCGCTGAGCGGAGACAGAACAGCTCCGGTGGCCCGTTGATAGACGCTGCGGCAGCGTCCAATGTAGGCAGCTCGCCCAAAGTGGTCAGCGTAGATCAGATTATGATAGGAAGCGTCTGGCTGTGTGAACATCGGGAACCGTGAAGGGTGCTCCGTCCAAGGGAAATTGCCGCTGTCAACGATGGCTCCGCCGAGCGTCGTGCCATGCCCACCCAGAAACTTCGTAAGTGAGTGCACAACAATGTCGGCCCCGTATTCAATTGGGCGGAGCAGAATCGGTGTGGCAACCGTGTTGTCGACGATCAACGGCACCCCGTGTTTGTGGGCTACCCTTGCCAGTTCCTCGATATCACAGATATTTCCCGCTGGGTTGCCTACACTTTCACAGAAAACCGCGCTTGTCTTGTCATCGATCAGGCAATCTATTGCCTCCGGGCGATCGGACTCCGCGAATCGTACAGTTACTCCCTGACCTGGAAGGATGTAAGCGAAAAGCGTGTGGGTGGTTCCATAGAGCTGTGGGACTGAGACGATGTTGTTTCCAAGCGCTGTCACGTTTTGGACAGCATAGTAGACGGCGGCTTGCCCACTTGCCACGCATAAAGCCTCGAGTCCTCCCTCTAGCGCGGCAACGCGCCGTTCCAGCACAGCCGTGGTCGGGTTCGATATCCGGGTATAGCGAAATCCCTCGGCTTCAAGGTTAAATAACGCCGCAGCATGGTCGGCGCTCTCGAACGCATAGGACACGGTTTGATAGATTGGTACAGCCACAGCCCTGGTAGTTGGATCGACTTCATAACCGCTGTGAATCGCGATCGTTTCCCGCTTCATATGTTTATCCCAGTGTAGACTTGTGCCGGTGCGACCACTTCTTATTTCGAACTATCGTTTCAGAATCCTATAGCAACTTATCCGCAGAATGCCTCTGATGGGGCATAGCCCAATTAAATATCTCTGTGGCGACAGGATGCCTATTCCATCGCTCAGCGGCGCGCGGAAGTTGCCGAAATAACAAGCAGAATTTGTAACGGCATCTTCCAAGCCACCAGCAGTCTCGTCTGCCTAAAGGACAGGGGTAATCTGAAAATCTCTCCGCACACCACCAAAGTCGCGGTACCGCGAAGAACGGATCTCCACAACCGGACGTACGTAGAGATTCCGCTTGATAGTGTTGAGAGATTGATACCCCTGAAACCTGTGCGGGTTTCTGCGGCTAGCTCTCAAACCTTTAGAAAGCGCCGCTGAAACGCCTTGGCAAATGCTAAAAGACTTCTGTTCCTGCTGAGGTAATTGTCTCTGAATTCAGAAAGCCTTCTTCGTAAGAAAGCCTGAATTGACCAGCGTAGGCCCAAGCTCCTAACGATCGCGTGATCATTTCGACGAACCAAAAAAAATGTTCTCTGACTATGGGGAGCTAACTCCACGGAGAGTCGGATTCTGGCGTCTTCGATCTCAATGCCATAGCAGGGCACTCCATCCATCAGTATTTGATCGATCGAATCGACTTCGCAAGGGTCGCCCCACTCGATCGAATAACGCTTAATGGAATCCGAGTCATTCGAAATTCGCACAGTACCGGAATAAGCGCGGATCTGATGTGTACCATCGGGCGCTATTCGGGCGAGGATTGCGTCCCCGGCCACGGTTGCGAGGCTACACCAATGTGCTTTGGGTGCCACAGAGTTGATTCTCACGGCGATCTCGACCAGAGAATCAGGGTGTTGAAAGATATCATGATGCTCGACGATCAAGATGGGTCGGCCAAAGAGCAGGTTGTAGGCGATGTCGTGACTCTGGGTTTGCCGGATGGGTTTGCGAACGAACAACGGAAAGCCCCCATATCGCAATACTGCGGGCTGGGCAAGTTCACCGATTGTGAGTCGAACCACCTTATCCGCAGGGTGAGGAACCGTGTTCACGGCAGCGTCGAAGTTGTGAAATTTGAGAACCTTCATCGCCTCTATTGAGAAGTTTCCCTGCGGAAACACCATGACTCTGTCGCAAGCGACGCCTGTCATTTGGTAGTGAAGAGCCATCCGGTCTTCTGCGACTTGGAGTAATGTGTTCAGGAGAGTCAGATCAGTCGACGCGAACTCTCCCTCTGTGTGATCGTTTCCGTGAAAACAGATCGACAGATGCGCGGTATTCTTCCGAAACATGCGCGCAATTCGAGGCGAACTTCTTTGGAAGTTATGAGGAATAAACGCAATGGCTGCGTGGAAATTATGTTCTTCCGCTAACCTCAGAAGATACTCGAAATTCAGGAACCCGTAGTTCTTCCGAAGAAGCGGGTCGTCCAAAACGATCGAAGCTTGGGCTTTGCATGGCCGCCAGCACTCATCGCCGGCCGCGTATCGCAGCGCCATGGTGTGGGGCACAAACCGAGAAAAGTACTCTGCTAGTGGCGAGTCGCCAACCTCAGCGTTCAAGTCCGCGACGTCCTCACTGGCCACAAACAGGATTTCAGATCCTTCCAGCCTTACTGAGACCATAAAGGGCCGCCCGCCAATCGAAATAAGCCGCTGCATCGCCGGATTATCATCATTGGTGCAGAAGAAGACATGATCGTTCACAGAATTCGCGGGACCAAACGAGAGTCCCGAAAATGCTTCGCAGATATGCTGAGCATCCTTTGCGATTACATAATCAAGGCGCTCTCCGTCAATTGCCTCCACGGACTTCAGCCTGCCCCGCGACAAAGCGGCAACCAGTTCACTGTCGAAAGCATCCACTCGCAGGCCATGCACTAAGATGCGCGTGAAACGGGACAATACGAATGAGACCAGTTCGGCCGGAATGCCCTTGTCTCCTACCCATTCTTTCAATACATGCGGGTTCACTACGAGACACGAGCCATCCTCAGGCACGGATCTTCCTACATACTCGGCGTGAGCGGTCAAGTCCTCCAAAGCGATGGTTCTGCACGGGACGCCGAGAAACTCGGCAAGGCGGACCATCCGTACATCCAGATCGTTCAGTTCGTCAATGTAAGGGATAACTAGCTTCACGCTAGATCTCCTTTGAAAGAATGATCAGGACTCTTATCAGCTGGTTCCTTGGGGATCCGCACGCGAGAAACGAGCGGTTTGAGAAGTCTAGAGAATTTCTTCACTGAGACATCCTTCCCAAATGGGATCCCGCATCGAGCAACTGGAACCGCCGGATTCCCTTGAACAACTGTCATAGGAGGCACAGATTGAGTCACTACGCTTCCCGCTGTGACCACGGCTCCTTGGCCGATCACTACATTGGGAAGGATAATGGCGCCCGGTCCGACGAATGCATCTCGCTCAACTCTAACGCCCTGGGATTCTCTGAAATGGGCGATGACCGTGACCCGCATGCCGATGGAACTGCCATCCTCAATGATAATGAGGTCCGGACGCGAGGTCTCCAGAATGACGTCGTAACCGATCCAAACGCCCTTTCCAATCTGTACACCACGTGCGCGGTGCAGCGAGACGCGAAGGCTCTCCGCTCCAGGCATAATCCTGGCCATGTGTTGCAACACTCGGTTTCTCAAACCCCGCAGTGCGTTTTCTTTCATTGGTTTCTCTCTACCCCGCGGCCCGTAAGTCGGCGAAGATAAGCTTCGAACGCTTCATATGAATCCAGTTCGGGCAAATCCAACAAGTCAATCTCCACACCAAACTCTTCCTGAACAACCACCGCGAGTGTGACAGATACAAGAGAATCCCATTCCGCAAGCGACAATACGCTGGCGGCCTTGATCTCTTCCGGCATGAGCGCCGGAAACACCGACAAGAAGCACCTGTGCAGCCGGCTTTCTAGCTCAGACATTGACAACCTTCGTGATGCGATGGAATAACGGCGGAACATTCTTGGAAAACAGATCGCGCGAAAGGCAAACTTGTCCCGAGGGCTTATCACCCATCAGAACTGCAAAAAACTCCTGAAGAGGACCGTTTCTCGCGGTTGGATGGAAGTCGAATAAAATCGTGTCACTGCCAAACTCCTCAAACAAGTACTGCAAGCATTGGTGCTCTACTCGACGGGAGAACGCTCTGCAGCTCATAACCCAGGCGTGCACTTGAATTTGATGGTTTTTACTCTTTCCCAAGAGAACAGCTACCTTTCCAAGTGGTCCGTATTTGTCGTCGTAGGACACGGCGAGGAGAAACGCCGAAGGATCGCTAAAAAACTTCCGCCACTCCGAGTCACTCAACCGTTTGCCGTTGAGATTGAACTGGTTGGTCTTGTTGACCAATTCGAACGCCCTGGCATCTCCGCTCTCTCGTGTAAGACTGAAGGCTATGGAAGCTTCGGCTGCTCTGAGAAACTCGTCCGAAGAACTGGCAGCGGACTGGATCGAATCCCGCCATGCGCTGGCATTTCGAATGCTTCCCAGGCGAAGCGAATCGTCCTCTGTCAATAGCGACTTCCCGAACAGTCCGCGCAGATTTTTCAGAAGATTCCAGATACCATGGTAGTCACTCTTGGGGAAAAGAATGCATTCGAGTTCGGGAAGAGCCGCTTTCACTTCGGCGACCTCCATGGGGCTGTCGTCAATGAACACTACTGAATCGGCACCCACATTCCACGTGTCAATAATACGCTTCACCGATTCCGACTTGCTCGACCAATGAACCTCGAACGGAAATATATCACTCCGGGATAGCAGTAAGTCAGCTCTTTCGAATGCCTGCGCCACAAGTGCGGCATCATTCTTGCTCGCGACGCCTATCAGCACGCCAGCACCGGCAAGTGAAGTAACAAACTGCTGGTAGAGACCGTGCATGTGCGTCTGGCGTTCGAGGTGCCAGGAAATGCCGTTCACGCCGTCCTCACCCAAAATGCCCGCCCACAAGGTGTCATCCAGATCGGTAATCAGACCTTTTTTCGACGGTTGACTGTCGATCAAACCACTCAGCAGCCCGGCAAGTGCGGAAGCATGGGAAAGACTATAGGGAAAGCCCGTGATAACTTCGGACTTTGGATCATAGCGCTGGCTCGGAGGAGAAACCTCGTCTAGCAACTGTGCATTCGCGATGAGTACACCGGATTCTTCAGACAGGGATGTGGCGAGCGAGGCAACAGCCTGGCGGAGGCGTAACTCGAAAGAGCCTGCTCGATCGGGCGGCGTCCAAAAAAGCGGGGGTAATGATAGCGTCGGCATGCAGACGACCGTCGGGACGACGGAAGAGATCTTCAGGAGAATTCGTCGCAGACGCGCGGCAGCCTGCTCTGCTGACTCCACAATATCGCGCAGATTCGATGGTCGCCAGCCACCCAGAGTGCGGATCCCCAGGCGCGGATCGAAGTCTCCCCATTCAATAACAACAGCCAGGGCGTGAAGACTGGAAGGATCCAAGTGCTCGATACTTCCGGCCAAATCTCCAAAAAGGCCTGTCGTGATTCGAACCCTGCGCCGTGCGATCCGAATTTGCAGTTGCGCCGCCAAGAAAGTCTGCAGGTGAAGCGGCGTGAAGCCGCACGCCAAGTATACTTTCAAATCTGGAGCTTCATTCGGAACGGGTTGTTTGAGAAGTTCCAATGCGTCAATGAGCTTCATGCGAAAGCGTCCCCCGTCCTCCCAGCGATGCGTTCTGGATCAGATCTAACTGCTCTACCGGGCCACGTTCTCCAAGCTTTACAATCATGCATTGATCGTCAATGAGCTCCATTACGGGTTCTGGCTTGTTGGCGAAGAACTCCGTAAAAGCTGCCTTCACACCTTTTGCCAGCAAGTAGTCGTGGGAGATAAGCACCCCTCGGGGACAGGTGCGGATAAAAAAACTGCAGAGCCGCCAAGGTCCCCTCATACAGATCCATGTCTAAGTGCACAAAAGAAAACAGCTTATCGGCAACCGCCTCGGCCGTAAGGGGAAATAGTCCCTTATGAAACTCGACATTCATGCCGACAAGGTATTGCTGAACGGACTCCAAACTACATGAGTATTAGCCCTTCTTGTATTTTTGGCTATCCCGCGTGTGGGCTCAGGCAACCCCTCGAGCGTGTCGAAAAGATGCAGCGTGCGATCCGGTGCAAATGTAGAAATTATCTTTGCAGATGCGCCGAATGCGACGCCAACTTCGGCGAGATCCCCACGGATTGTCGCCGTTGCAGCAAGGGCGCTGATCAAGCTACACGCTTCTACATGCCGCAACAGGAATGGTCTTTCCTTCTTAACGCGGGTGATCCGATCCATCCACAGTCTACGATGTTCGCTATCGTAACGAACCAGCATCCATCCACTCCGACAGAGGCGGTCTATAACGAACGATTTTGCCCGCTCGCGAAAGGTGTGTCTCATTGTATTAGCTGGGCACCTGCCCCTTCTCCGCAATTAGGACCATCCGTATTCTGACCATCCACCCAACTCCTCCGTTGCCTCGCACAATCGAATCAAAAAACATCCAAGTACATCGAGGGCAGCGCCTCAGTGCAAGGCTCGCCATTCCAAACCGTAAGGTACGCATGCAGTACCCGCTGCGAAGGTCGAAAACGTGCCGCGTGAAATGGCGCAAAGTCAGCGTAGCCCAAATGAGGCGCGACCGCCATCTGCGCCCCCGCCAAAGATGCCCGGTCCAGAAGAGCTTTCGCTAAACGATCCCGTTCCTGCGGTTCAAGATCGCCCCAAAGCACGTCTTCCACAATCAGGCATTTCGTCCGGTTTGTATTTGCGACCGGCATAATGTAGCCCACTAACATACCTCGTCGTGGACCCGACGCCAATTCTGCAACAACGGACCCGAAGCGCCGTTGGCACTGCCATTCCGCTTCCTTGCGGCTCCACAATCGAGCCAGCGGGGTCTGTTTCGCAATGGGGGCGGCCAATTCGAGAAACTGTTCCACGACGTCTGGGGCCGGCTCGGCTTGAGCGCTCTCGGTCTTTCTGGGTGGGAGCATACGAGACCAGTATGGAATGGTGTAGGCGCGTACCATCGGAATCTGGAGCATCCGGCAGCTACCAAGAATCATGTTGTTCATGGACTCGCCCTCTACACAGTAATTCACCATACCGTCGAACCCGGCGGTGCGAGCTCTTTTGACTAACTCGCTCCAAAGCAAGATTCCGTGTCCCCGCTTCTTAAGTTCACTGGCGACAGTCAGAAACGTGATGATTACCAGATTCAACTCTCGACCGTTCAAACAGACACGCCGGGGAAATGCAGCGGCGAATGCCAGTGGTGTTGATCCATCATAGATCGCTGGAGCTAATGAGAAGCTCGCCCCCGGATATTCAAAACACGAGGCGAGAAAATCGGCTGGATAGAACAAGGCTTGCTGAGTGTTTTCCGCCCATGAGCGTTCAATTAATCGGGAAATCTCCTCCAGGTCACCCCGGCAATCCTCGATGCGCCGCGACCGCTGGCCCTCGGCTTGTAAACTGTTCAACAAAAGATTCTCCACCGTTCAGCCCTGATTGCTGACTTGCTCGGACACAAACCTGCATAGCGGACCTACAATGGTCATCTCTTCAGGATCGAGTAACTCAAAATCGATTTCACGCCCGGCAAATTCCTGAATCGCAGCGATAAGGTTCAGAAGGCCGATCGAGTCAATCATGCCGGAGAGCAATAGGTCACAATCCTCGGGCAAATTCTCACATGCATTACGCCCGTTAGCAGCAAGCTCATGACCGAGGTAATCCTTCAGAAACATTCGGATTTCCGTAGATGTAAGTGCGCTCATAAACCCTCTTCCAATGACTTTAACATAGCCTTGCGGTCGAACTTGTCATTTACATTGCGGGGTAATCTCTGCATGCAGTGAAACCGCCTAGGGACCATGTATTCAGGCAATGCGGTTGCGACAGCACTGCGAAGCTGATCTTTGTTCTTAACCTCACCTTCTAGGAATACTTCAATCCCGGCGCAGCCGCTCGATGTAACAGGCCATCCTACTGCGATCACTCCGTCTAGACCGGAGCTCTTTCGAACTGCAGCTTCGATTTCACCTAATTCTACCCGGTGGCCAAGCACTTTTACCTGGAAGTCGGTCCTGCCCAAGTGAGTCAGCGGGCGATTCCCAATCGGGCGCCGAACGCGGTCACCGGTGCGATAATAAACGTCAGATTTTCCGGGCGGGATTACAAACGCGGCGGCCGTCTTTTCCGGGTCCTTCCAATACCCGAGCGACATCTGTGGCCCATTCATGAGGAGTTCACCCTCTTCTCCTGGAGCTACTTCGTTCAGATTTTGGTCTGCCACCAGAACGTTCATGTCGGGATGTGGATACCCGATCGGCACAATCTCCAACTCAGACTCGGCCGGAGAGCGAAGCTGATCCCATCTATAAAAAGTACAGGATATAGTCAGTTCAGTTGGTCCGTAGAGATTCTCCAGAATGCTGTTGGGCGCGGCTTCTATCCACGCAGTGGCTGAGGAAACCGGCAGCGGTTCGCCGCAGAATAGACTAAGCCGGAGCGATTCGTACTGGCGAGGCTTCAGCATTCCCAACTGCTTCATGAATGCAACTGTGGAGGGCACTGAGAACCAGATAGTAAGTTCCAAGTCCTGCACGAATTTACCCGGTTTGATTAGTGTTTTCTGAGAAGGGCAGCACACGCAGGCGCCGCGCTCCCATGCCATAAACATATCAAACGCCGACAGGTCAAATGTCAAATCGAACATTTGCGACACGCGATCCCGCTCGGTAATCTCGTAGCGATCAACCATGTAGTCGAGGTAAGACACGACATTTCGGTGAGTGACCATGACTCCTTTCGGAATGCCAGTACTGCCAGAAGTAAAGAGGAGATATGCAATCGCATCCGGTGCTGTGGTTGGCTCTCTCCACGACCCGAAAGAATCGAGGTCCTCCAAGCCAAAAAACGTGTGGCGAGGCCATTGCTCATGGTATTCACGCGTCTCAGACACGTCGGGTAGTATCACCAACAGCGGTTGGTCGGCCCGATCGAGCAATTTGCCCAACTGATGCAGCGATCCTGTATCGACAATGATCGATCGGCATCCGGACCGCTCGAACATGACCTCCGTTCTCTCCGTTGGGAAAGTGCGATTCAGCGGCACGTAGCCGTTGCCAGCCAGCAGCGTGCCCAGAACTCCTGCAAACGCCGTCTGGCTTCGGTAGGCGAACACAGCCGTCAGCGGGAACTGCGAGAATTCTGGATGGGCTTGGATGGTGGCTGCAATCTGGACCGCGTGCCTCTGTAGCTCCTGGTAAGAGAAACTTCTGGCTTCGGCAAATAGCGCGGGGCGCTCTGGGAAACGCTCCGCCGATTGCATAAACCCTGCCCACAAGGCCTTTTTCATTTTCATACGGTTTCCAACGCAAACGCCTTCACTTGATCGAGATCAAGTAGTCATATCGTGAGCTTTCCAACCGCCGTGCAGTATTCAGGCAGCCTCTAGCGCATTCATCTCTATATCCCATGCGATAAATCTGAGGAGGATGGCTCTACAAGTCTGTTCCCGTCATAACAGTAAGTGTCGCCGGTTTCATCGCACAAGGAGTTCACTGGGTTATACGGAAATTAATAGCGTTGCGGCATCCTGAGAGATGAGGCGATTCATCTCACCCACCACCCAGTGAATATCCACTTCGGTCGTTCGGAAGCTGGTGACGCAGGCGCGCACGACGGGAGTGCCGTTGAGACGAGCTTCCGACATCCAGGCGATCTGGTGCTGCCGAAGGGATGTCAGAAACCCGGCGATATCGAGCCCGTCGCGGTTAAAGCACACAAGCGGCAACGGCGTCGCATTGACGATCCGCCACCCAGATGCACTGAGTTCCTCCCGCAGCACGTGGCCCATCCGTGTCTGGTGTTCGATCATCTCAACATATCCCGTTTCGCCATGCTGCGAGAGGGCCATGAAGAGCTTGAGGCCGATAAACCGGCGGGACCATTGTATTGACGCCGTGTACGGATCGGAGACAGGCCCCGTGGCTTTTGCTGGCATGTACGATACCGGTGCTTGGAATGTCTGCGTAACGCTCTCGGGATGTCGGCAGAAGAACATCCCGCACCCCATCGGAACAGAAAGCCACTTGTGCGCATCGCACGTGATTGAGTCCGCAGCGTCAATTCCGGCCAGATGATGCCTAAGTTTGTTCGAGAGGATGGCTGCGCCGCCCCACGCCGCATCAGTGTGGAACCAGAGACCCTCTTTCTGACAAAAGCTGCCAATTTCGGGCAGAGGGTCGATCACGCCAGCTGCCGTGGTCCCAGCAGTGCCAACCACCATGAATGGGGCAAATCCATTTCGGCGATCCTCAGCTACGCATCTTTCGAGATCCCCGACATCCAGTTTCAGATCGCGGTCCGTCGCCACTTTGCGGAGGGCCTTCCTTCCGAGTCCCGTCAAGTGCGCGATCTTGCTGAACGAGTGGTGGGTCTCTTCTGTCAGATAGATTGTGGGTGAGGCAGCAAGGTGGCGAAGTCCATGTTCGCCATACTCGGGGAAGGCGCGAGTTAATGCAACTGCGACTGCCGACAGATTCGCCTCCGTTCCCCCGCTCGTGAACGTTGCCATGCTTTCCGCAGGGAAGCCGAACTTTGCGGCGAACCAGCCAAGAGTGTGCCGTTCAATCTCATTAGCCGCTGGCGAGGTCCGCCAGTTCGCCAGTTGAGGGTTGTACATGGCTACAAGCGTATCGGCAACCACGGAGGCAAGCGTTACGCTTGGATTGAAGAGGCCGAAGTAACGAGGATGCGTCACCTGCACCTGCCAGGTTCGCAACATCCGTTCTACATCGGTCACGACCTCATCGAGAGCTATTGTCTTGCTGAAATCATAATGGGATATAAGGTAGCTTTGAATCTCCTCCTGTGTCACATTGGGGACGATGGGGCCATGCTGGATCTCATCCTGCAATCTCGCGAATTCGCCTTGAATCTCATTTATAACCATTCAGGCCCCTTTTCCGTGAATACCTATTGAGACTGTAATTGGCAAAAAGCACTCCCACCGGTCTAGCAGCAGGAGAGTCAGACGTGTCGACAATGCTCGATTGCAAACCGGCCTTATGCATCAGTCTCGATGATTGGCTTTCGAAATGTGCAAACCGGAGGTCTCGAAGTGGGAGGCGCAAAAAGCATTTTCGATGTGCAGATAGGTTCCACGTCAGGTTGTCTCTGCCGCGCTTTCGGTGGACAATGTCTTTGGCAGACCCGCCGGCGGCCGAGTACGCTCCAACAGGATGGATAACCGTCGAAGGCTTGCCATCACGTCCTCGATACCGATTCCGAAGTCAATGAGACAAGCTATTTCATCCACTCCATTTTCGCTCAGGCACTCAGCCTGTTGTGCGCAATGATCGATAGTCCCGATGAAGCTCAACGGACTCTGTAAATCGTTAATTACTTGAGCCCTGATCATGATTTCGCTTTCCCTGTCGCTAAGTCGAGAGAAACCTCGTTCCTCTCGCGCTCCAACGGAATGATCTTTTTGCATCTCGATATTAACCTTGAGGTATCCGGCCATCGCTGGCCGGGCTATCGTTCTTATTGCATCGCGATCTTTTCCAACAAAAGTATGCGCCATTAATGTGACGTGGCCTCGCCGGCCATGATGGGTCTGGATTGAGTCTCGATAGATCTTGACCTTGCGGACAAACTCTGTGAGGTCATGTCTGAGTGCAAAGTTCGCCGTCAGGACGTTGAAGCCGAGCTTTCCGGCATTGAGGAACGTTTCATCCGACTGACCCGTAACCCAGATGGGGAGTTCGCTTTGTACCGGCGCCGGCAAAATGCCGACTTCGGTCTTGACACCTGCTCCGTTGACCAGAGAGACGCGTTCACCACGCCACAGTCTTTGGATCAAGGCGATCTTTTCATACATGTCAATGTAGCGGTTCTGATAAGTGTCAGGCGAAAGAACAAAATCGTTTACATGCCATCCCGAGGCGGCCGCGATTGCAACTCGGCCATTCGAAAGATTATCAATCATCGCCCATTCTTCGGCGACGCGCAAAGGATTTTGCAATGGCAGGACGACGCTGCCAGCTCGAATGGAAATGCGCTTGGTAATGACAGCGAGCGCGGCACCGGTAACAGAGGGACTTCCATAAAGCCCTCCAAATCGCTGAAAGTGTCTTTCCGGCGTCCACACGGCGGTAAATCCGTGGTTGTCTGCGAATCTTGCAGATTCCAGCAGCATCCGGTACTTCTGGTCTCGCCGCTCCTCAGAATCCGCACTAAAGAAGAACAGGCTCAGTTCAGGTGTCATTGGACTTCACCCGGAAGTTTCATTTTGCTTTCCCGTCGGCGAGCAAGTTCCGTCGGGTGCCGAAGCTCATGATCTTTTCTGCGCGTGTTCCAAGGCCAAAGGCTGGAGCTTGCGGCGTGGAATTTGTCGAGCCCGAGAGGCCATAATTTGGCTCAACCCGCAGCCAGTACCCACGATGGAAATTAGGGTGTGAACGGGGAACGTCTTCGCTCAGATAGAAGTCAACCCTCTCATTCGTTATTTGTGCGACATGCCGCTCGCAAGCCGCGCATGGCCGATTGGGCGGAGTTCATAGACGAATCTGCCCGGCCTGGATGCGGTCATACAGCGTTTTGTCGAGCCGAATATATGCCTGCGATTCCGGGCTGTCGAAAAAGATGGCATCGCTAGTAGAGACGGGATCATATCCTTGACGCACTAGATCAGTCTTCGAGTATTTAAAGGTCCCTGTCACCTCGATCTCATCCCGTACTCGCAGGAAGACAGGCCGTGCATAGGACGGAAGGCGGGCCATAAGGTGCTTTCGAAATGCGGGCAGGTCCACCTCGCCTTTGGTGACCAGCGCAGCCATACCGGCCCGGCCTTCGGTGGCGGGAATCGCCACTCCGAAGACGTTGGCGTGCGTCACTCCAGGAAATACGCAGATCGCCTCTGAGACCTCCGAGGTTGCTACATTCTCGCCTTTCCACCGGAATGTGTCTCCGATACGATCAACGAAATAGAAGAATCCCTTTTCGTCTTTGCGCATCAGGTCGCCCGTTCGCACCCACACATCTCCGGGTTCGAACACGCTGTAAAGAATCCTCTTATCGGATGCCTGCTTGTCCGTGTAGCCCTCGAACCGGCTGCCCAGATTCGACGGATCGTCCAGAATCTTTCCGAGTGCTTCTCCGGTTTCATCAGGAGCGCACCGAATGCAGAATCCATGTTCATTTCGGACCGGTTCACCTTTGTCGACATCGAACAGCACCAGTGCAGGCGAAAATCTGTGCGCTAGGTAAGGTGGAACGCGGCCAATCGACCCACGCTTGCCTTCAACGTTGAACAATGAGACGCCGCCTTCAGTAGCGGCGTAGAACTCGAGAATCCTGGGAATCCGGAATCGGTCTTTAAACTCGTCCCAGATTTCAGACGTCAGCCCATTGCCGCAGGCCATCCTGATGCGATGACCGGAAGCATCTGAGGACAACGTAGCATGGAGCAGGTAGCGGCAAAGCTCGCCGATGTACTGGAACGTTGTGCAGTCCCAACGGACAACATCGCTCCAGAATCGACTAGCTGAGAATTTTTCGCGGATGACGACGCTGCCACCACCGACGAGAGTCGCACCTGTCGCCTGCACCCCACCCACACTGTGATACATCGGCAAGCAGTTGTACATTCGGTCCGCTGACTGCACGCCCATCATACCCGCGAACCAATGGCTCCATTGCAACACGCGCGCATGGCTAACGTTAGCGGCTTTTGGCAGCCCTGTCGTGCCAGAGGTAAAGATGTAAAGTGCCCGATCTTCGATGGTCGGCGGCCGGCGCTCACGGCCGTCCAGTATCTCACCTGACTGTCGGCTAATGCTCAGATCAATCCTTTGAAAGGATGGATGGTCAACGCCGTGAGTCCAAATCGTTGGTGACACTGTGAGATCCGGCAGAGCCGTTGTCAGCGGATCCACGAACTCACTTGCCACGATGAGATGTTTGGGCCGGACGATATTGATGCAATGAGCCAACGAGGGCCCGACAAGATTTGTATTGAGCAGGGCCACTACACCGCCGACACTTGTGATGCCAAGCCATGTGGCAAAGTATTCGGGCCGGTTCGTCATCAACAAGCAAACGACTTCGCCTTTTGCAAGACCATGCTGGAGCGCCCAACGTGCATATTGGTTCGAGCGCTCAGCGAGCTCTCGATATGTCAGGCACTCCCTGTCTGATAGGAGAGCCGGTGCGTCACCGGATCGCGCGGCCAACTCCTCGATCACTGTCGACATAACCCGATCGCGATTGCGTGGGATGGCTGCGGTTAGCTCCAGAGCGCGCAACCATGCTTTGGCCGGGGAACCTGGGCCGTTGGCATCGATTGACGTCGGTCTCTCAACTTCTCTCAAGCTGTATTACCCGCATCGACGGTAAGTACTGTCCCAGTGATGTTTTTCGCTTTATCACTCAGAAGGAACTCAACGGCATTTGCCACATCGTCGACGTCGGCAAGTCGCCGGAGAGCACTGCGGCGCTCGATCTGCTGACGCTGCTCGTCTTTGAGGCCCCGTGTCATCTCGGTATCGACAAAACCGGGAGCAACCGAATTCACATTGACTCCCATGCGGCCGACCTCCCGCGCGAGAGATCGGGAAAAGCCTATCGTCGATGCTTTCGTAGCTCCGTAAACTGAAAGACCGCTATAGCCTGTGAAGGCGATGACAGACGCAATATTGACGATGCGACCGCCCCCATCCGCCATCATCGAGCGCACCACATACTTAGTGAGCACGATAGGGGAGAGCGTATTCATGCGCACAAGCTGATCGATCTGCGATGTAGGCATGAGCGCGAGCACACCTTCAAAACTTATACCCGCGTTGTTCACGAGTCCATAAATCGCGCCGAAATCCTTCCGTAACTTCTTAACTAAACCAGAAATGCTGTCGATTTCAGCGAGGTCGAACGGAACGAAGTGCAATGACCCGTGGTTCGCCAGTTCTGCTTCGGCCATTGCTGTCGTGAATGCACTGTTCTCCTTACGTGCAATTGCTATCACGCGGTACCCTGCCCCGGCCAGCCTGCGGGCTATACCCAGCCCCAACCCGCGACTTCCACCTGTGACGATTACATTACGCATCGCGACGCAGAAGCTTCCCATTCTCAGAGATCGCCAGGGTAGGCACAAAGTGAATTGCAGCCGGGACTTTATAGGAAGAGAGCGCACCTCGGCAGAACAGCAGAATGTCGTGCTGAAGCTCCCGCACGTTGTGATTAGCTGGCCGTAGCGTCTCCTTCAGAACTACGTCAGCCACCACAAGCGAACCTAAGATCGGACTCTTCTTCGTCCGAACGAGCGACATTTGAACCTCTGGATGACGATTGATCACAGCCTCGACCTCCTCCGGGTGCACCTTCAGGCCTCCAACATTGATAACCCCATCCCGCCGACCGGCGAAGTAATAGCGGCCATCTCGCAGTTCGACTATGTCGCCGGTATCCACGAAGCCTTCCACATCCTTGAGAACCTTGCCGTGATTCTCGCCCAAATAACGGCTCGCATTGCGAGCCGAGCGGATGCGCAGCGAACCCTCCTCAACTTTCATCTCGACATTGGGAGTGTGCTCTATCACTTCTGCGGGAAAGCCAGCGATACCGTCGGTCACCTCAAACGCCACACCGGCCTCTGTCGAGGCGAAACCGTGGGCGATCTTAGATTGTGGGTACACGGACCGAAGATGGTTCAGAATAGCCTGATCGGCAATTTCTCCAGACAGGCGAACATATTCAGGCTCGATCATGTAGGCCGATGGGCTCATCAGCGCAAGACGCCAATGAGACGGCGTACCGAGTATATGGGTGACTTTGTGTGCGCCTGCCCGTGCCAGAAAATCTGGCGTGGACTCCAAAGCGCTTGAAAGCACCAGTGAACTTCCGGTAATAACCGAACGAAGAAGTATCTGTAGACCACCGTAGCGCCGAATGTCATAGAACGTACACCAAACAGTCTGCGCTGCTGGAGTCCGGCTGCGGTCAATTGCGCCAGCCAGGCTAGACAAGGTGTGGACGACCAACTTCGGCGGTCCAGCCGTGCCGGATGTGAGAAGGATCCATTCCGTTTCGTTCTGTGAGCTTCGATCACAATTCTGGGGCACGATATTTCGAGCGCACGGCATGAAATACCGAACATGGGGAATGTTTAGTCTGAACGATGTCTGATCCGACACAATAGCATCGACGCTCGCCGACTCTATGACCGATGGAAGGTATTCGAGAGGCAAATCGGGAGGGCACAGAACAATACGGCACGCGATGCCATCCAGCTCCGCCAGCACCAATGCTGCGGTTAGCTGGTCTGTCGTCAGGACGAGCACAGACCGCCCGCGCAACTCCTCGCCGCGGCCATCGAGAACCGATCCTGTAATCAGGTCACTCAGTGCCATGCGCATTTCCACGCTGGACACAAAGCAACCGGACAAATCGCCTGCAGCGATCAGCGCGCTCCAAAGAGTGAACGGGCTATTTTGCGGCATTTTCATAAAAACTGACAAACTCGCCAAAGGTCACAGGGAAGAGAGCGTCCTCAGACTCGCTGAAAGGGTCTATTCCAAGCGACTCCTCGAGCCGAGCTACAACGACTGCGAAGCACAGCGAGTCAAGCCCCGATTCCAGCAGCTCCAGTTCGTCGGTTAGCGGCGCTAGTCGCTTATCGTGTTCCTGGGCGACTTCGGTAAATTGAGCTATGATCTCAGATCGAACGGTCATTTGCGTTGATTCTCACATTTCCAATGGGATGTCTAAACTTTCAGGCACTGTTGGCTATTCTCAAAATCGTGTTCGCGGTTGCCCGGTTCTCGACGCGAGGTGCTCACATCTGGATTTTTCAACCCAGTAAGCGGAAAACATAACTTCAGCCATTGTTGAGTGTGCTGGCGAACCGCAGCTTGGCCAAGACGGTTCTGGAAGGCATTACTGGCACCGTCCGCAAGCTCTATCGTTATTTGACACCTGCGGTCTGTCAATCTTTGAATGTACTGAAAGTAATCGAACTCGCCAGATCTTAGTTTCGTATCGGCTGCCTTCCTGTCCAGACCTTTTAGGATGAGGATGGGCAAACCTCTCGATGCCAATTCCTTCCAGCAGCTCAGAAGGGGAAAGTTCGCATTCTCCGGAAGTACATCCCTGCGAATTGATCGTCGAATCTCTTTCAGACGAACAATGACTTTGTCCGCAAGTCCGCCAATGCGACTCCGCGTGATCCACAGATTCAGCTGTCGCCTTAGTTTCGTCTGTCGTATTGGTTTCGGCAAATTGAAGTAGGGTCCAATCAAAACTAGCCCCTTGCACTCCCTGCTGGTTGCCGCTGTAAAGACTGCGGACACTGAGCCTGCACAATGTCCCACGATGACCACTCCCGGCAGGTTGAATCGCGCCACGAGTTCTCTAACTATGGCTGAGGCTATGGATGCATACCCTCCTCGGTTAATGAAGTCAAGCAACTCTGCCGGTGGATTTTCATCGGAATCTCCGAATCCTGGCAGATCAATTCGAAAAGACGGATAGCCATCTTCTGCAAATGAGTCGGCCAAGTGAACCGCCGCATCTCCATTCCCTGCTCTCGTCGGAGACGTCGAATTCAGGAACAAAACCCCGACGCGATCTCGTTCAATCGGCCCCAACTCCGCTCCGGCGCTGTCATCGCAGGTCTTGTGATAGGTACCCCGAACGATGCCTTCGGGGCTATCCAGCACAATCAACTCACGCGTTTCAATCGTGTCTTTCATTGCGCCCTCCTGTGGGCAGCGCTAAGGCCTTGGCGACTAGGTCGAAATTGCAAGAATACAGCTGGGTAAAATCCTTGGCATCGTCATTCCCCAAGTGCGGCTTAACAAGTGGTGCTGCATCCTTGCCGAGTTTAACGATCTTGACCGGTCTCTTATACGCTTCCCAAGACACGCTTTCGTCTCCCATGGCAGCGGGCAGGTCGAATTGAAAAGAGTCGCGCCAAAGGCAACTCGACCATTGATATCCCTGCACTTCAATAAAGGACCCGTCTTCCAGTCGCCCGATATATTCAGCGACAGATCGCCGATTTTCAGGAGACTCGTTCAACTGCCCCAATCCTGCCCAGTGCATGAGGCTCGAGCGGAGCACTTTGTTCGCGTTAGCGGGCGGAGACCACAGCAGCAAAGCGTCCCCGACGCCTTCATGGAACCTCCTGCCGGCGAGGATGGCGCCAAGCTCGAGCCCATGGAGCATTAGCGGCACACGAGGCAATCGATTCCCAAGCCATTCAGTAAGGATCTGCGCGTCTTCGCTCCAATTCTCAAAGCTCATTTCCTCGAAAACGCCTGTACTTTCACCAATTCCGCGATAGTCATAGCGCAGGACCTCAATCCGCCGCGCGGCCAGATATCGTGCCCAGCCCACCCAGGGACGGTATGAGAAATGCCGTTCAGAGGCGAATGGTCCAACAAGCAGAACACGAGCGATTGGATCAGCCACCTGGTGCAGCACAGTGTAAAGGTAAGCACCGGGCACAGCTAGATACCTAGCCTGCTCCAGCGATCTAGCTCCTGTCTGACGCTGCATCTGCACTTGCGGTGTCCTCATTTTCTGAATGATCAGGCTGAGAGTGTTTCTACTTGGTTGAAGACGATTCTTTCGATCAGCGCGCGAAGGAGATATACGCCTTCAAAGAGATCCTTTTCAGGCTCAAGGGGGTTGATGGCCATCTCTGTCGAGAGCGCGCGGAAAAGCCCTGCCGTGTGTGCGATGTCGCAAACACCGTGCACATCCGTGTATTCCATTTCCACCGAACCCTGTGCCGCGGCAAGGCTCGCTAGATAGGCCATGAACCTTTGGATGAACCCTTCGAAGAACGCCATCGTGAGTACCGATTGTACCCCTGATAGCCGGCCCAGAAACAGGCGGACAGCGGTCATATCTTCATGGACAGCAAGCGCGTCAACGTCTGTGGGGAAAGCGTGGGCAGCCATCGCGAATCTGCGCAACATCGCGGGATGAGCGTCACGCACTTCCTCGTGGAGGTTCTCCATGAGAATCGGGCGCGCATCTTCCGACTGGACGGCCAGATAAGCTGCGGTCATCCAATAGATGAAATTCCCTTCAAGGACAGCGGAATATCTCGCGATGATCCCGCGCCGTTCATCGCTGCTCAACCCCTTCGGGTCAGGTAACGAAGTGATTAGTTCATCGATCATGCTATTGATTGTCTCTTGGATTGAGGTGTCGAGTAACTCGCTCTTCGACTGCTGTGACATGAGTGATGTCTTATTCATACTTCACCTTTCTCCTGATCATGGGTTAGGGGTTAAGGTCTAGAGGTCGATAGTTAGCTTCACAGTCAGGAATTGCGATCGAACTGGCTACTAACGCTCGCCCGTGTGGGATTAGTCCAGATGCGACCGCACAAGTGTGCCGAGGACGGTATCGAGGCTATATTTGATAGCGACAAAGGGCATACGCTCGTCACTTGTTCTGATACGGAGCGAACTCATCACGTCTGTCGGTTAGGTCGATCACAACAGTGTTAACCACATCAATGCAAACTCGGCGTCCGGTGTCCGATTGCAACAAGCTGCCACCAAATGCGCAACGCACGTCGCGTGCTCAGCTCATTCTTCGCAAACTGATCCGTAGCCTACGATTTTGATGCCGCCCTTCCTACTGCTTCCCTGTCAATAGAAATAGGTCCGCGACTCTCTACTTCTTGCAGGTAGGTCAAAAAACCATCATAGGAATTAAACATAGCTAGATTTTCGACTTCTATGCTGATCCCGAACTCCTCTTCCACCGCCGCTAACAGTGCGACTCCTGCGACCGAATCCCAGGTCTCTACAGACGTTGAAGTCGCCTTCGTAATCTCATCGATACGTAGCTCTGGGAAAATCGCCAAGAAGCAACCCACCAGGCGCACTTGCCTTTCATCCATTGGTATTCTCCTCAGTGTTCAGCACGTTCCACAAAATCTCTTCTCGCCCTCTCGAACAAATCGTGAAGCGTAGCAAGGAATTTCCTTCTAACTTTTCGCCGAGGAATCGAAACACACGCTCGATTCTCTCTCATATCGAATAGACGCTCCCTACTAACCTCAAAGATAAGGCCTCATGCTCCCGGAAAGCTTCCTCGCAAATGCCGGTGCAACCCAGACCAGCATCCACTTGGCTACCGCTTTAGGTGAAAGCCCATACTGAATAGCCTTGGACATTTCCTGTCGCGCCTCGTCATAGCGCCGACCCTCCAGATGCCAGTTCGTCCAGTCACAGTGCGTCGCTCGCAAATCCTGCAAAATCGTCTTCCGTACGTCACGCGGCAATGCGCTGCCCAGTCTGAGCCAGCTCTCATACATGCGCTGATGCCCGGTGAGCCGTACCTCAACTTTCTCCCATGGGCGGCATACAGAACCTGGAGGGGTACTGCTGCGATCGCTGTATGCAAGCGGCTTGTCTATATAAGCGAGGGCAGTGACGAGAGACAGGCGAAAAAACAAATCTCGGTCTTCTGCGAAGGAAATATCGAGGCTAAATCCGCCGATTCGCCGAATTATGTCTGCACGCACAAGCAGAGTTGAGATCCAAAACCCACAAAAGGATTTCGCGAGTGATTTCACAGCACTGCGATCGATTCCTACCCTCTGCTCATACCCTCTTCCAAACATTTTAAAGCTGCTGGCATTCGTTCCCATGTTATCCCCGCAGCAGGCGTCAGTGAAACAGGCACCGCACTCGTCCTTGAACCTTTCGAGTGCATTCACTTGCCATGTCAATTTTTCGGGAAACCATGTGTCATCTGAGTCCAGGAACGCGATGTACTTACCCCGAGCTTTCTCGATGCCTTCATTCCGCGCAGCACTTGGACCTTGATTTGACTGACGGAAGTAATATATTTCAGTGCTACTTCTCTTCTGTCGAACAAAGCGCTCAAGCAACTCACCTGAGCCGTCTGTCGAACCATCATCCACAATTATGATTTCGACATTCGAATAGGTCTGCGCCAGCACACTTTCAATAGCTGCGATAGTCAACTCGGCCCGGTTGTACGTTGGAATAATGGTCGTAACTAAAGACTTTGCGCCGGTCGTATTCACCGCCACCCTCTCAATTAGGTCAGACGTGGATAGAAGAACTTAGATCTTCGCTGTCTTCTGCCTCACTTCTTCAGTTTACTTTGTGAGATCAACTTCGATGGAGCGAATCGACCCCATGACCCAGACCCGCTTAACTGGATCGTATTGTTTAGCAACTCTTCCAGGATTACCAACAACTACGGAGTACGGAGGGACGCTCCTGGTAACTAACGAGTTTGCACCAATGACACTGTTGCGGCCAATTACGAGTTCGCCCTCATTGCACACAATCGCTGACCCCTTGCCAATCCAGCAACCTTCACAAATCCTAATGCGCCCGCCGGGCGTTTCACCTTGTGCCCGGATTGGGAGGCTGACGTCTTCGTAGGCATGGTTGTGGTCTTGGAGAAGTACTGACGTTGCCATTATGACATTCCGTTCTATATGAATACAGTTCTTGGCTGATATTACGGCCCCGGCACCGATGGCACAATTGTCATCAATGATAATCTTTACCTCATCACTGCTTTCCGATTGCACATTCAGCCATCCATCCTTATTGATGACCACTGAATTGCCCAGTTTGATCTGGTTGGCCAGTCGTCTATCGATCCTACAGGGGTACTGGATCGTGAGGTTGCGGCCTCTAGACGCGAATGGATAGATCGCACTGAGCCACATGGTGTATATTCTCGTCTTGGCTCTAAAGAGGAACAACAACGGATCTTGAAAGCGGGCGCGAGGTTTGCTTGACTCTTTCATCATGATTAGATCTCTACTCCAGCGTTGGTCAGCGAAGATGCACATTTTCCTTTACAACAGTTATTGAATGCGTATTCAGCGAACAAAAGTCTTGGCTCTTCTCGCCTGGCACCTTGGTGCCACGTCCGCTCAGTAAATCTACATTTACAGAGCCGCGCGTTTCGCAGGGATAAGATCCATTCGTTTGAATGAAGCGCTGAATGTGACGCGTCGATGGGTTAGCTTGCTACCATGCAACTCTCACCCTTTACGCGATCTCCCTAATTCTCATGAAAGCCGGTACGCATAGGAGGTAGGCAACTATGCAAGCGCCTACGGCAACGGCTATGTTCGTAAAAGGCCTGGTTCCCAGTCCGAGGATACGCGCACCCATGCCAGCAGCGAGAATCGCCACAGATACCAGCGTCGCTGGAACGACGGATCTGCCATACCGAAGGAGAGGCAACCCCGTGATCTTGTGCACACGGATAACCTGAAGCAGATAGCTGGCAGCAATCGCAAGCAGGGCCGCGGCTTGGCCCCCTAATAACCCCATATACTTACAGGCCGGATAAATCATAATCAACATGATAACTGCCGAAACTGTCACTGCGAGCCGGTGCAATGCGGGGCGCCCGGCAGCATAAAAAAGGCACGTCACCACCGAGTTCAGTGTATTTAGGAGCACCACGGCAGCCGCGACAGTTAACGCCCCAGCGGCTGCACCATATCTAGCCCCGTAGATGACTGTCAAGAGAGATGAGCCACACAGCCATAACATCACAATGGCTGGCAGCCCAAGCAAAATCGTCCAGGACGTTACCTCCGAAAGGATTCGGTTGACACGCTCCCTGTCTCCCTGGACATGCGAGAACACAGGCATGAGAGTTGTAGTCAGCATGTTTACCAGGAAGCTCGAAGGAGTTTGGACTAGGTACACTCCCATCGTGTAGATTCCCAGGGCCTCAGGAGAATATAGCTTTCCCAATACAAAGACGTCCGTCCGAGAAAAGACTAGGTTGAGAAATGATAAGCCGATCATCCCTTGTGAGAACTTCCAAAGATCTTGCACAGCGTGTCTATCCCACTCAAACGACGGCCATCCAGGAAACAGGATATAAGAGAAGAGACAGCGAAATGCGTTTTCGCCGCAATAGCCAATTGCGAGAGCCCACACGTCTCGAAGAACAAAACTGAGAACAATGGTTAGAATGACGCCACAGATAGCCCCCCCGTTGCTTATGACTGCCCACCGCCCGAACTTCATCTCCTTTTGTGCAAGTTTTGAACGGGGACTCATCATGCCATCGAGGATGATGCTCAGAAGAGCAACTCGGAGCAGAGCGGACAGATCAGCCATTCCGTAGAAGTGCGATATCCAGGGGGACGCAACAAAGATTGTTGCGTAAATGCAAATCGCGCGCCCCATCCCCAACCACCAAGCAGCATTTAGGTATGCGTCGTCCCCTCCGCGCGGGTTTCGAATGACAGCTGGCCACAGCCCCACATCGGACAAAGACGCAACGAGAGAAGACGAGGACAACACAATCGCCATAGCCCCAAACGCGCTTGGCGCCAGCAACCGCGTTAGCAGTATGTTCCGGACAAAGCGGCTCACCTGCTCAAGGAAACTTCCGCTTCCCAGCCATGCCCCGCCCCGCGTTGCTTTAGCCCTTAGGCCCTCCCCTAGCAAAGCGCGGTTCACCTCAACCCTTAATCGTTCGTAGACCCTTACGACACCCATCACAAGCCTGCACCGTTCAAAGGAGAGCCCATCGCTCGCCAAGATACACCGACATATGCCAATTCATCACAACTGACCATTGATTTCGGTTCGTTTGTGATCCGCCTGAGGGCAACATTGACGCCAATGGTAAATACGCCATCGTTCGCGTGCATAACATCTTTCATTTACATTGTCCTCTCGGATCTTCCGATGTCATTGAGATTGAGCGGGCGCTTTGCAGAGGATTTCCGCGATTCGTTCCCCTGCATGGCCATCCCACAGTGGTGGGACCGTCCCCACTTTGGCTTTATTCTCTAGGATCTTGGTGAGTTCGCAACGCAGTTTGTCTGCATTCTGTCCGACCAGAACGTTTGTCCCGAGGTTAACCGTGACCGGTCGTTCCGTGTTATCGCGCAGTGTCAGGCAGGGCACTCCCAGGTAGGTTGTCTCTTCCTGAATTCCACCAGAATCTGTGATGACGACAGTAGCTTGCCGCTGCAACGCCAAAAACTCAATGTAAGGGAGCGGTTCTAACAGGTGAAGGTTAGTAACGTTTGTACCAATCGTCGCCAGACGTTGGCGCGTCCTCGGATGAACAGGGAATACGACATCAAGCTGAGTGCTTACTTCAAGCAGCGACTCAATAAGCCTGCTTAGGGTGGCATTATTGTCGACATTGGATGGCCGATGAAGCGTGACCAAGGCGTACCGATCGGGCACGCCGTCTCGTTGCGAAGCGATGGCAGAAGGAAGAAGCCGTATCAGAGAATCGATCATTACATTACCGACACGGTGGATTTTCCAGGCCTCCACGCCTTCGGATTGGAGGTTTTGGTCTCCATCTTCTGACGGAGTGAATAACAAGTCCGCAAGCCGATCTGTCACGATCCGGTTGACCTCTTCCGGCATACCTCGATCGAATGAACGGAGCCCAGCCTCGACATGGCCAACCCGTATCAGCAATTTTGAACAAACTAGCGCCGCTGCTACAGTCGAGTTCACATCCCCGTAGACTAGGACAATGTCTGGCTTGTATTCCAACAATACCGGCTCGAGGCGGATCATGATCTCTGCAGTCTGTCGCGCATGACTTCCTGAGCCCACCCCGAGATTCACATCCGGCGCTGGAATATCCAATTGCGAAAAGAAGACATCCGACATGTTCGCATCATAGTGCTGGCCCGTATGCACCAAACTCTGTTGAACTTGATTCCGATCATGAAGTGCTCGTATAACAGGCGCAGCCTTCATAAAATTTGGCCTTGCGCCCACTATGTGAAGGACATGCATAGATCTCCGGTTTCCTACTTCAGAAGTATCTTGAATACTGTCACGGCAAAGACCGCTGGCCGGTGATCCGATGAGCCCACCTGCCGCACCATGGGGCTTCTTTGCAATTCAGGCCGCGCCACAGAGATTGGCGACAACGTCGGCGACCGTGGCTAACCTCGCACCGTGATTGGCCGCTAAGGAGACCACCTCTTCCAACAATGTTGGGGTGCAACCAAAGCTGGATGGATTGCTGGCTACGTCATGAGAGTAAAAAATGAGCCAGCTTCTCCGCTTTTTGTTCTCCAAAATCAGATGCTTTGCCACCTCAAACTGATCGATGTCCCCATACAGACGATTGGCACGAAGCAAATTCAGATCCACATCGGGCCCATTAAACCCACCACACGTTCCGCGACAACTCGCCATTCTCGGACCTAGTCGTCTTTTCGCGGCAAGTGTCACTTCGCCGTACGGATAAGCGAAATTTCTTGTAACGTTGACTGCGATGTTTTCCCGAATTGTTCTATCGCATTGGTCAAGATCCATCAAGAACTTCTTGAAAGGACTCTTCCGGACGGAGAGGTGGCTAAAACTATGATTAGCCAATTCGTGTCCACGTTCAACCAGAGAATGGAGATCTGCACGACGAAATTGCTCCCCAAGATCGTTGCTTGCGCCCATCAACCCCATCGCAACATAGTAAGTGGCTCGCCCCCCGTATCGCTCCACAATGTCCCCACCGATCGCCAGCGCGCTACGAGGAAAATCATCGAACGTAAATGTGACTATTGGCCCCAAGTCACCTAGCGCTACCGTCCGCTTATGGAACGAGCACAGCATTTGTTGGCGCACCTTCGCGAGTTGTGAACGCAAGCTCATTATCTATGTAGTCGGAGAGGTTTCATGCACGGTGATTCTCACCAAACCGTCATCCGGTACGGCATGCTCCTTGGGAAAAATCAGTCGTAAGACTCCGCCCTTGTTCTCCAACTCCCGCATCCCGATATCCCCGAACACCTTCCCCGATGGGGCGTTTCTCTCGGTCTTGCGGTAGTCCGCCTGAAAATCCATGCCAGTCCTATTAATATATTGTCGGATAAGATAGGCTAAGAACGCATGTTCTACGCGCTTCGACTGGATTCGGCAGCTGAACATAAGATCTGTCATGAGTGGTATACGACTATCTACAACGCAAAACCCAACCACGCCATAGGTCCCAAATCGATCTTCTACCTCCAGCACATATGTATCGAGATAGGGCGTTAATAAAATGTCTCTTAACACATTTCGGTCGTATCGATTGCCAGAAAAGTTCATCTGGTTTGTGCGCTGCGTCAGTTCATGGACTCGTTCGAGGTTTTCCTCGATCATTGGCCGAATGTTCAACCGAATATCGCAGTGCTTCAAGAAAGCGATGTAGTCATCCGCAAAAGTGGCGGCCACGTCTTGCCTTTTCGACTCAATGCGATACATCTTGCGCCGTTCGCGGCTTTCTGCTGTCACAGGCACCTTGCATGCCTTGAGGTCCACGATCTCCATATACCTTCTGGCGTCCAAGGTACGCACATCGGGCAGAGCCACGCTCACCTGCCGGCGCTCAAAGTCGGAGTCGTCGACAAACAACAGGCTGTCAATACCAATGTTCAACTGGCGTGCAATCTCTCGAATCGCGTCGCTTTTGGGTAACCATGAGATCTGCGGGGCCAGGAAGAACTCGTCCATTTGCGCCCGCTTGAGCATTGTCATGGCTTCATCGTAATTATTCTTGCTCGCAACCGATTGCAGAATTCCCCTCCGATCAAGCTCCTCGATAATCTGCCTGATCCCCGGCTTTATTCTGAGTTTCTCAGGGCCATCTTCAACCAACACGCCATCCCACATTGTGTTGTCGAGGTCCCACACAACACACTTCACCTTTCCAGCCTTATCCTTTAAGTCCCCTTCCCGCGTCGCATCCTGTTCCTGAATCTCTCGGACAAAGTCCATAAGGCCGAAAAACAGCGTAACCTCGTTAGTGTCGTCGTTGGGAATCAGTTCGACATTGAACGGCACGGCTAAATCGACAACTTCTGCAATATCCTCGAACGCAAAGCGCACACATTGGAAGCCGGGACCCAGTTCGATTAACCTTTCAAATGGAATTCTCAACTTCTCGCCAATCGACCGTATACTCAGCGAAAGGCGAACAGATTGTGCGCCTGGATTGTAGCATTCCAGCAAAAATGCAGTGGGCTGTAGTTTCGATCTTCCTGTACGGTATGCAAGTTTCTTCTTAAGGCTATACCTCTTGCCAGTGATGGTTCCTTTGACAGGATTGGGCACGGGCAACTGATACAGAATCGTACCGAGGCGAAAGTCCCGGCGCTCGATTCGGAGCGCCCTTTCAACGGAGTGAAGGTGGATATTGCCTGGAGTCCATAATTTTCCCCACCGCTTGAAAGTGATTTTCAAGATGTAAGAATTCATGGCCTCCGTGCAATCGACTCTCACCATGCCATCCACGAATCGACGGCATCTGCCGTCCTCACGAGCACTGTATAAATCGCAGGACGAATAGCAAGTGGGCCAGACGCACTCAGTGCAGTGCTCGCTCCATGGAAGCACGGTTCGTTCAACAACCGTGCGCTTAGCTTCTCCCAGCCGCACAAGCACCTCGGCAGGGATCTGCTCGCTGGACTCCCTTAAGCGATTAGCTTCTGTCTCGTACATGATTTCCTAGGTCGCGAATCAGCCTACCAGCCGATGTTGGCGTCAGTGGCCGACACTTAGAGGAATGCGCTCTCCGCCCGCCGTGACTTCTTCGCGCTTATTCACAAAAGAGCGATGCCAGAGTTCGAGAGATACCAAAGAAAGAATCTCCTTAGGATAATCGTGCAGTTTAAGATCCTGGTCAATCAAGTACTCGATGCAACTCCTCTTGAAATAGCCTCGAGATAAGGTCTCGCGGTCGAGTAGAATATCTCGCACCCAATCCTTAAGCTCATTTCTCATCCAGAATTCGTAAGGAACGGGAAATCCCACCTTCTTGCGCTGCAATATCTCTCGCGGCACGCGATCTCGAAGTGCTGCCTTTGCAATATACTTTGTCGTGAAGCCCCGGACTTTGAAATTCTCGGGCAACGATGCCGCAAACTCCAGGAAGACATGGTCAAGGAAAGGGACGCGCAGCTCGATGGAATTGGCCATTGTCATCTTGTCAGCTTTCAAGAGCAGGTCGTCGGGTAAAGACGTCTTTGTGTCGGAATAGAGCATCTGGTTAACCAAACCTTTAGCCCGCCCGCCGTCCAAGTATCTTTTGACAGCTCTTGTTGAAAACTCTCGATCCACGCAATGAGAGAAATCCGATGAGTACAGTTCCCTGCCATGGCCATTAAAGAACCGGCTCGGGCTGGAGGTACGGCTATAAAAGTACGAATTGAACTGGAGACCTAGCAAAGGCGCATACTTTGCCAAACGGTGAGAGGGCCAAATGCTGTTAATTCTAGTAAGTCCGGACGAAAGAATCCCATTGAAAGGACGCAGAACACTTTTGAGTCGTTCCATCCATAACAGGTTTCGATATATCGGATACCCGGCAAACGCTTCATCTCCGCCCTCCCCGGATATAAGTACCTTTACAAACTCCTTTGCCAGTTTAGTTATGTAATATAACGCTACCGCTTGGGGCTCGCAAACAGGTTCCTCCATATGCCAGGTAAACTTCGGCAGGAAATCAGCGAACTCCCTCGCGCTGATGGTCATTTCGTGGTGTTCAGAACCGTAACGACTCGCTGCAAGTCTCGCATAGGGTCTTTCGTCTGCTAGTACTTGAGTGGAAAACCCTAGCGTAAAGCTGCTCAGATGGTGGTCGGTCTTACCAACGGCCATGCCGAGCATAGCCGTGGAGTCGACGCCACCGCTTAACAGGAATCCCACCGGCACATCGCTGATCATGTGCATGCGGACGCATTGGTCCAGCAAGGAAAGCAGTTTCTCCTTTGCATCCTCCATACTCCACTCACTGGGAGAAAAATCCAGATCCCAGTACTGCTTGATGGTCGCTTTCCCATTCCGTACAAGCATGTGAGAACCCGGCGCCAGTTTATAAATGTTCCGCAGCATGGTCTCCTCACCTGGAACGAAATAGAACGTGAGGAACCTATCAATCATTTCCGGAACCACCTCTGGTTGCACCTCGGGATCAGCCAAAATAGCTTTGATCTCCGAAGCGAAGATAAAACACTTATCCGACAGCCAGTAATAGAGTGGTTTAATGCCCACACGATCCCTGGCGACAAACAGACTTTCATTACCTTCATCCCATATTGCGAAGGCAAACATTCCTCGCAACTTCGTTACACAGTCCTGACCGAATTCCTCATAGAGGTGAACGATCACTTCGGTGTCAGTGTGGGTTTTGAAGACGTGGCCCTTACCTTGCAAGAACACGCGCAATTCGAGGTAGTTGTATATCTCTCCGTTGAAGACGATCCAAACGGTTCCATCTTCGTTCGAAAGCGGCTGGTGGCCTGTGGCAAGATCAATAATAGAGAGGCGGCGGAATCCCAGTCCAACTGGACCGGACATGTAATACCCTTCATCATCTGGACCACGATGCGCAATTGTGTCCGCCATCGCGCGCACGAGTGACGGCGAGACAGTTGATTGACGATCAAACTTCAGTTTTCCGCAGATTCCACACACAGATCGATGCTCCGGGAGAACGGGCTACCGGCTGGCGCCCAGTTGCTCAATACCAATTGCCCACTTAAGGATCGTGCTCCATTTTGCGGCTGCCCACTGGATACCTGTTCTGTCTCCAAAGGGGAAAGTGATTGCAAGAAGAATCAGCCGGACAATCGCTGCAGATCCCATCGCAACCCGGTACGCCATTCCATATGCACGTCCCCGGCTCATTTGATGAAATCGCAACATTGCCTGATAGGTCATAACGGTAGACCATTGGCTGGTCTTTTGCCGCGAGCTGCTGCGGCCCCCATGGTGCACGATCTGTGCTTCGCCGACATAGTAGCTTGAAAACCCGAGTTGCAGGACCTTGTAGTTCAAATCAATATCTTCTGCATACATAAAGTAATCTTCACTCAGCAAGCCGGCGCGCTCGAAGATATCCCGTTTCAGCATCATACACGCTCCGGGAATAACGTCCACCTTGACCGGACCAGGGTTTTCGCAGAAGAGAGGCCCGATATCCCAGAAGGGACAGCGTGGAAAGCGGGTGCGAAGGCATTCCGCGGTGAAGAGCTGATTCAGTATTGTTGGGAATTTCTGGATGGAACTCGTAGAAATGGATAGATCTGTGTTAAGAAGCTTGCATCCTACAATGCCCGCATCGGGCAGCGTCTTAATTCGATCGAGCATTAAGTCGATTGCAGGCCCGACCAGTCTTGTATCTGGATTCAGCAAAAGAATGTATTGACCGACGGAGTACCTGAACCCAAGGTTATTGGCTGCCGCAAATCCCACATTCCTATCTGTCCTGACTAACCTTACCGACGGGAATCGCTTCGCGAGAATTTCGATTCCTCCCTCCGGTGAAGCGTTGTCGACGACAATAAGCTCAAACAATTCTTCAGAAACATGCTCGTATATGCTGGTTATACACTCGAGCAGGTAATCCAATGAGTTCCAGTTCACGCAAATAATTGAGAGCTCTGGAGTGCTCGGGACGCACGTGACCGCTTCCCCACGTAAAGGGGTCACGCTGACCTCAGGCATGCACGACGAGAACGCAGCGGAAGCCGTCAGTTGACTGGCTCTCATTTCCAAATTGTGTTACCCCCGAATAGGCGCGCCAGTTGTTGCTGGCGTAAATACCGGATCAATTCAGGATCATCGACTCGTGGCGTGTGTTGCAGATGAGCACTCACGTATCCGTATATGAGTGCGAACGAACGCACAAAGTATGGCGGTTGGAGGAGACGGACGATCGATTTTGCGGCCAGAAACAAAGGATGGTACCCCGAAACATAATCGATCTTCCCATCCTTGACGAGCCCTCCCCATCGACCCCATGACGCTCCTGTGTAACGATGGTGAATCATGTGGATGTCAAAGAAGCTGTTCGTCGTCCAACCAAGCATGTTGGCTTTGACTTCATCGACTGTGTCCGAGCCTGGGCCAATCCAGAGTCCACCGATTGCCTCCCAGCAAGCTCGTCGGTAGATTTTGGCACCCCCTCGAACGTGGAATTTCGGATGGTTCTCTAGAATTTTTTGACCGCGTTCGTGATGGTAAAGAACTCCGCCTCCGATGCCAATCTTTGGATCGTTTCGGAATTTATCAAATGTCCTCTCGAAATAGTCCGGCTCGAACGACAAATCGCCGTCCAGTTTGCTCATGTAGTCCCAGTCGTTGAAACCGAGGGCATTGTATCCGTCGTAAAACGCCTCGATGATGCCGGCTCCCCATTTGCGGAATCCACGGTCCTTCCTGTGCACCGCACGGACCCAGCAATATCGCCTCGCAGCCTCATCGATGAGGTTACCTGTTCTGTCCTTTGATCCATCGTTCACAATAACCCACTCTTGCGGCAGAATCGTTTGTCTCGCCATGCTTTCGATGGTGAGCGGCAGGTATGACTCTTCATCGCGAACTGGAGTGACCACAACGTAGCGTGTATTCATATGTTTAAAGACGGATCATTCAAAGAGATTACGACTCAGCTATTTATTCCTCTCCAACTTGGCATAGGGTGCCTTTTCTGCATCGTGCGGCCCGTCGGCTACCTGCACCCTGACCACTAACTTTGCAGAATTGGATGTGAGTCCTTCGTTCAGTATTGGTGCAGCGCTGGCGCAGATCATCCCGATCAGCGCATACCATGCCATCCTCGACTGATCAAAGTAATTGACGCCAAAAAACGCCACTACATTTGCAAAGAGTGCCGAACCCAAGAACCAAAGAAGCCATTCAGGTTTCTTCGATGTCACTCGTTTTCTCGCATTGCCCAATCTTGCGAAACTTCTTGAGATTACCAGAATGAAGCAGACCAAAGCCGCCAACCCTCCCGCTTCCCCAACTGATACGTACATGTTCTGCGCATCCCACATGTCCCAACCCCATGTCGCTGCGTCTTTGGTGCCAATAATCCACCAACTGCTGAAGTGGTTCACAAATTGATCGATGAGTTCAGCGCGGTGGTAGCTGGAGGAAGACCCGGTCAAGTCAATACGGGCGATTAGAAACCACACCGGCGCTTTCATGATCAACTGTAGCCCAACCAAGACCACGACGAGTCCAGTGCGTACCATCTTCATCTTTTTGCGCACGGGCCACATGAACACAGCAAATACGCCGGCCGCGTATGTTAACAGCGATGTGCTGGTTTGTGTGGTAATCGTCATTACCGTCGCTGCCGCAACTCCAACGACAGCGAGAAGCTTATCCTTGCCATTCTTCCACAAAAGGAAAAAGAGCGGGATAGCTGTCGCAGCGAAGGTTCCCGCAGTCAATGAGTGCTGAAATGCCCCCTGCGAACGAATCTTGCCTTCTCGAATTTCGGGAATTGCGGCCACTCCCCCAAGAAAGCCAAAGGCGTTTAACGTCTTCATCTGCTCGAAAACCATAGCAGCCGCAAGAACCACCATCAACCCTGCAAAACATTTGATGGCCAAAAATATGTCTTTGTCATCCTGGATGAGACTTCGCAGCAACAGATAACCAAGCAGATAATCCCAGAGATAGCCAATCTGATTGACCAAGGCTGAAACATCGAAGTACATCATCATCGTCGCAGCAGCCGAGATAACTACATAGCATGTAAAGGCTGTATCAATCGAATTCCACCCTCCTGCGTAGCGCTCTCTCTGCTTCGGCGCCTTCGAGATCATCACCCGAATGAACGCCACCAGAATTAGGAGGCGGGAGACAAAGAAGTGAATCCCGGCAAAGTAGAACTGCTGCCCTCCGGGAATCAGGAACATGGTGATCAGAACCGGCACAATAACGTACTTGCGCGGCAGGACGAGAAACAGCACCATTGCCAGCAACATCGCCAGCAACACCACGGGATGCAGAACCGTCTCATTAATCCCCCCACCGAATTTTGGGCTATGCGGCTCCATTGCCTACTGTGGCCCGCTTTCTAAATATCCCGTGAATGCTCTCGCCATCACCTGCGAGGCCTAGTGCTCCCGTAAGCACTGGCTGTACTGTCATCCGATACATTTTCCGCACCACCTTCCACGGAAAGCTCGGTTCCTTGCATTTCGAAAGTGGCGGGCGAGTGACATCGACTTTCCTCAAGAGATCGTCAACCATATAGTGAACGCTTTTTTCAATGAAGAGCTCTCGGCCGGTAACCATTGAAATCTCTTCCAAACCAACAGATTCCGCCAATTTGCGCAATGACTCGGGTGAGAAGTGGAAAAGATGTCGCGGCAGTTCCAGCGCGTACCAGTACGACTTGAACACCCGAGCCCCTGCAGAATCGATATTCGGCATCAATACATAGAAAATGCCACCTGGCTTTAGCCACTCGGAAACCCTGGCCAGCACCTCGCGCGGATGATAAAGATGTTCAAAAACGTGGAAACAAGTGATTACGTCAAAGCTCCCCGGCCTGAATGGAGCGTCCAAAATGTCCCCAACAAAGACCTTGGCACCGCACCGAGCCAGAGCCCGGCTGGCCGATTCAGTGGACATTTCCACTCCGTAGAGATCCCACTTGCCGCCCTTCAGCGTTTCCAGAAACGAACCAGAACTGCAACCAAGATCGAGGATCGCGCCGCCTTGTTTGTGCAGTTTCAAAGTCTCCCTTCGGTCCCGCCAACGTTGCGGCGAACTCTCGCCGGCTTCCGCAATCTTGCGATCGTAATCCTGTCCATAGTGGCGGAACATATCTTCCGGCTTTGGGGCGTTCTCCAGCCACACCAGCGAGCAGGATGAACACCGCACTAACCGGTAAAGATCCGAGGCTCCGTGAAAGCGGTCGGGGGCTTTAAGCAACTCTTGCGCGCCTTGGTGCCCGCAAACAATGCAGGGCCGCACCGCAGCAGGCGCGTCTCCGACGATTGAGCCGGATTCAACGGTCGTCATGTGCATCAGCCATCCTTTACCGACTTTGGTTGGAGATCCCCACATTAACTCGAACCCATTGGTTCGAAGCTGGCTCATAAGTCCTGATCAACTTCGCGGGATTCCCTGCAATCACACTGTAATCCGGAAAGCTTTTTGTCACGACGCTATTTGCTCCTACCACGCTGTTTCTACCTAGCGTTAGCTGCCCTTTGCCGCAGCATATGACACAGCCAAATCCTAACCAACTATTCCGTCCGATCACAATCCGCCCACCCTCGGTTACGCCTTGTGCATGTATTGGCAGGTTCGGATCGGAATACTCATGGTTGTGATCCACGATGAAGACAGCTGGGGCCAGCATCACATCAGCTTCCAGTTCAATATAAGTCCGCGCCGAAATTGTTGATCGTCTGCCGATCTTGCACCCCTTGCCGAGCACCAACTTTGGCTTTACGGGCTCTGAGTCTTGGACGATGTTGAGCCAAACACCCGAAGCAATAAGTACGTCATCCCCTAGCGCAATATATTTCGCGCTGCTTCGCCAAAGATCGCATGAAGGAGCGATCGAAATGCCGCGCCCCATCGCGGCAAAAGGGTACGTCGCATGCAGCCACTCCGTGTTGAGTTTCCTGACTAGTCGACCGAACAAGCGGAGAGGATCTTCAGAGAAATCATTACGAAATTTGAGGTTCCAAGTCAATTTCTTCTCTGCTTCAGCCAATTAGTCGTTCAAATGGATTAGCATAACAATGATGAATACAACACTTCTCTCTCGGCCGCGGTGCTAAATCTGTACGTCTCGATAAACCAAGTGACGATGAGTCAGGCCGAGCCGCCCCACTAATTTCACAGTGGCGGATCGATCCTTGAAAGAATCAAGGATGAATCCTTTCTTGCGCGAACTCGTGGTTCAAAGTGTGCTTGCAGTCGTAGTAGCTAAGGCAGAACTTGTTTTCAGATTGTGGGAGCGCTCGGCTGTTTGAACTGATAAGCACCCGCATCCCAAGCGCCGGTGGCTGGGCGAGGATTGGGTGTCCTGGCCGGATAACTGACCGTGTGACTGCTCATATGGTAGGCCACACCCAGCGTAGTGTCGTTGCACAACCCTGGTAGCTTGGGACACTGGTCTTTCAAGTTTGCCCCCTTGCCGACCGTTCCGCTGCTTGTGGATTTAGGGGAAAACGGGAATTCGGAACTCGAACAATAGCCTTGCTTCGTACATCCGGTGCCGTAGGACATGACAATATTGTTCGATTCCGTCACCGGCGTGTTGCCATTTTCAAACCACATTCCCTTGTTGGGGGCTGTTGCGTTTGTAATGACGTGGTTGTTTGCCAACTTGACTGCAGCGATGCCTGACGCTATTCCGCCGAAACAGACATAGGCTGGTGCACCGTCAACTCCGCATTCAACCGTATTGTTATAGCTTACGATGTTACCGCAGCAACTTTGCAGGGATGCGGCCAAATCTACTACGTTCGTGAGCGGTATGTCGTACACGAGATTGTTGTAGAAATAGTGCGTCGCTCCCTGATTGGGTGCAAGCCAGATCGCCAGCCCTTGTCTTACGTGAGCGAACACATTGTTGTAGACGTATGCTGTGCCTGAGAAGTTGATCTCCAACCCGTTTTCGTGCATGGTGGGATTGTAGGAAGCGTTGATGTTTTGTACAACATTGTCATGCACGAGTGTGTACTCGCCTACAAAGCCATTCGACATATTATTTACATAATTGTTGTAGATGGCCTCGGGGCCGCCGTGGAGCGCTTCCATGCTATCCCCGGCCGTGTCGCTTCCGTCGAAAACATTGTCGTGAATGGAACTGTTCGCATTCCCACTGGGCCACGAGCTGTCCCCTGTGATACACAATCCACCATCCTGGGACGTCCCGCCGTAAGGCGTATGGGTCCATCCGTGGAAATAGTTGTTCTTTATTTCCAGGTTAGTGGAGTTGTAGTGCAAGCCGATGTACCCGTCCTGGCCGTAGTGGCCTGTATAGTGCTCGTAGAAACCAGTCCACTCTATGCTGTCAAGGACCACGTAGTTGGCTGTGATGGCAAAGAATAGGTTAAACACGGGCGCCTTATTGCCATCCTTCCAGGTAGGAATCACCGCCCCGCCGCCGTTGAAAACCGGCCTCGCCCAGGAACTGCCTGCATACCAAGATTCGTCCACCCCGATGTAGATGGAACCGCTTGAGTTCCCGCTCCATATCCATTCCCAGCCTAACGAAGAATTCGGCCAGGTCACTCCGCCCCTGAGGATGAACTTGTCACCGGGTCTTGGAGAAGCCGCTGCGCATGATGCCTCGCAACCAGGCATTCCCGGTAGATGTTGCCAATCGGTGGTTCTGGAGGTTCCGTTGGCCTTATCGCTTCCACCGCTGTAGTCGATGTAGTAAGTTCTTGCAAAGACACTATTTCCGAGGATTATCCCGCAGCCGGCAATAAGTAAGAGACGCGCGAATCTTGCCATTGCGAGTTTCCCTCACTGTTGAGGATACTGCCCGATTTGCCACAGAATCGCACGGAATCTCAAGCATGCTTGAGACGAAAAATGGGACGTAGACTCGTCGATGAGATTAGGGCCGCGCCCACGCCGGCTAAGGCGCCGATACTATAACTCCGGTCAGACTTTGCGGAGGATTCGGCTGTGTACCCGCAGCATAGGCATATGCTCCTACATCCGGCGGGCTTTTCCACGCCCCGTTTGTCATGGCTGGCGTGCTTACCGTGTGGTTCGTCGTGTTATAGGCCACACCGTAAGTTGTGTCGTTTCCACAAACACTCACCCCCGAAGCCGAGCACAGCGAGCTTGCCGAGGTTCCCTGTCCCGGAGTCGAGTCGGTGGGATAAGCAGCCGTGGGAGAGAAGGCGTAAGTCTGCGACGAAGTGTAACCCTGCCCGTTGGCCGTGGTCTTAGTTTGGAGCAGATTTGCGGCAAGGGTGGGCGTTACCCCGTTGGTGCTCCAATAGCTTCCGGCATTGGTGATGAAGTGATTGTTCTGCATCGTCACCGCCGTGATCGCCGGATTGATATTTGCCGCGCATACTACGTCCGGATTGCTGTCCGGCCCGCACTCGACTGTGTTGTTCCAGAAGACAACGGAGCCGCTGGGCGAGGTCTTCAGGCTCGCGGCGAAGTCCAGCACATTATTTACGTCCGTGTCGTAAATGACGTTGTTGAAGGCGTATGCCGTATAGCCACTGTCGGGTGCCAACCACAGGGTCAGAGAGCCAGACCCGATATGCCGAAAGACATTGTTATAGACGGTCGTGTTTCGGCTGAAGTTCTCTTCCAGCGCATTCTCGTGATCTGTGGGGTCGAACGACGTCTTGACGTATTGACAGATATTGTCGTGAACTGTCACCGGCGAATCAAGCACCATGCAATCCGAGGCGTATTCCATGACATTGTATGCAATGTAGGGAGGACCGCCAAAGAAAGGGGCACAGCTATCCTGTGTCGTATCCGCGCCGCTGATGACGTTGTATTCCGCGATGGTATTGACGTTATTATTTGGATCGCCGGTGTCTCCGGTAAAGCCGCAGGGGTTCTCGTGCGTTGTGCCTCCGTTATAAGGAGCGTGCGACCAGCCGTGAATGTAAAGGTGCTCGAAGGTATCGTTGGTTCCGATACCTGGAGATCCCCCGGCAAGGGAAATGTTCGTGGAACTCCCGTAAGCCGGAGTGCCGCTCCAGTAGAGTCCAGTAAATTCCACATTGTCGAGCACAAGATAATTGCAGTAACAACCGAAAATGGAATTGGCCGGGCCGCTGCCGACCGTGGCTACGGTCGTGGCTCCCGCGTTGAGGATCGGTCTTGCCCAGGAGCTTCCCGTATACCAGAGCGGATCGACGCCGATGTAGATGCAGCCGCTTCCCGAGCAGCCCGGAGAGGCTGTCGTTCCCGTCCCACTCCAAATCCAGTACCAGCCCAAGGCTGCGTTCGGCCAGGTGATGCCGCCACGCAGAATGAATCCCTCACCCGCAGCAGGTTTGATCCCCGAACATGTATTTGCACAGCCCGTCATGCCGGGAAGATGCTTGAGCGGAGCGCTCTCCGTCGTCCCTGAGTTCGTGTCGAGGCCGTTCGTGTAGTCGGCAAAGTAGCAGGCGGTGATGCCGCTCGGGACCGATGATGGACAGGTCCCCCCGGCGGCGAAACAGCGAAAGGGCGTTAGTAGCACTAACAGAAGAGCGACTCGGACGATTGTTCGCATACTGCACTCCTTAAAAGTGTGTCTATTCTTCGAGGTTCCGCATTCCCCTCTGCGCTCTCGCTCCTCGGCAACAACTGCTACGCCGCCCCCTACGGCATTGAATTAGCAATTCACGGGGAGAACTGCTGCTCCATTACACGCCCGCGAACGTCGCCATTCAAAAATTCGGCCGCAAAATCACTAGTCGCAAGTTCGGCCGAAACAGAAGATCCTTCACACACTCATAGAACTAGCCTCGCCATTAGCGAAGTCTCCATCACTTCGGAATCAAGGCTTCATCCAATACTTTACGCCGTCAGCTTCTCAAGGTAAGCAATAAAAGTACCTTAGTGTGAACTAAGGTGGTTACTGAAGTACTGTCTATTGGCAACGGGTGGATCTCGAACATTGTGTGATATTGTTCGCGATGAGCCTGCTGCCAGCAGTCAAAAATGGTACGGGGCCATGAGGTCCCCACGTACTACGTCTGTCCTCACCGATAAAGACCGGACTCCCTGTTCTGCCCCCAGGAAGCGCCCACTGAAAAGATGCATTCGGCCACGTTGCACCCCTTTTCGTACGAGGCTTGCCTTTGGGCAGTCTCCGTCCCTTACGAATTAAGACCGTGCCAGATAATGCAGACCCCCAGTTCGGAAGAGGAAAGGCCAAGAGTACTGACGTTCTGTTTTTTGAATGTGTTAGAGCCTTATCGCTGAACTCCCCGCTATCGCGAGTCTTGCAGAGTGTTCGACTTGAGTGCGGATATAGTTGCGAATGGCCTGCTCGTAGGCGCCAACGAGTACACGGCCGGCTTCGGCCCACGTCCAGGCAGCGCGGCTCTGTAGTGCACTGGCACGTAGTCTCGCCAGTAATTCGGGGTTACCATAAAGATCTGCGATTTGCTGCCGCAGAGTGGATACGTCGCCGACGTTGTGAACCAGTGCGTTTTCCATATGCCGGCATATTTCAGTGCAGGCAGTGGAAGCGAGTGGTACGCATCCAGTGCCGATTGCCTCAGCACAAACCAAGCCAAAACCCTCCTCGATCGATGGCATCAGCAGGATGTCTGCGTTTTTCATGAGCTGCGCCACATCGTGACGATGGCCGAGTTGCACGATGCTCGGATGAGACAAGTCGGCAGCGAACCGACGTTTGTACTCTTCGGTGAGTTCTCCTGCAATGAGAAAAGCACCATCCTTGCTTGCAGGTGACGATAACCATGCAGCAGTCGCTAGATGAAGCCCTTTGCGAACAGCGTCGACCCCCACAAAAAGCGCCGTGAATCTTCTCCCTGGCTCGCGCAATTCCGCAGCCGGAAAGTATTCGCCCTCATCAAAACCGTATCGATGTCTCAGAATTTTCCCCTCGGGAAATCCCAGATCAAGGAAACTCCGGGCGGCAAATTCAGATGCGCAAAGCAAGAAATCACATGCGTCAAATTCCGCCTCTTCCCGGGCGAGTACTACCTTGTTCGGCTGGTAGTCGCCATGAGGAGTGTAGATGCCAATCCGTTTGTGCTCGGCGGCAACAACCTCATAACACAATCTGGTGTGCGCGTTCGGCCTTTCAAGGACGGTTGGTATCCCAAGCCGTTTTGCGGATTTGATGGTTTCGAGGGCGGCGCATGGCCAGACGTGAACCACGTCGATCTTTCCAGCGAGTTTCTCCAAGCGCCGGGCCACGATTCTGTCGTGAAGCGCAAGCGCCCTAAGTTTCCCGACCAGCTTATACGGCAGACGCAGTCTGCCTCGGGCCAGCGTGGGGTGGACTTCCACGGAATCCGGCACAGAACGCGACAACACCCCTGGAAATAGCAGTACGTCGGCTCCCGCAGACGCGAGTCCTTTTACCTGCTGCCACGCCGTATAGCAAATGCGGTCGGCGCCCAATTTGTGCGGAAAGCTGTAAAGTACGCGCATGGATTAACCGGGAGTGATAGTAGATTGGGAAATAGTGTCGTGGGTGGTCGGGAATCGCAGGTTCAAGGTCACATGCAGAATGGATACAGGTCATTTTTCTGCAAAAGCGTAGAGCAGCCACCCGAGCTCATATGGACGGCACTCGTAGCGGACTTTCAGGCGGCGGGAATCCGCGGTGCCGCTGCGCAACCGCAGAAATCGTAGGGTTGCATCGGTGTAAGCGTCCATCGAGTCGAGGTAAATACTGCGCCACACCAGGCCAAGCGAGGGTTCAACGAAGTCGCGCTGCAGTTCGTTGTTGCCGCCAATCCAGGCTAGACCTCTATAGATCGCCGTGCCAAAATCGCTGCCCGTCGCCTCGCCGGCCGCAAACAGCATCATCGGCCCCATGGCGTGCTGATGCACGGAATATAGTGGATAGCGGCTCACAACTCTTCCGCTCACAGAATCGTAGTGCCAGTTCCATTCTCCTAGCGGCCCCTGTAGCTCGCACATTTTCTCCGCGGTGCGCAGCGCCATCCGCATCGCTTTCTCATCATGCAGTGCTTGCGACAATCGTGCGAAAGCGATGGTAGGGTAAACCTGATCAGCGAAGCTCCCAATCCTTGCACGAGCATCTCCGGTAAAGTGCCTGGCCCGAGTGAGGTGACCATAGATTCCGGAAGCCCTGCAGTTACGCTCCAGGATATGGCGGGCCGTTACGGCCTGCTCCGCCAATCCAGGCAGATCGGCGTACCCAGCAAGGTAGCAGCTTGCAATCCCTGTCAAATACCATGCGACCTCCATGGTGCAACCCTGCTGCCCGTCGGGAAAACGCTCCAATGCTCTCTGTGCTCCAAGTCCCCGATAAACTTCGGGCAAGCGCTCTGGAACCAACTCCGCGCAGGTCCAGAGAAGCAAACCCAGGTCACCTGCGCAGCTGATCCAACCGGTGTCACGCAGTAGAGCATCCAGCACTGGAGCTATCGGCACCGGGGAGAGTCGGCCTGACCCTTCGTAGCGATGCAGCCCCAGCAACGTCATCATCGTATAGCGTGGCGATAATCGCTCCCGGCTCATGCCCTTCTCGGTTCGATTGTAGATGTCGCAGAAAATCTGCCGCTCCGGGTCAAGCATTGCCACCAAGCCGCCGGCTGCTAGGTCGCACAATTCACGAATACTTCGTTCGCCCACCCCTCCTTGCTTTTGCCCAGTCAGTGTGTCAAGTCGCATTCCCTAGCCTTCATTCTCGAGAATCGCACTAATATGGTTGACCACGGCCTCCAGCGTCGCACGCTGACTCGGTAGGGGAGCCAGCATCTTAGTGCGACGCACCAGCTTAAGTTTTTCGCGAACATCCTGCTCGCTTTCCAAGAGCACCAACTTGCCTATTTCTGCCAAGTGCTTATCGACCGCTCCCATTGTCCCGCGAAATAAACTGTAAACCGGAATTCCCAACGCGGCAGCCTCACGATTCATTGTTCCTCCGCCGCTGATTACAACATCTGAGTACCAGATCAAATCCAGGCCATCGACCGCGTGCTTCGGTACCACAATTTTTCCAGTATCGAACAGTTCCGGTCTAGCATGGCGCAGTTCTATTTCCTGCTTGTGAGTGCGTGGCAGCAAGACCGTCTTAACTTCGGGATGCTGGTCCAACAACTCGAAAACCGCCATCAACAGTTTCTCGCTCTCGGGATTGTGATAGTGGGCTTCGGTGGCCGGCGGGCGAATGGTAACCACAACATCGGTTGATTGCAACCCGAGCGTGTCCTTTAACGCAGGATTGGGTTGAAAGAACGGAACATAAACATCTTCTTTGATTCCCGGATAGTGCAATATATGGTCCCGCAGCATACCATCCTTTTCGAAAATTTCAGCTGGAATCACTTCGGGCGTCATGATCCACTTCTTGCGCACAGAGCCTAGCAGGGTTGTCAGCCGATGATCCGCGTATTCGTAGTCTGCAATATTTATACTGCGAATTCCCAACATGCCGGATAGCACCATTAGAGAGCGGGAACCGTGTGAAACGCTGATTGCAGGCTTTTCTCGAAGAATAAATGGCGTCATCTGCAACACGCGAATGGCCAGCCCAATCAATTTCGCAATGCGATTCTTCCCGTAATGACGACCGATCTTTTCATATTTCAAGCCGGCCATATCCGCGAGTTCGCATACCTGAAAGCAGTCCCTGGCGGTCAGCACTATTTTGCAGTCCAGCTTTTCAAGTTCCTTCATGATGGGTCTGAAAAACGGCACATGAGGAGAATTCTCCAGGTCGATCCAGACCTTCCAAACGGGCCGACGTTCTATTCCCGGGTGCCTTCCGTTCCTTGCTTCACTCACAGGCGCGCTTAGCTCCACTTCTGCAGTTCTCACAGATTCATTTGCTAACATATGATCGCCATCGCCATAAAGAGAGAGCCCGTCTCCACGCATGTAGCACCAACGTACATGGGGCCCATCTGTTCTCCGCCCCAGGTCTGGTTTCGACGACAAGATCATCGTGCAGGCCCTTCATGATTTCAGAACACTAACTATTTTTGGCGAGTGTTATGCACTTAGTCCTGCTTGCGCCAACGAGATATGATCACCTTCCGCTGGCTTACAAGAGGCCCTGAAAGTAAAGGCTGCGATTTCCTTGGCCACCCTGGCTTGCTGATCTGCCGTAAGCTGAGGGAACATCGGCAAGGAGACAATTTCGGCAGCAACGCTCTCCGCCACTGGAAAGTCGCCCGCGCTGTAGTTCAGTGATGCGTAGGCCCTCTGCAAATGCAAGGGAATTGGGTAGTGAATTCCTGTGCCAATGCCCGCCGCTTTCAGATGGTTGATCAAGCCGTCACGGTCGCTGGTCCGGATCACATAGAGGTGATATACAGCGCGAGACCAGGAAGGCTCATACGGAGAACTTACAAATTCATTCCCTGCCAGAAGACGGTTGTACTCCGCAGCCCGATCACCGCGTTGCGTGTTCCACTTAGCGAGATGAGCTAGCTTAGCGTGTAGGATCCCCGCTTGAATTGCGTCCAGCCGTCCGTTGTAGCCTTCCACGTCATGATAGTACTTCCTTACCTGACCATGATCGCGCAGGACCTTGACTTTTTCGGCCACGCCGGCGTCATTCGTAGTCACTGCACCGGCTTCGCCACATGCTCCCAGGTTTTTCCCAGGGTAGAAGCTAAACGCAGCCGCTCGGCCAATGGACCCCGCTTTCATCCATCGATTGAATTTCTTAGAGAAGTATTCTGCTCCGTGCGCCTGGCATGCATCCTCAATCACCGTTAGACCGTATTGGTTGGCTAGCTTCACAATCGGATCCATGTCGGCCATTTGGCCGTAGAGATGCACCGGCACAACCGCGGTCACCGGCCGTCCACTCCGCAGACTGACAAGCCTCCCCGATTCGTCTCGGGTGCACTGCTTTTGCAGAAACCGCCCCAGCATCTCAGCGGACATATTGTATGTGCGCTCGTCGATGTCGACGAACTCCGGCTTCGCGCCAGCCTGTGAGATAGCCTCGGTTGTGGCAATGAACGTATGGGGAACGGTCACAACCACATCTCCAGCTTTTACTCCGCACGACATAATGGCGAAGCGCAACGCATCCGTGCCACTGCTGACGGCAATCGAATGGCTCGCACAACAGAAGGCTGCAAAGGCTCTCTCAAATTCCGTCACCATCGGGCCCCCAATAAAGCCGGCCGTAAGCAGAGCTTGCCTAAACACTCCGGTAAGTTCTTCCTCGAGTTCTCCATGAGGAGTAACCAGGTCCAGAAAAGGAATGCTCTTTGCAAGTGCACTAGGAACGGACATTGTCACCTTCCATAGTTCCTTCGATATAACGCAGAACCCTTGCCGGGTTCCCGGCCACAATTGCGTTGGGTGGAACATCTTTTGTGACGACGCTGCCGGCGCCCACAATCGCGTTCTCGCCGATGTTGGTGTTGCAGAGAATCGTCGCACCGGTACCAATCGATGCGCCTTTCTTTACGACTGTGTGCTCAACTTTCCAGTCAACTTCCGTTTGCGGTCTACCATCGACAGTCGTGGCGCGAGGGAAGCTGTCGTTGATGAACATCACCCCATGCCCGATGAAGACGTTGTCTTCAATCACGACGCCTTCGCAAATGAAGGTATGGCTGGATATCTTGCAGCATTTGCCCACACTGGCATTTTTCTGGATCTCTACGAATGCGCCGATCCTCGTCTCGTCCCCGATCTCGCACCCGTAAAGATTTATAAACTTCGAGAGCCGAACGTTCTTCCCTAGCTTGACGTCGCTTGCAATGCAGTTGAAGTTGTTCATAGATAGACTAAGTACCCTCTTTTACTCAGTGACTCGCTGGCCGCCTCCAGCATTTTGACCACCCTCAACCCGGCGCATCCATCATTAAAAGGATCCTGCCCGGACGAAATGCACTCAACAAAGTAGGACAGTTCGTTGCGCAGGGCCTCGACTTGCTCCAGTTGAGGAGCCCACATATCTCCGGACCGATAATTCACGAGCAATTCGTATAGGCCTTCGCGATTGGTGATATTTACACCCTTGTCATACACCTTTACCTTTTCGTCAGCTTCCAGATCGTTCCAAACTAGCATTCGCTTTTCTCCGCCGATGAGTGTAGTCCTCACCTTTACAGGGGAAAGCCAGTTGACATTAACATGCGCAATGACCTCTTCCGGGAAATAAAGCGTCAAATAGGCCATATCTTCGTTGCCGTTCAAATGCCGCTGCCCAGTCGCGACGACCGCCTCCGGACTTGCTTTGATGAGGTAATCCATGATGGAAAGATCATGAGGCGCGAGGTCCCACAGAACGTTGATATCGTGCTGGAAAAGACCCAGGTTCACACGGGTTGAATCGTAGTAATACAGCTTTCCAAGCGTTCCCTCGTCAAGTAGTTGGGAGATTTTCTTCACCGCTCCAGTAAACAGAAACGTATGGTCCACCATGATCTTCAAATTCTTTTGTTGCGCAAGATTAATTAGTTCCTCCGCTTGCGTTGAGTTGCTGGTGAATGGCTTCTCAACAAAGACGTGTTTCCCGTTCTCCAATGCAGCTTTTGCCAGCTCGTAATGCGTCCAGACGGGAGAAACGACAGCCACTGCGTCGATTTCAGCCGACTTGAGTACATCTGCGGCATCCGGAGTTACATTAATTCCCGGGTAAGCCTTCTGCGCGCGCTTGCGTGCTGCAGGGTTTATCTCCGCAATTGTGAGCACGCGGGAACCCTCCAGGCTGGCAAGATTCCTCACGACATTCGGTCCCCAGTACCCGTAACCAATTACGCCGAAGTTCACGATTACTCCACCAGTTCTCAAACTTGTTGCTGATTGGGGAAATGCAATTGAGAAAGAGATGCGTCCTGGGCAGAGTCGAGCGCATGTCGCAGTGTCAACTGAACTCGATAGACAGCTAAAGCACTAGACTCAAAATGCTCCCTCACCTTTGATTACAGCAAGAGGTGTACGCATCAGGATTTTAAAGTCGAGCCAGGGAGACCACGACATGGCATACCGTAGGTCCAGCCGAACCATTTCATCAAATTTGACGCGGCTTCGTCCGGTAACCTGCCACAATCCAGTAATCCCAGGCTTCACTTCCAACACCCGGCGACGGTGCCAAGTCTGATAAGCAGCTAACTCATATGGAATTGGTGGACGAGGCCCAACAAGCGACATGTCTCCTTTGAGAACATTTAAGAATTGCGGCAACTCGTCCAGACTGGTTCTTCGTAAGAGCTTCCCAACTCGTGTAATCCTCTTGTCGTTCGTGAGCTTGTATACACCGTCACCATTCCTGTTCGCCTGGTCACTATTGGCTTCGCTAGCTATTAATTTCGTTACAAACTCCTTATGAACGCCATGGTCATTCCCCACGTGCATCGACCGGAATTTCAGAAATGTGAAATTTTTGCCGTATTGCCCAACCCGTTGCTGTCTAAAGAGCACCGGACCTTTGGATGACACCTTGATTGCCACAGCCACGATCAAGAGCACAGGTGCACAAAGGATCAACATCACCGCGCTTCCAACAATATCCATCACTCGCTTGACGCCTAATAGGGACCGTTTGCCTTTATCACTCCGCAAAAGGTCAGGATACAAGGCCGGATTGCTTGGGCGCCCAGGGTGGTCATGGTCCCAGTCGTCGGGGAAAAAATGGAACGAGATGCTTACTTGGCTGAATTGGTCGGACGTCAACTGCTCCCTTAGCGTGGTACTCACCTTACTTAAAATCGCGCTCAGGATCGAGTTTTTGTCGTTGACCACGAGGCCTGTAAAGATGACCCCAACTGTACTCCGTTCCGTGTACCAACCGATTACGTCGGTTTCCCTGGTGGATGACACGAGGGCAGACACCATGCTGTCGATGACTCTACCCTTCTTTTCCGGGCCTTGATGATTTCCGGTCTCTAACAGCATGAGCAGAAAGGGCTTTTTTGACCGCTCCGTTCTCTTGCGCTCGATGGCGATCGCTCGCTTAAAGGTGTCTTCGTTGAGAACTTCGTGTGCTCCAGCCGATACCCACTCAAGTAGAGGGTCGTCAGCGGGACTTGAGATTTTATCCACGCGTGGCACAGTCACAACCTACTCCGATCTCGACAATTGCAGGGACACTCGTGGTTCGACAAAACCACGGCTTATGACCTATCCTTGTCGCGAAACCTTCCATTGAGGCAAGTGCAAATAACTGAATGCAATTATTCTTATAAGTGGTGGTCTAAAGGCGCCGGCTCTCAATATGCAAGAATAAACGACTAGCTTTTAAGTTTCAGTTACATTGCTTACTGAAGCGTCACCTCTTCGTGAAGTGGCAGCCGGACCGTAGTAGTAATAGCTATTAGGTAAGGTTTTGGAACCATTTAACAACGCACCAATCAGTTTCTTGGTCTCGATCGCTTCAAGTCCTCTCATTAGCTGTCGCTTCTCAGTAGTTCCTTGGCGCGTAATCAGAAGAACCCCATCCGCCAGTCGCATCCAGACGCTCGTGTCAGCCAAAGGCAACACAGGAGGAGAATCGATGATGATCCAATCAAACCATTCGTTCAACTGATCCATCAGCGTAGAGAGTCTCCCTGATTGCAGGAGTTCTAAAGGATTGTTCGGGGCGGTTCCTGCTGGCCAAAACCAGAGGCCCGCACCCTCAAGATAGTAGATACTGGCTGTCAGACTCCGCTCTCCCTGCAACTGCTCACAGATACCCGGATTCCTTCCGAGCCCAAACATCTGCGATAGAGACGGTCGCCGCAGATCTCCCTCTAACAGCAATATTCTCTGTCCTGTTCTTGACGCCAGTGTGCAGGCTAGGTTGGCAGCAACGGTGCTCTTGCCTTCTTGCGGAATCGTGCTCGTAATCAGCACTTTCTTCAGCGACCGATCTCGCCGAAGATGCTGCAATCGCACTCCGAGAAGACGGTAAGCTTCGCCTGCTGGACTCCCGCCGTCGCTGAGGCAAACCAGCCTGTGTTCTTTAGGGAGTGAGACCTGTAGCGACTGGATTTCGCCGAAGATTTCCCGGTGTTCGCCAGCCTGTGGCTGCTTGCCTGCTGCGAGAGCTTCCGGTGCCGCCGGAACTGAGGATACTCGCTGTAGATCCAATGATGTTTCGCGTTCTGGGCCTTCCTTCGCATCGGGGTTCGAGGCCAGGAGCGCAGCTTCCCATTTCGACGCCGCTTGGAGCTCGGCGCGCTGGAGCAGTTCAGTCGCTCCTGACAGTGGGGACAGAACAACTCCCGAGCGCTCCGCTTCCGACCTTTGTAACGCGTCAAATATTTGGCTCATGTTTGCTCACTTCAGCGCCTACAGCCGCGCCCATATCTGAATCCTTCGCGAATGGCTTTCGCAGAGCGGGATGTAGATTTAGAAGGATGTTGATGGCCTGCTGCAATTCCATTTCCTTCTGGCGTCCGAATCCCTCGGTCTCAGGCGAAGACACTGCGTCGAGGCGAAACTCTTTCGCCACATCTCCGATGATGTCTGGAGTTACGGTCGACAATTGTCTCGCGTATGCGGTAATCAGGGCATTCTCACAGATTGTGTTGATCAGGCGCGGGAAACCACGCGAATGGAGATAAACCGCCTCAATAGCTTGTGGATAAAACAACGGTGTCGCGTGCGGGTCGGCTCCAGCAATCTTTAGCCGCTGTTCTATGTATCCCTTTGTCTCGTCTGCATCAAGCGGGCCAAGCTGCGCGCGAAGCGCAATTCTTTGTTTAAGCTGTCTCAGACCTATAGAATCCAGTTTCTCGTCAAGTTCGGGCTGTCCGACCAGCACAATTTGCAGCAACTTATCGTCGGCCGTCTCCAAGTTTGACAGAAGGCGAACTTCCTCAAGTATGTCCGCTGACAGGAGGTGCGCCTCGTCAATGATGAGAACGGTTGTCAATTTCTTCGAGCCGCGTGAAACTAGAAACTTCCCTAAGTCAAGAATCAGTTCACATTTGTTCTTACCGGAGGCGGGGAGCCCAAAGTCGAAGAGGATGTACTGCAAGAATTCCGTTGGAGAAAGCAGGCTATTAAAGAGATATGCGTAGGCAACCTCTTTGCTCTCCTTCAACAGTCCAAGCAGGCATCGGAGCAGCAAGGTCTTCCCAGTGCCCACCTCCCCAGTCACCACGACAAATCCCTTATGCCGCCGAACGCCATAATAAAGCGCTGCAAGCGCCTCGTTATGCCGCTTGGTCGGCACAAAGCAGGTGGGGTCGGGAGTGAGCTCGAACGGGTTGCGCTTAAGTTTAAAAAATGCCTTGTACATTCGGAAACAGCACCTAATCATGCAGGAAGCTGAACGCGGAACCCGCCAGGATGGCAGCAAATACAAGTACAGCCATGGCCCATCCGAACACCATTCTCTTCTTGCGACTTCCTTCTTCCGATACAGTGAGGACCTCCGGGATCTCGGAGATCACCCCCATCGGCAGAAGGGATTCGATTTCCTTTTCACTGTGCAGGCGATCGTCGAAGAATTCAAATCCTCCTGCCACAATGAGGCCTAATGCGAGACCGACTCCCAGCCCGATTCCACAGAATTTCAGCCGGTTAGGAAAATCGGCCTTCAGCGGCAAACTCGGAGGATCAAGCATGGTAAACCGCTCGCCTTGTTGCATTTGTTCCATGCTGGTAGCCATCTCCGATTCGTTCTTCTTCTTCAGCAGGTCGTCATAATCAGCCTTGGATTGATCGTAACCGCGGGTTAGATCTGCAAGTTGCTGCTCAACCGCAGGCGCCTCGTTTAAGCGTGCCTGGTAGTCGTTAATTCTGGCCTTTAGCCCTGCAATCGACTGCTCGCGATTCGCTATTTCTGCCTGGTTGGATTGCAGCTGGCCTTGCAATTGCAGCGCCGGCGAGCTTTGCGAAGCATCCAATGGATCGCGTCCGGCGGCGCTGTCGTTGGACTGCCTGCCACTATTGCCTTTGTTCTTCAAGTCAGCAATAAGATCATCTCTCATTTTCTCGGTTTTAGCTATCTGACCCTTCAGCCTCTGGACATCGGGGTAACGATCGGTGTAATGAGAGCTGAGGTCCGCCAGTTTCGCTTTCAACCCGTCCAGTTCTTGGTCCAGGGACGACAAACCTGTCGGGGTGCCGTCGGCAGTCCTGGCGGACACATGAGGACCCCTGTATTGATCAATTAACGACTGAAGATAGACTCGTTGCTGCTTCGCGGTGTTCAGAGCATCTTGCTCGTTCTGGAGCTGCGCCTGCAACCCGCTCAGTATTTGAAGGTTGCTCGCCTGCTGAGAAGGCAGCGCGCCTTGGTGCTGCCCTTCGAACTCTCGCACCTTAGCTTCCTGCGTGGCGAGAGTTGCTCGCGCATTCTCCAGCTGACTCTCAATGAACTTAGTGGTGTCTTCGGACTCTTGCTGACGCGCCTTCATATTCTCGTTAATAAAAAGGTCTTTTAGCTCCCCGGTCACCTGCTGAGCAACGCGCGGATCGTGCGCCGAATAAGAAATCCTGAATGCGTTGATCTCGCCTTTATGAATGTCCTGCACAAGTTCGATCGCCCCTATGTCTTTGCGCATCAGATCAACTTTTTCGTCCTGTGTAATTTGTTTTCTCGTGCTTTCATATAGGTGCAACTTGTCGATGATTAAGAGAAGGCGGGTGCGACTTAGAATCTGTTGCGTAATGCTTTGCAAACGATCCTGCAGATCGTCGCTGACATTCGGTTCCACATAGTTCTTCGGCATTGTGGGCTGCTCGACCAGGATCAACGTGCTCGACTTATAGCGCACCGGTAGAACCCAACTGGCTCCCCAGACCACGATCCACCCAACAAATAGCGGCACTAGAAACTGCACATGGCGCCGACGAACTATGCCTAAATAGCGTTTAAGGTCAAAACCACCGGAATTTTGTTCCTCTAAATCTTCTGGCATGATTACCTTCCCAATGCCCTTGTAAACTGATAAGAGACGGAGATGAACCCGCGGTCTATATCCGGGGCGGCTGAAATCACCGCGATACCGCTGTAGCTCTCGTGCATGCGGTCATATCCACCTTCTACCCTGATGCGCTCGCCTACCGAGTGGTGGAGCGAGATAGCTCCCAAGATACTATGCCCGCTGGAACTAGTTGAGGAAAAGAGCGGTGTCAGATCCTTGTTGATAGCGTAGCTCGCTGACGATGCTACAACCCAGGCGTGTTCCACCTGCCAGCTCGCAGATGCGTTTGCGCTACTTGATTCGAAGGCTCCTGCCAATCCTCCGCCTCCGGTAACGGTTCGTGAATAGCTCGCTGCAAGATTGGTGTGGCTCCTTTGCCAACCAATGCTTGCGAGTGCCGCCGGCACCCACGAACTGGACGGCGGTGAGGATGACTGGCTAGCGTCAAAGTGCTGCGGGCCAACCTCTAGTGACAATGAGAGAGAGCGCTTTAAATAAACGGTATAGAAAGATGAAAAGGCGTGTGTCTGGGTCTCACTCGGCGTAGGCACTGCGTTAGCTTGGCTCCTTGAATATTGGTATGCTGCACCAAGGTACTGCGTGCTGGACAAGCGGTGACTATAAAAGGCTGCGCCTCCGCGCGAATTCGAATCGTGAAGGCCGGCGGCCTCAGTCGGGTCGGGGTAACTAAGGCTCGAAAAAGATCCTCCGGCACCTACCATGCTATTCCTACTGAATTGATAGCTTGCCACGACATTCACTAGATTGCTGAGTTGGTCTGCAAACGGAACGATGACTGCGGCTGGTGGAGGTTGCCCCGAGCCAGATATCGACTCCCCCAATGTAGAATTAAATTGGCTTAATACATTTGAGCTCTGCAGAAAGGAGTCACGTACGCTGATTGTTGCGTGCGGACTCAAACGATACTGAAAATCCAGTGCCGCATTTTGATCCACCGCATTAAGCGCGCTCGTGGACTGATAGATTGTGAAACCTGGACTGTATATGAAAGTCCGGCGTTGCCGTGTGTTTGTCTGGTCGAGCGAGATTGTGGGCCACATTGAGTAAGTGACATCGGCGATCGGCTTGGCGCTGGCTCCTGGCAGCACGTTGTCATCGTATGCGGTAGTGAATGTCATACCGGCGGTTAGATAATTAGACCGCATTTCAGCACCTACCACAGTCGGATAAGCCTCGCCGCTAACCGGGGGCGGCGTCTGCATCGGGCTCTCATCCGTCGGTGTGATAGCGGGCCCTGTTGCACTTGGTTCCACCTGGGACCAGGCAGGCAGGGCCACGAGCAGCGCGAGGCCCATACAAACTCGCGCCAGCATGGACAGGTCCTTAAGGCACGACAATAGTGTCGTTTGGCTGAAGCTTGACATTCTGGCTCGGATTCTTGCCCTTGATAAAATCTTTGTAGTTGAAGGCAATGCGGGACTCACTTCCACCAGGTGTTTGTCGGAGGATGTAAACGGCTTTCTGCTTTGCGAAATCGCGGAATCCGCCGGCAGCCGCAATTGCATCCACTATCGTTGTCGCAAGTGCAAGTGAGTAGGACCCAGGCCTTGCCACCTGTCCTAGAATGTTGAACTTTTCGCTGTTAATCTGCTGAACCATGACCGTAACTTCTGGATCGGTAATGTAGTTACGGAGCTTACCAGCGATGTCCCGTTCGAGTTCCAAAGGAGTCCGTCCTGCCGCCTGTACTTCTCCAACCAAGGGCAACGAGATCTTCCCGTCCGATCGCACTGGAATCGACCGAGAGAGGTCGGTTTCTTTCCAGACATTGATCGACAAGAGATCGTCGTTGCCAATGACGAAGCTGTTGTCGTGCGGCTTGGTGCCGGACGGTGCCTGAGGCTTTGCAGAAGAAGGTACCACGGCGCCAGTTGAGAGCCCGCGATCGTCTTGACTAGGGGCAGACACTTGCCCTGATAGAGAACTCGAAAGGACGATAAGGATGAATACTATTCCGATTGACTGATCGGCGCTGAATTTCATAGCGGCTCCTGTCGACGATCATACAGAGGCTTACTTCCCGGCATGCTTATTCTCTCCAGTCCTTGCCGCGAAACCCGGCTTCCTTCCAGGAGGGCTATTGACTCGCAAACAGAGCCTTCGTTTGCCACGGTTGGTTCAGCCCAGTGTTGTATAGTATCGCCGGTCGCGGAAACCTGTTCCCGTTCCACCGAAGCGGATAAAGCACTAGCCTGGGCAAACTTCATCCAAGCCCGATCGACTCTGCCCGAGCGCCTATTCTTTCTCACCCAAAATGAGATGACGTCTCGCGAGTCTTTCCAGTCCCTGCATATTGTCCTGTCGAGATCACACCCGACAGACTCCGCGCTAACGCAGGTTCAACATCCGAAGCGTCGATTTCCACTGCAACAGACTGCGCCAGCATGTCCACAGAAAGAACCAGTCGATACAGATTTTTCTTGCGGACCAAAACTCCTTCAACGCCTTCCAGGGACCCTCGTGTGACTCGAACCCGCTCGCCGCACTTCAGAAAAGGATGCGGTTCCACACGAAAACGCCCTTCTATCGTCTTTCGAACCGCCTGAATCTCGTCCTCCGGTATCATCGCAACATGTTCGCCGTTGCACAGAATCATATGAACCCCCGGAGTCGTCATGGCGTGCAATCTACGATTGAGGCCCCCCCGTACGAAAACGTAGCAGGGGAACAATGGCAGTAAAAGCATCTTATTTCTGTCTTTCCAGCGCCGCATCGACTCATAGAGCGGTAGAAACACCTCAAACCCTTTTGCCGACAGCACCTCCGCCACCACCTTCTCGTGTTGGTGGCGAGTGTAGAGCGCCCACCACGCCGAGTCTTCCAGGATTTTGACGTCGCTGTTCTGTACGGTCGGCATTTTCCTTACCATCCTGATTGAGTAGTCTGCCTCATTATGAGCCAGTAGACATAGCTTCGCCCTGTGAGTCACAGCCCACTGCTTTTATTCCGCCGTTCAAACTTCGAGTCCTTTGCCCTCAACCTGAGGGATCAATGTGCAAACAGACGAACTCGAAGAGACGGGAACCCCTTGCCTTCACCTTCGTGGACCAGCATCATGGGTGGCAATGCCTTATCGGTGTTATGCCAATGCCTCTCCGGTAACATTCCCCGGCCAGTATTGGTAATCATCAGGCGCACTCACTTTGCAGCTATCCGTGCGTCCTGAATTCGTTGAGGCGCTGCAACCGCACCACTTGCTGCCATACACTACCTGAACCCCTGCCAACGAAATCCGTCGAGGTGCTGATTCTCCCCATTCGTTGCGCAGTAGAACCAATTCATCCGGCGTGCCATTTCCCATACCTTCCCGCCTGACACAATGCCGCGTCCGTCCGGCAAATCAATACCGATGCGAATCACCATTTGGGTGCGGTCCTTTGCGGCTTTGGCGCCGCCGAGGTAAACCCGCGCCACGCATCCTGTAAAGCAACGAGCGATAGCTGATCTTCAGCTCTTCGGCAGTCTTCCGACGGTTCCAGCGATTGGCCCGCAAGACTTGGAGGATGACCGCTCTGCCTGCCGCCGAGGCTGTCCCGCCCGCTGCCTCCCTAAAATGGCCGACCCGAGGCTGCCGCCTGTCCACCGTGTTGGCAAACGCCACCTTACGGCGAAGCTCGGCGCCGAGAGCCTCCTCACCCCCAAGAATGATGACTCGCGCTATCCAATTCTCCAGTTCACGCAGGTTTCCCGGCCAGGTCCATTGCTTGAGCAGGTGCAGGGCGCTCGGCGTCAGTTGCAATGCGCTCTTTCCAAATTTTCTGGCAAGCTTCTGCATAAAGAATTCGCAGAGTTGAGGAATGTCCTCTTTCCGCTCGCGTAACGGCAAAAGACGCAGATCGATAACATCGATGTGATACAGCAGATCCTGGCGGAAAGTCCGCGCCTTCACCGCCGCCTCCAGGTCACTATTTGTGGCACAGATGACCCGTACGTGCGCGTGCCTGTCTTCGCTCCCTTTCATTCGAGCGTAATCGCCACCCTGCAGCAGGTGGATCAACTTTGCCTGCAGTGCCAGATCCATCTCACCAATCTCATCCAGGAAGAGCGTACCGCCGTCGGCGATTTCGATTAAACTCCGCTTCGTTTCGCTTACCCCAGTAAAAGCACCGCCTTCATAACCTAACAGTTCGCTTTCCACCATACCAATCGGAAGAGTGGCACAATTCACCTTCACAAACGGCGCATCAGCCCAATGGGAGTGAAAGTGCAGGAACCTCGCAAGCACTTCCTTGCCTGTCCCACTCTCCCCCCGAATGAGGACTGGCATATCGTTGTGAAGAACGCGATCAACCTTGTCATGGACCTCTCGCATGGCGGCTGTGCTGCCAAACAAGATGGCTTCATTGGGTAAATCCGCTGGATCGATCCGAAAGCACTGGGCCAAGGCTGATGGCATAAGTCTCCGTCGGTCTACTAGTGCGCTAGCTCAACATGCTGCACGACAAGGACCAAAGTGAACCGGATCGGTGAAAGTGCGATTACAGTATTGTTTGCCGACAATGCAGGGATTTTGCCCAGTTTTTGCTGGAAATTCATGTGAAGGCAACAATCCGGATTTCCCACCCATTTCCTAGCTTGCAAAGTCTTGCATACTTCGCGTCAAATGCTTGCACAGTGACGCCCTCGACGGAATATCTGAAAGAGGCAATCCACCCTCGGTATATTGCATTTGCCACTGAATTGCTGGGATGAGACTCAAGTCAGGTTTGTTGACATCTGGAAGACAGTGTCACTATCCCGGCCCCTTGAACGCACACAAAGAGAGCGCGCTAACGCCCCACTGACGTGGAGTCAGTGCGAATCTTGCACAGATCTCAGTTACTGCAGCGTACCCGATATGTCTTGCCTGGTAGGTGGCGGGATGATCGCCGCTAGATGTCATTGCCTCGCGCTGAATAGGGACTTTGAGATGCTTTATTCAGACCCCTCGTCATCCTGGGTGTCAGGCGATGCTGCTGGATCTTGTAAAGCAGAGTACGGTAGCTGATGTTGAGATGTTGCGCGGCGTGGCGACGATTCCATCCAGTTGCATCCAGCGCGTCCTGTATCATCTGCACCTCGGTGCGGTCTTTGAATTCGCGCACAATGGATCTCATACCTGAACAGGGAGGTTGCGCGCTGGCTGAGCTGTCTTGATGGGCAGCCACACTTGTCGCAGCAATCTTCGCCTCCAGTTCCCGGACAGCGGCATCCGGATCCTGTAGGACGATGGTCCGAGTAACAAAGTTACGCAATTCCCTGAGATTTCCGCGCCAATCGTAGAGGAGCGCCGCATCCATAAGCCGAGAAGCGAAATTGCATTCCCTGGCGCTTGTGATCGCGGCGGGCATACGCCGGATAATCTCCTCTACAAAATAGGGAATCTCTTCGCGCCGCTCGCGGAGCGGGGGGATGTTGATGGTAAACGCGCTGAGACGGTAGTAAAGATCTTCGCGGAATTTCTTCTCCAGCAGTGCGCTCTCCATTTGGACATTCGTGGCGGCAAGAACCCGCACGTCAACCTTGGTGGATTCTTCGCCGCCGAGCCGAGTGAATTGGCCGTCCTGGAGCACATGAAGCAGCTTAGCCTGCATCTGCGAACTGAGTTCACCAATCTCGTCAAGAAGCAGCGTGCTTCCATTCGCCTGTTCAAATTTTCCAGCTCGATCCCTGGTGGCTCCGGTGAATGCTCCCTGCCGGTGCCCAAATAGCTCACTCTCTAGTAAGTCCGCCGGCAACGCCGCACAATTCACTTTTTGAAATTTGCGCCGGAACCGCCGTGAATATTTGTGAATCAGGTGCGCTACTACTTCCTTGCCGGTTCCACTTTCACCGAGTATCAGCACGTTCACATCGACGTCTGCAAGCAACTTCACCTGACGATGAATCTCCAGCATTTGGGGTGAGGCTGCGAGAAAGAATAGGTCCTCTCCGAGTTCTTCCAGATGCACAGCCGCAGGTACCTCAGCGACGATAGCCGCCGCAGGTGCTGCAGCCTCTGCGGAAGAAGAAACACTTTCGCCGCAGGATGCCTGCTCGTCAGAATGATTCAATCTGCCAATTATCGATTCGAAGTCGCCGCGCGTCACGGGTTTCGTCAGGAAATGCCTGATGCCAAGCTCGGAGGCTTCCTTGCGCAACAGTTGCTCGCCTATCCCCAGGACGAGGCAGATGCGATGCTTGGGAGAGCTTTTCAAGAGTTGGTGGAATTGCACCGTCTCAGCTGGTCCTGCTGGTGTGGACTCAACCAGCAGAAGATCGGGATCAAGCCCGTTGCTCAAAAGCAACTGGGCTTGTGGATATCCACCTGATTCGATCACTCGATGCCCTGCGCTCTCCAAGACCATTCTGACCAACGAGCGCGCCTCGGCATTCCGAATGACGGTTAGGACAACCAGAAGTGGTCTCACAAGGCACCTTTCGAGAAAAAGTCTTCAATTTGTTCAGCATCGATCAAAAACTGTGGCTCACGCCGTCCGCCTCAGGAGATTTCGGGTTCCTGGGGGCATTCGATGCGGCCGTTGCTCACAGCGCCGGACGTGTCTTTCAGGTGAAACGGTGCGCCTGCGTCCACTGGTTGGCAGTCACACCATTTTCCAAAATTCCAAAATTTGCGGGCTGGGTTTAAAGTCGACAGCCACCATTCACATACCTGTGCGCCAGTGAAAACAAGACACTCAGAATCCACCCAACCCAGAGGATGAATAGCCCCAGCCATCGAGATAAAAATCCCCTAGCGCATTCCGTTCGATAGCACGGTGTCTGCGTCTAGGAATCGATTCACATTGAATCTTCGATGCGGCCATCCACAATGACAGGTTGATGGGTATCTTCGGCTGCGCTTACGTCCAATGCGAGGGCGGTCTTCTACCCTCAATCAGTCAAGTTCAATGTAAGTGTTGCGTGGTCCGTGCAACACCAAAAGTCGCATTGCTCCTCAACAAGCCTGGTCGTAGCGTAACTCTCTAACTCGCAATTATTCGAGCGGCTTACACGGCTTCTAAACTAAGCCGGCTACACGGGAAGAAGAATATTCATCATGCCTTTGGCCTGAGGAACCAAACTAGAACAGTATTCGCCTCGCATCCGCTTTACGTACTAGGGCGACTCTATGGCACGCTCCGAGGGCAGTCAATAACAATTTGGTAATCTGCTCTAGTAACCTTGAGTAACCACTCTTCATTACTGCGCTCCGGTCAAAGTTGAACAGGGTCGGAAGCCCGTTTCGTGAAAAAGCCGGCAGGGGCAAAGATGTTTTGGAAGATGCCATAGTCAATCAGTTGCCGGTGCCGGTCGGTATTGATGCGATAGCCGGCTGTTGGAGTTCGATAGAGGCGGTCGGACCAGATGCAAACCTTCGTCACTGGACCTGGAGAATTCCTTCAGGAAGCATTCGAACAGCAGAACTTTAACCGCCAATTGGCTGACGCCGGACAATAGCGTGGACTGAGACCGCTGAAACTGCCGGAAGTGGCACGGCTGGACAGGGACAGATCCGGCTTCTCCAAGTTGGGACTGGCGAGATCTTGAATGCATCTGCGGTCGATGGTGACGACCACTACGCTTAGCGCAGTGTCAGTCAAGTAGTGCTCGATATGGCGGCGTAGTCCCACTCTGACAGCGTTCCGTGGTCTATTCTTGCTCCGGCGATTATAATGGGCTCCGGAAAAGCATTACGCTTTGTAAAGTGCATTGGCGTTCATCCGGAATTGCTCAATATGCCGCGCAGTGAATTCAGCGTCCTGTTGGCCAAAACAAAGGCGCGGCATAAGGTGCATCAAGCTGCTTTCGGCGAACCGGAGTCATAGAACAGCCTATTCAATGGTCCTGAACTAGCAAGGAAGTTACCCGGCAGAGGCGACAGGCCCAGGCTATGTCCAGTTTCGAGTTTGCACCGGGAATGCCTCTTACGCCGTTGTGTGGGTTTTTAACGGCCCTTTTCTCTGCGTCTTCTGGAGCGGGGGATGGCGCCCGCCAATGTTCCGCCCGCTTCTTTCCTCGCTGCATCCGTGCAAGGGGCAAAGACTCCTGGAAATGCCTAACAACCCCCGAATAGGGTCGGGGCTGCGCGAGTACAACTCAGCGTGGTCAAGGTGGCAGAAGGAAACTCAGAAGCAGACGGATCAGAGTATCAATTCAACAGGTCATTCGACTCCAGCGGGACCGAATCGTAGACGGTCCGACTGACAACGCACTTAGGATGGGGGACTTCGCAGAGAAATGGATATAAATAAGGGTAGAAAGCCTGGCAAAGGCCTGCCAATACGTTACCTGCTTGTGTCGTGGCTAATGGTCATGAGCGCCGTTGCGTTTTTGGACCGCACCAATATTTCGATTGCCGGTGTGCAGATCGGCAGGGAATTCAACATCGACAATGCTCACTTGGGATGGGTCTTTAGTGCCTTTCTCATCGGCTATGCCTCGTTCCAAATCCCAGGTGGCATCCTGGTGCGGCGTCTTGGGCCGCGCCGCGTGCTCGCGTTAGCCGTAATTTGGTCGGGGCTGTTTACAGCCCTGACCGCGTCGGTGCCTTCAGGCATGCGCGGCGCTCTGCTGGTGCTGATTTTGATACGGTTTTCATTGGCCGCTGGCGAAGCGATCATGTATCCCGCGGCCAGTCAGTTTGTCGAGCGCTGGTTTCCAATCGATGAGCGGGGCAAGGCAAACGGCATCATCTTTGGCGGTATCGGGCTGGGGTCAGGATTCACTCCGCTGCTGGTGACGGCGATCATGTTGCACTTTGGGTGGCGTGCTTCCTTCTGGTTCAGCTCGGTGGTGGTCTTGCTGGCGGGGACTATATGGTATCTAGCCGCGCGCGATACTCCCGAGGAACACCCCTGGGTCCACACCGGGGAACTTGAAAGCATAATCCGTGGCCGCGGCGATGGGCGCGCCAAGGCGCAAAGTGGCGCAGCGATCGCTGTCGGCCGCTCCAAGGGCAAGCGCAGTGTGCCTTGGGGAAAGATCTTCCGTAGCAAAGAGATCCTGGCCGTAACATGGAGTTATTTCACTTTTGGTTATGTTGCGTGGATTTTCTTTAGCTGGTTCTATATTTATTTAGTTCAAGTGCGCGGCCTCAACCTGAAGACGAGTGCGCTGTATTCGATGTTTCCGTTTATCGCCATGACGCTGGGTTCCCTCTGCGGTGGAGTTGCCAGCGATTGGCTCGCGCGTCGTTACAGCGCGCGAATGGGACGGTGTTTTCTGCCGGCATTCGCACTGGCGTTCACCGCGGTCCTCCTTTTGGTGGGATCGAGAGCGCACAGTGCTCAAATTGCGAGCCTTGTCCTGGGGTGCGGAGCTGGTGCTTTGTACATATCGCAAAGTTGTTTTTGGTCGGTGACCGCCGACTTTGCCGGAGAATATTCAGGAGTCGTTTCCGGCACCATGAATATGGGCTGTCAGGTGGGCGGAGCTGTTACTGCTTCGCTTACGCCTTTGATTGCCTCGCATTTTGGATGGGAGGCATCTTTTCTGACGGCAACCGTGTTCGCGGGGTTGGGTGCGCTGGCCTGGCTCACCGTAGATCCGACCGCTAGGCTTTCTGAGATTGGGAACTCCGCAGAGGTGTCCTCCACCGTGCCCACACTATAGGAAGAGCCCGCACGACGGGCCGCTTTCGCGAGGCTGTTGTGGTCTAAGGCCATGGCCGTTTGATCCCGGCAAACGCTCTTCAGGAACGCACGGGGCTTCGGCAATAGACCAAATGCATAGGGAGTCGCAAGCGGAGGCGCCGTGTGGTATATTGCGTCGTAAGCCGGGAAGACAATGAAGGCTATATGAAACGGGAATTCAACTCTAGAATTTTGATGGGAAACAGACCATGAGTTTGAATGCAAAATGGGTGCCCATGAAATGGCCGTGTGGGCCGCTGGAAATTGCACGACTCAACCAGTCAAAGAGCGAAGACAACGAACTCAAAAAGATGGTTGAGGCTTGGGCTCAACCGTCAGCCTTGCAGTTGCTTAGAGAGACGCCAATTAACTGTCTGGTTGTGGATTGGGCTTCTGGAGCGGCCGAGGATGGGGCTCAACAGCTCGCATTGAAGCCTCTTATCGATGCCGGCCGGCAGCTTGGGCTCAGTTTCGTGGGCAAGGTTTCAGCGAAGGATAACTTAGCAGCCGTCGTCCAGGCTGGACGCACAGCCGGTCTGGACGCTGTCATCCTGCAGGGATCCGGAAGCCAGGCTCTGGACTTGCCTATTATTGTCCAACTCTCCAGTGATGCGATCGAATGGGATGCCACCACGGCCATCTTCAGTACAACTGGCAACGTCTGGCCCGCTGCAAAGCTGCCGGTCATGAATGGGGACATCGCCAGCGCGGGCCCAACGGGCGCTCCTTGGGTGGATTCGAATGGGTGGTTTTCCCTCCTCGCTCGCCAGATGGCTCCGGGAAAGACTCTTTGGCTGGATATCGATCCTCCAGATTCCACTAGTATCCTGCCTGCGTCGGATTATTGCCTAGCAGTGGCCGACAGCCGCGTCTATGGCAGCCGCTGGATACTATCGCTGGACAGTAGGATGCGAGCGGCAATGCTGAAGAGAGATCCACAAGCAATGGACGCTTGGACGAAGATCTGTGCAACGCTCTCGTTTTTTGATGCCAATGCAAAATGGGAAGCCTACAAGCCGATGGGCGTTCTGGCGGTGGTTTCCGATTTCAGGGGACAGAACGCGGCCCAGAGCGGAGAAGTCCTCAATCTTCTCAATCGCCGTCAGATTCAATTCCTGATCATGGATCGAGCACGTGCATTGGGCGATGCGGTAGAAGGGCTGAAAGGGATTCTTTGGATGGACGATGAACCGCCCACTTCCGAGCAGCATTCCCAGCTACTTGCCTTTGTCCAACAGGGAGGCTTGGTGATTGCTTCAAAGTATTGGGGTCCCTCTGGAATAACGCCCTACAAAGAGGATTGGCTCTTTGACTACACCTCATACAATGTGCTCAAGGGAAGAATCGTGGTTGCGGACAAGGGGTTTCCAGACCCCTATCAGCTTGCCATGGATGCCCACGTCATGGTGAGCCGCAGGAATGATTTTGCGCGGCTTTACAACCCTGGAACCACGAACTGCTATTTGAGCGTCGATCCGGATGGCCGCAAGCAACTCGTCCAGGTTCTCAACTATTCATCCAGGGTTGCCAGGTATGTAACTCTCTGGGTGAGTGCGAAAGTGCAGTCGTCAAGGCTTTTGAGTCCGGGCTCCCAAGCTCTGCCTCCCATGGAAAGTGCCCCCGCAAGTGAAGGTACCAATTTCGATCTTCCCCCGTTTCCTGTGAATTGTGCCGTAGAGATTGAGAGGTCGCTATGACAATGAAAATGAACGGTTCCCGTAGAGAGTTTCTTGGCGCAATGGGAATGGCGGCTGGCGCGTTCATGGCGCGGCCCTCCATTCTTTCCGCCCTGCCCGCACCGGCAAGCCGCGTGGCCGTGGGGGTATGTCCCGAATACAACCGGAACGTTGTGGATGTCCTTTCGACCATGTTCGATCAGCTTGGTGGATTGGAAACGCTGGTTCGCGGGAAAACTGTCGCCATCAAGCTCAACCTGACAGGTCCGGCCACTGACCGGCTTCAATACCTCCCTCCGGAGATGACCCATTGGGTTCACCCGCAGGTGATCTGGGCTACAGTTCATCTGATCGCCAAGGCCGGAGCGCAGCGCATTCGGTTGCTGGAAAGCCCTTGGTCGACAGCCGAACCGCTTGAGGAATTCTTGATCGCTGCGGGTTGGCAGCCGAAGGATCTCCAGAATGCCGCAACCCGGGTGGAATTTGAGAACACCAACTTCCTCGGGAGCGGCAAGACATATGTGACCTTTATGGTTCCGGGCGGCGGCCTGATGTACAAAGGCTACGATCTGAATCATTCTTATAGAGACTGTGATGTCTTTGTCTCGCTGGCTAAGTTGAAGGAACACAGTACCACTGGCATCACTCTCTCGATGAAGAATTGTTTCGGCATTACTCCGTGCACGATTTACGGTTCCAGCGTTCCCGAGGACGAACCAGGTCTTATTCCGTCCGGCGGACGTTTCCCGTTCCATCAAGGCACGCGTCTGCCTCCAAAGAGCGCTCCACCATTGGTTAACGTAAACGCGCCGAAGAGTGGGGGCTATCGCGTGCCGCGGGTGGTTGCGGACCTGGTGGCGGCAAGGCCCGTGCACTTGGCGGTTATCGACGGGATTTACTCCATATCCGGTTCGGAGTTACCAGGAGGGTACCGCCCGGTCGTTAACTCTGTTCACCCTGGCTTGTTGATCGCGGGAAAGAACTGCGTGTCCACGGATGCGGTTGGCATGGCGCTGATGGGATTTGACCCCATGTCTGATCGCGGGACTTCTCCTTTTGATAATTCCGACAACATGCTTGGGCTGGCCGAACAACTGGGCGTCGGCTCTCGCGACCTGAACCGCATTGAGGTTGTGGGCACACCCATTGCCAAGGCTCGATTCCAATTCCCGCCACTTCCTAAATGGCCACACGGCTCTTATACTGGCCGTTCCTAGCCATTGACCGGAATCGTTATTTCTTGAGACGCTGCGGATGGTGGTTATTCGACCAGATCGCCGCCGTGCGGAAATTTTGGCTGTGCGGATTAACTCGCCCGTAATCTCTGCGTATGGAAGATACCAGCTTCGAACCGGCTAGCGAAGAAGTATCAGGACCCTTGCGGCATGTGAGCGCCTCTGTTCGCACAGTCGCTTCGTCAGTCCGGTATGAAGCCTCGCACGAAGCGATGGGGACCATTTTTGCCGTGGTTGCCTATGGATCAAGCTCCGCTTGCCTTGAGGAAGTTGTGTGCCGGGCCTTCCAGGAAATCGATCGCCTGGACGACGAGATGAGCCATTACAAGCCGGAGAGCGAACTTTCTGCGATCAACCGCGCAGCCCATCGGCAAAGAATGGCGGTAAGTCCGGGCCTTTTCAAGCTTCTTGACGACTCTCTTCGTTATAGCCAGGAAACGGACGGCGCGTTTGATATTACGATCGGGCCCTTGATGAAGGCGTGGGGGTTCTTTCGAGGGTGGGGGCGCTTGCCCGCGCCGCAGGAGTTGTCCGAAGCGCTGAATCGGATTGGCTATCGGCACGTGAAACTGGATGCCGTGACACGAACCGTTGGATTCGACGAACCCGGTATCGAGCTTGATCTGGGTGCAATCGGGAAAGGCTATGCCGTCGATCGGGTTGTTGAGATTCTGCGCGCGGGGGGGATCACCCAAGCCCTGGTTTCAAGCGGCACAAGCAGCATTTATGCGCTGGGGTCGCCTCCCGGCGAGCAGGGTTGGGAGATTTCTGTGTGCCATCCTTTCGATCGCAGGAAAACGGCATGTACGTTGCGAGTCCAGAACCTTTCCATTTCCGTTTCCGGAGACTACGAAAAGTCCTTCGAGCTTGGAGGCCGGATCTATGCGCACATTATGGATCCAAGGAGCGGCATGCCGGCGGAACACATGGCTATGACCGTTGTGATTTCGCCTTCCGCGACTGAAGGTGACGCCTTATCGACATCCTTCTTCGTGAGAGGCGTAGAGCGAAGCCGGGTATACCTGGAATGCCATCCCGATCTGACTGCCATTTTTTATATTCCAGCGCGTTCCACGCACACCGTTGAACAGGTCGTGCTCAAGTCAAGCATGACGAAACTTCCTGTCGATCGCTTTGTAAGAATGTAATCTTTCTTCGTTCACCTTCTGGAACCGTGTGAGTAGCACACCGCGTGTTCCCTTCCCCGTCCCTGGAGACGGAAACGAATGCAAACACCCCCCGTGGCGAAGTGGTGATACACTGGCTGGTCGCAAGGAAACCAAAAGAAAATGAACTGCGGAAGGATCAGGGAATGCAAATACAACGTCGTGATTTGTTGAAGACCGTCGCCGGGGCCGGAGCACTCGCACTCGCTCCGCGTTTTGTGAAAGCAGATGAGCAAGTCGCCCGTGCAACTCGGGGAATGCCGGCGCCAAAGATCAAAGATATCAGCGTGATTGAATGCCAGCCCGCGGGCACGCGCTTGACGGTTGTCAAAATCACTACGGATCAGGACGGGCTCTACGGCTATGGTTGTGCCACATTCACGCAACGAGCAGATCTGGTCAAGCCCGCGGTTGAGAAATATCTCAAGCCCTTCCTGCTAGGCAAGACGACCGACCGGATCGAAGATATCTGGCAGTCCTGCTACGACAGTTCCTATTGGAGGAACGGCCCGGTATTGAACAATGCGATCAGTGGGGTCGATCAGGCGCTGTGGGATATTAAGGGCCGCCAAGCCGGGATGCCTGTCTATCAACTCGCCGGCGGAAAATGCCGGGAAGCCGTCGACGCCTACACACACGCTGGCGGCGCTGATTTTCAGGATGTCGTCGAGAGCGCGAAGCAGATCATGGCGCGAGGCTTCCGCAATGTACGCGTGCAAGTAGGACTTCCCGGAATGGCAGGGTATGGAGCGGGACACGCAACCACCACGCCGCTCAAGGCGCTCCATGATAAGCCGATGTTCGAGCCTGCCTACCAAATGCGCCGCGCGCTGAAACTCCTGGAAATCTGCCGTCAGGAACTGGGCGATGAGGTCGAATTGCTCCATGATATGCATGAACGCCTGACGCCAAACGAGGCGGTGCAGTTTTGCAAGGAAGCCGAAAAGTACAGAATGTTTTTCCTCGAGGACCCGCTTTCACCGGAAGATATTGCATACTTCCGGCAGATTCGTCAGAATTGCGCAACGCCGATCGCCATGGGCGAACTGTTCAACAGCCCACATGAATGGCAGCCGTTGATCGAAGAACGATTGATCGACTACATCCGTGTGCATGTATCCCAGTCGGGGGGATTCAGTCCGGCGCGCAAGATCGCGATCCTCGCAGAGCAATATGGTGTCAAGACAGCATGGCATGGTCCGGGTGATGTTTCGCCAGTTGGGCATATGGTTAACGCCACCCTGGATATCGTCAGCTACAACTTCGGAATCCAGGAATATTCGGGATTCAATGACCGGACGCAGGCAATCTTTCAAGGTTGTCCGGAGATGAGAGATGGCTACATCTGGGTGAGTGAGAAGCCCGGGTGGGGGATTGAGATTGACGAGAAAGAAGCTGCCAAGGCGCCGTTTACTGCCAGCCCGTTAAACGGCGGCTGGGGAGAGATACGGCTGCGGGACGGCACGGTGATCAAGCAGTAGCAGTGTTGTCGCATACTACTGCCCAAATTCGACCTCGCCATTTTGATGAAAATCGTGGGAGTTGATGTCGACGCCATCGATATCGAACGTATGTGATACGGGGAGCCGACGCTGTCATGTAATCAGGTCAATGGCTGCGGCCCTGTTTAGGCCGCAGCCCTCACTACCAACTCGGCCGCGCCCGGTTGCGTATCCTGTGGCACAGCCTGTTGAGTCTTCAAGAGCGGCAACGCTATGCGCAGCACGTCTTCGATGCGGCTGGCGTAGTGCACCGTAACTCCCTCCATCAGCTCCGGTGTCAGGTCCTCTTCCACGTCCTGGCGGTTCTCTGCTGGCAGAATGATGGTTTCCACTCCGGCTCGGCGCGCAGCCAGGAACTTCTCCTTGATCCCGCCCACCGGCAGCACATTGCCGCTGAGGGTAATCTCGCCGGTCATGGCAGTCAGCGGACGCACCGGCGTATCGGTCAACAGTGAAGCCAGTACCGTGGCCATCGTAACGCCTGCCGACGGACCGTCCTTGGGAATCGCTCCTGCCGGGACATGGATGTGCAGGTCGATCTCTTTGGTAAAGTCCTCGGCCAGCCCCAATGTTGTGGCGTTCGACCGCACCCAGGTCAGCGCGGCCTGCATCGACTCCTGCATCACCTCGCCGATCTGCCCGGTCATGGTAAACCCGCCCTTGCCCTTCATCTTGTTGGCCTCGATAAAGAGAATGTCGCCGCCTGCGGGCGTCCAGGCCAGTCCCACGGCCACGCCTGGCCGCTTCACCCGCTCGGCAACTTCAGTCTCCACGCGAACCTGGATGCCACCCAGAAACTCCTTGAGCACCTCGCGCGTCACCACCAGCTTCTCCTTGTGTCCCTCTACCACGCGCCGCGCCTGCTTGCGGCAGACTGTGCCCAGCGTCTGCTCCAGCTTGCGGACCCCCGCTTCCCGCGTGTAGTGGCGCACCACATAGCGAACCGCATCCTCGGGAAACTCGATCTGCTCTGGCGTGATTCCATTCTCCTTGATCTGCCGCGGAATCAGGTAACGGTTGGCGATGTGCACCTTCTCCTCTTCGCTGTAGCCCTGCAGGAAGATCAGCTCCATCCTGTCCAGCAGTGGCGGTGGAACCGTGTCCAGCATGTTGGCCGTGCAAATGAACAGCGTCTTCGACAGATCGAAAGGCACATCCAGATAGTTGTCGCGAAAACTGAAATTCTGCTCCGGGTCCAGGGTCTCCAGCAGCGCCGAGGCCGGATCGCCGCGGAAGTCGCGCCCCAGTTTGTCCACCTCATCCAGCATGAGCACCGGGTCGTTGACCTCGGCCCGCCGTATGCTCTGGATGATCTGGCCAGGTAATGCCCCAATGTAAGTCCGCCGGTGGCCGCGAATCTCCGCCTCGTCGTGCATGCCCCCCAGCGAGATGCGCTGGAACTTGCGCCCCAAGGCTCGTGCAATGGACCGGCCCAGGCTGGTCTTGCCCACGCCCGGAGGCCCTACAAAGCAGAGGATCGGCCCTTTCATATCCGGCTTCAGTTCCAGTACGCTCAGGTAATCGAGAATGCGATCCTTCACCTTCTTGAGTTCGTAGTGGTCCTCGTCCAGAATCTCCTTGGCTTTGGCGATATCGATCTTGGATCCAGAACTTTTTGCCCACGGTAGAACCGCCAGCCACTCGATGTAGTTGCGGGTCAGCGAGTAGTCGGCGGCCATGGGAGACATTCGCGAAAGCCGCGAAAGCTCTTTCAGCGCCTCCTTTTTCACATCCTCCGGCATCCCTGCCGCGTCGATCTTCTGTCGCAGTTCTTCCGTCTCGCGCTGGCCTTCGTCCTGCTCGCCCAACTCCTTCTGAATGGCCTTGAGTTGCTCGCGCAGATAGTAGTCGCGCTGCGATTGCTGCACCTGGTCCTGCACTTCGGTCTGGATCTTGGCGCGCAACTGCTGCACCTCGATCTCCTTGGCCAGATGTTTGTTCAGGAGTTCCAGCCGGGTCTCAATGCTCGCCGTCTCCAGCAGTTGCTGCTTGTCATCGGTGGTCAGGAAGGGCAGCGACGAGGCTACAAAGTCCACCAGCCGGCTGGGCTCCTCGATGTTCGCCACAATGGTTCGCAGTTCGTCGGAAAGCGTGGCCGACTCCGCCACAATCTGCTGGAACTGCCCAGCCACATTGCGTACCAGCGCTTCCACGCTGGCCGTGGTTTCCGGTTCCACGTCCGCCAGTGTCTCTACCTCCGCCACCATATAGGGCTCGGTCTGGCTGTAACCCAACAGCCGAACTCGCTCCACCCCCTCGGTAAAGACAAACCGGCTCTGGTTGGGCATGCGCACAACCTTGTGTACTGTGGCCAGCGTTCCCACCGCGTGCATATCGCCAGGTTTAGGCGAGTCCAGCCGCGGGTCCAGCTGAGCCGTCACCACAATCGTCCGCTCTTCGCCCAGCGACTCGATCAATTGGATGGAGCTCTCCCGGCCTACTGTCAACGGCAGCACGGCATGGGGAAACAATACAGTGTCCCGCACAGGCAAAACGGGAATCCTGCGCACCTCACTGGAATCTTTTTCAGGAGGATTCGTAGGCGGCTGCGGGTTAGATGTCTGATTTGGCATTGAGTATCCTCGTATCAGGTTTCCTTCATTAGACAGCGCAGACTTTGAAAAGTTTCAGAAATCTCAGCTCCCCGCGAACTTCCTTCCCTTACCCGAACCACCCGCACCCCCTCCTGTACGGTCAGTCATCAGGCGGGGTTCCTTTTTCGAGGCTTGTGGATTCATGTCCGCCCACAGCCCATACGAACGACCAGTGAACCTGTGGCTGCTTATCCGTTTGGATGCACTGTTGCTCGAAGGGTGTATCGGCCAAAGCCACGGGAAAGTGAGAAAGGCAGAGCGGTCATGGGTAAGGTCCGAAGTGACAATGTTCCGCCTGGGACCATCCCCGAAAGCAGGTTCAATGTCCCAGCCCAGAGAGATCGGCGGCAAACCTTTTCTGCGCAGATGCATCAGCGCTACATTGATAGCCAGTCGGTGCAGCCATGTGGAAAAGATGGAATCACCGTAAAAAGTTGCAATCTCGCGGTGCGATTGACGTAAGGCTCCCTGAATCAGGTCCTCTGCTTCTTCGAAATTACCTCCATGCGTAGGCATTAGGAATCGATACGCCTTTTTTGTAGAGAGTAGAGTTGAGGCGGCACGGGGTCCCCGGAGGTGTCGAAGCGTTAGATCTGGCAGTCGTGCCGGAAACCTCGAACGGCGTGCGCTTCCTTGGGAGAACGCTCCGCGAGCCGCATGTTGCTGCACCGGGCTTCTTTCCTCGTTAGTATAGGGGGAAGCAGTTGAGTTTGCGGAACTTCGGCGCAAGACGACCGTGGCCAGCGCTTGTAAGCTCTCGGGGTGAGTCAGTCCTGTCGCGCAACGGGGTATACTCCCCGCCGTTTCTTGGGAGAGAGATGATTTTTGGGACAAAGCCGGCAGTGATTTACGGGAATCGCTTGATCCCCCGGGAATTCGGCCTGACGCCCTATGGGCGCCGCGTGCGACTTTTGCCTGCTGGGGTGAGTGGTCTCAGGGTCCCCGGCGCTGGGGTAGTTCGGTTTGGCGTTTTGCTCGCATGTGTTTTGGTCTTCGGGATCAATGGGGGAATCGCGGGTTGGAGCCAGAATCCCCCAGGGAGCAACCTCGCCGACAACTCTGTGGCCACCCCCACCGCTACAGTCGCGCAGGGAGCGCCGGCGCCTCCTGAGGCCGATGCGGATTCCCTCAGCCAATGGGAGGGTTTACCGGTGCGGCGCATCTCCTTCGAGCGGGTTGCCGCAGTACGGCTTGCCCCGCTGCCCGGCCATCTTTCCCAAGCTGAAGGAATGCCACTCAGCCGGGAAAACCTGAAGAGGAGCCTGCGCCAATTGTTTGCCACCGGGCTTTACGAGGACGTTGAGGTGGAGGGATCGCGCGACAAGGACGGCGTGGACCTGATCTTTCTCGGGGCGCCGCGCACGTTTATCGGAACAGTCAGTGTGGGCGGTGCGAAGGGCGCCACCGAAAATACGCAGCTTGAGCGCGCCAGCCAACTCGCGCCGGGCACCCGCTTTACCCCGACCAAGTTGAGTAGTGCGGTCGAGCTCATGCGCCGGACGCTGGTCGAAGACGGATTCAACGAGCCGGCCATTACCCAAACCCTGACGCCACACCCTGAAGAGCAATTGGTGGATATCGCATTTCACGTCGTCAGTGGCCCGCAGGCGCGGGTGGGCACGGTCCAGATTACGGGCGACCCTGGGATAAGCGCAGAAGCGTTTCGGCGTAACGCCCACATGAGAGCGGGCTCTCATGTGGACCATGAAACTGCCAACCGGGCCTTGGGCGGGGTACTCAAGCAGTACCAGAGCCAGGAACGGCTAGAGGCGGAGATCAAGCTCGAATCCAAACAGTACATTCCGGCCACCAACAAGACCGATTTCCGCTTCTCCGCAAACCGTGGCCCCGTGGTGAAGGTCTTGGTCGAGGGCGTCAGCCTGGGCCCGGAGCGCGTGAAGCGTGTGATTCCGATCTTTGAGGAGGGCACTGTCGACGACGATCTGCTGAATGAAGGCAATCGCCGCTTGCGGGATTATTACCAGCGCCTGGGTTACTTTGACGTGAAGGTGGAACACGAGCGGCAGACCGTGAGCGCCGATCAGGTGGTGATTCTTTACAAGGTGCGGTTGGGGCAGCGGCGGCGTGTGGAAAAGGTATCGATCGAGGGGAACCGCTACTTCGACTCGGCAACGCTCAAGGATCTGTTAAGTGTTCATGCCGCCGACGCCCTGGACCGCCATGGCGCCTACAGTCAGGCACTGGTATCCGCGGACATCGGCGCACTGCAGGCCGTATACCATAACAACGGCTTTTCCAATGTGAAGATCACAGCGGAGACCAATGCCGCAGCGACCGGAGTCCCCAGCGATGCCCCACCCGCGGGGTCAGAGACGCCCACTTCGTCGCTGAAGTGGAGAACAGCCCCCCTGACCCTGGTCTACCGGATTGAAGAAGGAGAGCAACTCAGGGTGGGTACGGTGCGGCTGGAAGGAAACGAGCATGCCGATGCGAGCAAGCTTAAGCCGCTGCTGAACACCACTGCGGGCCAGTTGTTTTCACCCCAGAACCTGGCCGGGGACCGGGATGCGCTGTGGACCGACTACAGGAGCCGCGGCTTCGATCAGGTGCGGGTAGAGGTCACCCAGCAGATTGAGCCGGCCAATGCAAGCAAGGTAGACGTGGTCTTCCACATCATCGAGGGACAGCAAATTTTTGTGCGCAACGTGCTGCTGACCGGGCTGCATTACACGCGTCCCGATACAGCGGCAAAGGCTATAACGCTACACTCGGGCGACCCGCTGAACGAGACGGCGCTGTCAGAGACGCAGCGCAACCTTTACGATTTGGCTCTCTTCAATGAGGTCAACACAGCGGTCGAGAACCCCCTCGGCGGCGAGACCTGGAAGACGGTTCTTCTGCAAGTGGCAGAGGCGCGGCGCTGGGCTTTGACCTATGGTTTCGGATTCGAGGCCCAGACCGGAACGCCGCAGTACAACTGCGGCGGCATCATCGCCAGCGGCGCCAGTTGCAATCCCAACGGCAAGACGGGAGTCAGCCCCCGCGTGCTTGGCGCCATCACCCGTAACAATCTCTTCGGCCGGGAGCAGTCGGCATCGCTACAGGGCACCTATGGCTTGCTCGAGCAGAAGATCAACTTGCTCTTCCAGAACCCGCACTTCGAAGGCAACCGGAACTTCGGACTCGATTTCTCTGCCGGCTATGCCAACAGCCTGGATGTAACCACCTACGTGGCTTCCAAGCTGCAAGGCGGAGTGCGCTGGACCGAGCACTTCAATTCACCTGGCTCCTTCCTCTCCAAAGCCAATACCTTCGTCTACGAATTGAACTTCCGCCGCGTCAAGGTGCAGGCAAACAGCCTCCAGGTCGCTCCCGACGAGATCGCGCTGTTGTCCACTGCCGTTCGCGTGGCCGGTCCGGCGCTGACCTGGCTTCGGGATACCCGCGACTCGACCCTCGATGCGCATCGCGGCACCTACACTAGCTTCCAGGAGTTTCTGTCCGATCAAACGTTCGGCGCACAAACCGACTTCAACCGCCTCGATCTTTCGAATTCAAGTTATTACAGCTTCGACAAGGGCCGATTTGTGCTGGCCCGCAACACACGCTACGGCCAGGAACGGGCCTTCGGCACCCCCGAAGAAGAGCTGATTCCCCTTCCTGAACGGCTCTATGCCGGGGGACCTACTTCGCTCCGAGGCTTTTCTATCAATGCCGCCGGCCCCCGCGATCCAGAAACCGGGTACCCGATCGGGGGAGCTGGAGCTTTGGCCAACAGCACCGAGATGCGCCTGCCGCCGCCCACGCTCCCCTGGATTGGCAATACGGTCAGCTTCGTGATCTTTCACGATATGGGCAACGTTTTCACCAACGCTTCCGATGCCTGGGCCAGCGCCCTGCGGGTTCGCCAGCCCGATCGCGACACGTGCAAGAACCTTCCGCAGTTCACGCCACCCCAACAACCCCCTCCCCCCACAGGTGCGAAAACCTCGACTGGGGTGCAGGGGCAGTGCAGTTTCAACTACTTCTCGCACACACCGGGCGTTGGATTGCGCTACCATACACCGGTTGGTCCCATCCGGCTGGATTTCAGCTATAACCTGAATCCGCCCATCTATCCGGTGATTTATAACTATTCGCTTTCGCAGCCAGACTCCCAGGAACACGTGGGTGGAGCCAACCACTTTAACTTCTTTTTCAGCCTGGGTGAGTCCTTCTGATGAACCATCGGTCGCCAACTCGGCTTAGGAACGCGCATGATATCGCGCCCCGCGTCGCCTGCCTGTGGAGCTTGGCGGCGTGCCTGGCCGTGGCGGGGCCAACGCCGGGATTTACTCAAGGGGCGACCCAGGCGCCTCAGACCGCCTCGCCGACCGTGGTGCTCGACCGGGTGGTGGCCGTGGTGAACAACAACGCCATTCTGGCCAGCGACTTAGACGACGAGATCCGGCTTTCGGTTCTGGACCCGAGCATGGGCAGCCTTGGTGTTCTTACGCGCAAGCTGGCCCTCGAGCAGTTGATCGCGCGCGCGCTTATCCAGCAGCAGATACGCCAGGAGGACGAGCAGGCTGCTGATCCCTCTCAGACCGAGGTCGATGCCCGGCTTGTGGAGATACGCAGGGAACTCCCCGTCTGCATCCGCCGGAACTGCGCCTCGGATGCCGGCTGGAAGACATTCCTGGCCGCGCATGGCCTGACCCAGGAGCGCGTAGAGAGCTACGTCCGCTACCGGCTTGAGATCCTGCGCTTCATCGAACAGCGATTCCGCCAAGGGATTCGCATCACCCCGCAGGAGATCGAGAATTACTACAAGGACACGCTGTTGCCCCAATATGCAGCGGGGGAGGCGGTTCCACCGCTGGACAAGGTGGCCCCGCGCATTGAGGAGATTCTGCTTCAGCAGCGGGTCAATGTCCTATTCGACGACTGGCTCCGGAACCTGCGCAATCAGGGCGATGTAGAAGTGCTGGACCCGGCGCTCGCAACCCCTGAAACGCAGACCGTCACAGATGCCGGAAAAGGAAGTCGATGAGCGAGCCCGAGTCAACGCCGTCTGTATCGACTGACCCTCCCGAGCCAGTGAAGCCGGCTCGTCCGAGCCGCCTGCGACGCTTCTTCCTGCGCCATCTTCCTCTCACGCTGGCCGCTGCGACAGTTCTCCTGGCAGTCGCGGCCATCGGCATCTACTTTTGGGCCAGTTCCGCCACTTTTGAAGGGCTTGTTCGCAATCGGATGGTAGCCTTGCTGGCGCAATCGACCGGCGGGCGAGTCGAGATCGCATCCTTTCACTGGCACCTGCTCAATCTCGAAGCCGATGCGGGCGGGTTGGTCATCCACGGCCTCGAAGCGCCCGGCGAGGCGCCTTACGCCCGCGTCGATCGCTTGCGGGTGCGGTTCAGCGTGTTCGGCTTCTGGAGTCCGCGCCTTCTGTTGCGCGATCTGGATATTTCCCACCCCGGATTCCACCTCATCGTCTACCCCGACGGATCCACCAATCAGCCGCATCCGCGCAGGCCGAGGAAGCCGGCCAAGCACGGACTCGATACGTTCTTCGATTTGCGGGCAGGGCACGTTTCCGTCGAGCAGGGCATCCTGGACTACGAAAACCGGGCCGCCTCCTTTGACTTTCAGAGCCGATTCACACTGCTCGATTTCGACGCCAACGATGTTTCCCTGCTCATCAGCTATGTTCCGGCCGGTAATGGGAATCCCGGGGCCCCGGCGGGCAGGTCGCCTTCGGCGGGGCGGGAGAGTTACCGGATCGAGGCCGGAGCCGCCGATCTGAACCTGTCGCGAGGCAGGGCGCAGCCCGCGCACGGCTATATGCAGGCCACGCTGGATCTGACGCGTTCCGCAGCCTATCTGCGCTCTCTTCGGATCACCTCAAAGGTCCAAGCCGCAAAAAGCCATCGGACACAAGACCATACTTTGGAGATTTCCGGCGCACTCGAGGACTTTGCCCATCCTCACTGGCAAGCCAAGGCTGCGGGCGATCTGGACATGGAGTTGCTGAACCCCGTCTTCGGCTACCCTTTTGCGCCGGAAGGTATAGCCCGTCTCGACCTCGCAGGCGCCGGTTCGGACGGAGAATTTCGCACCGATGGCAACGTTCACATCGATGGTGGATCGTACATTGGAACCGGGGTTGTTGCAACAGGTGTCCGTCTGGATGCGCATGTCCATGCCGATCCCCATCAGTTGGTGATTACGTCGATTGTTGCGCACCTCCGCCAGGGTGGCCAACTGGAGGGTGAGGTCGCGCTGAATCCGTGGCTGCCCACCGTCCCAGGTTCTCCGGTGGTGCAGCCGTCGGGGACGAGCGGCCTGCGTGTCCCTGCCGCCCGCAACCCAGTACCCCCGCCCCATCCGCTTCCCGTTGTCATCCCGGTCAATGGCAAAGTAACGGCGCGGTTCGAAGACGTTACGCTTGACACGCTTCTTGACATGGTGGGGCAGCGACCCTTTCAGCGCCTCGGTCTGAATACTCGTCTGAACGGCCTTGCGATCGCGACCTGGTTCAACGGCGACCCGCTAACTGTTGCCGTTGGCGCTACGCTCAGCCTGAGTCCCTCCGGGCAATCTGTGCCGAATGAAGTTCCGGCCAGTGGTTCGGTCGATGCAACCTATACCCAGCGCGACGGCGGCGTGGATCTGCGCAAACTGGAGTTGCACACACCCGCCAGCGATCTGGCGGCACGCGGCAAGCTGGGCGCTTTTCCGCTCACAAGCCCTTCATCGATGGCCGTCGATTTCCATTCCAGCAACCTCGGGGAGTTCGATGCCGTTCTCCGCGACCTGGGCTTGAACCGATATGGCAAGACCGGTGCTGCTGCATTGCCCATCACTTTGTCCGGGCAGGCCGGCTTCCACGGATCGTGGTCCAACTCGCTCGTTAATCCCCATATCGCGGGAAGCCTCAAGGCGACGCAACTAGCCATCGAGATAGTGCCAATATCGAATGGCAAATCCGGTCAGCCGCAAACCGTCCAGCCCAGATTCGTCCGCTGGGATACAGTCGAGGCCACCGGCAGCTATGCGCCTGAGCGAATCGACATCACACACGGCGTGTTGCGCCGTGGAAAAGCGGAGATAGCTCTGGACGGAACGCTGGACGCAGTGCCTGGCCGGGGATTGCCCCCCGCATTCGACACCAACTCCGCCCTGCACATGCACCTTCGCGCCAGCAAGGTCGACCTCGGCGATCTGCTTACCCTCACCGGCCAGAACCTGCCCCTTACCGGCACTCTGGATGCGCAGCTTCAGGTGGATGGGCTTATGCAAACGCTTGGCAGCTCAGGATGGATCGAGGTGGATGGCGGCAGCGCATACGGAGAGCCGGTGACGCGCTTCCGGGCGCAGGGGACGATGATCAACCAGGCGATCAAGCTGACTTCAGTGAATGTGAGCGAAGCAGCCGGAAAAATTTCTGCGACGGGCAGCTTCGATCTCAGGTCGCGCCGGTTCCAGGTAGATGCCCACGGCGCGGGCATAAACGTGGCCGGGATCGAGTGGCTGCGCCGCCAGGGAATCGAGGCAACCGGCAAGCTGGGGTTTTCCCTGGCCGGTTCGGGCACGCCTGACGACCCGCGCCTGGAGGCCCACGCTACGCTGACCACACTGGCTTTGAGCGGGGAACCGCTGGGCGGGCTGGAATTTGTCGCGCACAGCGCCAACCGCTCCCTCACCTACAACGCAGCCACCCGGCTGGAAGGTGCCGAACTCAACCTTCATGGCCAGACCGCATTGAACGGGGACTACGCGACACAGGCCAAGCTCGAATTCTCCCATCTCAACATTGGCGCCCTGCTTAAAGCAGCTCACGTCGAGAGCATCAGCGGCGAGTCCGCGCTGGCTGGCATGGTCACGGTCGAGGGACCCTTGGCACACCTCGAGCAACTCCGTGGCGAAGCCCGACTACAGGTGCTGGCAGTCACGGTTGCCGGCGTTCACCTTGAGAACCAGGGCGGCGTACACGCCACCTTGGCAAACGCTCACGTCACTCTCGATCCACTCCACGTAACCGGCGAAAATACCGACCTGCGCGTACAGGGCAGCCTGGCCCTCAAGGACAATCAGCAACTGGATCTGGCCGCCAGCGGATCCATCAACCTGAAGCTGGCCGAGACCCTCGATCCCGACCTGACCGCGAGCGGAACCACCACGTTCCAGGTGGAAGCGCATGGGCCGTTGAAGAATCCGGGGTTACAAGGCCGCATCGATATTCAGAATGGCTCGCTCGCATGGGAAGACATTCCCAACGGCCTTAGCCAGTTGCACGGCTCACTCGAATTCAATCAGAACCGCCTGGAAGTTAAATCGCTGACCGCCATGAGCGGCGGTGGCCCGCTCAGCCTTTCCGGTTATCTGACCCTGCAACATGGCCTCTACGCCGACCTTTCGGCCACCGGCAAGGGCATTCGCATTCGCTATCCGCAGGGGGTCAGTTCACAGGCTGACGCTACGCTGCGTCTGCAAGGTACGCAGAACAATCTGTTGCTCTCAGGCGACGTCCTCATCACCCGCTTCATCCTCAGCCCTGATCTCGATATCGCGGCTCTGGCCACGCAAGCCAACACGGTGCAGACCATCGCGCCCCCTGACGCCCCTTCGAACCACATCCGCCTCGATGTTCACGTGGTCTCCTCGCCCCAATTGAACTTCCAGAACGCCTACGCCAAGCTGGCCGGCGATGTAGATCTGCGCCTGCGCGGCACCGTGGCCTCGCCCTCGCTGTTGGGCCGCGTTTCCATTACCGAGGGCAACGCAATCATCGCTGGAACCCGCTACGAACTCCAGCGCGGCGACATCTTCTTTACCAACCCGGTCCGCATTGAACCCACCATTGACCTGAACGCCAGCGCTCGCGTTGAAGACTACGACATCACTTTGAGCCTGCATGGAACCCCCGAAAAGCTGGGCGTCTCTTACCGAAGCGAACCCCCGCTGCCCGAGGCCGACGTCGTGGCCCTGCTGGCCCTTGGCCGCACCGAGAATCAGCAGCGCCTCTACACACAGCAGCAGGAGCAATCGGGTTCCAATCCCACGACCGACGCCCTGCTGGGCGGCGCCCTCAATGCCACGGTGAGCAGCAGGGTGCAAAAGCTCTTCGGCGCAGGTTCCGTTAAAGTGGACCCAAATTACATCGGCACACTGGGCAACTCCACCTCCCGCATTACCGTGGAGGAACAATTGGGCCGGAACATCACCCTCACCTATGCCACCGACGTGGATACCACGGGGCAGCAGTTACTACAGGCCGAGATTGCCATCAACCGCCATGTTTCCCTGTTGGTGGCCCGCGACGAGTCAGGCGTCTTTTCCATGGTGATTAAAGCCACTCGCCGCTACCGCTAGATGTGAAGTTCCTCATTCAGCTCTTCTCCACCCAGAGTTTGAGAGAAAACTCGCCCCATAGTGGGTTGCCGGGTGCATTTCCGTCGTTCATGCTCAGTGAACAACATGAAAAAGCTCCCTCTTTCTCTGCTCCTCCTGCTGTCTACGGCCAGTGTGTACCCGCAAAGCGGACCTACAAACGCCGCTTCAAGCGGTTTCTTCAACCAGTGGCTGGCTCGCACCTCGGCCACACAAGCCAAACAACCTGCCTGGGCGGTCCCGCTGGTCACCACCTATACCGGGCTGATCCAGGTGGCACGCACCGACATTGTTCGGCAAATCGCGCCTTCTCGCACCGATACCTGGAACTTCGACAACAGCAAGGGTCTGAACCTGGTTCCCTGGGCCAACACGGAACTGGTCGTCAACCTGCCGCCTTATATCGAGCACAACACCACGGCAAAGGATGGATTCGGCGACTTCTCGTTCCTTGTCAAGTACCGTATCGCCAGCGGCAATGAGAAGCACGGTTCCTACACAATCAGCGCCTGGGCGCTGACCACCATCCCCACCGGCAGCTACAAGAACGGCTCGACGAATGCCAGCGTTCAGCCCAATGTGGGCGCAGGCAAAGGATTCGGGCACTTCGACGTGCAGACAACTCTGGGCGCCACACTGCCCACAGGTACCCCCGCCGCGACCACCTCCGGCCGTCCCGTGGCCTGGAATACCGTGGCGCAGTATCGCATTGCCTCGCTGTTCTGGCCGGAAATCGAGAGCAACGCCACCTATTACAAAGGAGGGACCAACGACGGCAAGACCCAGGAGTTCATCACCCCAGGGTTGATCGTGGGCAAGTGCGCGTTGCATCCCTCCGACCCCAAATCGCGCCCCGGCCTGGCCTTTGGCGCCGGCATGCAGATCGCCACCAGCCAATTCCACACCTACAACCACGAACTGGTTCTGACCGCGCGCTGGATTTTTTAGGGTCTGTTAACGCTGACGCCGCTCCAGCCTACTGCTTTACAAACTCCACGACTTTGGGCCCAACCTGCGCGGCGCACTGCATGGGCGCCAGATGACCACAGCCTGGGATCACCACGAGTTGTGACTGCGAGACCAACAGATGGATCTTTTCGGCTTGCCTGACCGGGAAAATGCGGTCTTCAGCGCCCCACACGACCAGCACCGGCATCTTGAGTTCCGGCAGCAAGCTGTCGGTGGCGTCCTGACCCGTAAGCATCGACGCCAACGCACGGCGAATGATCCATCCGTTTCGATTCGTGAGGCGCACGATATCCCGCGCCACAAATCGCGGCACCGCGGAAGGATGGGGATAGAGCAGCGCGTCGAGCCGATCCACTTCGGCAGGCGTGGTGGGCGTAAACAGCCGCGTATCCCAGGCCGGCGCCTCGGCGATGCCTGCGCTATCGAACAGCATAAGCCGACGCACTCTCTCGGGGTGACGGCTGGCCACAAGCTGCACAATCCAGCCGCCCATTGACACTCCTCCAAGGTCCGCCTGCTTCAGCCCCAGCGCGTCGAGGAAACCCATCACCGTTGCGGCCTCGTCGGGCACGGAATAGGAAAAGTTGGCAGGCTGTTCGCTGTGCCCGTAGCCGATCAGGTCAGGCAGATAGACGCGGTAACCGGCTTTGACGAAATAGCGGGCCAGACTCAGCCATTCCTCTGCACGCCCGCCCAGGCCGTGCACCAGAACCACAGGCGGTCCATCGGCCGGCCCCAGCACATCGTAATGGACGCGATAGCCCCTAACTGTCACGGAGCGGCTCTCTGCACCATCGATGCACAAACGCAGAGGAGTCCACACGTTGAAGTAGAAGCCGCTGATCGGACGCTGCCAGATTCCAACCCCGGCAACGATCGCCAACAGACCAGCAATCCATGCCAGGCCCCTGATCGCTTTCCTCTTCACTCTCGACCCTCCGCTTGCAATCTCCGCGCCCTCTGCCACCCGATCTCGATGACCCGCGCGGTTACCGGGTCAAGCCGGAGCGCACTGTGGCTGTTCCACTCGGCCCGCTCTACCCACCGCACCGCGTCCGCGTCAGAAGCCGCCTGCAACGTGCCGCCCGCCACGCGGCAAAGATAGTCCGCGATCACGTAATGGTAGCGGACACGATCACCCTGCCGATGAATGCGATCCAAAAGTTCGATCAATTCGACCGGCTCAACTGTCAGTCCAGTCTCTTCTCTCACTTCACGAACTACGCCGGCGGTGAGCGGCTCGCCCAATTCGAGCAAGCCGCCGGGTAGCGACCACTCGCCCCGCAGCGGCTCGGTTCCGCGCCGCACCAGCAGCACCCGGCCCTGTTCCACCACAACCGCGCCTACGCCGACCAGCGGCGCATCCGGGAACTCTCGTTGCATAACCCACTCCATCCCGTAAATCTCTCTAACGATAGCTCCTCTGGCAACCTTCCGCGCGACCAGACGCTCTTGCGCAGCCATGGACCAACCTTGCAGCCGCAACTTCCGCGCCGGACTATCATCTAAGACAACCAGGAGACCACCATGTCAGAATTTTCACTACGTATTGATGGAATGCACTGCGGCTCCTGTATTCGCCGCGTCAGCCAGGCGCTTGCATCAACAGAAGGTGTGGTGGTCAAAGAGGTCCGCGTAGGTGCGGCGCGGCTGAGCACCGCGCTGGACCCTGCGCCGGTCGATCTCGCGCTGGCTGCTCTGGCCAAGGCCGGCTATACCGCTCGGCTGGAAGAATAAGTGGCGGCTCAGGCAACGGAATCGCTCACGCTCCCGGTGCTGGGCATGACCTGTGCGTCCTGCCAGCATCACGTGGAGGCCGCTTTGCGCGCGACGGCCGGAGTCCAGTCCGCGCGCGTCGATCTGATGGCCCATCGCGCCAGCGTTGTCTTCGATCCGGCAATCGCAGCGCCCATGGCACTGGTCGAGGCAATTCGCAGGGCGGGTTACGATGCCGTGCTGCCCCGCCCCGATGATTCCCTCGCAGGGCCACAAACCCAGGATCAAACGGCAGAGTCCGCGCGCAAGGCCGGGGTAACCCTCGCCGCCGGAGCCGTAGCCATGCTGCTGGCCATGCCCCTCGGGACTGAAATGGGCTCGCTGGACCACGGACTGATGCGCCTTGTGCCCTGGCTCTATGCCTTGCCGCCCGATCTTTTGCGCTGGTCTCTGCTGATTCTCACCGCAGTTCTCATGGCGTGGGCCGGACGCGGCATCTATCTGAGCGCCATCCGCGCCCTGCGCCACGGAGCCACCAACATGAACACCCTGGTGAGCCTGGGAACGGGCGTGGCTTTCCTTTACTCGGCCTTTGCCACCGTCCGGCCAGCCGTCAACCGCCAGGTCTACTTTGACGCGGTGCTGCTCATCATCGGATTTCTTCTGTTGGGCAAGGCACTGGAAGCCCGCGCCAAACGACGTGCCCTGGCCGCGCTCGATTCGCTCTCGCGGCTGCGCCCCGCAACCGCGCGTCGCATCCTCAACGCTATCCAAGCCGTTGTGCCTCTCGCCGAAATTCGGCCGGGCGACAGCATCCTGGTCCTGCCCGGAGAGCGGTTTCCGGTAGATGCCATTCTCATCGAGGGCCGCACAACTGTGGATGAGTCAATGCTCACGGGCGAGCCCACTCCGCTTGAGCGTGAGCCCGGCGGCCGCGTTCTGGCGGGATCGCTCAACTATGATGGCGCCGTCGTCTGCCGGGCGCAGTCGCTGGGCGAGGCCACAGTGCTGGCGCAGATTGCCCGCATGGTCGAGCAGGCGCAGAGCTCGCGCGCACCCATGGAGCGGCTGGCCGACCGCGCCAGCCAAATCTTTGTGCCGGTCGTGCTGGCTCTGGGTGCGCTCACCTTCGTTGTCTGGCTCATCGCCGCGCACTCACTTTCGCTGGCCCTGGCCAACACCGTCGCCGTGCTGGTTATCGCCTGCCCTTGCGCCATGGGGCTGGCCGTGCCCGCCGCGCTCACCGTGGCCGTGGGACGCGGGGCGCAACTCGGGATCCTCTTCAAAGGTGGAGAAGCTCTGGAACGCTTGGCACATCTGGACGCGATCGTTCTGGACAAGACAGGTACTCTCACCGCAGGCCGCCCCTTGCTGGCAGGCGTTCATCCGCTGGTGGGTCGCACCGAAGAGGATCTGCTGCGCATGGCAGCGGCAGCTGAGGAGCGCTCGAACCACCCTCTGGCTCACGCCATCGTAGACTACGCACACACAGTTGGCCTTGCCTGGCAACCTGCCGAAGATGTGCAGATCCTGCCCGGCCGCGGACTCACGGCAAATGTTGAAGGCCATGATTGCCTGCTCGGCAACGAATCGCTATTCCAGGAGTTCTTCCTTCCGCTGCCAGAGGGCATTGCGCCAGCGGAACCCGGCGTTACACGTCTGTGGATGGCTGTAGACCATGTGCCCGCCGGTTATTTTGATGCCCGCGACGCCTTGCGCCCCGAGGCGGCCGAGGCCGTGGCCGCGCTGCGCCGAAATGAAGCTGGCCTGTCGGGCCTGCGGGTGCTGATGCTCACGGGTGACTCGGCAGCCGCAGCCGCACCCATCGCTCAGCAAGCCGGAATCGCAGAGGTTGAAGCCGGCCTGGACCCGGCTGGCAAGCTGGCCCGGATTCGCGCCTTGCAGCAGGAGGGCCTGCGCGTGGCCATGGTGGGAGACGGCATCAACGACGCCGCCGCGCTGGCCCAGGCTGACGCTGGCATCGCCATGGGCACGGGCGCCGACCTGGCCCAGGAGGCCGGCGACGTGCTGCTATTGCGCGCGCAACCCTCTGCCATCCCCGCTGCGCTCGATCTGGCCTGCCAAACCTTGCGCGTGATGCGCCAGAATCTGGCCTGGGCTGCGGCGTATAACCTGATCGGTATTCCTCTGGCCGCCGGCGCGCTCTATCCGGCTTTTCATATCCTGCTCAGCCCTTGGCTGGCTGCCGCCGCCATGGCGCTCAGTTCGGTCTGTGTGTTGGCTAACAGTTTGCGCCTGCGGGGTTGGCACCCACGCGCAATGAGCCAAGGCGCACAGTCCACGCCGGCAGGATAAACTAACCGGAGAGCAGTCTGTGCGCATCCTGACCCGTTACATCCTCGGCGAAATTCTCTCCCACACGCTCATCGGTTGCGCGCTCTTCACCTTCATTCTCTTTATGCACGACCTGCCACACATCCTGGATGTGGTGGTGCGCAACAGCTCCACCTTCGCCAATGTGATGGAGATTCTGCTCTTCACGCTACCCAATACCTTCAAAGTCACCATTCCCATGGCGGTTCTGGTGGGGGTTTTGCTGGGACTCAGCCGCCTGGCCGCCGACAGTGAAATTATCGCCATGCGCGCCTCCGGCCTGGGCATTGGCTATTTTGTGCGCGTCTCCTCCATCGTTGCCATCGGCGGCACGCTGATTGGACTGGCCAACTCCATTTATGTGGCCCCGCGAGCCAATCAGGCCATCCTGGAGATGCAACAGGCATTGGAGACCTCTCAAGCCTCCTATGAGATTCAGCCACGCGTTTTCTACGAGGACTTCAAGAACATCGTCCTCTATGTGCAGGACGTGCGAGCAGGCACGGGGGCGTCCAACTGGCGCCAGGTCTTCATGGCTGATGTCAGTGACCTTGCCAACCCGCTGATCACCACCGCAGCTTCCGCGACCGTGGTCAATGACAATTCCCAGGAACTTCTCATGCTGCTGCGCAACGGGTCGCGGCATGAAACCGTGGCCGGTCAACCGCTCCTTTATGACATACATAAATTTGATACCTCCGAGCTTCCCCTGGCTCTAAGCCAGCAGAGCGCCGTGCAACTGGGACGGCTGGACACGGCCATTTACGCCCTCCCCATGGACGCTTTGCTCCAGCGTACCCACGGTCGCGACTCCAAACGATTCCTGATCGAGTTGCAAAACCGGTTTGCCTACCCCGCGGCCTGCCTGGTGCTGATGCTGGTGGGTGTTCCGTTGGGCGTGACCTCTCGGCGAGGCGGCAAGAGCTCCGCCTGGGTGTTTACCATCGCGCTAGTGGTCGTTTATTACTCGCTTTCCCTGATCGGCACCGCGCTGGGTCGGCAAGACAAAATTCCCGTGTTCATCGCGGTTTGGCTTGCCAATCTGCTTTTCGCCGGCGCAGGCGCATTTCTGCTGTGGCAGATGGCCAGCGGCGGTCGCGTTCTGAGCGCAATCGCCAGTTGGACCCAGCGGTCTCCCAAACCCGAGCCCGCAGCCAGGACCAATGGGGTCCTGCTCGCCGGACTGATGAGCCGGATTCAACCTCGCACCGGGCGCGCCAAAGCCCGCAACGTCTTTCCACGCATTCTCGACGAGTATGTGGTTCTTGAGTTTCTGAAGATGTTCTTTCTGGTGCTGGCCGGATTTGTCGTGCTCATGCTGGTCTTCACATTCTTCGATCTGGTGGGTGATATTCTGCGCAACCACATTCCGCTCACCACGGTCGGCAACTATCTGATCAATCTCACCCCCAGCATGCTCTACCAGATTGCACCGCTGGCGGTACTGATCGCCGTGCTTGTCACCTTCGGCGTGCTCAACCGCAACAGCGAGCTCATCGCCATGAAAGCCACCGGCATCAGTCTTTACCGGTTGGTGATTCCCATCGTCTCCATCGCCGCCATCCTGTCAGTGAGCCTCTTTCTGTTCGACGAGTATTATCTGCCCCAAGCCAATCGCAGACAGGAGGCACTGCGCAACATCATCAAGGGCCGTCCGCCGCAGACCTTCCTGCATCCCGAGCAAACGTGGATCTTCGGTCAACCGCATCCCGGCGAGCCCGGCCGCATCTTCTACTACCAGTTCTTCGATCGCGACCGCAACGAGTTTGCCAATTTCACCCTGTTTGAATTCAATCCTTCTACGTTCGAACTCTCGCGGCGCGTCTTTGCCACACGCGTCGTTTGGGACGCCGAGAACAGCTCCTGGCAATTTCAGAACGGCTGGCAACGCGATTTCGAGGGCGCCAACGTGACTGAGAACTCGGGATATCGCGAGTTCAAACGAACCAACTTCTCCGAAATTCACGAAGGTCCGGACTACTTCAAGAAGGAAAACAAACAGGCCCAGGAGATGAACTTCGGCCAGCTCGAACGCTACATCGGCGATCTGCGACAGAGCGGATTCGACACCATGCGCCTGCGTGTCGCGCTCTGGCACAAGCTCGCTTACCCACTCATAGCCATCGTCATGGCAGTGCTGGCCATTCCTTTCGCGCTGTCCATGGGCCGACGCGGCTCGCTCGCCGGCATTGCCGTGGCTATCTTCGTCGCGCTCACCTACTTTGTGGTCGACGGCTTCTTTGGCGCCATGGGAAACGTCAACTATCTGCCCGCCGCCTTGGCCGCCTGGTCCCCGGTTGTTCTGTTTGGACTGACGGGGGGCTATCTGCTGCTGAGAACACCCACATAATGCTGGTTCAGCGAGCGATCCCTTGCGGCAACGTGGCAGGCAATCCGCCATACTCACCTGTACCCGTACAATAAAATCATGTTTCGAGATCTGCGCCCGCTCTTCGGTTACATGCGCCGCTACCGCTGGGGATACCTGTGGGGCACGCTCTCGTGCATTGCCACAAACGCAGCGGCGGTTCAGTTTCCCAGAGTGCTGGGAAAAGCGGTCGACGAACTGCAAAAGAACCAGGCCAGCCGCGAAGCAATTCTCCTCTTCGCAGGTCTTTTGGTCGCGATCTCTCTGACCAAAGGCATCTTTCTCTACGCCCAGCGGTGGATTCTCATCGGCATTTCGCGCGAGATTGAATTCGACGTCCGCAACGACCTCTTCCGCCATCTTGAGAAGCAGGACTCGGGCTTTTATCAGCGCTATCGCACCGGCGACGTCATGGCCCGAATGACCAACGATCTGAATGCCGTGCGCATGTTGCTGGGCCCGGCCCTCATGTACAGCGCCAACACGGTGTTCTTCACCGTATTCGCTTTGTATTTCCTGCTGCACCTGAGCCCCTGGCTCACCCTTGTCGCTCTGGCTCCCATGCCCCTCGCCAGCATCCTGGTCCAGTACCTGGGCCACAAAATTCACGACCGTTTCGAGCGCATCCAAGCCAGCTTTTCTGAGATCTCCTCCCAGGCCCAGGAAAACTACTCCGGCGCGCGCCTAGTTCGCGCCTTTGCCCGCGAAGACTCGCAGATCAGTCTCTTTGAGACACTCAACCGCCAGTACATTTCCCGCTCTCTTCGCCTGGTTCAACTCATGGGCATGCTCTGGCCTACGCTCGAATTCATTCTCGGCATCTCCATGGTCATTACCCTTCTGGTTGGTGGCCACCAGGTGATCGCTCATCGCATCTCGGTCGGCGATTTTGTCGAGTTCAACACCTACATGATTCTTCTCATCTGGCCCATCGTCGCCATCGGCTGGGTGGTCAACCTGTTCCAGCGCGGCACAGCTTCTGTCAAGCGCATTGACGAGCTGCTCCAGGCAGAGCCCGCTATCAATGACGATGCCGCCGACCCTGCGATTTCTGCCGACGCGGTCCTCCAAGGCGAGATCGAGTTCTGCCATCTGGATTTCAGCTACGGGGAAACCCCTGTGCTGCACGACATCAGTCTCACGATCCCCGCCGGCTCGAGCCTGGCGATCGTCGGTCCCACAGGATCGGGCAAATCGACGCTGGCCAGCCTGATTCCGAGGCTCTATGAGGCGCAGGAGGGATCGCTGCTGATCGACGGCCGCCCGGTGCGCGACTATCCGCTGGCGGTGCTGCGGCACAACATCGGGATGGTTCCCCAGGAGACCTTCCTCTTCAGCGAGACTATCCGCGAAAACCTGACCTTCGGGGCACCACATGCCAGCGCGGATGACCTGCGGCAAGCTACCGAAGCCGCGCACATTCGCCAGGAGTTCGAGGAGTTTCCTCAAGGCCTTGAGACCATGGTGGGCGAACGCGGCGTTACGCTTTCCGGCGGGCAGAAACAGCGCTGCGCCATCGCCCGGGCCCTGCTGCGCCGGCCGGCCATCCTTATCCTCGACGACGCGCTGGCCAGCGTGGACACCTACACCGAAGAACGCATCCTGGGCGGACTGCGCGGCTACACTTCCACCTCCACCACCATTCTGATCTCCCACCGCGTCTCGACCGTGCGTAATGCCGACCAGATCGCCGTGCTCGACCATGGCAGAATCGTGGAGTTGGGCCGGCACGAAGAGTTGCTTGCCCTCGATGGCTACTACGCCAGCCTCTATCAGAAACAGCAACTGGAAGAAGAGCTCACCGTGGCTGGCTGAGTTCTGCTCCACAGACTGCCAGTAGTCCCAGGCCGGCAGAGTTTTTCAGGCCGTCCAGGTTGAGCCGGTGACAGAATCCGCGGCAGAATCGACATTTTCAAGACCCGTCTGCCTGCGCGAGAGCATTGCGATGACCCGCGGCGGAGCGGGAACAGCATGAGGGTCCTTCGCCACCTGGCGCCAGGCATCGCGCACATTGCGCACACAGTCAATCGCATTCTCGAACTTCCGCCGCGAGGCCGACTGCGACGCCTGCAGAATCTCAGAAAAGATCGACGCGTAGAACTCGCTCAGCACCTCCGCTGGACGTCCACCCACATCCATCCGCAGCCGCGCCTGCAAGTGGATGATGATGTCCAGCGCCCGCTTCACCGCCGCGCGCCGGCCGGCCTGGTCGCCGCGTTCCACAGCCGCGCTGGCCGCATAAAGAAAACGAAGAATACCGTCGTAGAGCGCGACAACCAGATCCACAGCCGAAGCGCCTTCCAGCGCATGTTCCTGATAACTTCCCATCGGGATATTACTCCTTAACTATTCGAGCCCTGGTTATATCCGGTGATTGCCGAGTAAAGCTCGTTGATGCCGTCCAACTGCGAAGGCAGCTGCTGCATGATCTCGTTGGCGCTGTTCAGTTCCGCAGTCAGACTCTCCTGCTGCGCTGAGATCAGGCTGTTTTCCTTGGAGATGTCCGCATTCAGGGTGGACTCGATGTTGCTGTTGGAACTGGAGGCAAGCGCCAGGATACCCGTGGACGAACTCGTTCCGGCGCCGGCCAGCATATTGGAGAAGGTCTGTCCCCAACCGCTCGCGTTTTGAAAGAAGCCCACAACGCTGGTGTAATCCGAGTTCAGCACCGAATCCAGGGATGTGGCGTCCAGCGTGAGCGATCCGTCGTTGTTGACACTGATGCCCAGACTGGTGAGGTTGTTGATGTCGGACCCACTGTTGTTGTAATTCAGTGCCGTATTCGTCGTCGTGTCGGTAATCGAAGAGGTCACAGTCAGTGCGCCGCTTGTGCCCGACGTGTCTGACACCAGCACCAGTTGCGACCCGGTGCTGCTGGTGACCACGTTGGCCGTTACCCCGATGCCGACGGTCGAATTGATCGCCGACGCCAAGCTGGAGAGCGTACCGCCCGATGAGGGCAGGCTTACGGTTTGCGCCGTGCCGCCGCCCACCGCGATCTGGATGGAACCGGTCAGCGTGTCAGAAGAATTTGCGATCGAATCCAGATAGCCGTTCGGATTCTGCGTGTTCAGGCTGCCCAGCAGTTGCTCTTGCAACAAGGAAAGCGTGGGAGAGCCGAACAGCGGCTCGGGACTGCCCGAGCTGTCGTTCCCCTCCTGGGTGTTCATGGCGCTGATCAGGGAGTTGTAGTCAGTGACGAATTGATTCACCGTGCTCTCAACATCGGTATTGTCGTTGCCGATCACCACCTGGATCTGCTCCAGGCTTCCATCCGATTCCGTTGCGCTCGGAGCCAACAGTTGAAAGGTCACGCCGGGAATGAGATTGGCCACTGTGTTCGAGGCGCTGGTCAGGTCGATGCCGTCCACCGTCAGGCTGGCATCCTTGCCCGTCACGGTTGGGGTATAGCCCAGGGTTCCGCTCGATGTGGTGGTGTCGGCGATCGAATTCGCGCTTACGACGATGTTTCCGTCTGCGCCCGACGTACCTGAAACCAGGCTCAACCGAGAACCCGTGGAATCGGTCAGCACACTCGCGTTGATGCCCACCCCGGATGAGTTGATGGCCGCAGCCAGGCCGGCCAGCGTGTTGTTTGAGGAACCCAGTGTGATGGTCTGCGTGCTGCTGCCCACTGCGAGCGTGATGGAGCCGGACAGAGTATCGGAAGCATCAGTAATCGGCGCCAGGTAGCCGCTTGACGTCTGCGCCAGAGAAGTCACCTCCACCGTGTGCGTTCCCGCAACCGCCGTCGAGTTGGCCGCGGTCAGCGTCAGCACATCGGTGTTGGAACTGGAACCGGTCTTTTCCGACAGGATGCCTTCCAGGTCAGTCAGCGAGCTCATGTCGTTGGAAAGGTTTGAGAAGAGCGTGCCCAGGCTTGAGATCGCCGTATCCTGGCTCTGCAAGGACGCCAACTGCGTCTTCCACGGCGTCTCAACATTCTGCAGATTGCTCACGATCGAGGCCACGGTCGAACTCACGTCGAATCCAGCCCCGCTGGTCGGCGAGCCGAAGCTCAGTCCTACTGTGCCCATCGCACCCTCCCCGCCGATTTCAAGCAGCCGTAGAACCAACCGGATCAAGACCCAATTGGAAAAACCTCATAACCAGTCATCTCACTCGCTTGCGAACCATGGCTTCGACGGGTCAAGACAGATAGGCAGATACTTGAGTCCCTGCACAAGACCCACAAGAATCCCCTGGGATCTTAAGACCTTGACCTGCCAACCCTGACGTATGCATTTCACACCCTTACCGGCAACATCGGCATTTTTCAAAGCATGTTTAGATACCAAAAAGAAAGAGCGGGGCGCAGGCCCCGCTCTCCCGTCTTAGTTTCCGTGTTACCGCCAGTGCCCTTCCACCAGCACCCATTGGTCATGCCTGTGGACCCACCTGTGTGCTACCCAACGCGCGCCCGGGTGAGGTGGACGCTCATAGTGGCCAGGGGTCCAAACGTAATGGTCACCTTCCCAGCGGTGATAGCCGGCGATCCACACGAAGCCCGGCTCGGGAGGCGGACCGGGGCGCTCAACAATCACGGGGGGTGGTGCAATGCGAATCACAACCTGCGCATACGACGCCGCAGGCACAAGAGCGAGAGCAAGCAATACTGCCAGTGCAATCTTCTTCACCATGAATCGTGTCCTCCAGGACTTGAGTTTTCCGAAATGCGGCGTGCATTCCGGCCTGTTAAGGAATTCAACGGGTTCCTGTGAGAATAGTTGCGCTCTATGCTCGCTGCGTCGTGCAATCGAGCACCCCAATCCAACGTCGGATAAGGTGCAATGCTGAATCGCGAAGTAATTCGAACCATCTGTGACGATGCCGCGTGCCGGACTTACGCTGCCTCAATCTCTTCCGTCAACACCTCTGCAGCCGTCACACAAGCCCCGCGGTCCACATCCAGATGCGTCACCAGTCGAATCGCATCCGGTCCCACGGCGCTCACCAACACGCCGCGCGCCTTCAGCCGCGACACCAGATCCGAGGCGGTCATCCGTCCCGTCAGCCGGAAAATTACGATATTGGTCTGGATTGCCTTCAGGTTGATGGCGACCCCATCCATGTTGGAAAGCGCCTCAGCCAGCAACCGTGCATTGGCGTGGTCCTCGTGCAACCGCGCCGGCCCCTTCTCCAGCGCGATCAGACCAGCTGCGGCCAACACTCCCGCCTGCCTCATGCCGCCGCCCAGTGCCTTGCGGTAAATCCGCGCGCGCGCCATCAGTTCCGCCGATCCCGTCAGCATTGACCCCACGGGTGCGCCCAGTCCCTTCGAAAGGCAAAACATCACCGTGTCAAAGCCGCGCGTCAGCGCTTTCACATCCACACCCAGCGCCGTTGCCGCATTGAAGATTCGCGCCCCATCCAGGTGCACCGGGAGCTTCCGCTCTTTCGCTCCCTCCCAGATTTCTTCCAGAACCCGCAGCGGAGTCACAACGCCACCAGCCATGTTGCCGGTATTCTCAATCTCGATCAGTCCCGTAGCCGCGCGGAACGCTCCCCGCCCATAAATCGCCGGCTCGATGTGTTTCCACGTCAGAATCCCGCGGTCAGCTTGAACCGCCCGCACCAGGCAGCCCGAGAAAACCGCTGTGGTGGCCATCTCAAAGTCCAGGATGTGCGCCCGCGACTCCGCGATCACCTCCTGTCCCGGCTGCGTATGCAACCGGATCGCAATCTGGTTGCCCATGGTCCCGGTAGGCACAAATAGCGCCGCCTCGCGACCAAAAACCTCTGCCGCGCGCTGTTCCAGCAGGTTCACCGTAGGGTCTTCGCCGTACACGTCGTCGCCCACCTCGGCCGCCGCCATCGCCGCCCGCATCTCGGCTGAAGGCCGCGTCACCGTATCCGAACGCAGATCGATCACCGCTGCCAATGTATTTTCCCCCTTTGTCTTTTTATGGCCGACCTGAACCGCAGAGGTCGATCCTGGTTGCACAGAGTGCGCTGACCGCCGTGAACAGCATGGCTGCCGCAGTCATGGTCTGCTTCATCGAATCGCTCCATCAGGAAGCATCCCCTTCCTCGAAGACTTTGTGGCTGAAGAACGATCAAGGCACCTGGAAAAAGAACCACCAATTCGCATTCTGTTCGGTCTCAGCCGTTCTGCTCATTGTAGATACGGACCTCATAGATCCGTGCCTCCGGCGATCCATTTGTTTCTTGAACGTTGATCCGCAGACGGTCGGATGTCACGGCGTCTATCCAATGAACCCGTCGTCGAGAATAGTTCTGGTCCTCATGCGCAATCGTTTTCCATCCCCCTCCGTCCGGGACTGCAATCTCGTAACGTTTAATACATTCGGGATAGCGAAATAGCGGCAGGGGAACGCGACGGTTTGCGTTTGTGTCAAATGTGATCTGAACCTGATTGAACCGGACTGGATTTGGCAGTCGCAGTTCAAGCCAGACGGGCAGCCCCTGCGACGGGTCCGATACGAAGATGTTCGGCCAGAGATCGGGGCGATTGGTACCCTGTACGACATTCTGCGCGGTGTATGGATGCTGTTCCGGCAGAACCCGGAGCACGAAGGACCGTCCGTTCGTGAATGGACGCCACACCGAGCCACCAGGAAGATCCGCGGCAGTTGTCCCGACCGGAATCACGGACGGCGCTCCTGATTCTTCAGTGAACAATGCCCAGCCAATTTCTGGATTGGCATCGATATGAGCAAAGTAGAGGCTGCCTGGTTGAGTTTTGACGTTCAGTACGAAGGGAATATACCCCTTATGCCCCGGTGGTATGGTCGCGGTTGCGATAGCTATGTCTCGCGATGGACGAAAGTCCCATACGTGCTGTGCCTTTCGTAAGGCCAGGGATACTTTCACGGCCGTATTCGATTTCGATTCCAGAAAAAGCTCGATACTTTCGAGCCGGTCTGTAGAAACGGGAAAAAGTTGGCCCAGCGGAAAGCTCGCGGCATGAAAAGTCCCGGATTCCGGAAAGCGTAGAACAGCTTCGCTACTGGAAAGGACCCGAGCTTTCCGCGCCAGGTCTTTGCTGTCCGAATTCTCAACGCCGGGGATCGATGCGTCCTGCCGGAGCAATAACTGCTGCAGCTCGTTTGCGTAGTCGGAGGCAATCTTTCGAGGTTCGCAGTGATACTTTTTGCACAGGGCCGCCGCGACTCCCACCCCCTGTCCAACGATGGCTCCAGTCGGCAGCACGCGCGAAGAGGCAAATGCCACATAACTGGCGCTGATAGGACGGCCTGCGGTGAGGAGGTTGCTAATATTGCGCGAATAACACGAGCGCAAAGGAATGCCGTAGGGAATCGCGCTGAACTTACTGAAATTTCCGTCCGTGTCAGGAGGCGGGTAGGGCGCCAGTTTCCGTTTTTCAATTCCGCCGGGGATATGAATATCGATACCCCATGAACCGTATGCGATATCGTCGGCATGAACCGATGGATCCTTGACATCCTTTTCGATCAGAGTGTAATCGCCCAAAACCCTGCGAGACTCTCGCTTGTAGGGCCAGAAACCCACAAACTCCAAGGCATAGTTTCTTGCGCGGGTCCTTACTTCATCGTCAGCGCAGTGGTTCTTAATATGATCCCACACGCCTAACAATTGACGCAGAGCCTCATCCCGGATGATCTCGTTATCCTTGATCGGGTGGCGAGGAAATCCCACTTCAATCCACCAGTAGCCGCCCTCGATAAATCCATGACCTCGATCGGTCAGATCTTGTTCGGTGCCAAATTCGGCGGCCCAGTCGGGCTTCTTGAAAGGAATTGGCCTGCCCGTATCGCGCGCACGGAAGAAGAGCGTATTTCCCATCAACCCATCGCCGGGCTTCTCTGGCGCCAATGGTTCGCGATATTCAGAATGAGCCTCCCGTCCCCAGCGGAATTCAGCGCCGGAACGGTATGCCAGAACGCCATCCCCGGAGGCATCTACAAAGAGGGGCGCCCGGAGAATGAATCCCTTTTCCGTTCCCAACTGCACCGCGTGAATCGCCAGAATATGCGATTCATCGATCATCTCCACTTCCCGCATGGTCGTATTCAGAAAGAGGGTAAGATTCTTTTCTCGTTTGGCCCACTCGAAGAGCACCAGGTCCCAATGGGAGTTCATCAGGCCCTCGATAGCTGGCTCCCAGTTTCTGACTCGCTCCTCAGTCGAGATCTCGTCAAGAATTCCGGACTCCTTGATCCAGGGACTGAACGAACAGGTATCTTCCGGATAAAGCCTTACTTCGCTCGATGAATTTCCACCCAAAGTGGAACGCTCGTGCACCAGCGCGACTTTGACCCCATTCCGGGCGGCGCTGATCGCCGCACAAATGCCGGAGATGCCTCCGCCTACCACGATCAGGTCGAATGTCCGGTGGATGACCTCGATTGTCCCAGGCCGTATATACCCGCCTGCTCCGCTATTGCCGGAACTGGATGTTTCTGGGAGCCCTGACGAACTGGATGCCATGAGCCCTCGCGGCTTGGATTGTCCCAAGGTAACCAAGGCCAGCGCGAAGCGGCCTACAAAACTTCTACGATCAATTGACACTGGCTTCCCCCACCTCGATCCGATCTGACATTACCTGCCGCGACTGCTGATCTGTGGCTTGTTCCTCCGCCATCTCTTCGAAGCGCATGCAAATCGTTGCCTTCATTGCGCAATCAGGACTCACTGATACTCCCCTGACAGAAACGCCAACAGCGCAGCAAAATAGCTATAAGTAACTTAATCTACCCGGAAGCCAGACCAACCTGCGCACTCGCATGCTAACTCACTAACTCGCCTGTTTCCTAATCCCTGTTCCCTGCCTTTACGGTATCTGCCCCATCGGCAGTTCCATCACCGGCGTCCGCTTCCCATCTTTCACCGCATAAGCCCAAAGCCCGTGAAAGTTCTCCCTCAATCCCGGTTGCGCTTTGAGCAGTGCGCTCAGCACGGCAACCGCCTCGGTGCGCTGCGCGGCCGGGTCCGTCACTCCTGTCGATTCATACGTAACGCCCAGATCGGACAGGTGCAGCGAGGCGTCCAGTCGCACCGCGTCTATCCGCCATGTGCGGTCCCCGTCCCGAAGCGTGTAAGGGAACGCGTCTTGTGGCGAATTTTTGATCTGTGTCTGTTCCTGTGCAAGCTTCTCTAAATTCGGCGAAGAAAGAAAATCCACCGGTAACAGCAGGTAACGCGCCGCATCATAGCAGTACCACGCGCTCCACGGCTGATCCGCCCTCGCCAGTTCGCGGGCATGCGTCCAATACCAAACTCCGTCATGCCCGTCGAAGATCCCTTGGCGCACCGTCAGCCCGGCCAGCTTCCATCCTGCGTTCGCGCCCGCCCCATACCAGGCCAGGATGATCCCCAACTGCCCGCCCAGCGGAGCCCCCGCAGCATCAGCCAGCACCACGGCGTACCGGCCCGGCGGCAGCGCCCGCATGGTGATGGTCACGGTCAGCGAACCGCTTGCATTGGAACAGAAAAACTGCGTATCGGCCGGCGCAGCCAGCGTGCTCGCGTCCAGCAGATACAAACTGCGCAGTTGCACCTGCCCGCCCTTCAGCAGCGGCGCGGCCTGTTCCGCGGCTCCGCGAATCCCGTCCCACTCCGCCGCCTCCGCGGGTAGCAAAGCAGCCTGCAGGGCGACGTAATCCTGCTGCATCACCGCCTCTGAAAGGCGTCCCCCGGCCGCGACCAGCGCATCGCGATCCAGCGTCAGCAGCTCTGCCTGCGTGGTGCAGCTCGCCGCGTAACTCGCCATCGGCAATGCCAGCCAAGCCGCGGCGGCCCAAACCTTCCAGCAGAGACGCATCTCTTCGTATATCCTCTCCACCCCAGAAGCTCTTTGTGAGCGTCCACGGGTCACTGCTAGTCTAGTACAGTGAAGCGGCAATAGAGTGCCGCGCTCAAGCGCCGCTTCCGGGCCGCCACAATCGGGACGAGGAACCGATTTCCATGCGCACCATCATCCCGCTTCAACCACAGCTCGGGCGAGACAAGGTGTGGTCAAGTCATGTCTCGCGGAAATTCTCCTCGCTGTGGGTCCAGACTTCCCTCCTGGTTCTCGCGGTCGCGGCCGCCTTGCTTGGAGCGCCATTGCAATGCGGAGCCCAAGCGCCTGCCGCTCAAACGTCCCCCGCGCCCGCCCCAGTTCACAAGCCTGTCCACAAGGCTGCCCATAAGCCGGTTCATCCCCACGCCCATGCCAAACCTGGTGCAGTCCCTGCGCTCACCCAGCAACCGCCGACGGCTCCCGCTGCCAAGAAACCTGCTGCGCCTGAGATTCCCGATTGGCCGGCCAACGACAAGCCCGCCGAGGCCTCCGTCACCTGGGATAGCCAAGGTCTCCGCATCGACGCCGCCAACTCGAGCTTGCAGCAGATTCTGAAGGATGTCTCCACGGCTACCGGCGCACAGGTCGAAGGCCTGGGCTCCGATCAGCGAATTTTTGGCTCATACGGCCCCGGTCAAGCACGCGACGTGCTGTCCCAACTGCTTGAAGGCTCCGGCTACAACGTGATGATGATTGGAGATCAGGGCCAGGGAGCGCCAAGACAGATTGTGCTCAGCGCCCGCCATAGCAGCGACGCGCAGCAAGCCAAAGCCGGCCCAGCCACCACTCCCGACGAAGATGCCGATATAGAAGAACAGCCTCAGCAGCCGGAGCCAAGACCGGGAAACCCGCCCTTCCGGCCCGGCTTTGCGCCCAACGGACTTCCTCATAATCCTGCGCAGGAGAATCCGCAGCAGCGCCCGCAGCAGCCGCAACAACCCAACAGCCCGCCAAATTAATTTTCAGTTGCCGGAATCAGCTTTCAGTATTCGGTGCTCCATGATCGGGCAATCCGCTATTGCTCGGAATCGAAGGGCTGAACTTTATCTTGTATGCCGGAGTTTGGGATAGATTTCCCGAATCTCATCCTCGGAATCAAAGTAGGTTTGGGTGTCAATAGAAACCAAGAAGGAATATCTCAATATCCACAGCAGATCTCAGTCCGTCGGCAGATGGTTCCGGAAGCGGGACCTGTCCGTTCCGCTGCACAAGTTCGCAATCATGCTGTTCCCTGTTTTTACGACACGTGCGCCACTTCCGCACGCGTCTTTACCGCTACCCGCCTCACCTGCGGACGCATCAGCGCGAACCCCGCGCGAAGAATCCCATAAGCCGCCAGTATGCCGAACGCCATCGAGCCCACTGACGCGCAAATCAACATCGCCAAATTCAACAAATCCGTCATTATCCCGCCTTGATTGACTAACCTGGGCCATGCAATGCTTCACAATTGGGCATTCCGGCCATCCGGACTGGCTCGAAACAGCCAGAGAATCTTCTTTGGCGATTCTCGCAGAAAAACCGCCGCGTTGACCCTTGTTTCTATTGACCAATAGAATACCTCCAGGGTGTTGCCACGCGGTGATTTGCCTCACACCACCTTCGGAACCGCCCACCGCTCCCAGACTGCTTCATCATGCCCATCACTCACATCTCGGTGCGTGGCGCGCGCCAGAACAATCTGCGCGACATCAGCGTGCGCATCCCCCGTAACGCGCTTACGGTGGTCACCGGCCTCTCCGGTTCAGGCAAGAGCTCACTGGCCTTCGACACCATTTATGCCGAAGGCCAGCGCCGCTACGTCGAAACCCTCTCCGCCTACGCCCGGCAGTTTCTCGACCAGATAGAGCGCCCCGATGTGGACTCCATCGAGGGTCTCAGTCCGGCCATCTCCATTGAGCAGAAAACCACCAGCCGCAGCCCCCGCTCCACCGTAGGCACCATCACCGAGATCTACGACTATCTGCGCCTGCTTTACGCCTCGGTTGGTACGCCGCACTGTCCCAACTGCGGCCGTCCCATCGCCCGCCAAACCGCCGAACAGATCGTCCAGCGCATTCTCGACCTTGGATGCGATGAGCGCGTCACCGTGATGGCGCCCGTGGTCCGTGGCCGCAAAGGCGAGTTCAAGGAATTGCTGGACCAGCTTGACCAGCAGGGATTCCGTGCCCGCGTCGACGGCGAAATGCAGGATCTCTCTGAACCGCTCGTCCTCGATCGCCGCAAGAACCACACCATCGAAGCCGTCATCGACCGCATTCTGCTGAAGCCCCCTGCGCCCGACGCACCTCCACTGCCCGCCGGCAAGCCCACCATCGAAAAACGTCTCGAACAGGCCGTAGCCAAGGCGCTTCAACTTGCCAACGGTCTGGTTCTCATCGCCGTCGCCGGCACTGAGGAGCAGTTGTTTTCCTCCTCCATGGCGTGCCCCGACTGCGGCCTCGACGTGCCCAAACTCGAGCCGCGCAGCTTTTCATTCAACTCCGCCTTCGGAGCCTGCCCGGAGTGCCACGGCCTGGGCTCGCTCTACGACCTCGACCCCGCCAAGGTCATCACCGACTGGTCCAAGCCCCTGCTCGACGGCGGCCTCGGCCCCGGTTCGTCTTCGCAATACCTCCTCAAGCTCATTCACCTCGCCGCCGACCGCTACGACATCGATCTCAAGCTTCCCTTTGAAGACCTGCCTCCGCGCCAGCAGCACATCCTCGTGTATGGTCCGCCCAAAAACGAAGCCCCCCGCACCGGTTTCCACGGCATTCTCACCTTTCTTCGCGACTCTATCGAGGAGGCCCGCAGCGACGGCTATCGCGAGTACATGATGACCTTCATGTCCGCAACGCCCTGCCCCGTCTGCCGCGGCAAGCGCCTGCGTCCGGAGTCGCTGGCCGTCAAAATCGGCGGCCTATCCATCGCCGACTTCACTGCCTTGCCGCTCAATCGCGCGCTCTCCGCCGCCATCAACCTCAACTTCACCGCGCGCGAATCCCTGGTTGCCGAGCGCATCCGCCACGAGGTTGTCGAGCGGCTTGAATTTCTTTGCGCCGTCGGCCTCAACTACCTCTCGCTCAATCGCAACGCCGCCACGCTCTCAGGCGGCGAGGGCCAGCGCATCCGCCTCGCAACCCAGATCGGTTCCCGCCTGCGCGGCGTCCTCTACGTCCTCGACGAGCCTTCCATCGGCCTTCATCAGCGCGACAACAACAGGCTCATTCAGGCCCTGGAAAAGCTGCGCGACCTGGGCAACACCGTCCTCGTCGTCGAGCACGACGAAGATACCATTCGTCACGCCGACTACGTCCTCGACCTTGGCCCCGGCGCAGGCCGTCTCGGCGGCTACGTCGTTGCCCAGGGTACGCCGGCTGAGATCATGGCCTGCCCCGAGTCCCTCACAGGCCGCTATCTCTCTGGCGCGGCCACCATGCTCCAGCGTGCCCATCCTCGGCCCCTCACCGGCAAATGGCTTACCGTCGCCGGTGCCCGCGAGCACAATCTGCAGGACATCGACATTCGCATTCCCCTGGGCGTGATGACCGTGGTCACCGGTGTCAGTGGCAGCGGCAAGAGCACTCTCATCAACGACATCCTCTATCGCTCGCTCGCCCAAACCATCTACGGCTCCCGCGAGGAACCCGGCGCGCACGAGTCCCTTACCGGCGCAGAGCAAATCGACAAGGTTGTCCGCATTGACCAGTCCCCCATTGGCCGCACTCCGCGCTCCAATCCCGCCACGTATACCCAGGTCTTCTCGCCAATCCGCGACCTCTTTGCCATGCTCCCCGAGGCCCGCGAGCGCGGCTACAAACCCGGCCGCTTCAGCTTCAACGTCTCAGGAGGAAGGTGTGAGGCCTGCCAGGGTGACGGCCAGCGCCGCATCGAGATGAACTTCATGCCGGACGTCTATGTCCAGTGCGATGTATGCAACGGGCGCCGCTACAACCAGGAGACGCTGGCAGTGAAGTTCCACGGCCACTCCATCGCAGACATTCTGGACCTCACCATCGAAGACGCGCTTCCCTTGCTTGCCGACGTACCCCAGGTGCACCAGAAGCTCCAGACTCTCGTCGATGTCGGCCTCGGCTACGTCCACCTGGGCCAGAGCGCCGTCACCCTCTCTGGCGGCGAAGCCCAGCGCATGAAGCTGGCGCGCGAACTGAGCAAGCGCCAGACGGGCCGAACCCTCTATCTGCTCGACGAGCCCACGACCGGCCTTCACTTCGACGATGTCCGCAAGCTTCTCGAAGTCCTCCATCGCCTCGCTGACCTCGGCAACTCGGTCATTATCATCGAGCACAACCTTGACGTGATCCGCAACGCAGACTGGATCATTGACCTCGGCCCCGAAGGTGGCGAAGACGGGGGCCGTCTCGTCGGCGAAGGCCGCCCCGCAAAGATCGCCGCCACGCCCGGCTCGTACACCGGCCAGTTCCTTACCCGCTATTACTCTTCCGCCAACGGCCGCCTCGCCGCGCTCGACCTCGAGGACGAACCCGCACCGATCGACACCGATTCCAAGGCTACCGATTCATCCAGGAACCCGAGTGGCCCAGGTCTCGCTTCTGAGAGCCGGGATGCAGGTATTTCCAACAGCAGTTCCAAACCAAAACGCACCCGCCGCGCCACCCCAGCCGAAGAAGACCTTGCATCCACGCGCGCAAAAGCAAAGCGCCCCGCGCAGGTGAAGGCCGCTGCCAAGAAGTCCGCCCCGCGCGCGAAGAAGACGGGCATCGCATGAGCGCCCCGCCGGAGAATGACCCGATCAATCCGCAAGACCTAACCCCGCATGCAGAAGAATCCGTCTCGGCGAAGGGCGCGGAAGAACGCGTCTCGCCGGAGAGTACGGACCTTAGCCCATACGGAAGCCCAGCGGAATCAGAGAGAGATGACAGCGGTGAACTTCAACCCGCACCTTTCATCCCAGAGGGAGATTTCTCCGACATTTCTGCCGCAAATTCGTCTTTTCCGGCTGCTTCTTATACCGCTGATGAAGGCGTTTCGGACGTCTCAGACGAATCCCCGCAGGACCTTGCCCCGCCCACCCTGGATCAGGAAGAACCGCACCCGCTTTTCCAGTCCTGGTCCCAGCCAGAAATCCATCCTCCCGTGCGTATTCCCCATCTCGGCCATGTGGTACTTCTGGCCGGATTCATACTCTTTGGCACGGGAGTTTCCATATTCGTCACCTGGTCCGCTCTCCACTATCACCTCTTCGGTGTTTCCTCCGTCAGCCAGGCTATTTTAGATATCCATTACGCGCTGGGCAGTGAGGCAGTCCTCTATCTCGTCACTTTCGCCGCCTCCCTGTTCATCTTTCCCCTGGTGTGGCACAAAAGCTTCTTTGCAGGTATCCAATGGAACGGCGAAACCGCCTTGCGCCTGCACCAGCGGCTGTTTGGCGCGGCCTTTGTCTGCTTCTTGCTTGCTCTGCTCAACGGCTGGCTGCTGCCCGGCCCAGACAACACACCCATCGACAAAATTTTCCGTGCCCCTGGAGCGGCGTGGCTGCTCTTCGCCTTCGGGGTCACCTTTGCGCCTTTCTTTGAGGAGATTGCCTTCCGCGGCTTTCTGCTGCCCGCCCTTTGCACGGCCTGGGACTGGGCAATCGAACAAAGCACTGGCACCCCCCCCCGCCCGCTCGACGCCACCGGCCAGCCACAGTGGTCAATCTTCGCCATGGCCGTCGCCTCCATCGTGACCAGCCTTCCCTTCGCCCTGATGCACGCCGAGCAGACAGGCTACTCCCTGGGGCCGTTCCTCCTGCTTGTCGGTGTCAGCCTGGTCCTCTGCTGGGTACGCCTCAGTACCCGCTCCCTTGCCGCCAGCGTCCTTGTCCACGCCTCTTACAACTTCCTTCTCTTCTCCCTCATGATGCTAGGCACAGGTGGCTTTCAACACCTCGAAAAGATGTAGATGCGCGGGAATATTTTCCGGTTCCCTGCTCATCTCAAACTTCATGCGCAGTTGGGATGTGGGGTTGCGGGACCAATTCGGTCAGGGAGATTCCAGCCAGAATGAGCAGGGCGCCGGAGGCCGGGCGCAGTCCCAGCCGTTCGCCGGTGACCAGGAACGACGTGATCCAGGCAAAGACCGGCTCCAGAGTCAGCAGGAGGGCTGTGTGGGTGGGGGGCAGCACTGACTGTGCCCAGCTTTGGATGGAAAAGGCGGCGGCGGTGGCCAGTATGGCGACAATTCCCAGAACGATAGCCAGCCGGGGCGTCCCGAAGATGTGTGGACGCTCGATGAGAGGCAGGCTGAGGGCCATGAAAACCGCGCAGAAACCCACCTGAAGCAAGGCAAGAGGCTGGAACGCGATGCGCGGCGATATGTGGCTGAGGGCGATGCAGTGGAAGGCGAATCCAACGGCGCAGCCAAGGGTGAGCAGGTCGCCGATGTTCATGGAAGAAAGATCGGGCAAGAGATCCGCCACAGCGCCTATCGCGAAGGGCTTTCCCTGGGGATGAACGGCTGCGGGCGCGGTGAGCAGCAGAATCCCCACAAACGCCAACGCGGCGCCCAGAAAGGCGTTCCAGCCCGGCGGGCGGGCCCCTGGTGGACGCAGGCCTGGAATCGACGAGAACAGCGGAACCAGCACCACCAAAAGACCGGTGATGAAGGCGGATTTGGAGGGCGTGGTGCGCGCAAGGCCGGTGGTCTGGAACTGGTACCCGGTGGCCAGACAAAGGCCCACCAGGGCCCCGGCCACTACCTGCCAGCGCTGGATGCCGCGCCAGTAGCGATGATAAGCCACTGACAGCACGATAAAGGCGAGTGTCATCCGCGCCACGTTGAAAGCCGCCGGCGTGGCGTCGGCCAGTGCACCCTTGACGAGCACAAAGGTCGATCCCCAGACGGCAACCACAAACAACATCAGCAGACAGGCGCGCAACTTCATCTGTTGCGATTATCGCAGCAGGACTTTGACGGCCAGCCGGCGCCAGTCGACGATTCAGCTTATTGAATTCTTATATTTCCCGCGAAGGCTTCCTGCCCGCCCACGAACGTCTCCAGCACGGCGGAGTGTAGAATTGCCGCCGCTTTCACAGCGTAGAGGTCGCGGTCCACAAGGATAAAATCCGCATCGTAGCCGGGCGCGAGCTTACCCTTATGCTCCTCGGCAAACTCGGCGTAGGCCGAGCCTTGCGTGTAAGCGTAGAGGGCCTGCCCTCGGGTGATCTTGTTCCAAGGGAAATATTCCCTGGTCCCGGCCTCATTTCTGCGCGTGACAGCGGCGTAAAGCCCGCGGAAAGGCGTGATGGGTTCAACCGGGTAGTCAGTGCCAAAGGCCAAGGGCACACCGGCGTCAAGAAATGCCTTCCATGCGTAGGAGTAGGCAGCGCGTTTGGGTCCCAGCCGCTCTTCGGCCCAGCTCATATCGGTAAGCAGATGACTGGGCTGCATCGACGCGATGATGCCCAGCTTGGCGAAGCGTGGAATGTCGGCTGGATCGACCACCTGAGCGTGCTCGATGCGGTTGCGTGGAGCCGGACAACTCAATTTCTCATCCATCGGCATGGGCCGTCTGCCAAACGGGCGGCACATGCCAGGCGGGTGCTGCTCCGCTTGATCCAGCGCGTCGAGCGCCATGGATGCGGCCTTGTCGCCAATCGCATGGAACCCCATCTGGAAGCCGGCCCGCGCGCGCTCCACGGCCATCTGGTTCAGTTGCGTCTGATCGTACTGCGGCAGGCCGGTGTTGCCAGGATCGTCGGTGTAGGGGGCCTTCATGGCTGCCGTCCTGGAACCCAGAGAGCCGTCCATGAAGCCTTTCAACATTCCTGTGTGCAGCAGTGGGTCGTGGGGGTCGTGGTGGACGCGCATTTCCTTGAGCTTTTCCAGCGGTGCGGAGAAAGGCAGCCATTCCGTGATTCGCAGGTTGAGCTTGCCCTCCTTTTCCAGCTCCTCGAAGACCAGAAAATCCTGCCAGTCGCTGAAATCCTGCACGCTGGTGACGCCGTGGGCGAGGGCATCGGCAATGGCCAGCTCGTCGCCGCGCCTGCGCTCGTCGTGGCTGGGCGGCGGAATGATCTTGGAGACCAGTCCCTGCGCCGACTCGCGAAGAATGCCAGTGGGTGCGCCGTATGCGTCCAGATCGATGGCGCCGCCCTGCGGGGGGATGGTTTTGCCGGTGATGCCGGCGGCAGCCAGAGCTGCGGAGTTGGCGATGGCGATGTGGCCATCGATGCGGCTGAAAAACGCGGGATGGCCGCCGGTGACTCTGTCGAGATCCTGACGGGTGGGCAGCGTCTTCTGCGTCCACAGCGTGTGATCCCAGTTTCCGCCGGTCAGCCAGTGTCCGGCGGGTACGTCCCTGGCAAGGGTTTCAACCTTGGCAAGCATCCCGGCCAGGGAATTTACGCCGGTAAGATCCACATTGAGCTTGGTGCGGCCTGCGCTTCCCAGATGGGTGTGGGCGTCGTTGAAGCCGGGAAAGATGCAGGTGCCCAAATGGGCCGTGTTCAGATTGCGCAGGCGGGTTTTGGGTCCGGCGAGCCGGACGATCTCCTCCGTTGTGCCCACGGCCAGCACCTTGCCTCCGCCAATGGCCATAGCCTGGACGGTCTCCGGTTCATCTTCTGCCAGCCCGACGCCGGTGTAGATGACACCGTTGAAAAAGATTGTCTCTGGCGCCGTGTTGAACGGAACGGGAGTCGGGTTCAGCTGCTTCGGCGGCGTCTGTCTGATGTTGGCAGTTTGAGCGGTGCAAACAGACGTGGCGGCAAGGGCCGCGGCGAGCAGGACGGAAGAGGCGCGCATGCGCGGAGTGTAGCAGAGAAGGGCCTACTGTTCCGCAGCCCATTCTGTCATAGCGAGGGTCAGAAGCAGCACCCGGCGCAGGCCCGCTTCGCGATCCTTTGCGGAATACCACTCGGCCTGAGTATGCGCTCCACCGCCTTCGCCACCCGCGCCCAGGGACAAAGCCGGAACGCCCCGCGAGAGCGGGATATTGGCATCGGTCGAACCCAGGCGGAGTTCCGTGTTCAATCCCAGATGGCGGTCCACGGCGCGCAAAGCGTCGAGGAGTGGAGAATCGTCGGCCAGTTGTGCAGCGGGCCTGTCGCCGATCTTGGTAATGGCGAAGGCAAGCAGTCCCCGGCTTCGCACCACGTTGGATTTTACCTGCGCATTCCAATGTTCGACGGCATCTTCGACGGCGCGGTGCAATGCAACTTCAAGGCGAAGAAGTTGTTCGGGGTCCGTGGAACGAAAGTCGATGGAGGCCTGGGCACTTTCAGGAATGGAATTCACGCTGGTACCGCCGTGGATGGTGCCCAGGTTGAGGGTGGTGCGCGGTTCGTCCGGCAAGGGGGTCTGGGCGAGGAAGGCCAGCGCCGAAGCAAGTGCGGCGATGGGATTGGGGGTGCCTGCATCGGTAAAGCTGTGGCCGCCGGGACCGGTAATGGAGACCTGATATCGCCGGCTGCCGAGGGCCTGAGTGACGGCCGAGTCCGCGCCGGCACCGTCCAGAACGATATGCGCGGCTATGCGGCCGGCCAGCGCGTTCTGATTGTAGACGTAGCGCACGCCGCGCAGGTCGCCTTCGCCTTCTTCGCCCACATTGCCCAGAAAGATAAGCGGCGTGCTCAGGGCGACCTTAGCCTGGATCAGCGCATGGACGATGCACAACATTCCAACGACACCGGCGCCATTGTCGCAGGCGCCCGGCGCTTTCAAACGGTCGCCGTCCACCACAGGGTTCAGGCTGGTACCAGCGGGAAACACAGTGTCGAGGTGCGCCGAGAGCACAATCACCGGGCCGGTGCTCTCAGGCGGCAATTTGGCGGCGGGCAGTATGCCAAAGACGTTGCCGATGGCGTCGGTATCAACCCTGTCGAGACCGGCCTCGCCAAACCGGGCCGCGAGCCACTCCGACCGGGCCTGTTCGCCAAAGGGCGGCGCGGGAATGGCGACAAGGTTCGTCTGCCAGTCCATGATCTTCTTGGGATTCCCGTGCAGCCAGGCAAAGGCGGCGTGGACCGGCCGTTGCGCGGCCAACGCCGTGACGCGTGAGAAAGCCGAACTGCGGGGAAGCAAAGACATATGGATTGTTTCAGGGTAGCAGGGTGAGTGGATACGAGGGCTGAGTGCGGAATCTGTCCCCCGGCACATCAATCAACGTAAGGAAGATCCTCGACACTGGGGTACTCGACCGAATGCAGAAAGAGTCCTCTGGCCGGGGCTGTTGGCCCGGCCGCAGTGCGGGTGCGGGCGGCGATGATCCTTGGAATCTCTTCGAGATCGAGATGGCCACGGCCCACATCCAGCATGGTTCCCACCAGGTTGCGAACCATGTGGTGGAGAAAGCCATTGCCCCGGACGCGATAGACCAGAAGATCGCCGTTTTCGGTTTGGCGTTGCTCCCATGCCGAGGAGAAGATGGTCCGGATGGCCGCTGTTGGCGTCGCCGTGGCCGGTTCTATCTCCTGGTCAGGTTGCCAGTTTGGTTCAGAATTGCGGCTGGCCAGGTCAGGATCGGTAGCGGCAAAGCTCAGGAAGTCGTGTTCGCCTTGAAAGGATCGGGCTGACTTTTGCAGGGCTTCCACGTCCATTGGCCAGGGACAGACGTGGACAAATCGAGCCAGTAAAGGCGGGCAGATTGCTTCACGGAAGACTCGATATTCATAGGTCTTGGCCACCGCCGAGTGCCGCGCATGAAAGGTGCCTCGCACCGTTCTCGTTTCAAGGATTCGTATGGCTGGGGGCAAAGTCCGGTTAAGGGCGCGTTGCAGGTTTTCCGGTGGAATAGGGGCCTGCAGGGCAAAGCTGGCTACCTGGCCAAGCGCGTGGACACCGGCGTCGGTGCGTCCTGAGCCTTGTGGCAGGGGAGCTTCTCCGGTAATGCGGCCCAGTGCGGCTTGCAGCTCGCCCTGAATGGTGGGCTTTCCGGGCTGCACCTGCCAGCCGTGGAAGTCCGTGCCATCGTAGGCGAGGGTAAGCTTCCAGGTTTGCTGATGCGATGCGGGTTGGGCGAAATCGTTCACAGGCATCCGCTCAGATAACAGGGTACCCGACAGCGAAGGGCAATCGCATTTGAAAGAGTTTACGTTTGGATTTTGCTTGCGAGGCACGGCGAAGGTGGAAAAAAGAGACCACAGGCGGCTCGAAATGTGGCAGGGGCTAAAGCCCGACCCCTTTTGGGAGCGTTTTTCGGCACGACTGAAGTCATGCCCTGTTACAAAGCTGCTTCGATGGAGTCTTTGCGGCTTTTTGCGGCCCACATGATCCCCATCACACCCGGGCTGTTACAACGCTCGCCTTGATGGAGTCTTTGCGGCAGCCTGAGACATTCGCTTGCCATGAAAGTTCAAATGCGATTGCCCTGACCCGACAGCGAAGATCATCGGAGTGGGGAGTGCACGTGGGATATACTCAGCTTTCTGGACGCTGTAGCGGTCGAGCCGCTGCGAGGCGTCGAGGTCGCAAGCCCAGGAAAGAACTCCAGGGAACGAACCTGGGGCCGCGCGCGTATTGCCAGATGTGCGGGCACCGGCGCGGCAGACTGGAGCCCAAATCGCCCATGGGAACCATAATACTGCGTCTGGAGAAGCTCTCTGGCCGTCTTGAAGAATGGCACCCCACTTGCCTAAGCAGTACGTGGAGAGGAACCATGCAATTGTTCGGTATACGTGTGTTTGAGCAGCAGGACGAAACCGCGCGCAACATCCGCCAACAAGCGGTGCGCGGACAGGCGGGGAAGCGGCTGCGGGCAATCGTGGCAGTCATGCTGACACTGGCAATGGGAGTGCCTCCGGGATTTGCCCAGCAGGCGGCAGGTACGGCTGCAAGCAAGTCGGCGTCGGACTTGCCTCAAGAACCGGCTCCGAAGCAGACGGAACCGCTGAATCTGCGCGCCACGCAGCGCGATTTTTCAAAACCATCGGCAAGTCTGCTGGGCAATCCGATCAAGCCGTATATGCCCACGACCGTCGTCAAGGCCAGCTTTGCGAACTCGCTGCGTCTTGCCGACCTGGTGAAGAACGGCAAGATTTACCTGAGTCTTTCCGACGCTCTGGCGTTGGCCATCGAGAACAACTACGACATTGCCATCTCCCGCTATTACCTGGACCTGGCAGACCTGGATATTTTGCGGGCCAAGGCCGGCCAGGCGCTGTTCGGATCGGGAGCGACGGTCAACAGCTATACGCAGGGCGTTTACTTGTCGACCTCCAGCGCGGGAGGCGGGCCGGGTGCGTCTACGGGCGGGGCGGCTTCCGGCATTTCCGGATTGACGCTGACTGCGTCTGGGGCCGGACCAGCGCCGGTGAATCAGGATCCCAGCGTCACCGGCAACATTCAGCTGCAAAGACAGGAGTCGCCGCAGATCAGCCTGTTTCAGCCGCGCGCCTCCACCAACACCGACCAGTACAATTTCACCTACAACCAGGGATTTCTAACCGGTGCGACGCTGCAGGTGGGCTTTAACAACTATCGCATCACCTCAAACAGCCCGTACAACGTTTACAGCCCGGAACTCAACTCCAACTTCACGGCGACTTTGACCCAGCCCCTGTTGCAGGGGGCCGGCATTTTTGTGAATCGGCGGTACCTCTACCAGGCCCGGAACAACCGGCGCATCACCGACTCGACGTTTCGCCAACAGATTCTCTACACCGTGAACCAGGTGGAGAATATCTACTGGGGCCTGGTGAACGCCTATGAGGACGTTCAGGCCAAGGAGCGGGCGCTGGAGCAGAGCACCAAAGTGGCCGCCGACAACCGCAAGCAGCTGGAGATCGGCACCATGGCGCCGCTGGACGTGCTGAACGCGGACCAGTCCGTGGCATCGGACAAGCAGGCGCTCATCAGTTCCCAGAGCACGCTGAATTATCAGCAGCAGATCATCAAGCAGGCCATTGCCCGCAACCTCAATGATCCGGCGCTGGTGGCTGCCGCGGTAATCCCCACCGACCGTGTGAGCCTGGAAGAACTTCCCGAGGAAAAACAGCCGGTGGACGATCTGGTGCAAGAGGCCTTCCGGCAGAGCCCGGTGCTGGAGCAGGCGGCGCTGGCGCTGAAGAATGACGAGATATCGCTCAAAGGCGCACGGAATGGTCTGTTGCCAACCGTAAACGTGTTTGGCTTCTACGGAGCGAGCGCGGCGGGCGGCGCTCAGAGTCCAGAGTGCACCACGTTTGTCAACGGGTCGTTTGTACCCTGCTCCGCGGGCACGATTCCCAGCATCGGGTATGGGAGTGTGCTGAGTAATTTGGGCAATAGCAGCTCTCCGGACAAGGGAGCGGGTTTTAATGTGACCATCCCCCTCCGCAACCGGCCGGCACAGGCGGCGCAGGCGCAGGCGCTGATCGAGTACCGGCAAGCCGAGTTGCGCCTGGAGCAGCTCTACACGCAAATCCGCATCGGCGTGGTGAATTCGATGTATGCGCTGACCAACGACCGCGCCCAGGTGCAGGCCTCGATTACCGCCAAGGACTATGCCGAGCAGAGCCTGAATGCGGAAGAGAAAAAACTCAAGCTGGGCGCCTCAACCACGGCGCTTGTGTTGCAGCAGCAACGGAATTTGGCTTCGGCTGAGAATGCACTGCTCCAGGCCAACGCCACTTATGCCAAGGACCGTGCGGGCCTGTACCAGACGCTGGCCAGCACCCTGGAGCACTACGGCATCAATCTGAACGATGCGGCGACGGGCGTTGTGAACACGGAGCCCGTGATACCCGGACTCACACCCGCCAAGGACGGCAAAGAGCCCACGACGACTCCACCGGCAGCGCAGTAAGATCGTTGCGCCGACCTGCCAGAGAGGCCCGTCCAGCTTGTTAAGAAGCTGGACGGGCCTTTTTTCAGTAAGGTTCAGGCCATCTACCGCTCAGCGACGCGGTCAAGGAGATCGAAGAACTCAGGAAAACTGATGGCGGCGGATTCGGCCCCTTGAATCAGGGTTTCGCCTTCGGCGCGCAAGGCCGCGACACTGAAGGCCATGGCGATGCGGTGGTCGCTCCCGGAGTCAATGGTGGCGCCGTGGAGAGTCTGGCCGCCGGGAACATCAAGCCCGTCTTCGAATTCTGTGACCTCGGCGCCCATGGCGCGCAAATTCTTCGCGACGAGGGCAATGCGGTCGGACTCCTTGACGCGGAGTTCTTTCGCGTCGCGGATGCGAATGCCTCCGCTGGTGTAAGGAGCGATGGCGGCCAGCACCGGCAGCTCATCGATAAGCTGGGCAGCGAGGGCACCGCTCACTTCAGTCGATCCGAGGCCTTCCGGCGGGGCGGAAACCTGCACCGTTCCGACCAGTTCAGCATTCTTCTCCTCAAGATTGAGGACACTTATGTGGGCACCGAGCGCGGTAAGCACGTCGAGCAGCGCTGCACGGGTGGGGTTAAGTCCCAGCGAATCAAGCACAAGGGCTGAGCCGGGAAAGAGCGCGGCGGCACAGAGGAAAAAGGCCGCGGAAGAGATGTCGCCGGGAACGGCGGCGTCGATGGCTTGCAGCGATTGCGGGCCGACGATGGAAACCGAACCCACGGTGCGGGTGAGCGTGGCACCGAAGGCGCGGAGGGCCAGTTCACTGTGGTCGCGGGTGCGGACGGCTTCCCTGACCGTTGTGGTTCCAGCGGTTTGAAGTCCGGCCAGGAGGACACAGGTTTTCACCTGGGCGCTGGGAACGGGGGTGGTGTAGTCGATTGGCTGGAGCGGGTTGCCGTGAATGTGCAGAGGGGCGTGGCCTTCGGTCAGGGTGAGCTTTGCGCCCATGGCTTCCAAGGGCTTGCGGATGCGCTCCATCGGGCGGCGGGAGAGCGAGGCGTCGCCGATGAGCGTGAAACTGCCCTGCTGGGGCGCGAGAAGGCCGGAGATCATGCGCATGGTGGAACCGGAGTTGCCGCAGTCGAGGGGATGGCTGGCGGGGGTGACTCGGCCGGAGACTCCGGTGATCTCTACAGTTCCGTTGCCGGTTCTGTCGATCCTGGCTCCAAGGGTCTCCATGCAGGCCAGGGTCGAGGCACAGTCAGCGCCTGTGGAGAAGTTGGTGAAGCGGGACGTTCCTTCAGCGAAGGCGCCGAGCATGGCGTAGCGATGGCTGATGGATTTGTCACCGGGGAGGCGCAGGCTTCCGTAGACGTTGCGGGCTGGGCGGATGAGGCGTTCTTCGCTGGCGGTGTGCAAGTGGGCTCCCGGTGATCGGCTGTCCGTTTAAGTTTATCGGACCGGGACCGGGCATCAGGCGCCGGGAAGGCGTGCCTTCGAGAGACAAGGCATCTATACTGCCGGTCTTGCTATCATCAGAAATCAGAAACCCGGACGATATATTCCGCAATTCTGCTGGGAGATGTTCCATGCATTTAACCATGCGTGTCCTGGCTTGCCCAATCATGGTGCTTCCGCAACAATGCAGGGACAGTCGCCGGAATCCGCTCAATTCATCCACGAGCAATGCAAGGCGGCCTGACAGTTGGATCCCGGATATCCATCCATCTCGCGCTTGAGTATCGTTTCAGCCTCCGGGGCGAACTGCGGAAGGGCCATGGCATTGTTCGGCAGCACATGGTAGTTGGAGATCAAAGTGGATAGACGAACCTTTGTAGAAGCACTCAGCGCGCTGTTCTTAACCGCAAATGCTCCCTTATCCAGCAAGGCGAGCGCCTTGAGCTACGGAGCCTCCAGCACCTCCCCTGCAGATCAGGGTAGGAACGCGAGGCCTCTTCCGCTTCCTGCGTCTACCAGTGGGGTCCACACGCCGGTTGTAAGTCTCGGCGGCATGTGGAAATTTAACCCGGCGCCTGCTTCCGATTTTTGGAAGGAGGATATGGATAGCTCCACGTGGCCCAGCGTTGACATGCCGAACGAGTTTGCGACGCTTGGCTATCGGATCACTCCCAATAGGGAATACCCATGCAGAAGAAAGATCGGGATCCCCGCGGATTATGAGAACCAGAGGATATTTATCCGCTTCGACGGTGTGTACGGCTATGCAAGAGTATGGATGAATGGCGTCTACCTTCGAGATCACTTCGGAGGCTTTACATCCTGGGATTGCGAGATTACGGATCACGTCAAGGCCGGTCAGGATGCGGATCTTGTCTTAGGTATCACCGATCGAAGCGACGATATATCCCAAGCCAGCTACTATGCAAAACATTCCGTTGCGGGAATCATCCGGGATGTGCGGCTGTTTGCGGTTCCCCGCAATTACCTTAGCTCTCTCGTTACATCGGCTACGCTCGGCGCTCAGCATAAAGATGGTGTCATCCATTTGGCCGCTGAGCTATCTTCACAAGACTTCGATTCAGCACAGTTGGTACTCACGCTCACTGACGATACCGGCAAGGGCAGGCCGCTCACACCCAATACGATTCCAATAAGTTCGCATACGAAGCAGACCGCTCAGGAGATCGCTGTGCCTGCTCCCATGCGGTGGGATGCGGAACACCCCAACCTTTATGGCCTCGAGGTCTCGCTCGTTGTGGATGGGAAAACGACTGAAACACTGCGACGCAAGATTGGGTTTCGTTCGGTAAAGCGGGCAGGCAATCAACTCTTCGTGAATGGCCAGCCGGTGAAACTGCGGGGAGCGTGCCGCCACAGCATACATCCCATTTACGGCAGGGCTGTGCCGGTTGAGTTCGACGAAATCGATGCCGCGCTGTTTCGCGCCGCCAATATAAACTTTGTTCGCACGTCGCACTACCCTCCTACAGAACAGTTCCTCGATGCCTGCGATCGACACGGCATCTATGTTGAAGAGGAGACGGCAGTGTGCTGGTCGAATGTGGACGGTGGCCCTTCCTCCAATCCTGAGTTTACCGATCGCTTCCTTAGCCAGTTTCAAGAGATGGTTACGCGGGATCGCGACCATGCGTCGGTTCTCTTCTGGTCTCTGGGAAACGAAAGCCATTGGGGCAAAAACTTTGAGGTTGAGCACCGGTTGGTCGTGGAACAGGATCCGAGCCGTCCCACTATCTTCAGTTATCCCGATACAGCGTCCCTGGATGCACCTGCTTTTGATATTTTCAGCAAGCATTATGCCGAGGTCAGCTCCGATTTAAGAAGCAGCACGTATCCCCTGTTGAATGACGAATTCGCCCACGTCTCCTGCTACAACCTCGACACGCTCCGCCGTGATCCGGGGATCCGGAATTTCTGGGGTGAGAGCATTCGGCGGTTCGGCGATAAGTTTCTCACGGCAGACGGCTGTCTGGGGGGATCGATTTGGGCAGGTATCGACGAGGTGTTCCTCTTGCCGGATGGCCCGGTGGGGTATGGCCCCTGGGGTATTATCGACGGTTGGCGCCGGGAGAAGCCGGAGTATTGGCTGACTAAAAAGGCCTACTCTCCGATTCGGATCGAGGACCGGCCCGTGCCGATTCCAGAGGAAGGGAGCGCACTAAGTATCCCTGTAAAGAATGCGTTCGATCACACAAACCTCAAGGATATCGACATACGGTGGGCCACCGGTTCCGGCTCCGGCAGTCTCCAGTCTGTAGATGTGCCGCCGCATCAGTCGAGCTATCTTGAAATTCCACCGCACACTTGGAAGCCAGGCGACATAGTGCAACTGGAGTTTCATGCGCGAGGCATACTGATCGATCAATTCCGGCTGGCGCTTGACCCTCCACCGCCATCGGTGCCAAAGCCGCAGGCAGCCAGCGCAAGCCTTCGCCAGAGTGGAGATCGTCTGCTCGTGACCGGCCCACACTTCGCGGTAACCTTAAGCCGTTCCACTGGATTGGTGAGCGAAGCTACATTCGACGGTCAGGTAATTTTGAAGGGTGGTCCTTACCTTGATTTTGGCGGCGGGCCTTTATCCTCCCATTGGTTGCTGAGAAGCTGCGAGGCTGCTGCCAACGGCGGCAGTGTGACCATTCTTACGGCTGGGGAGTGCAAACATGGGGAGGGAATAGAAAGCATTCCTATAGAGTTCGAAATCCAGATTGATGGGGACGGTCTTATTACAACCCGGTACCGAATCCAAGGCGAGCCTGCTGGAAACACACCGTTGGGAGTTGCGTATCTGCTTCCGGCGAACGTCGAGAAGTTGGCCTGGCATCGGGATTCTCTTTGGTCAATTTATCCGGCGGACCATATCGGGCGCCCAAACGGTGCAGCGCTTAAATTGGCGAATCATCGGCGCCTTGATTACAGAACGAAGCCCGAGTGGCCCTGGTCGGAAGATATCGGTGATTTCTTTCTCTGGGGCAAAGAGAACTCTGCCATCCAGGCATCCAACGATTTTCGTTCTCTGAAGGAGAACATCTGGTATGCCGCCTGTAGCTTGGCTGGAAGTAACATTCGAGTTCGCGCGGAGGCCAATGCGGATTTGGCAGTTCGGGCATCGGTAATGCCCGATGGCCTGGTTTCGTTCAGCCTCTACAATTATTGGCCTTATCCTGACTTAGGTTGGGGCAACTTCACAGGCCCGAACGCCGCGCCGGCGATCACCAGCCGGGAAGTGAAGCTTCGCCTGACAAATCTTCCGGAAGAATAGCTACGGCATTACCGTGGATACTGCCTCCTGTTCCATTTCGCGCCAGGTCGCGGCTCCTTCCACGCCAGCACAGGGAGCCGCATTGGGCTCCAAGCGCCATCCCATCCGGGACAAGTGTCTTTGGGGATAGGCCTGCCATAAACGCACGATGAAAACCGCCCACTCCATTTGTCTTCTCTCACCGCAATTCCCGTCTAATCCTCTGGGGCGCCTTTGCGGCGGTTATTCTCTGGATAGGGTGACTCTGAACTTCGGAACTGAGGGTCGAACTGATCGGAACCGCAACAAATTTGGATGACGGGTGGAAATGCCTGCGGCATCGAGCCTTGGGATTTAGCCGGGGAGCCGCATTTTTGGCTTTCGTGGGGTTTGCGGCCCACGCATGGCCTCAACACCCTGCGTTGCCTACGCCTGGCCGGTTGGACAACTCCGCATCCGATGCGGGTTTGCCCGATGCGCCAGAAGCTCAGGCGGCAACCGCGCAACCGTTGCCTGTGCAGTCCGTGCCAGGCAGCATCCATGGCGTGGTCGAGGATCGAGACGGAGTCGTCTATGAGGGCGCGCAGGTTACACTTACTGACTTGACCGCAAAGGCGAGAACGGTCACATCGGACGGTGACGGGCGCTTCGATTTTGCAGGAGTCGCTCCCGGAGCTTTTCGGCTCACGATCTCCTCGAATGGATTTGCGACACAGGTTGTATCCGGCATCCTGCACGCGGGCGAGAGCTACGAAACGAAAGCGATTGTGCTGCCAGTCAATGCCGCGACGAGCGAGGTGAGGGTAAGCGCATCGCAGGTTGAGATTGCGCAAGAGCAGATCAGGCAGGAGGAAACACAGCGTGTGCTGGGCGTAATTCCCAACTTCTATGTCAGCTACGTGCCCAAGGCGGCTCCCCTCACCACCAGGCAAAAATTCGATCTGGCCTGGAAGTCTTCAATAGACCCGATCACTTTTCTGGCGGTTGGATTTTTCGCGGGAGTTGAGCAGGCCACCAACACTTTCAGCGGGTATGGACAAGGCACGCAGGGATACGCGAAACGATATGGAGCAGGTTATGCCGACAGCTTCATCAATACAGCGATCGGCGGCGCCATCCTGCCATCGCTGCTGAAGCAGGACCCGCGCTACTTCTACAAAGGAACTGGGACCATTCGATCGCGCGCTCTGTATGCCATTGCCAACGCGGTCATCTGCAAGGGCGACAATGGGCATTGGCAGACCAACTATTCAGGTCTGCTGGGCGGGTTGGCGGCAGGCGGCATCTCGAACCTCTACTATCCGGCTAGCGATCGCGATGGAGTGACGCTGACTTTTGAAAATGTCCTCATCGGCACTGCCGAGAGCGCCATCCAGAATCTTTTTCAGGAGTTTGTGGTGCGCAAACTGACCCCGAAGATTCCCAATTACGGGTCGTCGAAGCCATAGACCGGAAACAGGAAAAGCCGTCTGACTCGCATAGCTCAGCCAATGCTGATTGCGCGGTCTCGCTGGTCTCTCAATTCAGCCACGGGCGCCCGGCTGAGTGGCTCACCGATCAGATCGAGACAGAAAGGCCTGAATGCGCTCGACCTTCTCATCCTGCTCAGATGGAATAAGGATAAAGTTGTTGATGTACGGCAAACCTCGGTCGAGGTTCTCCGGATTCGTATCTTCATCGCGCAGCGTGGTGAATTCCATGAGGCGCCGGCCTTTCAGGTAGAACACTCGATAGCGAAGTTCGGAGAAGGTTTCAGCCAAGCGACGTGGCGCGCCGGGATTATGCCGGTCCTCTGATTCGACAATCAGAACAGGCCGATTGCGCTCGATCGTGTCTCGAGCGCCGGAGACCACCGCCTCTTCATGACCTTCCACGTCGATTTTGATCATGGAGATGTTGGAAAACTCGAAGCTGTCGAGTGTTCTGGTTTCGACTACCCGCTGCACCACCGCCATAGGATCCTTGACGCAGACTAGCTGGTTCTTTTCTTCAATAGTGGCAACCCCGGTGTTACTGTAGTCTACCCGCAATGTTGTCTTGGCGGATTTGTCTGACAATGCGGCCGCTTCAAGATGGAAATCCCGGCCCAGCAAACGGCGCAAGTCTTTCCAAAGGTCGGTATTAGGCTCAAAGGCGATTACGTTGCTCGATAATTTCGCCATGAAATAAGAATAGGACCCCCTGTTAGCGCCTATGTCAATGGCAGTCTTTTGCTTATCGCAAAAAATTGGAACCAGCCAGAGCTCTGCCTCGAAATGATACGGCCGGAAACGCAACTCGCGTTCCATCCATAACTTCGGGAAGAGTTGCCGAAGTTGAGTTGCCAGGCGTGCTTTGAGTGTGCCGGATAACATACTTCTTTTTCCAACCTCAATTCAGCAGGGATTTCCATTCAGATAAAAACCTTCCTCTTTTCATCACCGGTTCGCTTGAATTGTATCGTTCTTCAGGCACGTTGATCGACGACTGGCATCGCATTGCTGAACGGCTTGAAACAACTGCAACTGGGCAAAGGGCTATAGAAAGAATGAAGAACCTCAGATAGGTAGCGCTATTCCCCCTCAGGCGCAATGAAGCCAGGGCGAAGGGCACTGCGCTTCAGCGCACTCTGAGCACAATGATGGTTTCGTCGTCGAAACGGTCCTGGTCGCCCTGAAAACGGGAGACGTCGGCGAGAATGGCGTCGGCTATGTCCTGGGCGGGGAGGTCGCGGTGGGCACAGAGGATGTTGGACAATCTGTCTTCACCGTACATTTCGCCCTGCGCGTTCTCAGCGTCCAGAATTCCGTCCGACACGAAGACGATGGCGTCCTCCGGCTGGGTGGCGACGTTGAACTCCTCATACGCGACGTTGGGAAAGAGGCCTAAGGGGAAGCCTTCGGCGCGGACGGTAACGGACTGCCCAGAACGGCAGAAGATGGGCTGGATAGCGCCGGAGTTGGCCACTTGCAGGGTCTGGTTTTCGTCGTTCCAAAGAGCGAAGAGCAGGGTGACGTATTGGGATTCGAGCTTGCGCTCCTGGAGGGCATCGTTGAGGCGGCCGAGCATCTCGGCCGGCTGGGGACGCTGGACAGCAGCGGAGCGCATGATGCCGCTGACGAGAGCGGCAAAGAGGGCGGCCGGCGCGGCTTTGCCACTGACGTCGCCGAGGACGATGGCGGTGCGATTGGGGCCGTAGTCGATGAAGTCGT
>CAZNAW010000008.1:0-127959 GCA_964571165.1 uncultured Occallatibacter sp. | reverse complement strand
GAAACCCCCGGCTTAGAAGGCCGGTGCTCTATCCAATTGAGCTACTCGCCCGTGCTTTCCCATTGTAGCGTCGAGTGGGAGCAAATCACATCCGCAAATGCAGTCAGCGCGGCCTGGAGCCTCTGCGTGGCCTCGGTGGCGGAGAGTCCGCAGGCGGTCAGGTAAGCGGTCATGCCGAGATCCATCCGGTTCGGGACAATGATTGCCCGGCGAATGACGAGATCGACGCGGCAGCAATGCAGCCGAACGGCGCGCAGCAGGCCACACAGCTGTTTGCATGCATCAGCGGCCAAGGCGGGCCCTGTCCACCGCTCGTCACCGCGGGGCAGGAGGTCGATATAGCATCCCGTCGCGTAGGCGGCGCAACCGGAAGGCGCGTCCAGTTCGTCAGGGTCAAACTCGCCTGGCTCAAGGACCGGCCAGAAATCGCATTTTGATGTCCAGACCGGCGAGGCATCGGCATTCAGCTTTGCCAAAGCCGCAGCCAATGCGGGAAATTGGGCAGTCTCAGGCAATTGCCGTGCGCGTTCCGGATGAAGGCGCAGGTCGGTGAATCCCGGCCAAAGCGCGTCAATGACCGGCGCTTCGCCGCCTACTTCAATTTCCCAGTCAGCTTCCATTCCGTTGGTCGTACCCAGTGAGCAAAAAACGGATCACGGTCGCCTCCGCCCAGTGAATGTCGTTTCCCGGATCCCCGGAAAGATAGGCGCAGTGGCCTCCATGGCGGGTTTCTACAAATGCGATATGCGGGTTGGCCAGAAGTTTGGCGCGGGTCTCGGGAAAGAGACGGATGAACGGGTCGTCTTGGGCGTGCAGGATCATGGTCGGCACCGCGATGCGGTCGATGACGCGAGCGCTGGCGGCGCGGTAATAGTAGTCGTCAGCGTCGCGGAAGCCGCAGTAGCGGGCCACAATCTTGTGATCGAACTCGCGGATGGACCGAATTGGTCCGATGCCTGAGGTGTCGTATAGGGCGGGGAAAAGCTTCGCCTTACGATAAAAGCGTGTCTTCAAACCACGCAGAAAATTCCACTCATAAGCGCGGTTTACCGGCTCGTGAAGGGCGTCGGAACCGGCTGCCAGATCGATGGCTGGGCATACCGCGGCCACGGCGCATAGCGGAAGCTGGGCGCCCCACTCTCCGGCCAGTTTGAGAACCAGATTGCCGCCCATCGAGTAGCCCACCAGCGCCACCCGCTCCAGGCCGAACTGCTCAGCATAGTGACGCACCACGGTACCCACGTCGCCGGAAAGTCCGGAGTGATAGAGAGTGGGCGTAAGCGTGTCAGTGCCGCCGCAGTTGCGCATATTCATGCGGACGACGTTGCATCCTGCTGCCCAGGCTCGCGCGGCGATGGCCTGGATATAGCGGGAGTTCGACGAGCCCTCTAGGCCGTGGACCAGCACCACGGTGAGCCGCCCTGCTGCTGCCGGATCGGTATTCCGGGGATCGGCCTGCCAATGGCAGTGACACAGTACGCGGCTGCCATCGGCGGGGTCCACTTCCACCTCTTCCGCAACGGAAGAGAGCCGGAAGGGCGGCCGGGGAAGAAAGTTCCCCACGATGGTTTGCAGGTGGCCGTTGGTCAATCCGCGCCGCGGCTCAAAAGGAACGAACCACTCCCGCGGCTCGCAGAATGCGCCATTGATCCCAGTATCCTGATGTGTTTGGGGGCTCACTGAAGCTCGGTAACTCGGGAATTCCGGCTCATGTCGGTCTCTCCGGTCCGTGCAAAATTGGGGCGGCGGGTGGGGATCGAACCCACGACATCCTGAGCCACAGTCAGGCGTTCTGCCACTGAACTACTGCCGCCATGTATCCCTTCGATTGTAGCATCGAATCAGGTAGGAAAGCTCGGTCGCACCCTGAAGGAGGTGCCCATGCTCAGGCCCGGTCCGAACGCACTTGCCACCGCAAACACGGAGGGTCCTGGCCCCCGGACCGCGCCGGAGCGGGGGCCGGATCGATGGAACAGCGGCGCCTGGCTGTTTCGCGACCAGACCCTGTGCGGGCTGGAGATTCTGCTGGACGAAGCGTTTCAAATCCCCGGCACAAGCATCCGTGTCGGGCTGGATGGGATCATCGGGCTGGTCCCCGGACTGGGCGACGTGATAGCCGGATTGCTCTCGGTGGTGATTCCACTGGCCGGCTGGATACGCGGCGTACCTTACGTTACGCTGGCGCGCATGGCTGCGAATCTGGGCATCGGTGTGCTGGTTGGCGCCATTCCCATCTTAGGAGACGTCTTTGACATCGTCTGGAAGGCCAACCGCCGCAACTACCGCCTGCTCTGCCGTCACCTGGGCGAGCCTCGCCGCCACACATGGCGGGACTGGGTCTTTCTCGGGCTGTTGATCGTGGCGCTGGCGTTGGTCTTCGCTATTCCGCTGGCACTTGTGGTGTGGATGATCGTCTGGCTTGGCCGTGTTCTGGCGCCCACGGCCGGTGTTCGTTACTGAAAACCGATTCGCGATACAATCGAGGCAGTATGTCGGGGCGTAGCGCAGTCTGGTAGCGCATCTGCTTTGGGAGCAGAGGGTCGGGGGTTCGAATCCCTCCGCCCCGACCATTAGAATCCATAATTGAAGAAGATCGACCAATCCTTGCTCCTTATGCCTCTTTTGCGCACTCCTTCCTTCGCGCTCTCTGCGTGGCATGGCTACAACCCGGAGGAAGTTGGTACCCTGAGGGAAACACGCGATTTGAGAAGGTCGGCCGCAAGGCGTTGGGAGATCGCGCGGATTTTCAACTCGGTTCCATCGGGAGGGTGTCATCAAAGGACGAATGCGATTAGGCGATCTGCTGATCCAGGCGAGTCTGGTTACAGCCGAAGATGTGGCAAAGGCAGTTGCACTGCAGGCCAATCTTGGTGGCCGTCTGGGCGCCCGTCTCGTGGCTGCGGGAGCCATCGAGCAGGAGGTGCTGGACGCGTTTATCCATCGCATGCCGTCCGAGCCCACTGATATCGCGGCGACCAAAATCGACCCGACCGATCTGATGAGCTTGTTGATGAAGCTGATCTACGTGGAACACCTGGAGTCCGTCCGGCAGTTCGTCGATGGCATCAAGCTCCCCTATAACATCGTGCTCGACCTGGTGGGGATGGCCATCGACCGTAAACTGTTGCAGGCCCTGGGAACGCGCGAGTCAGAGAACCTGGTTGACATGAAATACACGTTCACCGACGCGGGTCGGCGTTGGGTGGTCGATGCCCTGAAACAAATGCGCTATACCGGGCCCGCGCCCGTGACCCTGGAAGAATTCGCTGACCAGGTCAACCTGCAGAAGATCACCAACGAGACTGTCACCTTCGATCGCATACGCGCGGCTCTTGGCGAGCTGACCTTTGAAGACAGCATCATCGAACATGTTGGACCGGCGTTGAATTCGGGCCGTGCGATACTTCTCTATGGTCCGCCGGGCAATGGCAAGACTTCAGTGGCGCTGAGCTTTGCCAGCGTATTCACCGACGTGATCTACATGCCGTATGCAGTCATCGTCGAAGGCCAGATTATCCGCGTCTACGACCCCATTCTGCATACCATGTTGAGTTCCACCCCTTCGCGCGACGAAGGCGTGCTTTCCTTCGTCCGGCGCGAGGAGTATGACGCGCGCTGGATTCCCTGCCGGCGGCCCTTCGTCCTGACAGGCGGCGAATTGACGCTGGACATGCTCGATTTGAGATTCGACGCAACGGCCAATTACTACGAGGCTCCCCTTCATGTGAAGGCATTGGGCGGTTGTTTTGTCATCGATGACTTCGGCCGCCAGTTGGTAACGCCCAAGAATCTGCTGAACCGTTGGATCGTGCCGCTGGAGAACCGGTTCGACTATCTGAAACTGCATACGGGCAAGAGCTTCACCCTGCCGTTCGAGGAGTTGGTTATCTTCTCAACCAACCTCGAACCGGAAGACCTGATGGACCCTGCGTTCCTGCGCCGCCTTCCTTACAAAATCGAGGTTGGAGGACCCACTCTCGAATTGTATAAGCGCATATTTGAGAAAGAGTGTGAGCGCCAAGGATTAACGCTTTCCGACGAAGCATTCGAATTGATCGTGGACAAGATTACAAAAGAGAAGGGGATGGACCTAGCCGCTTATCAACCCCGGTTCATCGTCGATCAGGTGGTGGCAACCTGCCGATTCATGGGACAGGCGACCCATTTCGAACCGCGGTTTATCAACTATGCGGTTGATAATCTGCGGGCGCGGCGCTACGCTCCAGCGAAGCCCTCATCCCCGCCTTCCGATCTGGCCGAAGGCGCATAGCCGCGATGGCATGCAGAGGACTCATTCTCGATCAAGATCGATCGTGAATTGGTGCGATGCCGTCCTCAGAGCGAGTTCTCATTCATTACCAGGGCGACGGCGCTGCGCAAACGGGCTTTGTTGCCTTCGTGAGCGGGCCGGAGCCCGGGAACTCGCGCCAATGGGATTCGGCGCATTTCTGCCTCAATCAGCGGGCCGGCCAGGTGCCAAAGATTGGTAATGTCTCCCACGACCACGATCTCGCTCGGTGCCAGAGCGGACGCGATCATATGCATGCCTTTGCCAAGCGCGACGCACATTTTGTCAATCGCCTGAACGGCTGCGGGGTCCTCCGCCTCGGCTAACTTGAGAAGAGTCTCAAAGGACGGCGAGGGCTTGTTAGTGATTTCGGCGTAATAGCGCATTCCGGCGCGATTGGAGGCGACGGTCTCCCAGCATCCTTTGCTTCCACAGCCACAGGGCAATCCATTCGGATCTACCTGCACATGACCGAACTCACCAGCGTAGCCGCCTTCTCCTCGCAGGATGCGGCCGTTGGCAAAGATGCCCGTTCCCAATCCTTCAGACACATTGACCACCACCAGGTCCCGCACACCGTCGCTGTAGCCGAACCAGACCTCTGACAGGGCGCAGGCGTTGGCGACGTTATCCACCACGACGGGCAGGCCGGTGGCCTGTTCGACACGGGACTTGATGCGTTCAATGGGCCAATCGACATTGGGCGCAAAGAAGGATTTGCCCAGGCTGGATTTTCCGGGGTGAGACTTATCGGGGTGAAAGTCAAAGCGGCCTGGAAGACTCATGCCGATGCCGTCGAATGACCGGTCGCCATGGGCGGCCATGATCTTTCGGATTGCGTCCACAATCACGCCGAGGACCTTTTGTGGATTCTGAGGAAGTGCGATCAGATGTTCCGCAAGGACTTTTCCGCCAAGGTCGGTTACCGCCAGGGTGGTCTGCGCTGGGTGGATATCGATTGCGAGCACTCCCCGCTGGCCGTTCAGATTCAGGAACGTGGGTCTTCGGCCACGGGGAAGCCGGCCCATCGATCCCTCGACGATCCATCGTTCGGCGAGTAGCTCCTCGACGATCAGCGAGACAGTGCTTCTCTGGAGCCCCGAGACGCGTGCCAGATCCGCGCGCGAGATGGGCTGCCGGATACGGATCTGGTTGAAGATAAGGTTTCGATTGATCTGCCGGGGCATCTTGTTCGACGCGCTTTGCTTATTGGTGAAGGCGTAACGAGTCGTCGGCATGTTAGTCGTTCTCATCCTCGATCGAGCCTATGCCCGATGGTCAGGTGATTCAATGGCGCAAAGCATCCAGATATGGCGGCGCGACCATCCCTCAGTCTATCAGTCCGGTATGTTTGCACCTTTGAAGCTCCAAGTCTTATTGGTTGACGCCGCTGGCCAAAAAGCCACCGTCGACAACGATAGTCTGGCCGGTGACAAAGGAAGCAGCGTCTGAGGCGAGATAGATTGCGGCTCCAACCAGTTCTTCGGTTTTGCCGAAGCGGCCCATGGGCGTGCGCATCATCAGTTCCTGTCCGCGCGGCGTGCTGTCAAGCAGATTGGCATTGAGTTCGGTGCGGAAGACACCGGGAGCGATGGCGTTGACCGTAATGCCTTTCTTTGACCACTCGACCGCCAGCGAGCGCGTAAGCGAGGCAACGCCGGCCTTGCTGGCTGCATAGGCCGCCACTTCGCTGAGCGCCACAAAGCTGTTGAGCGAAGAGATGTTGACGATCCGGCCATAGCCGCGTTCCAGCATGTGCTTGCCGAAGACCTGGCACGCGCGCAGCGTTCCGGTCAGATTGGTGTCAAGGATGCTGGCCCACTCTTCCTCCGTCACCGTGAGCGTGGGCGTGCGCTTGATGATCCCGGCGCAATTGATGAGGATGTCGACTTTGCCGAAGCGGTCGAGCGCCGCGGCCAGCAACTGCTCGAGCGAGGTGCAGTCGCATACGTTTGAACAAAGGCGCAGGGTTTGGCGCCCGTGCGCTTCTATCTCGCTGGCGGTCAGTTCGACCTGTCGCTGGCGGCGGGCCGTGGCAATCACATTGGCGCCGGCATCGGCCAGGCCGAGGCTCAGAGCGTGCCCAATCCCGGATGTCCCTCCGGTTACGACGGCGGTCTTGCCTTCAAGACTGAGAAGTTGAGTGGTCATGGATTCTCCCTTCCAGCACTTATGCTGGAAATCGTTCTGTCTACGAATTTGCTTTCGTTAGAGACGGTAAGCCTTCTTCACCAACCCGTAGGCGAGGTCGTGCGCCACATCGAAAGCTTCGTCTTCTTCCAACCTGTGTTCGGCGACAAGCCTGGCCAGAAAGGCGCAGTCGATGCGCCGCGCCACATCGTGCCGCGCCGGAATGGAAAGGAAGGCCCGCGTGTCGTCGTTGAAGCCAACCGTGTTATAGAACCCCGCCGTTTCCATCGCCTGTTCACGGAAGCGCATCATTCCCCCAGGACTGTCGTGAAACCACCACGGGGGTCCAAGGCGCAGGCAGGGATAGTGGCCTGCCAGCGGAGCCAGTTCGCGACTATAGGTGGATTCATCCAGCGTGAACAGAATGATGGTGAGCCCGGATTCGTTGCCGAAACGGTCGAGTAATGGACGAAGCGCATCAACGTAATTAGTCGGCTTGGGAATGTCTGCGCCCACGTCGCGGCCGTAGCGCTGATAGATTTTGCGGTTGTGGTTGCGCACGCTGCCTGGGTGAATCTGCATGACCAGCCCGTCTTCAAGGCTCATTCCGGCCATCTCGGTCAGCATCTGTGCTCGGAACAGCTCGCGTTGTGCAGCATCGGCGTGGCCGGTGAGCACCAGACCGAAGAGATCCGCGGCCTGAGGGGTGGAAAGGTCAGCGGTCTGCGCGCTGGGATGTCCATGGTCGGTTGCTGTGCAACCTAGCGAGCGAAAGCGGGCGCGCGCCTTGCGCAGAGCGTTCAGGTAACCCGGCCACATTGATGTATCCTCCGCATTCTGCTCGCCGAGTTTTGCGATGTTATCAACAAATCCTTCGAAATCCGGATCGACAACCGGATCGGGCCGGAAGGTGGGCAGAATCCTTGCTTTCCAGCCCGATGCGCGGATAGCCCGGTGATCGTTTAGCGAGTCGAGCGGAGAATCGGTTGTAGCCAGCACTTCCAGATTGAAACGCTCATAGAGGGCGCGGGGAAGGAACGCGGGCGTCCGCAGCTTTTCAGAGATGGTGTCGAAGTAGCGATCGGCGGTCTTCTCTGACAGCCGATGCTCCAGACCAAACAGTTCCTGGAAGGCAAAATCCAGCCACATGCGCGTAGGCGTTCCGCGAAACAGATAGTAGTGGCTGGCGAAGATGCGCCAGACTTTGCGCGCATCCTTCAGCTCCGGCTCACCGATCTCGAGGCCCTCCAGCGAAACACCCTGGCTGTAAAGCATGCGAAAGACGTAGTGATCGGGCTGCACGAAGAGTTTTGCCGGATCAGGAAATGGCTCATTCTTTGCAAACCACGCCGCCTGCGTATGTCCGTGCGGGCTGACGATGGGCAAAGCCCTTACGTGCGCATAAAGCGCCTTGGCGATCGTTCGAGTACCTGGGTCGGCAGGAAACAAGCGGTCTTCGTGAATCAGCATGGCTTAAACATTACCCTTTCGCCGAAAGTGATTGCGGTCTGACTGCCAAAGAGGCCAGTCCGCAAACGTATGCATCCGAAGCTCCAAACCCAAGCCCGGCTGCTGCGGACTTCAGCCGTTGGTAACATACCCCAGGCCCGACAAAACGCCGCGCATGTAAGCAAAGGACTCGATGACGCCGGGCATAGGATCGTCACCATGTATTTCGTATTCGAGATCGACAAACCCCTTGTACCGGGTCGCGATAAGGGCTTCGAAGATCTCTCGCACCGGCATGATGCCGTCTCCCACGGCAACCTGGCTCTCCCGGTTCTGGAAATTCGTCAGGTCTTTCATGTGCATATTGAACAGCCGTGGCCCCACTTGGTGAATCGCCTCGACGACATCCGTGCCGGCGCGGACCGCGTGCCCAACATCGATGCAGCATCCCATGCGCGGGTCCATATTCTTTACCGCCTTGAGCACATCCAGCGGGGAAGGCCATACCTTATCCTCGGGCCCGTGGTTGTGAATGGCGATACGGATGTCGTACTCCTTCACGAACTTCTCGACGCGGGGAAGAATTGCCGGCGTCGGGTCGCCGGCGACGATCACAGAAATGCCGGCTCGCTTGCAGTATTCGAACTTACTGCGGATGTCGTCGTCTTCATCCTTGGGAAAGTAAATGGTTCCGGCTGCGTGGAGCTTGATGCCGGCTGCGGCATAGTCCGCCAGCGCTTTCGTCTCTCCGGCGGGATCCGTGGGAAGGTGATCTTTGGCATCCTTCGCATTCAACGCGGCAACGTTGAGCTGCTTCAGGAACCCGATCATCTGCTCACGAGTGAAATTGCGAAACGTGTAACTGGCCAGCCCCAAATGAACCGGCGACGGCTTCCCGGATGCCGGTTTCGGCTGCGCGAAGGAGGGAACTGCACCGGAAGCAGCGCATGCTGCCGCAAGGAACGCACCCGATTGAACAAAGTCGCGACGTGAAAAAGTATCTTTCATAAGCGTGGTACTCCTAGGGCCTTTCCAGACCCGGTTGGCTGTTCAACAAGTGGGATGCATTGGCCACGCATTTCAGAGATGGGGCGCCCAGCCTTTCTCGTATTCGCGGCCCCACATCGTCATCGCTTCCGCATCATTCTGGATCTTGCCGTCCGTAGCGTCGATGCGCAATTCCCGGTTCACTTCCCAGGCTATGTTGGAAAGTTGAAGCATGGTCACGGCGACGTTGCCGATGGAGACGGGAGAGGTGAGCTTGTCTCCCCTGCGGATTGCCGCGATGAAATTGGCAAAATGGGCAACGGTCATGTCGTCGCTCCCGACCAGGTCGGCTGAGGAGTTTGCATGGCCCATCTTGAATTCGCTGGTCTTGTTTCCCTTGAGATCGTAGACCTCGTAAGTGCCGGGATCGATAAGCACTGAGCCGTTGGTTCCCGTGATCACCAAACCGCGGTCGCGGCCGTAGTACTTCATCCCCTCACAGCACCTGCACTCCCACGAGATCATCTTGTCTTCGTACTCGTAGCTGGTTACCAGGGTGTCATAGAACTCCCAGTCGTCCTTGAAATGGTATCTGCCGCCCGACGCTGTGATGCGGTTGGGATAGTCGGCGCCGAGCGCCCAGCGGCATACATCGATCTCATGCGTGCCATTGTTCAGGGTTTCGCCGGTGCCGTAGATTTTGAACCAGTGCCAGTTATAAGGGTGAACATTGTCCTTATAAGGCCTTCGCGGCGCAGGTCCCTGCCAGAGGTCCCAATCGAGCTGCGGCGGGACAGGCGCTTCCTTCCCGATCCCTATTGACTTTCTTGTGTTGCTGTACCAGGCTTTGGCGAAGTATGGCCTGCCGATCAGGCCATTGTGAATCTTGTCAACGGCCTCAATGACAAGGGCGTTTGAACGCCGCTGATTGCCCATCTGCACGAGCTTCCCATACTTCCGTTGAACCTCAACCAGCAGTGCACCCTCGGCAGGATTATGGCTGCACGGCTTTTCAACATAGACATGCTTGCCCGCCTGTACACCAGCGATGGCCATGGGCGCGTGCCAGTGGTCGGGGGTGGCAATGGTGATGGCATCCACTTCCTTCGACTGAAGGATGTTACGAAAGTCCCTTTCGGCGGCGGGAGCATAGCCCAGGTCATTCTCAGCCTTGCCTGCAAACTTCTTCAAGATATCGCCGTCAACATCGCAAACATGCGAGACGCGGGCGGCATCCTTGTTGGCTTTGAGCGAGGCAAGGTGAGCATAAGCGCGGCTGTTGAGACCAATGACCGCAAAGTTGACGCGATCGTTGGAGCCCAGGATCCGGCCATAGCTCTTGGCGGTCGATGCGATAGCCAAACCTGCGGTTCCCAGTGCAAGTGTGTCGAGAAATTCACGTCGAGTTACCAATATATTCTCCATCAAACGACTTAGTGCTTTGGCTCTTTGATGCTGGTTAAAATTGCTGCGCATCTTCGTCAGGAAAAGAATTAAAGGGCGCCTGCATCCTTGAGACATTGCTTCATGCCCGCCCAACTGATGCGGGTAGACTCTTCCGGCGTGCCGCCTCCATGCCAGTGCGTCTCAAGGCTGACGGCGTCATGATAGCCGAGCTGCTTGAGCGCGCGGAACTGTGCCGTCCAATCGATGATTCCTTTATCGACTGGAGACCACTCGATCTTGCCTTCCGCGTTCTTGACGGCATTCTTGCAGTGGCAGTGGTGAATGCGGTTTTTCGGTAAGGCATCCCAGCCGCCGGGAAAGGCGTCGAGTTCACCACGCATCACCGCATTTCCGGGATCCCAGTTGAGCGCCAGATGCGGCGACGGGATTGCATTCAGCGTTCTCGCGGCCTCGCGGCCGGTGGCCGTATTGCAGTCACCCTCGTTTTCAAGCACCAGCAGGAGGCCCTGCTGGCCCGCGGTCTCGGCCATGGCGCGCAGCTTCTCATCGATCGCCGCGCGGTAAGGGGCAACATCGTCGAGCCGCCAGAAGTCGAAGCACCGGATGCGATCGGTGTTGAACTGCCTGGCCAGCGAGATTGCCTTCTGCAGAATGTCATCCTGCTGTTTGAAGGTGACCGCGGCGGCCTGGTGCATGTCCCCCTTGGTGCCATACGGGGACTTTGGCGCGTCGGGCCAGTCGGTCTTGCCAAGGGGACTGGCAATGTCAGTGACCCGCAGGTTGTACTTGGCGAGGATCTTCTTCGCTTCGCCGATCTCGGTGTCGCTCAGGGCCATGACGTTCTTGCCCCACATGGAGCGGAGTTCGATCCAGCTCATACCGAAGTCATGCGAGGCAACGTAGCAGGCGTGGTCGAAGTCCGGCGAAATCTCATCGTTGATGACGGAAACCCTGAAGGGCGATTTGGATGCCTGAGCCGTGCCGATAAGCGGACGCGCAGCGAAAGCGGCGGCAGTGATCCCCGCACCGATAAGAAAACCGCGTCTGGAACAGCGTTCCATGTTTCTCCTTTTTGCTGGGGCGACCCATGTCCGGTCGGGCTCGCATGATCCTATGAGCCCACAACACGCCGCAAGGGGCGGCCGGTGGTGAAATCGAGTCGACTTACAGGGTCGAACCGTATATTGTTCGAATACCGAACGAACGCTACAGCCCGCCGCGTGCACTTGTCAAGGAGAAAATCCGGAGAGCGGAGTAAATCGGTCTTCGTCCGGCGGATTTTGCTGTCCGAGCGGAATTGAGATAGAGTCCCATAACTGCATGAATCGCAAATAGATAGACCGTGTGCACGCCGGGAGAGAGTCGCGATCGCCAGAGTACGGCGGGGCGAAGAAGCAGAGCCTGGGCGGTCCCCATCGCAGTGCGCATGCGGGCCGCCGGCAGTGGCGTGCAGAATCGAAAATCAGCCCCGCGTCTCAGCGGTCTCGGCGGCCTGCAAAGCTGGGCTTTCCCGCAGCCCAAGAAAGACCGGGGCAATGTGGCGCACATAGAGGTTTTCGGTCACGTTTTTCGCGACGATCGCCTCATTGGCTTCGAGCAGGCCGAGATAGCGGCGACCCATCTTTGCCGCCACCTTGAAGCCCACATGCAGTAACTGGCGAAGACTTGAGTTATAAGCGGGCGAATGAGGATCATGACGCAAGGCGGAGGTGAATTGCACTGAGGACCAGTGGGCTACCTCTTCCGGCGCGGGCAGCTTTGCCCGGTCGATATCGATCACCGTTGCATAGGGTGCGCAGAGTTCGTCGGCATGTGCGAAGGCCTCTGCGTAGATTTCCTTGGCCAGTGCGAGGCCGTCTCCTCCAGATTCGGCGAGACCGATGACCTCTTCAAGCCATGTGGTGCCGGCAGTCTTGAGATGCACACCGGTGGAAAACTTCTGCATGGCTGCGTAAATGGCGGGATAGATGGAGAACTTGTCGCTGCCGGAGTGGACGCTGAGCTTGAGGTTCGAGGGCAATCCGTAGGTGGCGACAGCGTGTTGGATGGCAGCCATGTCCAGTTCCATCTCGCGAGCGAATTGCGTGGGATCTCCTGCGTAGTCGACGCCTTTGTTGAAGCGGCCGCTGAATTTGGGAGCGATAGTCTGTACGGGAATGCCCTCGCCCGCAATGGCGGCAAGGATGATGAGCAGTTCCGCCGGAGTCTGCGCGGAGTCAGTCTCGTCCATGGAGATCTCGGCGATGAATGCTCCCTTGCCTTTCGCGGCTTCAATTTTGCGGTAGATTTTGCCTGCCTCCTGAACGGCGAACAGGAATTTGGCAGCGGTCAGGCCAAGCAGCTCAGAAGTGATTTCGATGCTTTGCTCAGCGCCTGCCATTCGGATGGCGCCGAGAAGCTCGGGGTGGCGCTTCACGAAGGCGTCAATCGAGGATTGCCCGGAGGGTTTGCCGATGTAATCGGCCACGTCAATGGTGTAGAAATCGCAGGAATCCAGGAAGCGGTCGACAGTGGAAAGGTTGATGTGGTCGGCGTCGCAGAACCAGGGAAGCTTCCAGCCGAGCGCGGTGACAGCGGCATCGGCGGCGGCGCGAACTGAAGATGGTTCAGAGCCGATGATAGTGTGTTCGCGATTGGACTTGTTCCACACCGGAATCACATCGATGCCGGCTTTGGCGGCGAGGATGCAGGCTTCCAGTTGAGCTTTCGACTGGTGGGCGAACCGATCACCTACGCCGATGGAGAATTTGCCAAGTGTCGCCATGATCGTTTTCAGAGCCTTTCAATGCAGACCAGGAAGCCAGCACAGCGATTGCGGGACAGAGGTCTGCCGCACAGAGTGAGTTACGCAGACATGCGCCCGATGCGAAGACCATCCGTGTCTGAGTTTGGGTAATACGCCTTGATTGTGGGCGCGCACGCTATTCTCTGACCTTGATCACCAGCGCGCTATATGTGGTTCCAGGTGCAATAAGGAACTGGTGCGGGGTTCCTGCCGGAATATGAATCATGTCGCCGGCTGAAACCGTTTGGACGATACCATTCTGTATTCCGGAGCCTTTGGTTTCGCCATCGCTTACGGTATGGGCATCGATGATGGTGCCGCCGGTAATCACAGTGGCCTTGCCTTCGGTGATCAGTATAACGTCATCGAAGTGAGCATGCATCTCGGCCGATCCATTTGTCGTCATTGCGGATAGCTTCAACGCATGGGTCCCGTAATCTGCCAGAACGGAGCCGCTGATTCCCATGGCTTTGGCCTGATCGACCAATTGCGCAAGTTGGCCGTGCACCTCGGCTGAAGTAAATACCTCTGTCTTACCCGCGGATTGCGCCAGCGCGGGAACGGCGAAAACCGTTAGAGCCATCACGAATGCAAGTTTCATTTCAACCTCATTCCAAGCAGATTCTTGATAGACAGACCAAGGATACAGCCTCGGGCCCGCACCCTCTCGCCCAGCGACACCGGGAAAGCTCAGAGCACGCGGACGCTGTGGTCCAGCAGTCAGTGGCTATTCTGCTCCCCGCGGCTGTGACGGTTTTCGCCCGCACCGTCCGGATGGATCTCCGCGCCGCCAGCGGAGATTCGAATGGAAAATATTTTCTCTTCCGAATGTTACGGTTCGCGTGCTAAGGTACTTGGCGCTGCAGAAAATGCTCGCTCCATGCGACTGGAACAATGGATCGAACCCTCGACGTAAACCTGAGAACCGATCGAAAAACGTCGATCATAAAGGAAAAGCAATGAATCTTCCGGCAATGAAGTTGATTTCGACAAGCTTGGCGCTGGTCCTGAGTTTTGGAGCTACCGCGGCTCAGAGCAAGCCCGATGCGGTCAAGCCCGACCCGCTCAAGAGCGGCTTTGAGAATCCGCCAGAGGGCGCGCGCCCGCGGGTATGGTGGCACTGGATGAACGGCAATATCAGCAAGGAAGGCATCAAGCTGGACCTGGAGTGGATGCACAGGACCGGTCTGGGTGGGTTCCAGAACTTCGACGCCGCCTTATCGACGCCGCAAGTGGTGGACAAGCGGTTAGCTTACATGACTCCCGAGTGGAAGGACGCATTCAAGTACGCGACCGTCCTCGCCGATCAGTTGGGCCTGGAAGAGGCCATCGCCGGCTCGCCGGGCTGGAGCGAGTCGGGTGGTCCGTGGGTTCCGGCTTCCCAGGGTATGAAAAAGTACGTCTGGAGCGAGACCTTTGTCGAAGGCGGCAAGCCTTTCACAGGCAAACTTGCCCATCCGCCATCGAGCACCGGGGCTTTTCAGAACCTGGCCATCCATGATTGGATTCGAAAGTCTGCCGGCTCCGCGCCGGTTCCGCAGTTCTACGCCGATTCGGCAGTCGTTGCTTACCGCAGAGCAGCCGTGGATGCGCCCATAGAATCGCTGCACCCGAAGATCACGGCCAGCGCGGGCTCGCCGGACTTCGCCATGCTCAGCGACGGCGATCTGGGAAAGACAACAAAGCTGCCGATCCCGGAAGCAGGCGGGAGTTCTTGGATTCAATACGAATTTGCTGCGCCGCAGGCCATCCGCGCCATCACGTTTGCCACCAGAGACCCAGGCGGGATTTCCGCGGTGGTAGCCGGAATTGGCGCGCCGGAGAAATCGCTGGAGGCCAGCGACGACGGGCAAAACTTTCGGCTGGTTGTGAAGCTGCCCCACGGCGAGGCGCCACAGAACACAATTTCATTTCCCGCGGTAACGGCCAGGTATTTCCGCGTGACGTTCACGCGCATGCCGCCTCCTCCGCTGCCCAACTGGGCCATCGGCGCCAAAGCCGGCCCGCCTCCCACCGACTATGAGATTGCCGAGTTGGTGCTTCATCCGGGAGCGCGTGTGAACCGGTTCGAAGATAAGGCGGCTTTCACTTCCGAGGGCGACCTTTACTCTCTCGCGACACCCGGCATTCAAGCCGATGAAGCCGTTGCAAAGTCCGATGTGATCGACCTGACCGCCAAGATGCGCCCGGATGGAACGCTCGACTGGACGCCTCCGGCCGGCGATTGGGTCGTGCTCCGGTTCGGGTATTCGCTGCTGGGCATCACCAACCACCCGGCAACCGCCGAAGCTACTGGTCTCGAGGTCGACAAGCTGGACCGCAGGTTTGTGAAGAAGTACTTCGATACCTACCTGGACAGCTACAAGGAGACGGTGGGCGCGGACCTGATGGGCAAGCGGGGAATCCGCTACATCATCAACGATAGCTGGGAAGCCGGTTCGCAAAACTGGACCGACAACATGATCGCCAAGTTCAAGCAGCGGCGTGGGTATGATCCGACGCCCTGGATGCCGGTTCTGACCGGGCAGGTGGTGGAAAGCGCCGAAGCCAGTGACCGGTTTCTGTGGGATTTCCGCAAGACCATTGCCGACCTGATCGCGGACGAGCACTACGGGCAGTTGGAAGCAACGCTGCATGAGCGGGGCATGGGCCATTACGGCGAGTCGCACGAGTACGGACGCGCCTTTGTTGCCGATGGCATGGAAGTAAAGAAGTTCAATGAAGTGCCCATGAGCGCGATGTGGACCCAGAGGCCTGGGGTCAATCATGAGCAGTTCGACTACAACGCGGACGATCGCGAGTCGGCGTCGGTAGCGCATATTTACGGGCAAAATCTCGCGGCGGCGGAGTCAATGACGGCGGCTGAAGCGCCGTGGGCATGGTCGCCGGCAACGCTGAAGCCGACCGCCGACCAGGAATTCCTCAACGGCATCAACCGTTTTGTGATTCACGAGTCGGCCCATCAGCCGCTGGTGAACAAGGCTCCGGGAATGACCCTTGGGCCCTACGGCCAGTGGTTCAACCGCAACGAGACCTGGGCGGAACAAGCTCGTCCATGGATCGACTATCTGGCGCGCAGCAGCTTCTTGCTGCAACAGGGACATTTCGGCGCAGACCTGATTTACCTCTACGGCGAAGATTCCAACCTGACCGCGATCTTTGTAAACAAGGCGCCCAACGTGCCAGCGGGCTACGGTTTCGACTACATCAATGCCGACGGCCTGATCCACAAACTGAGCGCAGTCAACGGCCGCATTACCACCGCGAGCGGCATGACCTATCGTGTGCTGGGCCTCGATCCGTATAGCCGGCACATGTCGCTGCCGGTGCTGCGCGCCATTCACAAGCTGGTGGAAGATGGCGCCGTGGTAGCCGGGCCGAAGCCGATTGACGATCCCAGCCTTGCCGACAATCAGACTCAGTTCACCAAACTGAACGACGAATTGTTCGGCGATGGCACCGGGGTACACAAGGTGGGCAAAGGCGCGGTTTATGCGGGGCAGGATATCGGCGACGTCTTCAATGCGCTGCATGTGGCGCCCGACTTTGACTACACCAAACCGGAAAGCGACACTCGCCTTCTCTTTGTCCATCGCAAGCTGGCTGACGGTGATCTCTACTTCGTTGACAACCGCAGCGACCGTGACGAATCTGTGGATGCAACCTTCCGCGTAACCGGTAAAGCGCCCGAGTTGTGGCACGCCGAAACGGGCAAGACGGAGCCTGCATCCTTCAAGATCGCCGACGGCCGCACCACGGTCCCGCTGAGGCTGGAACCCTGGGGCAGCGTGTTTGTGGTGTTCCGCAAGACGACCAGAGAAACCGCTCGAACATTGCCCGCGAAGATCGAGACGCAGGTTGCGAGCCTCGATGGCGAGTGGAAGCTCAGCTTCCAGCCGGATCGCGGAGCGCCGCCAGCCATCACGTTGGACAAGCTCGTGTCCTGGACAGAAAGCCCCGACGCAGGAGTGAAGTACTTCTCCGGCGTTGGCACCTACACCAAGACCGTCGATGCCAAGGCAGACTGGTTCAGGAAGGGTGCGCAAATCTGGATCGATCTGGGCGATGTGAAGAACCTGGCGGAAGTTACGGTGAACGGCAAGGCCTTGGGCATCGTATGGCACGCGCCGTATCGCGTGGATGCAACTACAGCCCTGAAACCGGGTGCGAACGAGGTATCGATCAAGGTGACGAATGCGTGGGTCAACCGGCTGATCGGCGATGAGCAGCCAGGCGTAACCACGAAAATCACATTCGCTGATGTGAAGCCGTACAAGGCAGATTCGCCGCTGCTGCCTTCTGGACTGCTCGGGCCGGTACGTCTCTACTCCGTTGCCGCGCAGTAGAGGCAGCTTGAGAGTGAACTGAAACAGGACCGGGAGAATGAAACCACAGCCGGGCGCAGCACTCAATCAGAGTGAGGCGTCCGGCTGTGCTCTATCGACAGGTCACAAGCGCAGTGAGCTACAGCAGTTCTCCCGTTGCTGTTGGGAGAAATCATTGCCGCTGAGGGGCTTTTCCCTTAAGCAAAAGCACCTTGCAGGACGCGAGAAACTCCACGTGAACTGGAGAACTGCTCTAAGTACTTGGGTCAGCGATTGCCGGCGGCGAGCAATCCAGTTGCTACGATGAGCAGCGCCAGTCCGGCATAGAGGGTGCGCAGCGCGCTTTTGGGGGCGCTGGTCCATTCGCCAGTCACCACACCTCCAAGGTTGGCCACGATAATCATGATGACATTGAACAAGCCGTAGCCGACTGAAGTGCCGAGCGCGCCAAGGTAGACGGCGGCCACGCCATACACCGCCATTCCGCCCATCCAGGAAGCACCCATCAGTGTGGAGGATCCTGCGTCGGGCCACCAGGAACCGCGGAACGCTGCCCACGTCTTGTTTCGGAACAGAAGATAGAGGCAATAAGCCACATTCGCCAACAGACCCCCGGCCAGCGTAACCGGCCAAACGGTATAGCCTGCCCGGACGGGCGGTACGCCCAAACGCACCGCATGCTCCGCGATAAATTGTCCGGAGACAAACGAGTAGTTGATCATGGGAGCCAGAATGCCGCACAGTATGGCCATAGCCAGCGCAATCGCATAGCGTCCGCCGGTTTCTCTCTTCTGCCCCTGCTCACGCTCACTGCCGGCTCGCGCTGAAACCGCGATGCCGGCCACCATCACAGCAAGTCCCGCCAGAATCAGCGCGCCTTTCGATGTGCCAAGGACCTCTGGATTCTTGAGGAACAGCGGGAGCAGCGTGCCGCCCAACGCTCCAAGTCCGATGACGATTGCAAAGGCGAGCGCCTGCCCGAGCCGCGCAATGGAAAGTCCAAACAAGACTTGCGCCACGCCCCAGCCCGCGCCCAGAAGAAACGTCACCAGCAACTGCTCAGGAGACAGTCCGGCGTAAATCCTGCCCGGGTTTCCGGTCAGCAGCAAGGCCAGTCCGCAGGGCAGGATCAGCAGCGCGACCAGGCTGAAGACCAGCCATAGATTCTCCCATGGCCACCGCCTGATTAACTTCATGGGCATCATGCAGGCGCCCGAAAGCAGGCCGGCCAGCAGTGTGAAAGCGAGTCCGCCCACTAACGCGGTCGGCATAGTTTAGTTCCTCCCTATCGCATTTTGGGAAATGCTGCAATCCGAAGCAGCGATCGAAACGTCAACGCGCCAACAGGGTGCGGTGACCCCGCACGATCTGAAGAGGCCGCACCATCTCCCGAGTCCGTAGTCGGACCGTTGATGGCTGCGGCCGGTTCCGGTTTAAGCGCCGGTCAGGATGCGATGTACAATCCCGGCGTTCTCCCTGATTTCGTCTTTCCTCCGGGGAAACATGCCGACATAGACCCCATCCTGCGGTTTGATGCTGGAGTACGCGGTGCGGAAGGCCTGCTCCACGCCGTTGTCGCCGATGCGTCCAGCGGCCAGAATTTTGAAGGCGAAGCAGGGTTTCGTGGTTTGCCGCATGACCTTGTACATGCGCTCGGGATCGCTCTGCAGGTAGATTTCACCGGGCATCTCGAGCAACTGGCCGTTCAGCACCTGCTTCCATTCATCCACGCTGCGCGTGCGATTGTAGACGCAACCGGCGTAGAAGTCGACGTCCCAACCCTGTTCTTCGACCAGTTCGATGACCTCCGGCTTGTGGGTGCCCACGCCTACCAGCACACCCATGTCGCGCACGCTCTTGCACCACTCCCTGACGGTGTCCATTGTGCGATTCCGGAAGGCTACGTCGACGACCTCGCCCTGTCTGTGCATGGCCAGCGGCTTCAGATTCTTAGCCAGCGCGGCTGTATCGTCGCCGCCTGTAACCTGGATGATCAGGTGCATCTTGCCGCCTTCGGCCTGAAAGCGAGCCAGATCCTGCGGGGCGCGTGTGACATTCACGTAGTTGAAGGCATTGATGCCGTAGGAGTTGGCGCGGTGCAAGACCTCGCAGACCTTATCCTGGGTGTACCAGTCTCTCATGGCGCTGCTGAAGTTGTTGTTGTAATGGGCAAAGCCATAAAGCGGGTTGACACCCATAACCAGGCGGCTGATCTCGGCGTTGCCGAACTTCATCTTTGGAACCTGGATCTCCGCATCCGGGGCCAATGGTCCGGTATGCTGTGCGGGCGATTCCTGGGCTCCCGCCACCTTTTCCGCGGACAGCGTGGTTGCCGCACCGCCCATGATACCGACCGCCAAGGCAGCGCTCGATTGCAAAAATTCCCGACGCGAATTCGACATAAAGATACCTTCCTTCGACCGCCAGCCCGGTTCGCTGCTCCGGGTCTGGTTCTAGTAACCGGCCATTGTAGGACTCGTTTTGAACGAGTCGGTGTGACAAGGGATACAGGAGATCGGGACGGGGAAGATCAGGGGCCGCGGCTTTCGGAATCCGGGCAGTTTATGTAAAAAGGCAAGGATATCGTTCAAGAGCGCCGGGTGGTATAGAATTCCGGTGCATCCGCGCTGCAAAAGGAGATTGCTCTTCCACTGGCAGATATTCACTATGAAATCATCCTTCGTGCACGTTTCCTCGATATTGGCCCTCGTTTTATTCAGCATTCAGCTCCACGCTTCATCGGCTCCCTTATCAAGTGACCTGGTGGTCTACGGCGGCACTGCCTCGGGGATTATGACGGCATATGCGGCCTCCCGGGAAGGGCTGCACGTGGTTCTTCTGGAACCGGGAACGCACCTGGGCGGAATGGTAACGGGTGGGCTTTCTGCCACGGACCTCGGAGATTTCAATGTCATTGGCGGCTTTGCCAGAGACTTTTACCTGCGGGCGGCCGCGCACTACGGGTTGCACGATCTTGACCGGCCGGCAAACTGGCGATCAGAACCGCACGTGGGCGAACAGGTTTTTCACGATCTGCTCACCGAGGCCCATGTTGCGGTCTACCTGAATGAGCGGCTTCGCGCGCAGCACGGCGTACAGCGTTCGGGGACGAAGATCCTCTCCATCACCACGGAGGACGGAAAACAATGGGCGGCAAAGATCTTTGCCGATTGCAGCTATGAAGGCGATTTGATGGCGCAGGCGCGGGTCAGCTATACGTGGGGACGCGAGTCCGCCTCAGAATATGGCGAGGACCTGGCGGGTGTTCGAGCCCATACGCCCAATCACCAATTCCAATGGCCGGTTTCAGCCTACGACGACCAGCATCAGCTGCTCCCGGAGATCAGTCCAGGGCCGCTTGCCGCACCCGGCTCTGGCGATAAGTTAGTCCAGGCCTATAACTTTCGCGTAATACTCACGAGCGACCCGGACAACCGGCTGCCGTTTCCGCGCCCTGCAGGTTATGACCGCTCCCGTTTCGCTCTTCTGGAACGGTATCTAAGCGATTTTCAACGCCACATGGGCCGCGAACCGGGATTGAAAGACGTGACCAACCCGGTGGAAATTCCTCATTGGAAGGCGGATTTCAATAATAACGGTCCTGTGTCAACGGACTTTATCGGCCATAGCTGGAGGTATCCCGAAGGCTCCTACGCGGAGAGAGGCGCGATTTGGCAGCAGCACCTCCTCTATACGCAGTCGTTCTTTTATTTTCTTTCCCATGACCCAAGCGTTCCCACTAGTCTGCGCGCGGAAGTGAACACGTGGGGGCTGCCCAAGGATGAATTCCCCGATACGGACCACTGGCCGAACCAACTCTACATTCGGGAAGGCCGCAGGCTGCTGGGCGCGTACGTAATGCGCCAATCCGATCTGCAACAGGATCGCACCAAGCCGGACTCGATTGGCATGGGATCGTACAACAGCGATTCGCACAACCTGGAGCGGATCGCGATGGCGGACGACACGGTGCAAAATGAGGGAGATGTCCAGGTTCCAGTGCAGCCCTACGAGATCGCTTATCGCGCCATTACTCCAAAGCGCTCGGAATCGACCAATCTGCTGGTCCCCGTCTGCTTGTCAGCCACGCACGCCGCCTACTCGTCGATCCGCATGGAGCCGCAATACATGATCGTCGGCCAGGGAGCGGGCGTTGCCGCTGCCCTGGCAATACGTGGGCAGGTTGCCCTGCAAGACATATCGATCCAAAGTTTGCAGAAGATATTGCGCAGAGACCACGCAATTCTCAGCATGAAAGAAGAGTTTCGCTCGGCCCACGCCGAATGACCGGCGTTCCGGACCTCGGCATTCATGAAACCGGTGGCGGCATCTCAGCGTCCTGCCTGGTTCTTCAGTTAACCCCGGCCAAATGCCGATGGATGCGGCTTGATAGCTGCGCGAAGGCACCGCACGCTGCCTATCAATGCAGCAAGACAGCATCCGAACCGGCCGTTCGATTCGATCTGGGTGCATCGGCTGGGAATGAGCAGAACAGAACAGATCGTTGCTTCTGCCGGAGCGATACTAGGCTTGAGAGCAAGCGCGAAAACTGTGCGCCAAATGCGGAAACTGCCGGCACGGAACAACAGGGGCCGGACCGCTCCGCGGCATCTGGACCACGAGGTGGCCGATGAATGCATTATTGATTTACCCCGAATTCCCCGACACGTTTTGGAGTTTCAAACATGCGCTAAAGTTCCTCGGCAAGCGGGCGGCGCAGCCTCCGCTGGGTCTCATGACGGTGGCTGCCCTGTTACCGGGCGCCTGGAAAAAGCGCCTTGTGGACACCAACGTCGAGCGGCTCAGTGACCGCGACCTGGCGTGGGCCGATGTAGCTCTGGTGAGCGGCATGCATATTCAACGCGAGTCGCTAGTGGCCATTGTCGAACAGTGTCGCGCCCGCGGATTGCGGACGGTGGTGGGCGGGCCCATCGCCAGCAGCCTTTCAGCGGACGAACTTAAAGCGGACCACGTGGTGATTGGCGAGGCGGAAGAGCTGATTGCCGGGCTGGCGCGGGACCTGGAGCAGGGAACGGCCAAGCCGGTCTACCAGGCCGCCGAACGGCCAGAGATGGAAACCAGCCCGCTTCCCGACCTGAGCCTGATCAAGATGAAGCGCTACTCGACCATGACCGTGCAGTACTCGCGCGGCTGCCCGTTCAACTGCGAGTTCTGCGACATCATCGAGATTTACGGCCGGCGGCCGCGCACCAAGGCCGTGGCGCAAGTGATTGCGGAGCTTGACCAGTTGCGGGCGGCGGGTTGGCGCGAGGCCGTGTTCATCGTCGACGACAACTTCATCGGCAACAAGGCGCGGGCAAAAGAGTTGCTGGTGGCGCTGGCCCAGTGGCGCAGGCAGTACAGGACGAACTTCGCGTTCAGCACGGAAGCCTCGCTCAACCTGGCCGACGATCCGCAGTTGATGCAAATGATGAAGGATGCCGGCTTCACATCGGTTTTTCTGGGCATCGAAACCCCCGATGTGTCGGGCCTGATCGCCAGCAACAAGTTGCAGAACACGCGGCGCAGCCTGCTGGACAGTGTGGCCACTATCCAGAGCTATGGCATGCAGGTGATGGGCGGCTTCATCCTGGGCTTTGACACCGATCGCGACGACATCTTCGACCGGATGGTGGAGTTCATTCAGAAGAGTGGGATTCCCGTGGCCATGGTCGGGCTGCTGCAAGCCATGCCTGGAACCCAGCTTTTCCGGCGGCTGTGGAACGAGGGCAGGATTCTCGATCTGGGCCAGGGCGACAACACAGACATCAATCTCAATTTTCTGCCCCACATGGACGCCGCCAAGCTGGTGGAAGGCTACCGGTCAGTGTTGAAGCGGATTTACTCCTGCGAGGCTTACTATGAACGTGTCAAGCTCTACTTGAGCCGCACCCAGCCGCGGGCTGGAGACCACGAAATCAAGCAGCATTGGCTGACCAAAGCCAATGCACGTGCCTTTGTCACGTCGATTGTCCGCCAGGGAGTCTTCGGGCAGCAGCGCTGGAGTTACTGGAAGTTCCTGTTGACTGTCGCTACGCGCTATAGGCATTGCGTCGGCGCGGCGATGACCCTGGCGGTGATGGGTTATCACTTCCAGGTGATGGCCGGAAGATTGTCGGGGGAAGTTAAATCGCTAGTTGTTCCGCCTTCGATAGACAAGCGCCTACCCGCCGAAAAAGACTGACTGGCACGTTGAATTGCAAACACGAATTGACGATGCGCCCTTGGCGAACTCGACGCGGATGCACTTTGCCGTGGACGAAGCCGAGGGGCACAGTTCTTCTTGTTCTTGACTGTCAGCCTCTTCGGATTCTGCCTATCAAAGGAACGCACTTTTTCCTGAAAACGCCGTAAGCTAGAGTCATGAACGACATGACTCTGGAGGCGGGAGCGGCGCAGGACCAGATCTTTGACCTCTTGGTGGTGGGCGCGGGTCCCACCGGGTTGGCTTGCGCCATTGAGGCGCAGAAGGCCGGGTTTCGGGTTGTGCTGGTAGACAAGGGCTGCGTGTGCAACTCGCTGTTCCATTACCCTGCGCACATGACGTTTTTCACCACGCCGGAACTGCTGGAGATTGGGGGTATTCCCTTTCCCAGCCCCAACCCCAAACCCACGCGCAATGAGGCACTGCAGTATTACCGGCTGGTGGCGGCGTACTATCGCCTGGACATGCGCCTTTACCAGCGCGTGGAGCGGGTGACCGGCGCGGACGGGGCCTTTACGGTGCATACGGAGGACCGGTTTGGCCGTCCGGGGGCTATCCGTGCACGCAAGCTGGCCATCTCCACCGGCTACTATGATCTGCCCAACTTCATGGGAGTTCCCGGCGAAAAACTGAGCAAAGTGCACCACTACTATGTCGATCCCCACCCCTACTTCGGGATGGACGTGGTGGTGGTCGGCGGCAAGAACTCGGCGGCGATTGCGGCGCTGGAACTTTGGCGAAGCGGGGCGCGTGTGACGCTGGTTTACCGTGGGCCGGAGGTTCCGCCGCACGTGAAGTACTGGATCAAGCCGGACCTGGAAAACCGGATCAAGAATGGCGAGATCAAGGCGCATTTCCAGTCGCGGGTGGTTGAGATTGCGCCGGATACAGTGGTGTTGGATACGCCCGAGAGGCGCGTGACGTTGGTGAACGATTTCGTCTTCGCGATGACGGGCTACCACCCCGATTTCGACTTTCTTGAGAAGCTGGGCGTGCGCTTTGAGGGCGAGGACCGCCTGCCGGTCTGTGATGCTGAGACGCTGGAGAGCAACGTTCCGGGCATTTACCTGGCCGGGGTGATTGTGGCGGGCTCGCGCACCAATGAGATCTTCATTGAGAACGGGCGCTTCCATGGGCGGCAGATCGCCGCAGCGCTCTCATCAAAGCTCAGAGGGCCGGGTTTGGACGGAAATGACGGTTGCGCCGGTGTTCCGGTACACTGAGAAGCCGATTTTGGACGGAGGGATTGGCTTGCCGATGCGCTGGTGGCCGCGGTCGATTCGATGGCAGATGCTGGCAGGTCTGGTGCTGCTGGAGGCGCTCTCGCTCGTGCTTTTTTCGGTGCTGCTGATTCACCAGCAAGCGCACGAGGTGTACGAGCGGGCGCAGCACCGGCTGGCGCATCAAGCTGCCTCAATGGCGCTACAGGCGAAGGAAGCGTTGCTGCAACAGAGGCCCAACTGGGTGGGACTATCGGTCAAGATGATGGGCGAGGCGCCCAGCGTGGCTTTTGCCAAGGTCACTGACCCCGCCGGCAACGTGCTCTTCGTCAGCTCGGGAGAGCCCGAGCAGGCCCCGCTCGATCCCGTCGAGCGGGCACAAATTCCCTTGATGAGCGAGGATCAGCCCAGGGTTTTTACCCTGGGAAAAGATCGATGGGAGGGCGTGAATCCCATCTATACCGGCGGCGATTTGCGCGGCTTTGCCTGGGTAATAACCGACACCGGCTGGGACCACGAACAGCTCAACGCGATTCTCCGCGGCACGGTCATCTTCAGCGCCATTTGGATCGTGGCGTCGGGGCTACTGGTGTTGTTCATGAGCCGCTCCATCTCAGGACCGCTGGCTACGCTGCATCGGGGGACGCGCGCCTTGATGAATTCGCCGGACCAGAGCGGCAACTTTCCTTTGCCGGTGGAAGTGCACAACGAGATCGGGGATCTGATCGAGGCCTTCAACCGGATGGTAGCCTCCATTGCGGAGCAGCGGGCGGGGTTGAACGATACGCTTTCCCTGCTCGATTCGATGCTGGCCAACGCGCCCATCGGCCTGGCATTTTTCGATCGCCGTTGCAGAATTGTGCGGGTGAACCAGGTTTTTGCGGATATGACCGGGGTTCCGCTCAGCCGGCACCTGGGGCGGACGCTGCCAGAGTTGCTGCCGCAACCGGTGGCCCAGGAGCTTGAGAACACCGTGTTGCGCGTCTTTGGCGAAGAGGGACCGGTACGTAACCTTGAATTGACCAATCCGGTTTTGAGCGGCTCGCGCGACAAGCCGGCGCGGCCATGGACGTGGCTGGTCAGCGCCTACCCGGTGCGGACCAACCCGCAGCAGGTGCGCTGGGTAGGCGTGATCGTGCTGGATGCCAGCGACCGCAAGCGCAGCGAAGAGGCCTTGCGCAAGACTGAGAAGCTGGCTGCCACCGGAAGGCTGGCAGCCTCGATTGCCCATGAGATCAACAATCCGCTGGAGGCGATCACCAATCTGCTTTTCCTGCTGCGCAACTTCTGCCAGCTTGAGGATCCGGCGCTGAACTATGTGGTGATGGCCGAGCACGAGGCCCGGCGGATTGCCGAGATTACTCAGCAGACGCTGCGGTTTTATCGCCAATCCACGTTACCGGCCCGCGCCAATATGGGGGAACTGCTGGATTCCGTGCTCAGCCTCTATCAGGGTCGCCTGAATACCCTGAATATTCAGGTAGAGCGGGATTACGACCCGGCCATGGACCTGTTCTGCTTCGCCGGCGAGGTTCGGCAGGTCTTCGCCAACCTGGTGGGCAACTCGATCGACGCCTGTACCGCCGGTGGCCGATTGGTGGTGCGTGCGCGGCGCTCGCAACACTGGAAGAAGCCGGAGCAGAAGGGAATTCGTTTTGTCGTGGCCGACACTGGGACCGGCATGGATCCGGCCGTGCGCGAACGGGTGTTTGAAGCCTTCTTCACCACCAAGGAAGTGACCGGCACGGGGCTGGGTTTATGGGTGAGCCACGAGATCATCGTTAAACATCGCGGCTATGTGCACGTACGCAGCCGCACGTCTCACAACGGAAGGCCCTCCGGCACCGTCTTCGCCATCTTTATTCCCGACGATCCGAACCTGCTGGCATCGACGTCGCGGGCCGAGAAAGCGGCGGTCTGAGCGCAATGCCGCAAATGCGGCTGCGGACGCTCGCAAAGGATCAGAAGCTGGCCACGACAAGAGCGGAATCTAGCTTTGATTTTGCATAACCAGATGGGTCCAGATTTGGCAAAGGCAACTCAAAACGCGACGCCCGGGCGCTGAGAAACACTCCGTGGAGCGTTCTTTGGGTCGATTGCCAATTGTGAGCTGAACTCTGCCCAACCATGAAACTTAAATTGCGCGCGAACGTCTGCCCGAAATGAGGAGGCTTCATGCGAGCCAGAATTCGTCCCATTCACAGATTCCCAATTCAGACCTTCACGGTCCTCGCCGTTCTATGCACCTGCCTTTGGGCCGGCGCGCAACAACCGCGGATTCAGTACTACCAACTGGTGAAAGGCTTCGTAGCGGAATCCAAAACCCCTTACGGGTGGGCAAAAGGAACCGGTTTTGTTTCCGAGAATCCCTGGGGCCAGTACACAGCCTATCTGATGGCAACCAACGCTCAAGGCCAGCGCACCTTCCGCATCGAACATTATCTTCCGAACAAGGACAACCTTACCTCGCAGGGATCCACCATGTATCTGTTCGAAGGATCGAGCCGCGCACTGCTGATCGACACTGCGAATCCAGCCAAAGCGACGGAGGGCGTCAACGATCTGAAAACCGTGGTGCGTTACCTTCTCGGTCATGAAAACGACGGATCGGTCCGTGCCCATCCCCTCGACTTCGTCGTGGCGAATACCCACAACCACCCGGATCACATCGGGGAGAACGCGCGCATGTCGGACCGGACGGTCTATTACATGGACCTGGACTGGCCGGCGCAGGCGCCCCCGAACTATGTCCCGATTCGCGAAGGCGGCGGGCCGACCAATCATGGCAACGGGACCGCTGTGAGCCAGATCGACTTAGGCAACCGGCTCATCAGCGCTGTTGCCGTTCCTCCTCACTCCACTGGATCGACGGCCTACTTTGATGCCGAGAACCGCATGCTCGTCACCGGGGACGCGATTGGATCAGCCTGGCCCTATCTGCAGATGGGACCGCTCACGCGATTTGATCAGAGCATTCACCACATCGAGGAACTGACTCGTCCTTATCCCGATATAGCGGTTTTCCCCGCGCACTTCTATCAAGTCGCAGCCTGGTCGCGGGGACGCGCGCCGTTAAATGGTCGGCCGCTCGACCGCCAATACATCACCGACATGGCCGCACTCGCCGATGGAGTGCTCGCGGGCACAATCGTAGGGGAACCTTTTGGAGTGAGCTCTCTCGAGTCGTACTGGGCAAATCACGATACAGCTCACTTCGTCTACACACTTCCCAACATCTTCGGTGCCGGCGAAGCCGGATTTCCCTACCATGCCGTGCATTTGCCCGGAAACTTCAAGCGGGATTCCGTCGGCGCGCCCATGGATCCACCCATGGAAACCATCTCAAAATTCGGGGCTGATTTCTACCTTATACGCGACAATGCAGGAGAATCGCTCTTTCTGCTGCATGGGTCTACCTCGGCTCTGCTGATTGGCACGGGTGGCAGCGAACCGGGCCTGGCTGCCTTTGTCCGTTCTCTCGTCGGTGACCTGCCGCTGGATGTAGCGGTTCTGGATAAGGATCCGCGTCAGGCGGGAGGGATCGCGCAACTCAACCCACGGCACGTTTATGTGGCTGCCTCGAGCGTTCTGAATGGCGTACCAGCCACAGTGATTGCCGATGGAGCAACCATTGATCTGGGTCTTGACCCATCGGGCAAGCCTCTGGTGCTGGAGGCTGCGTCGTTTCAATCTGACGGCGTGACGAACCTGAGCCTGCTCAATCCCACGGATCGCGTGCTCTTTGCGGGGAACGCCTTCGAGAAACATGACGCGCCGCCAAGAGGGTTCGGTCCACCCCGTTCGAATCCGGAGCAGGACCGTGCGGCGCGCGTGGCCTGGCTTTCGACTTTGAAGGGCCGATTCGATACCGTTTATCTGGCGACCAACACGCGCTGGTTCACCAGCCCTGAAACGTTTGAGACAACTGTGTCCTCTGCTGCGGCAGCCAGCGTCGGTGGCGGAGGAAGGACTCCGTAGCGCCATCACGCGCCGGATGCGCCATTCTCTGACGCATCCGGTTTCCTTCCCGGCCCGGCATTCGTTGATCCGGCTGGACAGATCAGTTGAGACGAAGGGGTAGAGGAGCGCTGAGGCCGAGAAGACTGAAAGCGGCCGGGCGGCCGGGCGCCGGATGGGGCATGCAGTGGCTCTTCGACTGCTGCGCGGCCGCGTAGGAGCGGGTGACATGAAGCCTGTCCATCACGATGTAGCGGGCGCGCAAGCCGTCTACGGTTGCGGGTAGCTGGGCTGGAACGTGCTTGCGGTCCACGTAAATCACCAGAGAGGCCTCTTTCGGGTTGTCGAGGCTCTGGCCCACACCCACGCCGAAAAAGGCCGGATTCTGCTTCATCAAGTTACGCGCGATCTGCTGCTTGCTGGTAAACGCCTGGTGGAGGACCGCGGGGGGCAGCGCCGGGATGCCTGCTTCAACAGGGGTCTGGGGCGCCGAACCAAAGGCCACAGCGCGCGCGTTGGTGGAAATCACCAAGGTGCGGACGCCGTCCACTGTTTGGGGCGCGGCTACTGTCATGTTTTCATCTACATAAAGGATGACGGCACCCTCGCCGGGATGGTCGCTGCTCTTGCCGGTGGCCGTGCCCAGGATGCCAGTCGAAGGATTCACCAGCATGCGAGCCTGTGCCAGAGCTTGCTGGGAGCGCGCAATCTCAGCGTTGGTTAGTGCGCGGGCCTGCGCCGCGGTCACTGTGTTGTCGCCGTAGTTGAGGCAACTGACGGCGTGGTCCGTGGTACCCACAAAGGTATAGCTTGTTCCGCTGCCCACTTGCGCGCTCAATTCGCTCAGCACGTCGGAGACGGGGTTGGCCACCCCCTGGCTCACACCGGATGCGTCGGTCCCGCCGGCAAAGAACAGGCCTACGGGCTCTGCATTGGCGGTATCGACAACCAAAGATCCGGAGTCGCCCGCATCGCTGAATTCATTGCCGCTGATGGCCAGTTGGTTGGTGTAGGTCTTGGTCAGGTAGGGCTTGGTTTCAGCGCAGTCCAGGTAGTAATCGACGTTTACGTCGAGATCGAGGGCCGAGATGCTGGCACACGTTAACCCCGTTGTCCTTCCGCTCTTGGCCACAGTCAGATCGAGCGATGCGGTTTCGCCCTTGCCGCCGGTGGAGGAGATGCCGGGAGGTGCGGCGGCCAGTGTGCCGTCAGACTGGCGGGCGCCCAGCTCGAGAATGCTGCCGGTGGCGCTCACCGCGCCGGAATCGACCCGGGCGATGGCCGCGTCAGCGTTGGTGGCGTTGGAACTGAGCGCGAGCCAGCCGGTCAGTGAGGCCACGGGCGTGGTGCCTGCGCCGTCTCCGTTGGGGGTGCAGTTGTTGTCAATGAGTCCGGGCTGGACGATGGTGTCGCCCACGCTGGCTTGGTCGCTGCGGGCAAGAACGTGATTATTGCTCAGCACATACTGGCGATTGCTGGCGTCCTGGATAAGCGAACCGAGCGTTCCGCTGCAGCAGTCCACAATCTGGTTTCCCTGGGTGTCATAGTCGTTGTTGTTCCCACCCGAGCTGCCCAGGGGCACCGGCGTGGCCAATTGCGCCTGATGACCGGAAGGATTGCTCGATATCCCCGCCGTGTTCAGGAGCACTTCGGCCGCGGTGGTCGAGGACGAGGTTCCGATGGTGGCCACAACATATGTGGCGGCGGTGACAGTCACCGAGGCTGGCGCCGTGTAGGTGACGGTGCAGGAAGTGAAGGTCTGGGTGCTGCGCTGGCATGTAGTAGACCCCAGCGAACCCTGTCCGCCCGACGAGCCTGTGGCGGAGTTCGAGAGTGCGTAGGTGATGCCGTCGGTGCCGCCTGCTTCAGCCAGATATCCGGTGAAGGTCACTTGTCCGTTGGCGCCCACGGCGGCGTTCTCGGGGGTGAGCGGCTGTAGGAATCCCGGCGTTACTGTCAATACGGCTGTGGCCGTGGTAGCGGTATTCGATTCGAGGGCCGCGGTCACCACCACCTGTACGTGGTCGGCGGTGAGATAGCTGGGGGGGGTGTATTGGCCGGCGGAGTTGATGGTGCCCGGTCCGCTGGTTGCATCCCCGCCGGAGACCGACCAGGAAACCGCCGCCGCGCCCCCGTTGGAGAGCGTTGCGGTGAACTGCTCGACGGATGTGCCTTGGGTGTTGGTCGCATTGCAGCCCGCACAACTGGTGCTGATAGAGCCGGTGCCGGGAGAGATGGAGAAGGCGCCGTTGGAGGGATTGGCGGAAACGCGACCGTCACCGCAACCCGCCACGGCAAGCAGCACCGGTGCTAGGAGAATCGGAAGAGCTCGAAGCTGCAAAATCGAATGAAACCGGTATCGCACGCACCAACCCTCGGGATTCGAGCAGGATATAGAACCTTTAGTCGCGGCTGGCTTCATCAGTGGCAATGTGTCCGGTGCTTTCTTGGGGGCTATGGCCGGCTCCGGCCAAATCAATGCCTGACCCTGACTGTCATTCTCTCAGAAGCTGTTGAAGAACCGGTAAAATAACCGTTCCTTCTACAGTCAATTGACCCCGGCGGCGCGAAAAGGTCACGGTCCAGGCCTGATCTGCAAACACGAATCTGGCCTAGGAAAGCACCCTGCGCAGGAATCCCCGCAACCCCAGGCGTCCCAGCGCCGCGGTGAAGAAGACCAGCGCCACAAGGATCGCTGGCCACGGCATATGATCGATGGCCGGGGTAACCGCGGCGCGCAGGCCCTCACTCATATAGACGATGGGATTGAACAGAACGCCAATCTGTAGCCAGCGAATCTTTTCGAGGCCGGCCCAGGTGTAGTAGACGCATCCCAAAAAGGTAATGGGCACTACGATGATGGAGAATACCAGGCCAATTTGCTTCGGATTGACCGTGGACCCGATCACCAGCCCCAGCGACCCGGCCAGCAAGCTCGCCAATACCAGCACCAGCGCCAGCAGGAACCAATTGGCCACGTCGGCCTTCACCGGCACGGCGGGAATATAGTAGGCCATGGGAATCACCAGCAATGCCGCGATGATGCTTTGCATGGCGCTGAAACAGACCTTCTCCAGAGCCACGGCCCACAAGGGCAGCGGGCACATGACGCGGTCGTCAATCTCGCGGGTAATGCCGAACTCCGAGGAGAGTGGCAGGGCCACGGCGGCGATGCCCGAAAACATGATGGCCACGGCCATCAGTCCCGGCAAGATGATGGTGCCGAAGCTCGGCCCAGCCCCGGAGGCCATCGGATTTCCCCCCGCCATGCGCGGCAGGATAAAGGTGAAGACGAACAGAAACAACAGCGGCTGCATCCCCACGCGGAGCAGAAAGGGAATCAGCTCGCGCGTCAGCACCCGTAGGTCACGCAGAAACAACCCCAAAAAGGCCTTGAGAAAAATCCCCGAGCCGTGCAGCCGCGCGTCCCTATTCACTGTTTCTCCGGAGCTATTCACGCAGGTCCCTCCCTGTGAGTTGGATAAAGACTGTTTCCAGGCTCGGTTCGGTAATTTTCAGGTCGCGCAGGCCGAAGCGGGCAGCCATCTGGACGAGATCGGGCAGAAGACCCTCGGAGGTGGCGGCGATGACGCGCAACCCATCGGCGGTCGCCTCGGCGTTGGTCACATCCTCACGCGCCTTCAGCGTGGCGATGACCGGCTCCAAACCCTCATGTGATTTGAGGGTGAGGTCGAAGATGGTTTGGGCGCCGAACGTGGACTTGAGTTTTTCCGGCGAGCCCAGGGCCAGGACGCGGCCATAGTCGATGATAGCCAGCCGATCTGAGAGCGAATCCGCCTCCTCCATGTAGTGCGTGGTCAGCAGCACGGTGATGCCTTCTTTGCGCAGCCCCTCAACCGCCGTCCACATGGCCATGCGGCTCTGCGGATCGAGGCCTGCCGAGGGCTCGTCCAGAAAAAGCACCGCGGGCCTGTGGGCAATGGCGCGGGCGATCTGTACCCGCTGCGCCAGTCCGCCGGAAAGCTGGGCCGGGTAAACCTCTTTGCGCTCGGTGAGGAGGAATTGGGACAGGAGCTCCATTGAGCGAGATTTGGCCTGGCCGTGGCTGAAGCCGAAGTAACGGCAGTGGTAGTAGAGGTTCTCGTAGACGGTGAGCGAGCGGTCGAGCGTGTTGAACTGGGGGACGACGCCGATGTGCCTCCGCGCATGGGCCGGATGTTTCACCACGTCGATGCCGTTGATCCGGACAGTCCCACTGGTGGGCAGGGTGCGAGTGGTAGCAATGGAGATGGTGGTCGTTTTGCCGGCGCCGTTCGGCCCCAGCAGGCCGAAGATTTCGCCCTGCTTCAACTCCAGGTCAATGCCGTCCACGGCCACCACGCGCAGCTTGGATTCGTAGACTTTTGTCAGCGATTCAATTTCGACAATCAAGAGATTCACCCGGCGGGGGAGGGAAGTGTGTGTCTTCAAGATTATCGCATCGTGACCTAAAGAGCGGGGAATGGAGAGCTTGCGGTTCTGTTGGGGCTGGGGTTGCAGGAAAAGCTGTCGCCATCCTTTCACCACGCCCAACCCACAAGAACCGGGTTGCCCTCGAGATCTTCTCCGCCGCAGCGGGGTACATGGGAGGCCGCGAAACCGGGTCCGGAAAGACCCGGCGGGAGCGCGATGCCGAGGCTACAACTGGATCTTCACCGGCCAGGTCTTCCAGATGTCGGCGCAGTAGTCGCGGATGGAGCGGTCAGAGGAGAACTTGCCGATCCGCGCCACGTTCAGAATCGACATCCGGGTCCACTCTTCCGGATTCTTGTAAGACAGGCTGACACGGTCCTGGCAGTCGATGTAGGACTGGTAATCGGCCAGCAGCATGTAGTCGTCGCCGTTCAGCAGGGAGCCGACAAGGGGCTCGAAGAGAGTCTTGTCTCCATGGGAAAACTCGCCGCTTGAAAGGGCGTCGAGCACCTCGCGGAGGTCGGCATTCGAGTTGTAGATGTCGCGGGGATGGTAGCCTTCGCGCTTGCGCTGCTCCACCTCGGGGGTGGTGAGGCCGAAGAGGAAGAAATTCTCCGCGCCCACCTCTTCGCGGATCTCGATGTTGGCGCCGTCGAGCGTGCCGATGGTGAGCGCGCCGTTCATGGCGAACTTCATGTTTCCGGTCCCGGAGGCTTCCTTGCCGGCCAGCGAGATTTGTTCGCTGAGGTCGGCGGCAGGGTAGACGCGCTGGCCGAGTTTCACGCTGAAATCGGGAAGAAAGACGACCTTGATGCGGCCGCGCACCAGCGGGTCGGCGTTCACCACTTCTCCCACGGAGTGAATGAGCTTGATGATGAGCTTCGCCATGCGATAGCCGGGGGCGGCCTTCCCGCCGAAAAGGAAGGTGCGGGGAACAACTTCGGCGTTGGGATCGCGATGGATGCGCTTCAGGAGCGTGATGATGTGCAGGATTTGCAGGTGCTGGCGCTTGTACTCATGCAGGCGCTTGGCGAGAACGTCGAACATGGACTCGGGATCGATGGTAATGTTGAGGCGGTCAAGGACATAGCTCGCAAGCCGGGCCTTGTTCTGGAGTTTGATAGCTCTCCACTCGGCGTGCAGTTCGCGGTCGTCGGCAAGCGGCTCCAGACGGCGCAGCTTTTCAAGATCGTGGATCCAGCCCGCGCCCAGCCGCGCCGTAAGCAGTTGTGCCAGACCGGGGTTGGAAAGAACCACCCAGCGGCGCGGTGTGACGCCGTTGGTCTTGTTACTGAATTTCTCCGGGGTCAGCTCATAGAAGTCGCGCAGGACATGGGTCTTGAGCAGCTCAGTGTGCAGCTCGGCCACGCCGTTGATGGCATGGCTGCCCAGTGAGGCCAGGTGCGCCATGCGCACATATTTTTCACCGTTTTCATCAATCAAGGAGAGCCTGCGGACGCGGTCCTCGTCTCCGGGAAACTTCTGTCGCACATTTTCAAGATGGCGGCGGTTGATCTCATCGACTATCTCAAGATGGCGGGGCAGCAGGGCGCCGAAAAGGCTGCGCGGCCACTGCTCAAGGGCCTCCGGAAGCAGGGTGTGGTTGGTGTAGGAGAGTGTATGCTGCGTGGTGTTCCAGGCGGTGTCCCACTCCATGGCGTGCTCGTCGATGAGCAGGCGCATCAGCTCGGCTACTGAGATGGCCGGGTGGGTGTCATTCATCTGGATGGCAAAATTGCGATGCAGATCGGCCAGCGGACGGTTGGCGTGGCTCTGAATCTTCAATATGTGCTGCAAGCTGCACGAGACGAAAAAGAACTGCTGTTCCAGGCGCAATTGCTTGCCCTGAAAAGCTTCGTCGTTGGGGTAGAGAATCTTTGAGATGTTCTCCGACTCCACCTTTTCCGCAACGGCTCCGAAGAAGTCCCCGGTGTTGAAGATGCCGAAGTCGAAGCTCTCGACGGCCTGCGCGGACCAAAGGCGCATGGTGTTTGCAGTGTTGGTCTTGTAGCCCAGAATGGGTGTGTCGTGGGGGATGCCGCGGACGAGTTTTCCCGGAACCCACAGTACGCGCAGGCGGCCGTTGGCATCGGTGTGCTTTTCCGTGTGGCCGCCCATCTTCACCTCGAAGGCATCCTCAGGCCGTTCCAGCGCCCAGGGGTTGCCGAGGCGCAACCATTTGTCGGTCGTCTCCACCTGCCAGCCGTCGCGGATCTGCTGGTCGAAGATGCCGTACTCGTAGCGAATGCCATAGCCGATGGCGGGAACGTCAAGCGTGGCCAGGGAGTCCATGAAGCAGGAGGCCAGGCGGCCCAACCCGCCGTTGCCCAGGCCCGGCTCTTCTTCCTGCTCGATCAAGGTATTCAGATCGAGGCCCAGTTGGCGAATGGCCTGTTCGGTTTCGTCGTAGATACCGAGATTGATCAGGTTGTTGGCCAGGTGAGGCCCGGTGAGGAACTCCGCTGAGAGGTAGCAGACCACGCGCACATCCTGGGCCTGATAGTTCTGCACCGTTGAGATCCAGCGCTCGACGAGGCGATCGCGCACGGTGTGCGCCAACGCCATATAGCGGTCGTTGACGGTCGCCCGCTCCATCGACCTGCCCTGCACAAAGAAGAGGTTGTCGAGGAAGGAGCGCGCCAGAGCCTCAACGGTCATAGCGGTTTTCTGGTCCTTGACCGAGCCCAACTGCGGCAAGATGGAGACGGGAAATTCAGACATCAGACACCTCGTTGCTCGTTCAGACAGGGACTTCCCCTACCTGGAGCGGTGTCCCAAAGATACGTCCGGACGCAAAGGATGGGAATGAAAAATCTGCCAAAAGCGAAGCTCGGTTTTGTGAATGGCCTATTCCGGTATGCGCAGTGCGGTTCTGGACCGGTCAGTTGCGGGAAGCGTTGGCCCGGAGGGGCGGCGCTGGAGGGGGTGGGCGTGGATCGGCTTTCGGATCTTACAAGCGATCCGAAATGCCGTCGTTATCGACTTGAGATCAAGGGCGAAATTTTCAGGGCGATTCGAGACATTGTGATTCGCGAGGTGAAATGATGGATCGTTCGGAACTCATCGAAAGATTCACGGTGGTTGAGTGGGGCTATCGATAGGCAGCGCAGGAGGATTACCCGCCTGAGTTGGGCGCGCGCCAACCGGACCGGCCGCCAGAGAGATACATCTCTGGCCGAGGCTTCAGACGCTGTCTCGTGATATTCCGCCGCGCGAGATGGGGACATAGGAGGAGCGGTGATGCAGGATTGGGATGCGCGCTTTCTTGAAATGGCAATTCTCGTATCGAAATGGAGCAAAGACCCCAGCACGCAGGTCGGAGCGGTCATCACGAAAGGGAAATTCGTAGTTTCGCTCGGGTTCAACGGCCATCCGGCCGGGGTTGCGGACTCAACGGAGCGCCTGGAAAACCGGGAGATCAAGTACCGCACGATTATCCACGCGGAAATCAACGCCATCTTGTCCGCGGGAAAGCCGTTGGAGGGATGCACGCTCTACGTCTGGCCGTTCATGCCCTGTTCACAATGTGCCTCAATCATCATTCAGTCTGGTATCCGGCGCGTGGTGACAGTGCCGAGCGATAGCGAGCGGTGGGCGGAAAGTTTCCACTACACCGAGGAGCTTTTCCGCGAAGCCGGCGTGGAACTCGTGATGAGGAGCGCGGCCCCGCAAAAATAATTCGGCGGGTGGTCCATCCTTCCTGAGTCAACCTCGCCAATCTCCTACTCCACGGTAAGCACCAGCTTTCCGAAGTGAGAGCCTGCCTCCAGGCGGGTAAGGACCTCGCGGGCCTGGGACCAGGGGAAGTTTTCGCCTATGGGTCGGAGGGCGACCAGAGAAATGGCCTTGTTCATCTCCTCAAAATCTTTGCGAGAGCCGACGTAAATGCCCTGGATGCGAGCCTGTTTGTGAAGGATGGAGGCGATGGGGAAGGAGACAGGATCGGCGGGGCCAGCGAGCACGCCCACCTGGGCGACGACTCCGCCGGTACGAAGGGCGCGGAGGGAGCGGGGTAGCGTTCCGGCGCCGCCTACCTCTACCACCAGGTCGACGCCCTGGCCGCCGGTCTGGTCCAACGCCCAGCGGTCCCATTCGGGCACCTCTCGGTAGTTAAGCCCTGCGTCGAGGCCCAGGCTGCAGGCGCGTTCCAGTTTTTCGTAACTGCTTGAGATGCCCAGTACGCGCGCACCCTGGAGGCGGGCAAGCTGGAGGGCGAAGATTGAAACGCCGCCGGTTCCCTGGATGAGAACGTTGGCTCCGGGCTTCAGGTTTCCGGCCGCCAAGGCGTTCCAGGCGGCGACGGCGGCGCAGGGAAGCGTCGCAGCTTCCTGAAAGCTGAGGTGGTCGGGAATCCTGACCATGCCGGTTTCCTTGAGCACGATGTAGTCGGCCAGCATGCCGTCAATGTCTCCGCCCAAAGCTCCTCTGGCTTTGGCCGGGGTGAGGGCACCGTCGAGCCAATTCTGCATGAAAATGGCGGCTACGCGGTCACCGGGGCTCCATGCGGTAACGCCCTCGCCCACCGCTACTACTTCGCATGCGCCATCGGAGCATGGAATGCGCGGGAGATGCAATTTTGGGTTGTAGAGGCCTTTCACCATGAGCAGATCGCGATAGTTGAAGGAAATCGCGCGCACGGCGACGAGCACTTCCCCGTGGCCGGGCGAAGCCGTGGGTCGCTCCACAAACTCCAAAGAATCAACGCCGAACGATGAAATCTGCCAAGCCTGCATGGGGAAACCTCCACCCAGTCGGGGTAAACATCTTCAGTCCGCGGGACGCGCCGCGCAAAACCCTCGTAGAATGAAGATATGGCTCGTGGTTCAAGAAAGTAAAATCCCTGGAGGAGCAGATGGCAGAAACCCTGCAGCAACCGGCGGTGGAACCCGGCAATCGCATCAGCGAGCGTAAACCGCTCGCCGCGTCAAAGGGACACGCTACCGCCGAAGGCTCGGTAAGCGAGGAAGCTCGTCGCGTGGCGGAACAGCACCGTACTGAGCGGGAACGGCACAAGCAGGCGCTGAACTTGCAGCGGGAGAATATTTTATCGCAGAAGACCTCGCACCCGGCACGGCGCGCGGCGCTGGAAGCTGCGCTGGCCCAGATCGAAGCGCAGATCCACGCGATGGGTTAAATCCGCCGGGGCTCGACCCTGGGGCTACTGCAACGGTGCGCGGTGAAACAGCAAAGAGTTGGCCTGATGGATTGAGGTCAACTGCACACGCGCGATGTTGACATGCGCCGGGCGGCTGACGGCCCACAAAATGGCATCGGCCACGTCTTCGGGCGTAAGTGGAGTTACGCCCTTGTACACCTTGGCAGCGCGCTCGGCATCGCCGCGAAAGCGTACCAGGCTGAAATCGGTCTCAACCATTCCGGGATCGATGCTGGTGACCCGCACCGGAGTTCCCAACAGGTCCTGGCGAAGGCCATCGTTGATGGCGCGCTCTGCGGCTTTCGTAGCGCAGTAGACGGCTCCATTGGGGTAGGTCAGTTCGCCTGCGGTTGAACCCAGGTTGACCACGTGGCCTCGCCCGCGCACCACCATGCCGGGAACTACGGCGCGTGATACGTAGAGCAGTCCCTTCACATTGGTGTCGATCATCTCGTCCCAGTCTTCGATCTTGCCCATGTAGAGCTTGTCCAGACCGCGGCTGAGTCCGGCATTGTTGACGAGCACGTCAATCTCCGCCCACTCCGGGGGGAGTGCGTCGATGGTGTTCTGGACAGCCCGGAGGTCGCGCACGTCAAGGCTGACAGAGTGAACAGCCGCGGCGCCGCGCTCCAGGGCGAGTGAGGCCACCTGGGCCAGTTTGCCGGCCCGGCGGGCCGCCAGCAGCAGCCGGGCACCCTCCGGAGCAAAGGCAAGCGCCGTGGCTGCGCCAATGCCGGAGCTGGCTCCGGTGATGAAGACGATCTTTCCTTTGAGATTCATGATTCCATCCTAATTAACGGCTGAGCGAATCTGAAGTATCCATGAGCACACGAAGCCAGATCAATTTCCTGATGCACCACGCCGCTGGGCCATGCGGTACTGGCCCACCGCCCAATCCTCTCCGCCGAGGCCGGATTCCTTTGCCTGAGCAAAGATCGCGGCCAGATTATCGGCCAGGCTCAGGCGGGTCTGGCGATCGGCGGCAGCTGCGCGCAGCAGACCGAGGTCCTTGGCGCCCAACTCGATGGTGGCTCCGGGCTGCGCAGGCGGGTGGAGCATGACATGGCCGTAGGCCGCGTAGAACGGCGACTGGAAGAGGGCGCTGTTGACGGTATCGAGGAACACTTCGGGGTCAATGCCCTGCGCCGCTGCGTAGACAAAAGCCTCGCCAAGTGAATGAATCATGGCGCTGATGAGGAAGTTTCCTCCCAGCTTGAGGGCGTGGGCCATGCGCGGCTCGCGGCCGATGACGGAGATGCCTCGTGCGAGGGGTTCGAGCAGTGGACGAGCCTTGGCCACGGCTTCGTCCGCACCGGCGGCTACGATCCACAGACGGCCCTCCTCGGCTACGTTGGGGCGGCCGAAGACCGGAGCCGCCACAAAGGCCTGGCCGCGCTGCGCATGCTCGGCGGTGAGGCGTTCTGAAAGCGGGACGCTGATGGTGGAGAGCGAGATGTGAAGGGCTCCGGGCCGAAGGGCGTTCAGCACGCCGCCGGACGGGGCGCCTTTGGCTCCAAACAGGACTTCTTCATTGGCTGCATCATCAAACAGAGAGGTCAGCACCGCATCGGCGCCGCGCGCGGCCTCCGCCGCAGTTGGAGCTACCCGCGCTCCCTCCGCCGCCAGCACCTCTGCCCGTTCGCGTGTGCGATTCCAAACCGTAACTTCGTAGTTAGCGGCAAGCAAATGGCGAGCCATGGGCGAACCCATCTTGCCAAGGCCTAAAAAGCCGATCTTCATGGTGCAAGCACCTCCCAGGAAAACGCGATCCAGTTTTTGGATGCAAGAGTGAGAGACAAGGGACCAATCGCCTCTGGCGGATAGGTCTTCGGAGCACACGGCGAAAGAGACTTTCTACCCGAGATTGTCGAAACGTGTGACATGGCTTTATGTAGTCTGGCTTAGCGGGGTAAGGCCGAGCATCCGCGCCGTATCGTCGCGCAGCCTGAAACTTCCCATTATGATGCAGTATTTAAGAGCAAAGTTAATTCTTCGGGAATCCTTCCCGTAATCCCTGAACTTTGACCCGTGCTATTGCGGCTCCACCAGGTGGTGGGCGATGGCGAAGAGGGCGAGCTCAAGCCGCGTGGAGACACCGGTTTTGTCAAAGATGTTGGATAGATGGCGCTTGACCGTTTCTTCGCTGAGGTTGAATTGTTTGGCGATGTCGCGATTGCTGCACCCTTCAACGATGGCGCCCACGACTTCAAGCTCACGGGGAGTTAGGCCGTAGGTCTTGTGTTGCGGCAAAGCGGCCTGCTGCATCAGATCGTGAAGCGCTGAAACCAGGTTGATGACACGCTTGCCGCCGATCCAGTAGTCGCCGGAAGAGACGGTGCGGATGGCAGTCTGCAAATGGCCGACGAGTGCGTCTTTGAGCACGATGCCGCGGGCGCCGATGTGCAGGGCCTCAATGATCTGCTGGGTGGTGATCGTGGAGGTGAGGAGGAGAATCTTGACGGTGGGCGTGCCCGACATGATGGCCCGCATGGCTTCAAGGCCGGGCAGGCGGGGCATCTGTACATCAAGGAGCAGAATATCGGGCTGCAGTTCGAGGGTCTGCGTGATAGCTTCGTCACCGTCAGAGGCTTCGCCGACCATCTCAAAACCGTCTGTCTCGGAGAGCATATTGCTCACGCCGATGCGGACGACAGGATGGTCGTCCGCCACTACAATTCGTATCGGTCGTTCCATTTGAGCGGCTAACCTCCAAATGCCAGGCTGGCCCCGACGACGTTCAGAAAAAAGCCTGGAAGGGACATTTGCCCTACGCGGGGAATTCAGTCTCCAGCATACGCTCAAGGTTGCGAGCGGCGGCACGCAATTCGAGAAGGACAGCGGTACTGTTATCCAGATGGTTACCCTCTGACTCCGGCGACGAAGATGCGCCGCTATCACTCACGGGCTCAAATTGAGTGGTCTCGAGCAAAGCTCCCAGACGGGCGGCCTGCAGTGCGCCCGCCATGCCGCAGCCCCCTTTGATGGCGTGACCGATGCGGCGAACCTCGGCGGCGTCGCGGTTGGCGATGGCAACCTCAAGCGCGGTCAGGCGCTTGGCCAGATCGGCAACGATGGCGGCATAGATCTGCCGGACCGCGGTCTCAGACATCAGCTCGCGAAGCTGGGCGAGGGTTTCGAGATTGACGACCGGCTCGACATCGCCCTGTCCCTTCGACGAGGGCTGGTTGTCTGGGTTGGCTTGGGCTGCGTGTTCTTCGACCAGCTTATCCAGGGCATCGGGAGCGAAGGGTTTGAGCAGGAACCCGTCGCTGGCGGCGATCACATCGTCCGGCGCATCACTTCCGCTCATGGCGTACACGCGGGCATGACTGCGCGCACGGAGCTGCTCGATCAGCGGAGTTCCGCTCAGGCCTGGCATCTGCGCGTCCATCAGGATGACGCCTGGAACGCATTTGCCGGCTGCCAGAAGCTCCAGTGACGCCGCTCCGCCGTCCGCGGTGTACACGGTGTAGCCGCTCATAGTGAGCACTGTCGCCATCACCTCGCGGCTGACCAAGTCGTCGTCGATCAGTAGCACCGTGGGGAGATTTCGCTTGGCACCGAAGTCGAGCATGAGTCTAGTGTGCCATTGCTGGAGCGATGGTCTGGTTGAAAATGCGAGTCCGAGCAGTAATCGAACGGGTTCGCCCCGGTTCCCTATGCCAAGGGCCTGAGGTCGAAATTCAAAATACGGTGCCAGGAGCGCCCGGGTTATGGGTGGAGCGGGGTATCCGCAGCCACGGCGGCGGTGAAGGTCATACCGGGCTTGATCTCAGCTTCGTCGCCGCGAGTGGCCACGGCAGGAATGATCCCCAGAACGGGAATCAGCATAAAGTTTCGCGCACTGTAGTGGTTTGCCCCTTCGAGGGTTTCGCCTCCATACAAAGGAATCTGGGCTCCGTGCACGGTGAAGGAACGGACTTCGAAGGCAACATCACCGGGCGCGCCGGAGTGACCGGCCGGATCCGCCTGGGTGATGGTGGCGTCCACGGGTGTTCCTTTGGGCACCACAATGGTATCGCCAACCTTGACGTCCTGATCCAGCAGCAGACTCAGGTTGTCGCCCACCTGCGCGGTCTTCGAGTTAGCAGTCGAGTTAGTAACCAGATGAAGCCGGGTTCCGGCATGAAGTGTTCCATCCGCGGCGAGAGCGACAGGCTGCGCCGGCATTGCAGGAGCTTCCACCGTGTAATTGGCACGGGCAATGAGACTGCGGCCGAAGTTGGGAGCGACGGCGATGGCCTGGAGTTGCGTTGTAGCGTTGATGGGGATAGGGCCGATGTAACGGCGGGATGTGGTGGTCGGGGTCCAGCCATTGGTGGTGTAGTAGATGACCGCGTAGTGGGTGGAGCATTTCATGCGCACAGTTGTTCCGGCCGCGACCACGCCTCCTTTGACGGAAAAGGTCGGCTGGCGCGTAATGGCAATGACCGGCCCGGAGTTCTGCTGGGCATTGTTTTGAGCTTGTTGCGCGGCTTGCTGTGAGGCCTGCTGCATGTTTTGCATGGCCTGTTGCGAAGCCTGCTGACTGGCCTGCATAGCCTGTTGCGCGGCCTGTTGGGCGGCCAAGGCTCCGGGATCCTGGCCAAAAGCGGAAACAGAACCAAGGACTAACACGAGAACAATAGCTTTCATGTTCATCTCCCTCGGTGCGGAATTAAAGTCCCCTGTAGGTTAGACCGAATGACCTATGGAAAAGTTACTTGAGTTTGTAATTTATCTTATGGGTACCGCCGTTCGCTCTCCGGCTTCCACGGCAGTCTTGATGACTCCGCATTCTGAGAAGAAGCGGATCAGGTTGGCGGTGAGGGGTTCTCCGGGCTCAGAAGCGAGATTGGGGGCGCCCGGCATGATGGGTTGAGCAAATGGCGCACCCGGCTGTGCGGCGGCGGCCATGCGCATTTCGCCTGTGCCCTGGGCGTCGAGGATGAGGGCAGTGAGCTTGCGGGCCAGGTCGAGCGGGAAGCTTTCGGCGACGAAGACGAGCTTGCCTCGCGTGGTGATGACGACGGGGCCTTCATTGGTAGAGTAGACCTGTTCTTCGACGCCCTCGAGGGTGGAACGCTCTGCGTCGGGATCGGACTTGAGGCCGGAGTATTTGCGGCCGAGGTCGTCGGCGTAGAGCTGCGCAAAGGCTTCGGCAGAGGCGGTGTTCTTCCAGACCGAGAGGTAGAAGAGGGCCAGGGAACCGGTGCTGGCCTGCTCTGCAGCCGTCTTAGCGCTGAGGCGCTGGCCGGCCCAGTAGATGCCGCCATCCCAGGCGGGTGTAAGGTCGCGGGCGGCGGGGTCGCCTCCGAAGATTTCGGCGAGTATGTGGAGATCGAGCTGGCCGACCTGTCCGATGTCGTAGGCCTTGTAGAGCTTGTCCACGAGGGGATGGATGTCAGGTAGCAGCGGCACGGCGGGAACGCGTTTTTTCTCGTATTCGCGAGGGTTGATGATCTCCCAGGATGAGGTGGGAGGACGGTCCATGGCTCCGGCAAAGGCGGCGGCCTGGCCTTGGTCCATCCAGATGTCCTGCTCGAAGCTGAGGCCCTCGCGATAGGGGAAAAGCAGCGATTCGGAGAGCAGGAGCGGGGCGCGAGCGAGGACGGGAGAGTTGTCAGAGGCAGACATTTGCTGCTTGACGAAGTCGATGACCTCGGGGTTTTTGATGAGGCTCTTGCCCATGGGCTTAAGGATGTAGTCCATCATCACGGCGGTGGCCTGACCCTCGGTGACAGCCTCGCGGGCGGTATCCATTTCGTCTTTGGCGATGTGGCTGGAGTCATCCGCGGAGTTGAACGAGACGTCGTCGGGAGACTGGTCATTCCACTTTTCGAGGTCGGCGTGCTGGTCCTGGAGGGCATGGGTCAGCTCATGAGCGAGGACCGGCTTTTGCTCTTCGATGTCGACCCAGTCAAGCATGTTGACGGTCTTGGTTTTGGAGTCGTAGTAGGCTTCGACCTGTTCGGTGAGCAGCGCAAGGAGAAAGGGTTTGAGGTCGAAATCGTGGTCGAGGAGGCCGAATTTTTTCAGGACAATTTCACCGCGTTGCAGGCGCTTGGCGCTCTCATCATCGTCGAATTTCTGTTTCAGGTAGCTTTCGACCGCGGTGCGGCTGGTGATCTGACGCTTGACAGTGCTCTTGATGGGCAGGCCGGTTTCCTGCGAGGAGAATTTGAGCAACTCATCCACGAGCGAGAAGAGTTGGCGGGCCTGCTCCGGGGTGATGTGCGTGGGTGGCTTGTCTTTGCCGGGGGTCTGGGCCTGCGGCTGGGGCTGCGCCTGGGGGGTAGCGGGTTGCTGGGCTGGGGCGGCTGCGAGGGCAAGGCACAGGGTGGCTGCGCATAGAAATGTCTTGAATTTGCCAGGTGTCGCAAAAAGGGGCCGGACCGTGTGCGAAGCTCGCGACAGGCATACGTCAGGGGATAAAGGGTGGCCCCCGGATGCGTCGCGGCCGGTCAAAAGCGGGTTTTCTCCCGTAGTCTGTTTATCGGCCAGCCGGTGTTGCTTGCTCATTGTGTCTCCCTGCAACTGCGGGCGTCTGGGCCGGAGCGGCTGCATCTTCTTCCAAGGCTATAATTAGGATGCGGTCCGGGGCGAAGTTTTCGATTGAAAAACTGCCTGAAACCGCAGAAAAGTTCCCCGATGACAGAAACTGTCCTTGCCACGCCAACTCCTGTCACTCCGCTTGCCGCACTGTTGGCTTCCGCGGCCGCGCCGCATGAACTTATCGCGTACCGTGGAGTGCTTACTCCACGTGAGTTGGACGCGCCAGCAAGGGAAATAGCGGCACTGATGGAATCCGCGGGGGTTCACGATCTGGGCTGGCTGCGGCGGGTAGCAGTGCGCGGGGAAGACCGTTTCCGGTGGTTGAGCGGTATGGTCACCAATATGGTGAACGAACTGGGGGAAAACGCAGGCGCGTGGAATCTGGTGTTGAACGCGCAGGGGCGGATTCAGGGCGAACTGTATGTGTGGCGGGAAGGCGATCAGTTGGAACTGGAGATTGCCGCCGACCAGTATGACAGGCTGCTGGCTCACCTGGAACGGTTCATCATTATGGACGATGTGGAACTGGTTCCGCTGAATGGCAAAGCGGCTGGGGAGGCGACGGCAGAAACGGCGCTGGGCCTGACGGGTCCGCTGGCCCACCAAGTGCTGGGACGGCTGAGCCTGGTGGCGCTCTCAGAACCTCTGACGAGTACGCGCGTGGAGTGGAATGGGGTGGACCTGCGGATTACGCGGGGTTATGGCGTGCTGGCGGCGCACTATGCTCTTTGGGCTCCTGAGGCGCAGATAGGAAAGCTGTGGAAGTATCTGCGGGCGGCAGGGGCAGCTCCGGTGGGATGCGCTGCATTGGAGGCGTTTCGGATTGCGGAAGGGATTCCCGCGTATGGAATCGATATGGTGGAGCGGGATCTGCCGCAGGAGACTTCGCAGATGCGGGCGCTGCATTTCAACAAGGGCTGCTACCTGGGGCAGGAGATTGTGGAGCGGATCCGGTCACGGGGGAATGTTCATCGGCACCTGCGTCAGCTTGAGCTTTCCGGACCAGTGCCGGCGAGCGGAACTGAGCTGACTTTGGACGACGGGGCGGTTGCCGGGCAGATTACCAGCGCGGCGGAGTTGGCGTTGGCCTCAGGAGGCCGCGTGTTTGCGCTGGGAATGATGCGCGAGGAAGCCGAAGTACGGGATTCGGCCTTTACCTATGCCGCCGGGACGGGCACGGGGACTGCGCGAATTCTGGGAAGTTAGTAAGGCAACGGGATTGAATCCCATGTTTCTCCCCCGCGACGGACGAGACCAGGGGTGCCCGGCAAGTTAAGGAGTTAGCTTACTTTGCCGCGTTAACTGAGTGAGAAAGTAACCAAGTTAGCAAACCAACATAACGGATTGGAAAACGGAATCATGAGCGAAACACCCAAATTTACGGTGATCGACCGCCGGAAGTTCAAGGCGGAGGAAGAAAACGAGAACGCACAGAAGGTTGCGCCGGAGCCTGAGGTCGGGCCGCGCGAGACGGGCGGCGGTCCGCGTCTGGTGGTGAACGAGAGCAAGGAAGCGGCAGGGCACGAGCCGAGTCCGGTAGAAGACGAGAAGTCTGAGCCGGAATTGGAGATGCCGCCGGCGCCTACGGCCGAGGAAAGCCACGAGCAGAAGAATGCGTACGAGGCTTCCGCTCAGCGGCTGGAGGAACTGCTCCGGGCGCAAAATCCGGCCATGGGCGCGCAGCCGCCCATCACATTCGAGCATCTGGTGCAGCAATTCTACGTTTCCGCGATGATCCAGATGGGCGCGGGGACGCAGGAGGGGCAGCGTCCGCGGGTGGATATTGTGGGCGCGCGCAACACCATTGACCTGCTGGGCGTGCTGGCCGAGAAGACGCGCGGGAACCTCACGGAGACCGAGGAACGCATGCTCGAGAGCGTTCTTTTTGAAACGCGGATGGCTTTCCTGGAACTGACCAGCATGATCAACGTGCAGGCTATGCAGCCTCCTCCGCCACCGGCGCCGGGCAAGCGGTAGAGCAGCAATCAGCCGCCCCAGCGACGAAGGCCTTGTTCCGTCACCCCGGCGGAAAAATCTCTGCTTGGGGACCCCAAGTCGCTGAGGGCCGCGGCAAAGGCAAGTTGCAACGGGAGCTTATGGAAGGCCAGCTGACATTTCTTGGGACGGGGACCTCGATGGGGGTTCCGACGCTGGGGTGCGACTGCGCCGTATGCGCCTCGACGGACCCGCGGGACCGGCGGTTGAGGCCCTCGGTGCTGGTGCGCTGGATGGAGCCGGACGGGAAGATTGGTGGTTTCCCGCCCTTTCCGCATAAAAAGGCGGAAGGGATGGAGCACGGTTCGGTTGCGGGGAGTGAGACTGCCAACGGAACTGGGCGGGAGCGGGTGGTGGTGATTGATACCGGACCGGACTTTCGCGAGCAGGCTCTGCGCAATGGGCTGACCCGCGTGGATGCTGTGTTTTATACGCACTCCCACGCCGACCACATTCTGGGGTTGGACGATCTGCGTCCGTTGAGCTTTACGGTCTTCCGCGAGGGCGGGTCGATTCCCCTGTATGCCTCGCCGGAGACGGCCACAGTGCTGGAACGCATCTACGATTACACGTTTTCGCCGTTGTCCACGTACCCGAATCGGGCCCGCGTGCGACTGGAGCCGCTGGCTGAACGCAACACGGTTCATGGGGTGGAGTTTCTGCGGGTTCCGGTGATGCACGGGGAGCAGGCGATTGCGGGTTTCCGGTTTGGGCGAACAGCTTACCTCACCGACGTGAGCGCCATTCCTGAGTCGAGCTTTGCGCTGCTGGAAGGGCTGGATTGCCTGATCGTTTCCGCGCTGCGGCACAAACCGCACCCCAGCCACGCAAGCGTTGACCAGGCGGTGCGTTGGGCGCGGCGCATCGGGGCGAGGCAGACGTGGTTCACGCACATTGCCCACGAACTGGGCCATGAGATGACCAACCGGTTGCTGCCGGCAGGGGTGGCGCTGGCTTACGACGGGCTCAGCTTGCCCGTGAGTTTGGGCCTGTGAGCCTATGAGCGATAGTGCCGACCGCATGATTCCCGTTTATCGGACTATACCCGTGTACCGGTCGGTGGAGGAGATCCCTGCCGGCTTTGGCCCTTCGGTCGCCGCCATCGGCAACTTCGACGGAGTGCACGTGGGGCACCGGGAGATTCTTCGCTCGGTGGTGGAGGAGGCGCACGGGCTGGGGATTCGTTCGGTTGCGATTACGTTCGATCCGCACCCGGAGCGGTTTTTACGGCCGGCTACGGCGCCGGAACTGCTGACGCAGATGGACGAGCGGGTGAAGCTGCTGGCCCGAACGGGCATCGATGCGGTGTTGGTGCTGCACTTTGATGCGGCGCTGGCGGGGCTGACGGCGCGGGAGTTTGTGGAGCGCATTCTGGTGGGGGTTTTGGGGGTGCGCGGGCTGCATGAGGGCGGAAATTTCCACTTTGGGCACGGCGCCGAGGCCGGCATAGCGGACTTGAAGCGGTTGGGCGCTGAGTTCGGGTTTGGTGTGCACGTGCATCCGTCGGTGCAGGTGCGGGGGATGGAGGTTTCCAGTTCGGCGATCCGGGCACTGGTTGCGGCGGGAGACATGCGTAAGGCGCGATGGATGCTGGGGCGGGCATTTCAAGTGCGGTCGACGCCGGCGCGGGGACGCGGAATCGGCACGCGACTGCTGGTGCCTACGGTGAACCTGGCGCCGTATGAGGGATTGCTGCCGGGGTTTGGTGTGTATGTAACGCGGTTGACGGTCTGCGGGCATTGCTTCAAGGCGGTTACGAATGTGGGCAACCGGCCCACGTTTGGCGAGACTTCATTTGCCGTGGAGTCGCACATTCTGGACTTTGAGCCGGTGGAGATGGATGAGCAGACGCCGGTGGAACTGGAGTTCCTGATGCGTCTGCGGCCGGAGATCGCGTGGCCTTCGCCGGAGGCGCTGAAGGAGCAGATCTTCAGGGATGTGGCGCGTGCGAAAAGGTATTTTAGGTTGGCAGGTTAGGGTTTTCTGTTTCGGCGACGGCTTCATTCCAGGTTTGCATTTCGTTTGACAACGGCTGGCTGCACCTCCTTCCCACTCAGGCTGTACGCAACGTGATGAGCGTGATCTCCGGTGGGCAATCGAGCCGAAATGGCACCCCTACCGTGCCGATGCCGCGATTGACATAGAGTTGCAAGTCTCCAAACCGGAACCATCCCTGAACATACTTCTTACCGCGTGGGGGCAGGTGCAGAGCGCCCAGCATTGGCAGGCGAACCTGACCTCCGTGCGTGTGGCCGCTCAACATCAGGTCGACCGCTTTCCCAGCGGGTTGCGCCAGCAGATCGTCGACGTAGTCCGGGGCATGGCACATCAGCACAATGGGTTCATTCGGCACGTTGCGAATCGAAGCAGGGATGGCCAACTCGGGGTCGGGATGACCTTTCACAGGATCGTCCAGTCCAGTCAGCCAGATTCTGCCGCCGGTGCGCTCAATCGGCAAGCATTTGTTTTTAAGCACCGTGATGCCGTTAGCCGTAAGCGCCGCAATGACCTCTTCTTCTCCGACGAGGACGTCATGGTTGCCGAGTATGGCATAAACCTGTTTGCATTCAAGTTCGCTCAGGAAATTGGCACATTGCCATGCGGCGCCGACGCCAAACTTTTTCCCGTAAAGCCCGTAACTGGCATAGTCGCCGGTAAGAAAAACAGCATCGGGCCGCAAGCGGTTGACCCGGTCAATTACATGGCGGAGGAAGAATGGCTCTGTAAAGTCGTCCAGGTGGATGTCGCCGAGTTGTGCGATGCGCAAGCCGTCAAACGCAGCAGGCAAGCCACGCAGAGAGATGTCGTACCGGGTGACCTCAATCCAGTGACGCTCAATCGCGCCTGAATAGAGCGCCAGCCCGGCAGCTCCGTACATGCTCGCTTGAAGAAACCTGCGCCGGCTGATCGGCTGCCGGGAGGAGGAATCAAAACGCGCCATGTTCCATCGTATCCAGTTTCACCCTCACTGGGAGCCAGATCCCGCAGGCCCGCATCCCTGTTGATAGCCAGAATTGTGCATTCCCGCCGATATTCGCGCTTGCATTCACTTGCGCAATCAGCTCCTGATCCGTCAGTAAAACGAAGATTGGCAGCGCTCTCATCGTCGGCCTTTCGGCTTGTCAGTGCTGGGGAGTGGTCCCCATGGTTTGTTTGACGGTGATTCCCGGCTTGCCGGAAGCGGTCTGAGGAGGCAAAGCCGGCCTGATTTGCGGCCTGGATGTGAAAGTTGGCTGCGCCGGTGATTTCGCGGCGGGTTGCTTTGAAGTGGGAGAAGTCGTGACCGGGGTTGCGAGCCGTTTGACGAGCGCGCTGGCCTTCATGGGCTCGGCGGATGAGGCGACTGCGGGCGGGGGCGATGGTTTGGTGAGCGGTTTAGTGGCCGCTTTGAGAGGCTGGCTGTCTTGCTGGTCGCCGAGGAACTGCTCGTCGTCCTTGCCGGCGATGGCTTGGCGCATCACGGTCATCCAGATGGGGAGGGCGGCTTTGGCGCCTGTTTCTTTTTCGCCCAGTGACTCGCGACTGTCAAACCCGACCCAGACGCCGCAGGTGACGGAGGGGGAAAAGCCGAGGAACCAGGCGTCGGTATAGTCACTGGTGGTGCCTGTTTTGCCGCCGAGGGGGTGGTTCAACTGGGATGCGGCGGCGCCGGTGCCGTGGGCCGTGACGGCGCGAAGAAGAATCATCATGGTGCGCGCAGTCTGCTGGCTGATGACCTCAGTGACCTCGGGAGGGTCTTCCCAGAGGGTGATGCCGTCGGCGTTGGAAACTTTGCGGACGAGTCGGGGCGCGATGCGGATGCCATCGTTGGGAAAGACGGAGTAAGAGGCGACTTGCTCTTCGAGCGTGATTTCGACCGCGCCGATGGCGATGGGCAGATAGGCGGGAATGTACGAGGTGACGCCAAAGCGGTGGGTCACGTCGATGACGTTGTGAATGCCGACGCGGGCAGCGAGTTTGAGGGCCGGAATGTTGCGCGACTCGGCGAAGGCGTTGGTCAGGGTCATGGCGCCCTTGTAGTCGTTCTCGTAGTTGTGCGGGGTGTAGCCGCCGAAGCTGACCGGGCTGTCAACGATGATGTCGGTGGGTTTGGCACCGTCCTCGATGGCGGCGGTGTAGACGTAGGGCTTGAAGCTGGAGCCGGTCTGTCTTTGCGCTTGCGTCGCGCGGTTGAACTGGCTCAGGGCGTAGTCGCGTCCGCCGACCATGGCAAGCACATCGCCGTTGGTGTTGTCGATGGCCATCAGGGCGCCCTGGGCGCCGGAATCCTGTTGGAGGGTGGCGCGGCGGGCTGTCCCCTCCATGGTTTCGGAGAGCTGAACATAGACGATGTCGCCGGGTCTGACCAGGGCGTCGCCGTATCGCTGGCCGGTCCATTGCCAATCCTCGGGCAAGAGGACAATTTCTGCGCCTTCCTGGCCAGGCGGGCCGATGCGGGCATGAATCTCGAGGGGCAGGACGCGGGTGACCAGGGCATGCACGTAGTCGCCGGGGCTGGTCTTCACGGCCCAGTCGGGATGCCTGTATTCCTCGATCGTTATGCCGCCGGCGAGGACGTTTTCGAGGTTGGCTTTCCATCCACGGCGGCGTTCGTAGGTAGCCAGGCCATCGGCGACGGCGCGGTTTGCGGTCTGCTGAAGGTCCAGATCGAGGGTGGTTTCAACCTTGAGGCCGGCCTCATGAACCTGCTCGGTTCCGAAGCGTTTTTCCAGTTCGCGGCGCACCTCCTCCTGGAACCAGGGAGCCACCGAGCTTACCGGCTGGGCGATATGAAGGCCGAGCGGCGCATTGCTGGCCTGCTCAGCCTGGGCGTGGGTGATGACTCCGTCGGACTCCATTTCAGAGAGGACGAGATTGCGGCGGCGCAAGGCTTTCTCAGGATAGAGCAGCGGTGAAAACGCGACGGGGCCTTTGGGTAGTCCGGCGAGCAGGGCGGCTTCGGTCAGGGTGACGTCTTTGGCATGCTTTGAGAAGTAAAACTCCGATGCGGCTTCAAAGCCGTACATGCCGCTGCCGAGGTAAATCTGGTTGCCATAGAGGGTGAAGATTTGCTGCTTGGTGAAGGCGCGTTCAATCTGGATGGCGAGATAAGCCTCCTGGATCTTGCGCGCCGCAGTGCGCTCTGACGAGAGAAAGAGGTTGCGGGCCAACTGCATGGTGAGCGTGGAGGCGCCCTGAGCGCGGCCGTGGGAGCGGATGTCGTGCCAGACGGCTCCGATTACGCGGAAAACATTGATGCCCCAATGTGACTCAAAACTCTTGTCTTCAATGGAGATAACGGCTTGCCGAAGGATGGGGGCAAAGCCGTCGTAGTTGACCACTTCGCGGCGCTCGAGGGCAAAGGAACCCACAACGCGGCCCTTCCGGTCGTAGAGATCGGTGGTGGTGGAGGGACGGTAACGCTCGAGGTCGTTGATCTGCGGCAGATCAACGGAGTAGACGAGGGTAAGGCCGGCCAGCGAACCGGTAACGATGGCGAGCATCAGAAGCACGGCAAGCGCAAAGCGACCGGCGAGCTTGCGGTGCCGCTTTTGCACAAGCGGTTGGGCCTGTAGTCGGCGCGACCGAATAAGGTCGCGCGGCTCGACAGGCTGATGGGGCGTGGCAGCCAAGCGATTCAGGCCTCGTGTCCATCTCTCCCAACGCGCCGGGAGAAGATGCTTCAGCTTAAGGCTAGCATCTTCCTGTTACAAGAGGATGCCAGGGGCACCGAGGCGAACCATGCGGGGCAAGGGCGGGAATGGGTCGGTCCGATTTGGCAATTCGCCTGGCCGTTCGGGGTCAGACGGTTTTCGATTTCAGTAAATCAAGAGCCTTGTCGAGAGGCTCGTCGCCCTTGGAGGGAAGGGCCTCTTCGTCCTCTTCATCGATGGTCTGACCTACGACGACGGTGGGGGTGACGGCTTCGTCCTGGATCTTTTTTCCGGATGGGCCCTGGAATTTGGCTACGGTCAGCAGGAGCGCGGCGCCGTCGGGCAACTCGAGGGTCTTTTGCACCGAGCCCTCGCCGAAGGTGCGCTCACCAACCACATCACCGCGCTTGGCGTCTTCAATGGCGGCGGCCGTCAACTCAGCCGCACCATAGGTACCGCGATTGACGAGTAAGGCCAGCGGGGCATCGGTAAGAAAGGCTGCCGGATCAGCGGTGAAGGTCTGGGTGGGAAACCTCTGGCCTGCGAGCGTGGCCAGGGTGCCCTGTTTCAAGAAGAAGTTGGCCAGGCGCAGTCCCTGCTGGGGGTCGTCGCCGGAGGAGTCACGCAGATCGAGAAGCACCTTCCGGCCCTTGCCGGCCGCTTTGAGTTTGGCGGCGATTTCATTGACGCGGGCCGCCGTGAGCAGGCCGGGCTTGAGGTAAAGGATGGTGGAGTCGTTGTATTCCTGCTCGCCGAGCGCGGGCGGGGTGGCGATGGAGCGGGTGAGGGTCAACTTGTCGGGGTCGGCTTTGCGCGGGCGCACCACGGAAAGGGTAACCGCAGTTCCAGGCTTGCCTTCGAGCATGAGACGGATGACGGCCAGCGAGAGTTCGCGGGTTGACTGGTCGCCGATGGACTCAATGACATCGCCATCGGCGAGGTGCTCGTGGTCGGCGGGAGAACCGGGCAGGACGGAGACTACGGTGGCATAGCCAAAGCGCTTGGAAACGGTGATTCCAACCTGGGCGACGCCGGTGGTGGGGCGGTCCTTATAGATCTTGTATTCGGTGGGCGTCAGGTAGCTGGAGTCGGAGTCGAGGGATTCGAGAAGGCCGTGGAGGGCGCCGGTGGTGACGTCGTTGATGTTGGGTTCGGTGACGTAGTCGGTTTGGATCTTCTTGAGGACCTCGGCGTATACGCGCATCTGGCGATAGGCGCCATCCTGCTCGCCGCCGGCATGAACGCCAAACCAGCCGAATTCACCCAGGGCAAAGCCAAAGCCGAGGACGGCAAAGATGGCCACGGAAAGAACGAAGACAAAACGCTGGAAGAATCGAGACACGCACACCACCGGAGAGGGCCTTGAGGGGAACGGGCCGCTCACTCTTTAGACGTAATGATAGCGTAACAGGGATCAGCTGGCAGGGAATAGCGGATAGGGAAGCCGGCCGGCCGGTGGAGGATTGAGGCATCTCAGGCCTCTTTTCGAGACCTGAGATACCCGGGTTTGGCGGAAAATGGACGGAACGAAGAGTCCCTCTCGCGCGGCTACTGCTTGTTCAGGTCGTAATTCATGTAGACGACGTGGGTCTGGAGGTATTCTTCCAGGCCGTGCTTGCCGTCGGCGCCGCCGATTCCGGATTTGCGCCATCCGGCGTGGAAGCCCTGCATGGCCTCAAAGTTCTCGCGGTTGACATAGGTTTCGCCGAACTTTATCTCATTGCAGGCGCGCATGGCTACGTCGAGCGAGCGGGTGTAGATGGAGGAGGTGAGGCCGTACTCGCAGTCGTTGGCTTTGGCGAAGGCTTCATCCAGGGTTCTGAAGGTGGTGACGGGCAGGACGGGGCCAAAGATCTCTTTCTGCATGATGTCGGTGTCCTGGCGGCAATTCGTGAGGACGGTGGGCTGGAAGTAGTAGCCCGTCTTGGCTGGATTGTTGCTGCCGCCGCATTCGAGCTTGGCGCCGTCGTGAAGGGCCTGGTCGACGGCGGCTGCGACGAGTTCACGCTGACGCTTGCTGACCAGGGGGCCCATTTCAGTAGCTGGGGCGAAGGGGTCGCCGACGACCGTCTGCCGCATGGCGTCTGTCACCCTGCGGATGAATTCAGCAGCGATGGACTCGTGGACATAGACACGTTCGGCGCAGTTGCAGAGCTGGCCGGTATTGGCGAGGCGGGAGGCGCGAATGGCTTTGACGGCGAGGTCGAGGTCGGCGTCGGCGGCGACGATGGCGGGGGCTTTTCCGCCCAGCTCGAGGGAGACCTTGGTGACATTTTCAGAGGCGGCACGCATGACGGCGACGCCGCCCTCGACGCTGCCGGTGAGCGAGACCATGCCGACTTTGGGATGGGTGGCGAGTGCGTTGCCGATGAGCGCGCCTGGGCCTGAGACGAGATTGAAGACACCTTTGGGCAGGGACGATTGGGCGACGAGTTTGGCGAACTCGAAGGCATTGTTGGGGGTTTCACTGCTGGGCTTGATGACGATGGTGTTGCCCGTGACCAGGGCAGGAGCCAACTTGCGCACGATGAGGAAGAAAGGGAAGTTCCAGGGCAGAATGCCGGCAATGACGCCAATGGGCATCTTGTAGAGAAGGATGTTTTCGCCGGGGCGGTCGCTGGGGATGATTTCGCCTTCGTAGCGGCGGGCGAACTCAGCCATGTAATCGACATAGTCGGCGGAGAAATCGACTTCAGTCCGGGCAAGGGAGAGGATTTTGCCTTGCTCTTCCGTGATGATATGAGCGAGGGATTCGCGGTTGGCGCGGATAAGAGCTGAGATTTCGCGGAGGTGGGCGGCGCGGCGGATAGCAGGCAGGGCTGCCCAGGTTTTCTGCGCCTTTTCGGCGGCCAGGACGGCGGCGTTGACGTCTTCGACTGTGCCGCATGGGAACTCGGAGATCACTTCCTCGGTTGCAGGGTTTACGACTTCAAGCGTTTTCGCGGGCGGGACGAACTCGCCGTCGATCAGCATTTCATAGCGTTTGAGGATTGCGTGGGTTGTGCTCATAAGAATTCCCTTCTTGCGACGTTTGCCGCGGACCTACACGGAACCGGAGCCATGATAGTTCTTTTCGCGAGCGAGGGGGAAGAGGAAATTTCTTAAAAGCGGAACGAAGCCATCGAGCGGTTCAAGGCACAAAAACATGACTGAAAGCTGCTGAAACACAAGATTGGGAGTGGATACCTCAAACCCTTGCCATCAGCGACCCGCGTTCAGAATGGATCGCGGCGCATGGCAGCAGCAATCTCCGAGTCTGCGAATTGCTTTAGCGGAACTTTCCTATTTGTTCTCCTCCGCTGTCGCGGCAATGTAAAGGTCCACATTGTTCTTGTCAACGAGCGAAGTGCCGGTATCCACAAACACCGGGTACGGCGCAAAGGAGTCACTGCCGTAGTCCTTACTGAGTTGCCTGGGCGGTGCGTGGAAGACCTCGTCCAGCGCCTTTAGCCCAACGTATGCCATGGTGAACGGCTTCTGCGCGATCGTCGAGTCGATGGTTCCTGCCTTGATCCGATCGAGCGTATCCTGATCGACGTCCCAGGCCAGCACCAGGCGGTCGGTCGCATGGATCTGCTTGAGCACATCGGCCACTACCTTGCCCGCCGAAGCCTCCAGGCAGACGTAGGCGTCAATCTTTTTGGAGCCGGTCAGGGCCATTGACTCCTGGACCCAATCGGACGCATAGCGTGCATCCCCCTTGATGTCCACTACGTCCGCGATCGTGATCTCCGGGCGGGTGGCGAGCACTTCCTTGAATCCCTTGAGCCTTTCCTCCGTATTGGGCTGGCCGCCAATGGTGAAAAAGACCACGTTGCCCCTGCCGCCCAGCTTCTCAATCACGCGCCGTCCGCCCAGCCGGCCGGCCTCCAGGTTATTGGTTCCAATGAAGTAAAGCCTCCGGCTGCCCACGGCATCGGAGTCTATGGTAATCACGGGGATGCCTGCGTTCACGGCCGCATTGATCTCCGACTGCAGTACGGCAACATCGGCGACTGAGATCAGAATACCCGCCGGCTTGGCCGCAATGGCCTTGTGCAGCTCGGCTAACTCGCCTTGCACGTCGTAGCTGCTCGGCCCCACAACTTTGGCAGTCACCTTGTACTGAGCCGCCGCCTTGTTGAATCCAGCCGCCGCCGTCTGCCAGTAAGGCAGCGATATGTTCGTTGCAATCAGGTAGTAAACCTCATTGGTCGAGTGCCTGCCGCACCCCGACGTGGATAGGATTGCCAGCACCAGCAACGCCAATGCAACTTTCTTCAGCGCATTCATGCTTGCCTCCCTGACTTGAGAACTTCTCCGCCCCCGGCGCCGGGTTTCGGCCCCGCGCCGACCGCTCCAAAAATCCGGCTGGATACTACTCCCGTTCGATGAGCATTGTCCAATCCCATCCGAATCGCTTGAACAGCTTCTCTGTTAAGAGATCCTGCAGTGTGGGGCGCAGAGCAATGCCGCTGCCGTGACGCAGTAGATTGGATGGTTCCGGCAACTGACTCATTGAAAGAAGGACTTTTCCGGTAACTGATCCTCGAAGCGCTTCCCGACCTCCTGCATCCCGTGGGCAGGAGGTTGCACGGGTGATTCCCTGGACTGCTGCGTAGTCTGAAAAAGTTAGTCCGGTGGTAGCTCCACACCGCTCGTACCACAGAGCCGGCGGCCATCTGGGAACTACGATGCTGCCTGTCTCTGTGAGCTGACCGTTTGAGAGGCTGCGGCGCAAAGCCTGGCGCCAACCGTGTTCAATTTCTGGCTACGCATTGCGCCACTTCTTCACTTGGATTGGTTTCTGGCCTGCCGGTCTGGGAACGAAGATATCCTGCCAAACGAGGCCGCACTGCTTGACCATCTGAATCGGGTATTCGAGGCGGCCGAGGTTCGCGTCGGCATTGTTGGTTCCAAAGGAGAACTTGGCGCCTGCGGCTTTGGCTGTCTTGATGAACCCGGCACTCGGAATCTTATAGCGGTTGTTGATCTCGATTGCAACATCGTTTGCCACCGCTGCGTCGATCACTTTGCGCATCCGATCAGGCGTCCAGAGCGCATCGTACTCCGCGGCAATCTGAGGCGGCAGGAACGTCGCATTTGCGTAGATGTCGATGGGCTCGTGCATAACGCCCACAATGCGCTTCACATACATTTCCATGAACGCCTGCTTGTCCTGGATTTCCCCGATCTCTTCGGGAATCCAGATGCGCATGCGCTTGCCGTTGTCGTCGGTAAAGGTCATCGCATCAGTGAAACAGTAGTCGAAGCGTGCGATGGATTCGGGTGAGGTCAGCGTCATCCATTCGCGCCCTTCGCCCTGTAGAGCGACATAGCACGGCTGGTCTTTCATGCTATTCAAATACTCGTGCACGCTGTCGTCGCTGTGCACGGGGAAACCCAGGCCGCAATTGATGGCGACGCCGTAGTAAATGCCCAGGCGGCGGGAGTTCGCGAGAGCCTGTTCAATCGTCAATCCACCCTTCAGGTGCACGTGGTAATCCACCAGGGGATAGTTTTCGGTGCCAAGGCGGATGACGTCGCGGTAGAGTTCGTCCACTTCCGGGCGTTCGTTCGAGATTTGCGTCAGGTCATCGGCCAGCGGACGGACGCGAATGTTCTTGAAGTACGTGGTGCTCAGTGGATCGTGCCCCTGGAGCGCGAACGTGCCGTGGTTGAGGACGCGCTGGAAATTGAGGTCGGCCCGGAACGGCGGATCGGGCTCCACGTAGTCCACCACAAGCATGTCGTTCAGCAGGATCTGCACCTGTTTGCCGCGCACCAGAATGTTCATGCGGAACCACTCATTGTCGTTGACAAGCTGCTTGTAGACGTTGCGTACCCCGTAGAGGGAGCCCGTCTTCTTCTGCTCCACGTATCCGTTTGCGCCCACGTAGGTGTTTGCCACCTGCACCTCGAATCCCGCCGCAGGCCAGCCCGAGGGCTGATATGCAGTGTGGAAATAGATGCCGGAGTTCGCGCCCGGTCGCGTCATTACGTCTGTGCTCAGCTCGAAGTTTTTGAAATCGGCATGATGCGCGGGGCCTACGTAGAACAGGTGTGCCCGGTTGCCGTGAACCACAATCTGTCCGTCCGCGACCTTGAATGTATCCGCTTGCTCGCTGGCTTTCCATCCGTCGAGTGACTTGCCGTCAAACAGTGAGATCCAGTCTGCGGAATCATTACTGAAGGCGTAGGCAGCCGCAGGCGCGGCGAGCAATAAGGCCATAAGATCCCGGCGTGTAAGTGTCGACATGAATCCTCCCCAGCGAAATCGGAATGAATCAGCAAGTATAGACCAGCACGAGCCTCTGATTCAGAACCGCGGGGAAACGCCGGCGCCACAGGCGATCGGTCGCAGCTTAACTGCGCAATACGCGGTATGCTTCGTTGATTGCAACCATCTTCTCGGTGGCGAGTTGGCGCACTTCCTCGGTCCTGCATTCGAGCCGGTCGGGATGCCACTGGCTCGCCATGCGCCGGTACGCAGCTTTGATCTGCTCCCGCGTGCTGGTCGCGTTCACCCCCAGGAGCCGGCAGGCGCGGTACTGCGTCATGGGATAGGTTGTCTCCTGCCTGCTGTCACGCTCCTCAGCAAATGAACCCCATTCCTGGGGAGCCTGTTCTTGCGTTCGTACTGCAGGCTCTTCAGGAGGCTGGGCCCAGTCAGCATGGTGGGCAGAGCCGAACTGTTCCGCAAACCACTCACTCTGCTGCACAAAGAACAGGCTTCCGCGGTTGTCGAATTCCCTGAATGAGCGGTTTTGGCTCTCACGATCTGCGTGTTCCTGCCGTCTTTGCTGGAAGTTTTCCACCGCAGCGGACGTGCCCAGGGTCCAGCTCTCCACAAAAAAGAGAGAATCTGGCTCGGAATCGTCTCCCAGGAGCCCATGCAGTTCGTTGACGAACTGCCGGTCCTCGCCCGGACGATTCGAATCGACCCCCAATATGGCTTCGTAGCCTTCTCGCGCCGTTGAGCAAGAGCCGCGATCCACAAGAAATTGGTCTTCCATCCCCACCCCCATTTGCAGACACGCCGCACTGTCTCCACCGCGCGTATGAGCCCGCGCTCTGCCAGAGCCGCCGTAATGGGGTTATCGGCAACTCGAAGCCTTTGTTTTACGCGCTGCGGAAAAGAGGAACGCTGGGGGTACACTCCGGGCCACCGGATGCACGGTCGTCAAAGCCCCGCCGGGGTTCTCGAGAAATGGCAAAGGATCATGGGCGTGCTGTCACCGAAGGCTGGCCGGGGGCGGCTTCACTTCTGACAATTCTCTGAACAATCCGTCCGGCAACCTGAGTTCCGCCGCTGCAACGTTTTCCACCACGTGAACGGCTGATGACGTTCCCGGAATCGGCAGAATAACCTTGGACCGCCGTAGCAGCCATGCCAGCGCCACCTGCAATGGAGTTGCGCCGATCGCACTTGCGACCTTATCCAGAACTTCGTGATCCTGTCGATTCTGTCCCAGGGGCGCCCACGGAATGAATGCAATTCCGTTCTGCTCGCAGTGGTTCAACAAATAGTCCCACTCCCGGTCGGCAAAGCTGTATCGGTTCTGCACTGAGACGATCGGTACAATCTTCCGCGCCCGCTCCAGATGCTCCAAAGTCACGTTTGATAGCCCGATGTGCCGAATCTTCCCCTGCTCACGCAGCCGGGCCAGCGTCTCCATCGACGCGTCAAACGACACGGCTGGATCAGGAACGTGCAGTTGGTAGACATCGATCCGGTCCAGGCGAAGTCTTTTCAGGCTGCCTTCCACAGCGGCTTCCAGATGCTTCGGGCTGGCATTGTGCAGCCACTGTCCTGGGCCTACCCGCTCCCATCCACCCTTCGTGGCAATCACCAGACCCGGCGGATATGGCGCCAACGCCTCGGCGATCAGTTCCTCTGAGATATTTGGACCGTACGAGTCGGCCGTGTCGATGAAGTTCACCTCAAGTTCTACGGCACGCCGCAGCGTCGCCAGTGCCGCACCGCGATCCGCTGGCGGTCCCCATACGCCCTTGCCTGTGAGACGCATCGCGCCATATCCCAGGCGGTTCACCCTGCGGTCTCCGAGTTGAACGGTCCCCGCGGCTGCAGCAGAGATGACTTGTGTGTTCTGGCTCATGCTGAGAATCTCCTCCCTTCTAGCATGACGGATGAGTCCGGGGTGTCGCAAAGGGGAAATAATTCCCGCTTTGGTCCCGAGAGTTCCATTCAGGATCTGCACAGCGCCGGCATGTACCATAAACATTGGCCCATTATGAAAGAAAACATCATTCTCTCCTCTGAAATCCTTCTCCATATTGCACAGTCATTGAACCTTCCCATGCACGGTCTCGTCGCCGTTATCGAACTGTTGGACGAAGGCGGAACCGTTCCCTTCATTGCGCGGTATCGCAAGGAAGTCACCGGCAACCTGGACGAAGTCCAGATCCGCGACATCGAAGAAAAGCTCTCCTATTTTCGTGACCTGACGGAGCGCCGCGCGACCATCCTCTCCTCCATCGCGGAGCAGGGCAAGCTGACCGATGAACTGAAGGCGCGGATTGAAGCCACACTCGACAAGAGCGATCTCGAAGACCTTTACCTTCCCTATCGGCCCAAGCGGCGCACCAAAGCCACCATTGCCCGCGAAAAAGGCTTGGAACCATTGGCGCTTTACCTGTGGCAGCAACAGCCTTCCACGCAGCCTCTGGACAGCTTCGCCGCCGGCTTCGTGAACGTGGAACTCGGCGTCGCCACGGTGGATGAAGCGCTGGAGGGAGCGCGGCACATCGTTGCCGAGTGGATCAGCGAAGAAGCAGACCTGCGAAAGGCGCTGCGCCGCCTGCTGTTTGACGATGGCATGATCGTGAGCCGCAAGATGACGGATGCGATCGACGAGCAGGAAAAATTCAAGATGTATTACGACTACAAGGAGCCGGTCAAGACCATCCCCTCGCATCGCATGCTGGCCATCCGAAGAGGCGAAACGGAAAACGTTCTGTACTTCCTCATCGAAGTCGAACCCGCGCGCCCCATAGCGCTGATCCGGCAGCATGTGCTCCGGCAACAGGGCGATTGGACGCGGCACCTCGAAGTCGCCATCGAAGATGCATGGAAGCGACTGCTGAACTCGTCCATTCAGGGAGAGATTCGCCTGGAACTGAAGCGGCGTTCAGATACGGATGCCATCCAGGTCTTTCGCGACAACCTGTACAACCTTTTGTTGGCCCCGCCCGCGGGACCAATCTCGGTCCTTGGCATTGATCCGGGACTGCGCACAGGCTGCAAGGTTGCCGTTGTCGATGCGACCGGCAAGTTGCTGGCTCACGACGTGCTCTATCTGCACACGTCAAAGCATGGCAACGCCGAAGCTTCCGCCAAGCTTGAGGCTCTGCTGCGGCAGCACCGTATTCGCGCCATTGCGATCGGGAATGGAACTGCTTCCCGTGAGACAGATGCCTTTGTCCGCGGCTTTCTGCGTGAAAAGAACATCGAGGGAATCTTTTCTGTGACCGTCAGTGAATCGGGAGCCAGTGTTTACTCGGCCTCTGCCGTCGCAAGGCAGGAGTTCCCCGATCTTGACTTGACTGTGCGAGGCGCCATCTCCATAGCTCGCCGCCTTCAGGATCCGTTGTCCGAGTTGGTGAAGGTAGACCCCAAATCGATCGGCGTTGGCCAGTACCAACATGATGTTGATCAGCGTCAGCTCCAGGATTCGTTGGAGAACGTGATCGAGAGTTGCGTGAATCGCGTCGGTGTTGACCTGAATACTTCATCCTGGACACTGCTTCGCTTTGTTGCGGGAATCACGGAGCGCACCGCGCAGAACATTGTGAGCCATCGCAATGAGAAGGGAGGTTTTCGATCGCGCGCGCAGGTGCTGGAGGTGCCGGGAATAGGACCGAAGACCTTCGAGCAGGCGGCAGGCTTCCTGCGCATTCGGGGTGGGGATAACCCCCTCGACTCGACCGCTGTCCATCCTGAGTCGTACCCGGTGGTGGAACAGATTGCACTGTCGCTGCGGACGTCGGTTAAGGAGATCATCGAGAAGCCGCAACTGCTCGAGCAGGTGGATCGCAATCAACTCTCTGCCGGTGCGTACACGCTGGACGATATCCTGGCCGAATTGAGAAAGCCCGGACGCGACCCGCGCGACAAGTTTGTTGCACCCGTCTTCCACGAGGAGGTGCGGGATATCTCCGATGTGCAGGTAGGGATGGTGCTCGAAGGCGTGGTGACCAATGTGACGAAGTTCGGAGCTTTCGTCGATATTGGCGTTCACCAGGATGGGCTTGTCCATATCAGCGAGTTGTCCAATCGCTATATCAAGGAACCGTCCGAGGCCGTAAAAGCGGGCCAGATCGTCAAGGTGAAGGTGCTTGGCGTCGATACAAAAGCAAAACGTATTGCGCTCTCGATCAAGGCATTGGCTGGGCCGCCATCGCGCACTTTGCCCAATCTGGGCAATCCCACTTCAAAGCAGCAGCCAACACGGGAAGAGAAACTTGCGGCATTCCTTGAAAAATGGAAGTCTCGGAAAGAAACAGTTCATTGAGCCTGGAGCTGGCTGTACAAATAGGGCTTTGAAGAGGCGCGGTTTTAGCCCCTGAGGGACATTCCATCCCGGCTGGAGAGGGACACCTTTGGACACCTGATTCACGGGGCAGATGTGTTGATCGTGGATCGTCTGGCCCGGAAATCCACCGAAAAACAGCCTTTGGGGCCAACCATCCCTATCCCCACGTAAACGCGGGAGAGAGCCTCAACCGTAATCCTTGCGTATGTCGTTGATTTGTTTGGTGGCGGAGGGCGGGATCGAACCGCCGACCTACGGGTTATGAATCCGTCGCTCTAACCATCTGAGCTACTCCGCCGGAGAGGGCGGCCGGATGGGCCGCACCAGATTAGATGATACGGGCGGCTGGATTGGAGGTCAAACCAGGAGGGCGGACGGCGATTTACACTCGATGGAATGAGTAGGTTGCGAATTGCCGGGGTGATTCCCGCGCGGCTCAGTTCGACGCGGCTTAGCCGCAAGGTGCTGCGGATGATTGCCGGGCGGCCGATGGTGGAGTGGGTGTGGCGCGCGGCGGCCGGAAGCGGGCTGATGGACCCGGTGGTGGTGGCTACGGACTCAGAAGAAGTGGCGGAGGCCTGCCGGGAACGGGGAATTCCGGTGGCGATGACCTCGCCGGAGTGCCCGAGCGGGTCAGACCGGGTGAGGGAAGTGGCGCAGGCGATCGACGCGGATATATACGTGAACATCCAAGGGGATGAGCCGACGCTGACGCCGGCGTTTTTTCCGCCTCTGTTGGCGCTGTTTGACCGGGCGGAGGTCGAGGTTGCTACGCTGGCCGTCCGCTGTCCGGCGCTGGAGATCGCTGACCCCAATGCGGTAAAGGTGGTGACCGCGTTGGACGGGCGGGCACTTTACTTTTCGCGGGCCACCATACCGTTCGATCGGGACCGGGCGGGATTTGCGGGGTACCGCAAGCACCTGGGGATTTATGCGTACCGGAAGGAAGCGCTGGAGCGGTTTGCGGCGCTGCCGCCCTCCTGGATCGAGCGTGTGGAGCGGCTGGAGCAGTTGCGGTTACTCGACAACGGGATCGATATTTACGTGGCCGCGGCGCCCAGGGACACAATTGGGGTGGATACGGAAGCGGATTTGGAGAGGGCGGAGGCTGTGCTGCGGGGGATTGCGGAACGGGGCGGAGAGTAACTGCCGAGTTTTCCTTGGCTCAAAAGCGGCGCAGGATGGAGCGCGCGACCTTTGATTACGTCGTCTACAAGGGGTCCGCGGTCTCCAGCCGCCGGCTTTTGTCTTTTTGCGCCATCCGTCTTCGTTCCCGCTACAATGGCGCAAAGCTCTCCCCAGGAGGCCTCCATGCGGCCATCGTTCACGCTGGGCATTGAAGAGGAGTACCAGACCGTCGATCCGGTCACCCGCGATCTTCGTTCCCATGTGCAGACGGAGATGCTGGCGCAGGGCAAGCTGCGGCTGCAAGAGCGGGTAAAGGCGGAGATGCACACCTCGGTGGTGGAAGTAGGCACACGCGTCTGCCGCAACATCGACGAAGCGCGGGAAGACATTTACGAGCTGCGCCGGGAGATGATCAGGCTGGCCACCGAGCATGGCTTGGTGCTGGTGGCCGGAGCCACCCATCCATTTGCCGATTGGCGCACGCAGGAGATCTATCCCGACCCGCGTTACCACCAGGTAGTGAAAGATCTGCAACTGGTGGCGCGCGCCAACCTGATCTTTGGCCTGCATGTCCACGTGGGCATCGAGGACCGCGAGGCAGCCATCCGCATCATGAATTCGATGCGCTACTTTCTGCCCCATATCATGGCGCTGGCGACCAACTCGCCGTTTTGGCTGGGACTCAACACTGGCTACAAGGGTTACCGCTCCAAGGTCTTCGAGAACTTTCCCCGCACCGGGATTCCGGACGCTTTTCAGAGTTACTCAGAGTTTGAAAACTATGTGAGTCTGCTGGTGCGCACCAACTGCATAGACAACGCCAAGAAGATCTGGTGGGACATCCGCCCGCATCCCTTCTTCAACACCGTGGAGGTCCGCGCCTGCGATATTCCCTTGCGCGCTGAGGAGACGGTAGCCATTGCCGCGCTCATCCAGGCCACCGCCGTTTATCTCTATAGGCTGCACGAGGCCAACCAGGACTTTCGCCAGTATTCGCGCCCACTCCTGATGGAGAACAAGTTTCGCGCCGTCCGCTACGGCCTTGACGGCAAGCTGATCGACTTCGGCAAGCAGCAGGAGGTCCCCGAGCGCGACCTGCTGGAGGAGTATCTTGCGCTGATCGATCCGGTGGTGGACGAGTTGGGCAGCCGCGACGCAATCAACGGAATCCGCACGATCATGGAAACTGGCACCGGAGCCGACCGCCAGTTGAAGGTGTTTGAGGAGAGTAACGGCGATCTGAAAGCGGTTGTCGATTACATGGCCAGGGAAACCGCGGCTGGATTGTAGAACCATCCTCCCGGACAACGCGACGCGATCCAGCTACGGTTAGGCCGGGAGCCAAGCCTCGATTTTGAGACTTGGGAAACCACGAACCCTCAACCCAACAACCTACACCTGCGTTGCAATGGCGGAGACGCTTCGCTGCTGCCACTTACCGCGGGTAAAATCAGGGAACTCGACCGGCGCGCTGCCATGGTTGACGGAAGCTACGCTGAGCGCCGCCACGGCGGACCAGGCAGCGCAGTCATATACATCCATGTCCGGCGGAAGCCCTTGCTGTACGCATTGCAGCAGGCGGTAAAGCATGATGTAATCCATGCCGCCGTGTCCACCGATCTTTTTAGCGATCTCGCCTTCGCTCTTCCAGAGCGGATGCTGATACTGCTTCCAGGCATCCAGCGATCCCCACTCGTCGTCTTTGTTCGGGCCGTCAAGATAAATGCGCGGCGGGTAATCTTCAAAGATGCCCCTGGTTCCGGCAATCAGGTTGATGCGATCGTATGGGTGCGGAGAGGAAACGGCATGCTTGACCGTGATTGTGAGCCCTTTCGCAGTCTTGATGAGCGAAGTGTTCATGTCGCCCGTCACATAGCGCTCGGCCCATCGTGGATCTCCCGGCTGCAGGTGATCCTTGCGGTAGAGATCGAGACCTCGCTGGGGCGAGCTCATTGAGACAATGTATGCAAAGCGATCGCCGCGCTGGATGCCCATGTAGTTGGCTACAGGTCCCAGTCCATGACTGGGATACAGGTTGCCGTCGCGCAGGGTATGTTCCGCGCGGCGCCACAGGCCCTCCCCGTCATTCGAAAAGAGCAGGCTGCGAAGGTCGTGAATGTAAGCCCCTTCGCCATACAGAAGTTCGCCGAACTCGCCTCCATGCACCATGCGCAGGATCAATGTCTCGTTGTAGCCGTAGCAACAGTTCTCCAGAATCATGCAGTGCTTGCGGGTTTCTTCTGAAGTGCGGACGATCTTCCAGCAATCTTCGATAGAAGTCACGCCGGGCACTTCAATGGCCACGTCCTTGCCTTGCTTCATGGCGGCCAGGGCCATTTCAGCATGCCAGCTCCACGGCGTGGCCACCAGAACCAGATCGATGTCGTTTCTGGCCAGCAGGTTTTCAAAGTCGTGCGGCCCATTGGTAAACAGTTCCGGCTTCTTCTGGCCTGAGGCGACCACCATCGAGGCGGCGTGCTCGGCCTTCTCGCTGACTATGTCGCAGAGCGCGACCATTTGTGCGTCCGCAGCCAGCAGATTCCCCAGCAGGGAGGTCCCGCGTCCGCCGGTGCCGATGATTGCCACGCGCGGATTTCGCTTGTCAAAAGGAACGTCGATCATAGTGCGGTGGGTAGAAGTGTCCTCAGCATCCGCCAGGTTCCTTACGCTGAGGCTGACCGCGCTCGCTGCGCCCATCTGCATGAACCTGCGCCGGGTCCACGATCCAAATCCAGGATATTGGTTCTCAGACTTCATTCGCTCATCCTCGATTCAACAGTTTACATGCCGGTTTGGACGAGTGTGTACGAAGGTGGAACCACGTCTCCCACTGGCACTTGCCCATTTCATTCCAGGGAATTTTCCGGTAATCTCACGAAATACGCATCCAACCACCTGGAGGGTCCATATCCAGCGCATGACCGAGACTGCCGCGCATCTGCTTTCGATCGACTACCCCGCCGAGTTGACGCCCGGAGCGCGTTCGGCTGTAACCACCTGCCTGCGCATCGATCCGGCCGAGAAGGTCACGCTGATTACCGACCGTGTCACCGAGCCGATCGCCGCCGCACTGGGCGCGCAGTTGGCCGAGCGGGGTTGCCCGTGGAATGTCTTCGTGCTCGAGGACCTGGCTCCGCGGCCTTTGATTGATATGCCCGCCGCCGTGCTGGCCGATATGGAGACCTCGCAGGTTTCCATCTTTGCCGTGCAGGTGCAAGCCAACGAACTGCACTCGCGAATGCAGATGACCGACATTGTGAACCGCCGCCACATGCGCCACGCCCACATGGTGAACATCACGCCGGAGATCATGTGTCAGGGCATGCGAGCGGACTTCAACCTAGTGGACCGGCTGAGTCAAAAGGTACTGGAACGGGTGCGCAAGGCAACCCGCATCCGCGCCACGACCGCGGCGGGGACCGATATTACAGCCGAGATGAACCCCGGCTACAAGTGGTTCAAGACTTCGGGCATCATCTCGCCGGAAAAGTGGGGCAACCTGCCCGGCGGCGAGTGCTTTACCTCGCCGGGCGAGGTGAATGGCACCTTTGTGGTGGATGGCGTGGTGGGTGACTGGTTATGTGCCCGTTATGGACTGCTGGCGGCGACACCACTGACTATCGAGATTGCAGGCAACCGCATGGTGAGCTGTGCCAGCGTGAACAAACAGCTCGAAGGCGACTTCTGGACCTATACGCACACGGACGAAAACTCTGACCGCGTGGGTGAGTTTGCCATCGGCACCAACCTGGGCGTGGAGCGGGTGATCGGCAACATCCTGCAAGACGAGAAATTTCCCGGCATCCACATCGCTTTCGGCAATCCCTACGGGGAACACACAGGTGCTCCGTGGCGCTCCGGCACGCATATCGACGTAGTGGGTCTGGGCTTCAATATCTGGCTCGAATCCGAAGCCGGGCAGGAGCAGATCATGCGCGAGGGAAGGTTCCTGATCGCGGCGTAGGGAACCCGATGTCGGAGTTGTTTCCAGCCGGAGGAAACCGACATGATCCATTTCCAATGGGATGCGGTTCTGTGCGACATATTGGCATTTGCTGCATCTACTTTTGTATGACGACTACCGCTACTGCTACTACGCTTCGCACTCTTGGCAATTCTGACCTTCAACTTACGTCTATCGGTTTTGGCGCGTGGGCCATCGGCGGTGGAAACTGGGAGTTTGGCTGGGGTCCGCAGAACGACAACGAATCCATTGCCGCCATCCATCGCGCCCTCGATTTGGGCGTCAACTGGATTGATACGGCGGCCATTTACGGCTTGGGCCGCTCGGAAGAGGTGGTTGGCCGTGCGGTCAAGAGTCACTCCGGCCCCAGGCCGCTGATCTTTACCAAGTGCTCGATGCGCTGGCACGAGGATCGCTCCATCTACCGCTCGCTCAAGGCAGAGTCGTTGGCAGAGGAGCTGGAAGGGTCGCTAAGGCGGCTTGGGGTGGAAACCATTGACCTCTACCAGATTCACTGGCCTGACCCGGAAGCTGAGGTCGAAGAGGGCTGGGAGACGCTGGCTCGCTTCCGCGAGCAGGGCAAAATCCGCTGGGCCGGAGTTTCCAATTTCTCGGTCGAGCAGATGAAGCGAGCCCAGAAGGTTGCGCCCATCACCAGCCTTCAGCCGCCCTACTCGATGCTGCGGCGGGCCGTCGAGGAGAAGATTCTTCCCTTCGTGCAGGCCAATGGCATCGGCGTCATCAACTACTCGCCGATGGTCTCCGGCCTGCTCACCGGCACAATGACCGCTGAGCGCGTTGCAGCGTTTCCGGCCGACGACTGGCGGCGACGCGCACCGGAGTTCAAGGAGCCGCGGCTCAGCCGCAACCTCCGGCTGGCGGAACTGCTGCGCGAAATCGGCAGCGGCCACAAGGTAAGCCCTGGCGTGGTGGCCGTGGCCTGGACGCTGCACCATCCGGCCATTACCGCTGCGATCGTGGGCGGGCGCAGTGGGCAGCAGGTTGAGGGGCTGGCTCCGGCGCTCCATTTCAGGCTCAGCGACGGTGAGTATGCGCGCATCAATGCATTTCTTGCCAACCCGGCCTGAATTCGGCTCATTCCTGCAAACAATCAAAAACCCCGGCCATGGCCGGGGTTTTTTTGATTTGAACGCGGAAGCTGAATTACATTGCCGCCACAAAATCCGGAACCACTACAGCAGCATGTTCCTGCAGCAACTCGGTCATCCGCGCGGCCATATCGGTGTACATGGAAGCGGCACGGAATGCATTGATGCGAACCCCTTCGCTGGCCTGGGAGAACCCGTACTGGGCCAGAGCCATCAGCACGCACAGGCGAATTTGCATGGCGTCACTGCGCAGGGTCGCCAGAAGCACGCGGTCCACGGTGTCGGAGTTTCTGGCTGCAAAGTCGGCCATTTCCAACATGACCCGGGAGTTCTGGTACATCACCCACAGGCCCTTGGGACCCTCCATACGCTGCCAAGCGTCCTCGGGAGTCGCGCTAAGCCCTTGTTTCCAAAGAAAATGATCGCTCAACTCCCGGGCGCTCCAATCGGGACGCAGCCTTGCTAGGAGGGAGTCCCACGATTGTGTATTGCGACGCCGTACTCCGCTGTGCCATCGGCCTAGATAAAGGGCAATGACCGCGATCGCCGCAATTTGAAGCAAAGGAAGAACCATTGGTGTTCCTTAAACCGGGAATCAGTAACCAACAAATCAGCCAACGCAACACGTCGGGATTTATTGCTCCTACAACTATTACCAGAAAACATCGGATTTTTGCATAAAAATTTCACAATTCCGTCTTTTTTGTTACGAAAGAGAGTAACCGACGGGTCACCACACTAAAGTAATCATTGTCTCCCATTTCGTTGAGACGGGAGTACTGCGCCCGACAGCCTCACATCTCCCTCGGCTTTCTTCCTTTGGCGGATGAGGAATCCGTCAATGCAACGCGCGTGGCCCTTGCGGTACCCGCCACGGCTAACAGGAAGCTCTGCATTTGCGGAGTAAATTCTTGCCGCTCTGCCTCTTCTTGCGCGAAACTGAAAATCCAATAGAGCAAAGAACAGATGCTGCTGGCCACCACGATCTGCTCCAGGTGGATATAGAGCGGCCCCGTCGACTCGTGCGTATGCAGCATCGACACGGCAAGGCTGACCAGAGAATAGAAGCCAAGCCCCGTGGCTACCTGCAATTCGCGGTCGCGCCAGCCGATCGAGAGCAACTGGCTAAATCCAGCCAGCACCAGGAACAATAAAACTCTGAGAATCGAAGTAGTCTGTTCCAGACGCATCAGCACATGGAACTCCGGGGGCAGATTGCCGAACCCCGGGATGACTGCAAAGGGCCAGATTGCGGCGCCAAGAGCCAGGATGAAAGCTCCAACAACCACAAAGGCACTTCGGGACAGAGAAGCCCGAATCGGGCGGAGGACCGACCACGCCAGTTCGACCAGAACGGCGAACTCCAGGGCCGAATCCAGTGCCATCTCGGCCAAATAGGCTTTGACATAGCTGCCCGGGAAGAAGCGGAAAACAGCGTATGCTGCGGCACTGCTGAATAGATTCCATGCGCAGTACACACAGAAAACAGGCAATGTCCGCCAGACGCGCCTGTAAACAAGCAGTCCTAGAACGACTGCCTCGGCCACAACACCGGCTAGCCAAAATGCGTTGTCCAGACTCATCGTCGCTACCGCGTTTGAACCGCTTGACGCGATGAATTCAGTGTAGCAGTCAATCCGCCAGGATCACGCCACTACGGTAGGATTTCGCCTCCTAAGCTATGCTACCGGTCGGGATCGGAGGGAAAGGGTTGACAGGGAACGCACTGGCAACGGCCTTGCTACCGGTCGGGATCGGGGGGAACGGGTTGACAGGGAACGCACTGGCAACAGCCTTGCTGCCGGTTGGGATCGGCGGGAAGGGGTTGACAGGGAACGCACTGGCAACGGCCTTGCTACCGGTCGGGATCGGGGGGAACGGGTTGACAGGGAATGCACTGGCAACGGCCTTGCTACCGGTCGGAATCGGAGGAAACGGATTGACAGGAAATTCACTGGCAGCGCACACAACCGTGTTGTTTGTTGGCGAAAATGGCGCCAGTGCCGGACTGGCTACGGCGAGGCCAGCGCTGGCAATCAAAATTGTTGTAATGAAGGCAAAACGGAAGTTCCCTACGTGCACTTTCATGGAAGGTATGCTCCTTTGAGTACAACTTTGTACAGAAAGAGTAACCCAAAAGCTGTATTTCGGCTACAACAAAAGTAACAATTTCGTCAATTATGAAATATTAACCGGTTTAGAGCCCCCGATTGGGTGCCTTTTAGGGCGGTTTGTGAGCCAGGTTTGGGCGATATACGAGCAGGAAGTGAATCCCCAAACGGCAATTTGGGGCTTTTGGGCGCTTTCTTGACAAGAGCGCGATATCCGAAAATACCCTAGACCATCCCCGGGAGGACTGAAGCGTTGATCCCAGAACTGCGCATCCAGTTCAACAAAAGGTTTACCCCTGAAGCCTATTCGTCACTACTGGCGCTGCTGGAGCAGCGCTGCGGGACAAAAGTCGACTACCGCATCGCGGAGACGCCCATTTTTGTGCCGCTCCAACTTCTGGAGGAGATGGCGGCTGCAGGCGCGGAACTCACGCATGGACTCATGGAAAACTCGGCCTACCTTGCTGCTGCGCGGCAGGCCATTCCGGCAAACTACCGTGTGGCCGGCGAGACGGCCCATCCGCACTTTCTGACCGCCGATTTCTCGATGGTGCTTGGCCCGGCTGGGAAACTGATTCCAAAACTGGTGGAGATCCAGGCGTTCCCATCCGTATATGGCTACCAGGTTGTGCTGTGCTCTGCCTATCGCGATGTTTTTGGGCTGTCAGACACGCTGGGCAGTTTTCTGGGTGGATTAAATGAGGCCGGGTACTGGGAGTTGCTGGGACGCACCATACTGGGTGGCCACGATCCGGAAAACGTGGTGCTGACCGAAGTGGACCCCAAGCACCAGAAGACGCGGCCCGACTTTGAAATCACCGCCCGCAAGCTGGGCATCGCAGTTGTGGATATACGTAATCTGGAAGCCGTTGAAAATAAACTGTATTACCGCAACGCAGCCGGTCGGCTGGTTCCCATTCATCGCATCTATAACCGAGCCATCGCCGACGAGCTGATGGCGCGCAATATCCGCTTGCCGTTTGACTTGACGCATGGCTGGGATGTGGAGTGGGCGGGCCATCCGAACTGGTATTTCCTGATCAGCAAGTTTTCGATCCCATGGCTCTCGCGGCCATCGTCAGGTCACGCGGTGGTGCCTCCGGCGGTTTTTCTGAGCGACTTTCTCGATGGGGATGGGCGGGCCGAGCTGGAAGCCGCGGGTGTTTGTCTTCCGGCACAGACCGGGCCCGAGACGACCTACAGCCAATTATTGCTAAAGCCGCTGTTTTCATTTGCGGGCAAGGGAATTCAGTTCGATCCGACACACGCGCAACTGGAGGCGATTGCGGTTGAGCGGCGGGCGGACTTTCTTCTCCAGCAGCGCATGCGTTTTGTGCCCACCATCGAAACGCCGCACGGACCTACGCAGGCCGAGATTCGCATTCTATATCTCTGGCCGGATGGCGGCAGCCTGACCCCGGTTCTGCCGCTGGTGCGCTTGGGGCGGGGAATGATGATGGGCGTGGATCACAACCGGAATCAGGAGTGGGTGGGTGCCTCGGCGGCGTTTTTCCCGCTGGAACTGCCGGATTCCCGCAGTGTATAGAGCGGGTTACCTTCCAGAAAACTTTGGTGCCGTGGGTTGAACTGAGAAAGTTGGTTAGAGTGGCGTGAAGGATCATTTGGGTTCAGAATTCTGCCAATGAAGACTTCAAAGCCCACAATACCGGTTCAGTCTGTTCCCCCAGAGCCAGCCGCCCCAAGGCAGGAGGTGCGCTGCGCGGTACGCTTTCCGCTCGCGCTCCGTGCCGTGCTTTCGACGGGCGGGAAACGGGAATTTCCTGCGGTCACTCGGAATATCTCGGCCAGCGGGGTGCTTTTCGAGTTGGATCGGGAGCTGAAAGTGGGCGGCGAGATCCGTTTTTCCATGCGGATGCCGGGTTCAGTGTTAGGTACCCCTCACGATGTTCTGGTTCAATGCCTCGGACGTGTGGTACGCTGCTCGTTAAGCCAAACTCAGTATCTGGCCGCCGCCACAATCGACGAGTACCAATTTGTGGAACAGTGAGGCCGGAATTGGCTTGGCGTTAGCCAATTATGGACTCTTTGGACGATTCTATCGATGGCGAGATTCCTGACGCGCCGGTGAAGCCGGAGGCGATCCGGATTATTCTTGCTGATTCCCAGGCGATTTACCGCGTAGGGATTCGCAAGGTCTTTGCGCTTGAAGACGATTTGCGCGTGGTGGCGCAGGCGGATTCCATTGAGAATCTGCGGGCGGCCATTGAGCGTTTTCCCACGGATGTGGTTCTTCTGGAAGGGAATCTACTGGCCGGCAACGCCAATGTCATTCCTGAATTGTTGCGGGTTGCCCCCGATGTAAAGCTGATTGTCCAGGCGGTGTCGCCTGACGAGAGTCACACCGTGGAGCTTTACCGCCGCGGTGTGCGCGGCATCATCTCGCGATCCATCGCGCCGGACCTGCTGGTCAGGTGTGTGCGCAGAATCGCAGCGGGTGAAACCTGGATCGACAATCAATCGGTGAATTGGGTAATTGAGGCCTATCGCACGCAGGCCGCCGCCCTGGTGAGCCCGCGCAGTCAGCCTCGGCTCTCGCCGAAGGAGATGGCCATCATCACCTGCATTACCCAGGGCAAACGCAACAAGGAGATTGCCTTCCAGTTGGGAACTACCGAGCAGGTGATCAAGAATTATCTGCGCAAGGTGTATGACAAGCTGGGAGTCTCAGACCGGCTTGAACTGGCCCTCTACTGTTTGCACAACAAGATTATCGAGACGGATGCGGACGAAGAAGTGGTGGCTCAGAAGGTATTGGGCCGGTAGAGCCGCATAGGTTCCCGCTACAACTGACAGGTGTCTGCGGGTCTTCGTCCGGCTTGCGGGCAAGCTGGAGCAACCGGATCAGTTCAGCCAATTCCTGGCCAGTCAGGTGCCCCAGCAGTTCCCGTGGGACCTGTTGGATGACCGGATCCATCTCCCGCAACAACTCGAGCCCAGCCGTTGAAATGTGCGTCCAGACCACGCGCCGGTCTTGCCGGTCGCGTTGCTGCCGAATGAGTTTGAGCGTCTTGAGCCGTGCCAGCAGCCGCGTAATGTCCGGCTCGGCGGTGATCATCCGGCTGCCGATCATGGAGCAGGTAAGCCCATGAGGCTGTGCACCGCGCAGAATGCGGAGCACGTTGTACTGCGTTGAGGTCACGCCCCACTTGCGGGTTTTCAGGTGGAAGGCGCGGTGCAGGCAGTCGGAGGTGCGCATCAGATTGAGCAGCGCCTCTTCCTCGACGCTGGAAAAGGGGAGATCCTGCGCGATTTCAAGTTTCAGGCTTGGCATCAACAGCCTCTCCAACCGCATTTCCTTGTGCATGACAGCTGAAGGCGGCAGACGCCGCCTTCAACTCCGCAGGCGCCGCTTACTGCTTGACGACTTCCAACTCGATGGTCAGCTTGACGTCGTCGCCTACCACGGCTGCCGGGAACTTGGGGCCGATGCCGTAGGCTGAACGGCTGATGGTCGTTGTGGCCGAAAAGCCGGAGTGCGGCTTGTGGTCCATGCCTGGAACTGGGCCGGTGGGGCCTTCCACCTCCAGCACCACGGGCTTGGTCACGCCGTGCAGGGTGAAGTTGCCGGTCACTTTCAGGTTGTTGCCGTCTTTCACCACACTGGTCGAAGAAAAGCTGGCGGTTGGGAATTTTTCAACGTCGAGGAAATCGGGGCTCTTGATGTGGGTATCCCGAGCCGCTTCGCCGGTATCCACGGTGGAGATGTCGATGGTGGCCGAGACGATGGACTTGGTGACGTCCGCCTCGTTGTAGGCGATGGTGGCCGCTACCTTGCCGAAGCGGCCGTGCACGTTGGAGACGGTCAGGTGGACAATGCTGAATTCGACTACGCTGTGGGCCTGATCGGATGTCCATGTGGAGGTTTGCGCCATGGCCAGGGGAGCCGCGAGCGCCAGAATGCCAGATACCAATGCCAAACGCTTCATTGAGTTTCCTTTCGATGCTGGGCCGTTGGGCCGCTTGGGGTTTGCGGCAGAGAGCTTGGCTCTGCCCAGGTAAGCGCGGGAATCGGAGCTAGGGGAAGCCGCGCGAAAATTTCTTGTTAAGCATAGGATGGCGCAAGCAAGGTATTCGTTGCAACAAATATTTTTCATTGCGCGATTTTGGCAGCGCATCCGGGTAGAGGAAAAGCTCATTATTCCGCGAATTCGGCCCAAGACACAGGTAAATCGACGCAGGCCTCTACGGAGCGGGTCTTTTTGAAATCCGGTCTGATATGCTCCCGGCTATGTCTGTGATTGGTCCCTTTCGCCACTTGACCGGCCCGCAGCGCCATACGTTTGTGGCTGCCCTTCTGGGCTGGACGCTCGATTCTCTCGATTTTTTTCTGCTGATCTTCTGTGTGAAGGCGATTGCCGGGGAGTTTCACACCCGGCCTTCAGCGGTGCTGGGCGCGGTTTTCATGACCCAGGCCTTCCGTCCGGTGGGAGCATTGCTGTTCGGCATGTTGGCCGATCGCTATGGCCGGCGGCCTGTGCTGATGGTCAATATCTTGAGCTTCTCAGTGATCGAACTGGCCTGCGCCTTTGCGCCCTCGCTCACCGTTTTGCTGGTGCTGCGGGCGCTGTTTGGGATTGCCATGGGCGGGGAGTGGGGCGTGGGCGCGGCATTGGCCTTTGAGACGCTGCCGAAAGAGGGCCGCGGCACCTTCTCCGGCATTCTCCAGGAGGGCTACGCGATGGGGTCCATTCTGGCCTCAGCCGCTTTCGCGCTGCTTTTCCAATGGATAGGCTGGCGGGGACTGTTCATGCTGGGCGCGGCTCCGGCGCTGCTGGTGTTCTATGTGCAGGCGCGCGTAGCCGAGTCGCCGGTCTGGCTTCAGGGGGCAAGGAAGCGGCTGATACGGGCTGCCGGCGTACGCAGGCCCGCTGAAGCTGGTATGCCGGCGCAGTTGCTGGCCTTTCTGCCCACATTTCTCTTCCTCTTGCTCTTGATGACGGCGTTCATGAGCTTCTCGCACGGCACACAGGACGTGTATCCAACCTTCCTTGCCGTCAGCGCGCATCTTAATCCCGAGACGATTGGCCTGATCGGCGTACTGTACGGCTTTGGCTCCATCGGCGGCGGAATTGTCTTTGGGGCGCTCTCTGAGAAGTGGGGCCGCAAGCGGGCGATCGTGACCGCGGCGCTGCTTGCCATTCCAGTGATTCCGCTCTATGCCTATGGACACTCGGCGGTTACGCTGGCCATTGGCGCGGTGCTGATGCAGTTTATGGTGCAGGGCGCGTGGGGGGTGGTGCCGGCTTATCTCACGGAGCTTTCGCCGGCTCCGGTTCGAGCCACGGCGCCCGGGCTTGCCTACCAGTTGGGCGGACTGGTGACCTCGTGGAACGGCAAGGCGCAGGCGTTGGCTGCCGAGAGGTGGGGCAATTATCCGGCTGTGCTGGCGATTACCGTGGTAGTGGTGGCACTCGTTCTCGCGGGACTGGCGCTGATGGGGCGCGAGGCAAAAGGCAGGGAGATGACGGCAGCGTGAGCTTCTATTTTGGCCGGATCATCTCGATGCGGTCGCGGGTGCGGACCCAGGTACTGCCGGCCATGCGGCCCACGGCGTCTAGGCCGGCGGGATCGACGCGGAAGTCGTCGAAAAGATCCTCGCGCAGGTGAAAGCGGACCACTTCGCCAAGCACGATGACGCCGCCGCCCGGCTCACGGCTGGTGTAAATAACCTGGAGCAGCTTACACTCCATCTGCGCAGGGGATTCGGCGACCCGCGGCGGGCGCACCGCCTCGCTGGCAACTGGAGTGAGCCCGGACAGCGCGAACTCGTCCACTTCGGGCGGGACTTCGGCTGAGGCGGCGTTGGCTGCGGCAGAGATGGCCTCGTTGACGATATTCACGACGAACTCGCCGGTTTCTTCCACATTGCGCAGCGTATCCTTGCGAATATCGCGTGCCGGTCCTGTTGCGGCGCGTACCGTGGGGCAGAAAAGCACGCAGGGCGGAACAGAGCCCACTCCATTGAAGAAACTGAAGGGCGCCAGGTTGGCCACCCCGTTTCGATCCATCGTGGACACCAACGCCACCGGGCGCGGCACAATAATGCCGGTCATCAGCTTGTAGATCTGCCTGGGTTCGCAATTGGCCGGGTTGAGGCTGTACACGGGAATGCGGGAAGAAATTGAGGTGCTCATGCTGATAGCCTAGAGCATCATCATGGCGCATGGTGCGTCTAATGCTCAAGGGGGCGTTTTTCCCAAGGGGTATGACAGTTCTGGTGCATACCCTGAATTTAGTCTTGTGGTAACAATGCTTGATGCACAATCAAGGATGAGGGAGAATCAGCGGTGCCGCGTATTCATTTTCAACAACAGTTGGCCGAACTCAAGGACAAGCTCCTTGCCATGGCTGCCCTGGCGCAGCAGGCGGTCGAGTCCGCGGTAGACGCTTATCTGCAGCGCGATCAGGGCCTGTGCCAATACGTCAAGCAGAACGAGGCCGCCATCAATGGTGCGCAGCGGGAATTGGACGAGATGGCCTATGAATTGCTCGCCAAAGAGCAACCCATGGCGATCGATCTTCGCTTCATCCTCGCGGTGATCAAGATCAACGGCGACCTGGAGCGGGTTGGCGACCAGGCCATGGGCATTGCGCGCCGGACAAGGGACATCATGAAGGCCGAGGAGATTGATCTGCCGGTGGATTTTGCCGCAATGGGCGAGTTTGCCGGCCGCATGATCCGGTCGGCCGTGCAGGCTCTGCTGGAGGGGGATGCGCGCCTGGCCGACTCGGTGCGGGATATGGACGACGAGATCGATCGCATGAACCGTCGCGCCCACGCCGACCTGCTCAAGCTCATCCAGGAAAAGCCGAACTTTACCCAGCAGGCGATGATCGGCATTCTGATTTCCCGCAATTTGGAGCGAATTGCGGACCACGCATCGAATATTGCGACCGATGTGATTTTCTGGATTCGAGGCGCAGATGTGCGGCACCAGTTGAGCATGTCGATGGACTGATTGGGGTTAGCCGGGCAGTTGGATGAGCAGCAGCGCGAAGCCAACGGGAGCCCGGCAACTCGCGGCGCCGGGGAAAAGCGGTGACTATTGCAGGATCGCGCCAGCGCTTTCGGCCGAGCCCAGCCACTTCCGCTCAAACTCCTCCAGAGGCTGCGGCAAACCGCACAGGAAGCCCTGAAACACCGTGCAGCCCAAACGGGTGAGGAAGCTCCGCTGTTCTTCGTTGTCCACGCCCTCGGCGATCACCGACAATCCCATTGCGCGTCCCAGGGAAACGATGGTTTGTGCGATGGCGCCGCTTGAGACATCGGACAGGATGTCGTGGACGAACGCGCGATCTATTTTCAATTGATCAAGAGGCAAACGCTTCAGGTAAGCGAGCGAAGAGTAGCCGGTGCCAAAGTCGTCCAAAGAGAATCTCACGCCGTGCGATTTGAGGATGGTCATTTTGGCGATAAGTTCCTCAATATTTTCAAGCAACATGCTTTCGGTCAGTTCCAGCTTCAGGTTCCTGGGATCGGCGCCGGTGCGATCGAGCACCGCCGATACCTGCTGCACGAAGCCGGGTTGGCGGAACTGGCGGGCGCTGATGTTGACCGCGAGCACGACATGGGCTGTTTCCTTGCGCAGAGCCCATGCTGCAATCTGCTTGCAAGCGGTCTCAAGGACCCAGCCTCCCAAGGGCAGAATCTGACCCGTCTTCTCTGACATGGGAATAAACTGGCCAGGGGTCAGAAGGCCGCGCGTGGGATGGTTCCAGCGGATCAGCGCCTCGGCGCCAATCAACCGGGAATGTTCCACTTGCGGTTGATAGTAGAGTTGGAACTGGCTTTTTCGTATTGCATCGCGCAGGTCTCTCTCCAAGGTAGCGCGGGCATCCACGGCTGCCTGCAAGACCGGGGAGAAGAAGTGTATGTTGTTGCGCCCGCCTGCCTTGGCTTGAAACATGGCAATTTCAGCATGTCGCAAGGCTTCGTCTCTGGTGGTTCGTTCATCCCCAAGCAGAGCGATCCCGATGCTGGCCGCACTGCGGCATTCGCGGCCATCCAGGAAGAACGGCTGGCCGACGGCGACAATGATTTTTCCCGCGATTCTCCTCGCCTGCTCCGCGGCCTCCTCGGCGGTCTCGCTCAGGTTTTCGAGCAACACCGCAAATTCATCTCCGCCCAGGCGCGCCACGGTATCGGCTTCGCGAGCGCAGCCGGTAAGACGCTTGGCGACTTCCACGAGCAGAAGGTCCCCGGTCCGATGGCCAAGGGTATCGTTTACGGTCTTGAAATCATCCAGATCGACGAAGAGCATTGCTCGCATGCGTGGATCGCGGATGGAGGCTGCCAGGGCTTGTTGAAGCCGGTCCAAAAAAAGGCGACGGTTGGGCAGACGGGTTAATGGGTCGTAGAAGGCGAGATCGTTGATCTTTTCCTCCGCTTCCTTCACATCCGAGATGTTTCTGGTCACGGAAAGCACGTACGGGAGGCCCTCAATTTCAATCGACGATGTTGACACCAGAGCCCAGATGACCTCTCCGCTCTTTTTCCTGAACTTGACCTCCAGGTTGCGGCAAATGGAGTCGCGGCGCAGCACCTCGGTCAATTTCTGCCGGTCGGCAGGGTCGGCCCAGATGTTGAGTTCCAGCGACGTTCGTCCAATAACTTCCTCGCGTTCGTATCCCAGCACATCGACGAATGCCTCACTTACATCGATGTACATTCCATTGTCCAGCCGGCCAATATCGACAGCATCCAGACTCGTTTGGAATGCGGTGCGGTAGATTGCTTCACTGGCCCGCAATTCTTCCTGGATCGCGGCCAGGCGCTCTTGCGCCGCCTTGTCTTTAGTGATATCGCGCGTGATGGAAAGGACACAAGGGACGCCGTCAAGCTCAATCACCGAGGACGACATCAGACCCCAGAGGACCTCTCCATTCTTCTTTCTGAATTGAGATTCAAAGTTCCGGCAAACCGGGTTCAGGCGCAGGGTCTCCAGCATTCTCTTCCGATCGCAAGGATCCACCCAGACGTCAAGTTCCAGCGAGGTTCGGCCAATCACTTCCTCGCGTTCGTATCCCATGATGTCGAGGAATGCCTGATTCACCTCAATATACCTTCCATCGCTCAGATGGTTGATATTTATGGCATCGATAGCTGTCTGGAAAGCGATGCGGTAGCGTTCTTCGCTGGCTCGCAAGTCTTTCTGAGTTGCTGCCAGGCGTTCTTCCGCCGCTTTTCGGGCATTGATATCTTCGATGATGGCGACGTAGTGAACCGCGCGTCCAGCGGTGTCGTGTTGTGCTGAGGCGGTCAACTTCACGCAGGTAAGACTGCCATCCCTGCGAACATAGCGTTTTTCTAAACTGGCCGTTTTGGTCGCGCCGCTCTCTATCTCCCTGAGCAAATTGATAGTTTCGGCCAAATCCTCAGGCGCCGTGACTTGCTGCAAAGTCAGACTCAGGGCCTCCTCGATGGGATATCCAAGGATTTCGGCGAATCGCGCGTTGCACCTGAGTATCCGGCCATCGAACGAGGCGTGCAGTATGCCCACTGCCGCCTGCTCGAAGGTGGAGCGGTAGCGTTCCTCACTGTCCCGGAGTTGCATCTCTGCCTGCTTGCGCTCCGTGATGTCTTGAATTACGCCGCTTTGCCTGATGGGATGGCCCTGGGCGTCGAACTCTAATCTGCCTTGCCCGTGGACCCACCGCTTCGCTCCGTCCCTCTGCCGAACGATGTGGTACTCCTTGTTGAAGGGCTTGCCCTGTCCCGCGACCTCGTCCGCGAAATAGGCAGCCATCATCGCGCGATCATCGGGATGGACCAACGCCAGCCATCCGGCCACAGTGTGGTCATATTCCTTGTCGATCCCGAAAATCCCATCCAGTACATCGGAGCTTGTCCATACTCCTGCGGGGATATCCAGGACATAGCTGCCAAGGGAGCCAATGATCTGCGCTTCTTTCAGGGATTCCAGGCTCTCGCGCAGCGCTTCATCAGTCCGCCTGCGCTCGGTGATGTCGTGGACGATGGAAAACAGCAGAGGCCTGCCGTCTACAGTGACGGGGGAGGAGTAGACCTCAACATCGCGTTCTTCACCCGAGGCAAGGCGATGACGGAAGTTAAAGCGGTTTCTCTCTTCGTGAAGCGCCCGCTGGCGCTCATGGGTGATCTCTTCGGGTGGCAGGCAATTGATCTTGTAAATGGGCATGCCAATCAACTGCTCCCGCGAATAGCCGTAATAGGCTGAGGCAGCCGGATTGGCATCGAGGATCACTCCCGATACAGGCTCGACAAGGAGCATAACCGAGCCATTTTCCTCGAAGATACTGTGAAAGCCGACTTCCAGAGCGTGATTCATAGGCGCTCATTTCTTCCCCAGGTCACCCGCGCTCAACGATAAAATATCGAGCCCTGCCTCTTTTCCTCACGGATGGAATCTGTGTTTCTTACACCCATTTGTCTGCGGGGTTGAAGCCTTTCGTATAGATGGGTTACCTGCACGAATGCCTTTGCCGCCCATGATGAACTTTACCATCTCGCGGGAGTGAGCCATGCCGTGAGAATCCAACACTTAAGGTGCGGCGCTTCTGCGGCCCTCATACTCCACATCGCTCAGCAACACTACATGTCCATGATCGACAAGATACGGTGATCTGTAGTCTCAAGTCGGTTGTCTGCACTGGACTGCGGTGTAAACAGAGTGTTAATTTGATCCATCTTCAAGAAGTCTATCAACCGGGGGAGAATCGATCTTACCGAACCCCTTTCTGAAAGTTGGGTAACGAATTCCTCTTAGTGTCCATCCATAGATTCCTTTTGCAAAGCCGTCGCTTAATCAGCAGATAGCCTACTTGATGCGTAAGCTGTGCTTATATCACTCTTTCGTGGCATTGTCTGTATTGCTGTCGGCTGGCTTTAAACTTCTCAGTCAATTCTCAGTCAAAGTCGATTCGCCATTCGGACTGGATTTGCATGATTGCCGCGCTTGGCTGGCAAAGAGAAAGCCTTCATCTGGAGCGGCGGGCGGGACGTCCGGATGATTCTCCGAACTCAGCCAGGGAGAGCAAACGCGAACGGGCGCCACCTGGAGGAGATGGCGCCCGTTTGCATTGCGATTTGGAAGTAAGACTAGACCTTGATCTGCGGATGCGCGGCGTAGTGCAGCAGCACGGCCACGGCGCAGCTGGTGAGCCGGGTTTCCGCTGAATCGGCGCGGCTGGTAAGGATGGTGGGAACGCGGGCGCCAAGAACGATGCCCGCCAGTTGCGCGCCGCCCAGGTATTCAAGCTGCTTGGCCAGCATATTGCCGCTTTCAAGGTCGGGGACGACCAGAATGTCGGCCTGTCCGGCGACCGGGGAGACCAGTCCCTTGATCGTAGCGGCCTTGACACTGACTGCGGTATCGAAGGCCAGGGGGCCGTCGAGGACGCCGCCGGTAATCTGGCCGCGGTCGGCCATCTTGCACAGGGCCGCCGCATCGAGCGTGGACTTGATCTTGGGGTTCACCGTTTCGACTGCGGAGAGCAGCGCCACCTTGGGCTCGGGAATGCCCAGTGCGTGGGCCAGGTCGATGGCGTTCTGCACGATGTGGATCTTGTCTTCGAGCTCCGGCGTAATATTGATTGCCGCGTCGGTGATGAGCAGGGTGCGCGCATAGGCCGGCGTATCCATGATGAACACATGGGAAATGCGGCGTGAGGTGCGCAACCCGGTCTCGCTCTTCATGGCCGGCTTCAGCAGTTCGTCGGTGTGCAGGCTGCCCTTCATCATGGCTTGGGCATTGCCGGCGCGGCACATGGCCACGCCCAGTTCGGCGGCCTTGCGCTCGGTGTCGGCCTGAAGGATGGGATAACCGCTGATATCGAGGCCAATCTTCGCGGCCAGCGCCTTCATTTCCGCTTCGTCGCCGATCAGAGTGGGCTCGATGAGGCCCTCGACTGCAGCTTCGACGGTTCCCCTCAGAGCCACGTCAGAGAGCGGCCAAACGACTGCTGTGGAGATGGCCGGGAGCTCCTTGCAGCGCTCAATAAACTTGTGAAAGACATGGTAGTCGGCGGGATGGCCTACCAGCGGGTCAAGGGCTACCGCTTCAGCCAGCGGGGCAAGATCGCTCATGTGTATTTTCTCCTGGCCGGCGCAGCGGATGGCTGGCAAGCCTCACCCATTTATTCTCACCCAATGCAGTGTGAGCTGATGTGCGGAAGGTCACACTGCGGCGCAATATACCGATTTGCGGTACGACCCAACTGCGCCTCTAGCGCAAAAAACTGGCGCCGCCGATGGCAGTTTCCCGGTTGCCGATCCACAGGTAACAATCGCTTCTGCGGTTGCGAGGGCAAACGCGATCCATCACATCTCATCATCCCTGCTATTCCCCGATCCCATCTGATGTCCCGTTCCCGTAGGCACAATGATAGGCGCGCGGGGAGAGGTCGATGACTTTCTCGCCTCTGCTCCATCTGAGGTAAAGGGTCCCGAGCCACTGGTTAGTAATTTATTCAGAACCGGGATATGCGCACGTTGCGTTTCCACAAAGTCCACGCCGTCCGCCGTAAGTGTGAAAGCTGAATTGTCTGCCCGGGTGATGTATCCTTTTTTTTGAAGATACCAGGTGGTGAATTCCAAATAATCGCGGGGAAACCCCATGCGCTCTTCAACCTCCATAAGGGAAACTTCAGGAGCGCCAGGGTATGTGCGGCGCCGGATATAGAGCAGCGCCAGCACCGCCAACCGACGGTTCAACTCGCCCTCCATGTTATCCATGAAATCAATTGAACTGGATAAGGGATCCTCCTCGGGCGCCTCCTTTGCGCAAGCCGCATCATACTCGGCGCGGCGCTCCGGATTGGACAACACGTCATAGGCCTGCTTCAACAGGAAGAACTTTTCAGCATCGCCGGTTTCCGGGTTGTCCGGGTGAAGACGGGCCGCTAGAAATCGAAAGACGCGGTGAATTGTATCGGGCTCGGCATTCTGGCTGATCTGGAGAAATTCGTAGTAGTTCGGGAGTTTCATTATGGCCCACCCGGGGGGACGTTTATCTCCCACAAAGATAGCGCGGAGTTCCACGAACGTATACAGAATAATGACGTTAGGTGTTTTGGAACTAAATAACTGACCCTGGTCCCTGCCTTTCCACATAATCCTGTTCTCAACCGATCATCGCTGGAGATTGCGCCCGCGCCACGGACAATGCGGAATTGGCCCGCTCATCCCACATGGCTTTTCCGGCGGTCGCATAAGCTGCTATGCTGCGTGCGCCGGGAAAATCGATTTATAGGAGAGAGCGGGTATGTGGTTCCTTGGAATGGATGTGGGCACGGGCGGAACACGGGCCGTGGTTGTGGATGCGGCTGGCAAACTGATCGCAGGAGCATCGAGCGAACATGCGCCGTTCAAAACGGCTCACCCGGGCTGGGCGGAGCAGGATCCCGAGGACTGGTGGCGCGCGGCGCAGGAGGCCATTCGCATGGTGCTGGCCGCGGCGCCTGAGCCGCAGCAGCCGATTGCGGCGATTGGGCTAACCGGACAGATGCACGGAGCGGTGCTGCTGGACGAGGATGGCCAGGTGCTGCGGCCTTCACTGATCTGGTGCGATACGCGCACCCAGCCGGAATGTGACTGGCTGACGGAGCAGATTGGCTACGAGCGGCTGATCGAGCTCACCTGCAACCCGGCGCTGCCCAATTTCACGCTGACCAAGGTTTTGTGGGTGAAGGAGCATGAGCCGGAGATCTTCGCCAGGACTCGCCATATCCTGTGCCCCAAGGATTATGTGCGCTACCGGCTGACAGGCGAATTTGCCATCGATGTACAGGAGGCTTCAGGCACGCTGCTGCTGGACGTGACACATCGCCGCTGGTCGCGGGAAGTAGCGGAAGCGGCGGGTATCCCTGAGAGTTGGTTGCCCAAAGTGTATGAATCGCCCGAGGTGTGTGCGCGCATCAGTGAGAGCGCGGCCGGGCTCACCGGGTTGGTCGCAGGCACGCCCGTGGTGGCCGGTGCAGGCGACCAGGGAGCGGGTGCGGTGGGCATGGGCATCTTGCAGCCAGGTTCGGTTTCAGCCACCATCGGTACGTCCGGGGTGGTTTTTGCGGCCACAGCCAGCCCCACCAAGGACCCGAAAGGCAGGCTGCATACTTTCTGCCATGCGGTTCCGGGGTTGTGGCACGTAATGGGCGTGACGCAGTCGGCCGGGCTGAGTTTCAGTTGGCTGAGGGAGACTTTCTTTGGCGGACAGAGCTATGACGCGCTCACGGCGGCGGCCGCGCTGGTTCCGGCGGGCAGCGAGGGGCTGGAGTGGGCGCCGTATCTGCTGGGCGAGCGCACGCCGCACCTGGATCCCGAAGTGAGGGCGGCATTTGCCGGCATCTCGACCGTGCACACAGCGGCTCATTTTGTGCGCGCGGTACTGGAAGGCGTGGCTTACTCGCTGGAAGACACGTTTACGCTCTTTGCCGAACTGGGCATTCCGGTGAGCGGAATTCGGTTGGGCGGCGGTGGCGCGCGTGGCCCGCTGTGGCGCAAGATTCAGGCGGGAATTTATGGCCATGCCGTCGAAGTGCTTACCGCTGAAGAGGGTGGTGCGTTTGGTTCAGCGCTGATGGCCGGGGTGGGTGCGGGTCACTGGGCCAACCTGGACGAAGCCTGTGGGACGGCGATCAAGGTTGCGCAGCGGATTGAGCCGGATGAAGCCGATCTGGCCGCCTATAAGGCCGGATATGCGAAGTGGCGCAAACTGTATCCGGCGCTGAAGAGTCTGCGGTAGCAGGAAACTGACCCACTACCCCAATTTGGCTCAGGTTTACAGCGGAAGCGGAGATGCGATAGGCTGACTGGCGGTTTCAGATCACCGAGGGAAAGCCGATGCGTATTCATTTTGCTTTGGTTTCGTTGTTTCTGGTGTGCGCCGGGATCGGCGCGGTTGGACAAACGAAACAGACAGCCGCGCCCACCTGCGCGGACCTGCATTTGGTGCCTGCGCCGCGGGAGTGTACGGCGGTTGCGTCGTTGCCGCTCAGCGGCTTGGGAATCACGTTTGCGTACGAGGAGAACCGTTCCGAGGATGAGTTTGCGCTCAAAGACCTGGAGGGAACGCTCAAAGAGCGGGGCGTGTGGGTGGGGCCGCGAGCCCAGCACGGTATCGAGTTCTACCGCGCGGATTCTAAATTCGGAGTGCCCGTCCTCAAACACAGTCACATGGAGTTCACTCCGGAGATGCACGATGAAGGCTATATAACCGTGCCCATGCCGGGGGACTACTTGGCCGTCATCGCCGAAACCGCCGCTGGCATGTTCAACGCCGTGCAGACGGTGAAGCAATTGATTCGCGGCAGCGGGAAGGATGCCGTGTTGCTGACTCCCACCCTCCGCGACTGGCCGGCAATGGCGCATCGGGGGCTCTCTGACGACTGGTCGCGCGGGCCGCTGCCGAACATGGAATTTCTCAAGCGCGAGATTCGCACGCTGGCAGCCTACAAAATCAATATCTTCTCGCCTTACTTTGAACATACCTTCGCTTATGCTTCCTCGCCTGTTGCGGCGTTTCCCGGCGGGGCCATGACACCGGACGAGGCGCGCGAACTGGTGAAGTACGCGGCCGATTACCGCATCACCGTGATACCGGAGCAGGAGTCGTTCGGGCATCTGCACCATGTGCTCAAGTTTGAGCAGTTCTCGGGGTTGGGCGAGAATCCGCACGGCTCGGTGCTTGCGCCGGGCGATGCCGGAACGCTGCCGCTTATTGGCAGTTGGTTTGGGGAACTGGCCAAGGTTTTTCCCGGGCCGTATGCACACATTGGAGCGGATGAAACTTTTGAGTTGGGGCTGGGTCGGACTCGCGATGCGGTGAAGCAGCGTGGACTGGGTGCGGTTTATTTGAACTTTCTCACCCAGATCCACACCACGCTGGAGCCCAACCACAAGCAACTGCTCTTCTGGGGCGACATTGCTGAGAACTCGCCGGACCTGGTGGGTACACTGCCCAAGGACATGATCGCGGTGCCGTGGGAGTACGACGCCAAGCCCGATTTCACCCCGCTCATCCTGCCTTTCACCAAGGCCGGCCTCGAGACCTGGGTAGCTCCGGGGGTGAGCAACTGGAACCGTGTCTACCCCAATAACAATGAGGCGCTGGGCAACATCCGCGCCTTTGTGCGCGACGGCCAGAAGCTGGGCTCGAAGGGCATGCTGAATACCGTTTGGAACGACGACGGTGAGGGAATCTTCGACGAGAACTGGTTAGGCGTTCTGTTTGGCGCGGCGGCGGGTTGGCAGGCAGGGGAAAGCTCGGAAGATGCCTTCATGGCGTCCTATGGGTTGGCATTTCACCACGACCCAACTGGCAAGATCGACCAGGCGCAGCGGGAGTTGATGGCTGCCCACGCCGTTCTGGGGAAGGCTGGGCTAGGCGACGCGGAGGACAGCTACTTCTGGGTCGATCCATTCTCGCCGGAGGGCCAGCGCGTGTCCGCCAAGCTGCTGCCGGTGGTGAACGAGCTGCGTCTGCACGCCGAACGGGCTATTGCGTTGTTGGCAGAGGTACGGACTGCCCGGTCTGAGACTGACAAGCTGGAAAACCCGGAGGCTCTCGACGCGCTAGAACTGGGAGCGCGCCGCATCGACTTTGTGGGACTCAAGTTTCAAGCGGCCGCTGAGTCTGTGACGCTCTACAGCCAGGCGCGTGCGCTGACCGGGGATCAGAGCCGCTGGAGCGAGATCGGTGAGATGTTGGAAACCATCGGCTCGAACAATGGAAAGCTCCAGGACATTCGCGATGGCTACACGCAGCTAGGCGCTCTCTACCGTCAAGCCTGGCTGCGCGACAATCGGCCCTATTGGCTTGAGAACAACCAGGCACGCTACGATGCCGCGGCCCAATTGTGGCTCGCACGCGGCGACCGCTGGAATCTGGTGCTGGAGCAGTGGTGGGATACGCACACACTGCCGGCTCCGGTTGAGGTTGGGTTGCCGGGCAAGTAGCTTCGGAAGAGAACAGCGAACAGGGAAAGAACAGCGAGTCTGCGACCACTCGCAGATAGCTCCGCAATTTTCCAGGGATCGTGCATTCCCATGTATGACAGCGTCGGCGTTGTCATACATGGGAATGCGGTCGCGCGGTTGGTTCGTGGTCAGGCCTAGTTCAGCGTAAGATCCGCGTGCAGCGGGGTGTTTTCGCTGGAGTCTCCCACGCAAATGACGAACTTTCCGGGATCAATGGTCCACTTATGGGCGGCCGAATCCCAGTAACTGAATGCCCTTGCATCCAGGTTGAGAGTCACATGTTGGGTTTCGCCGGGCGCGAGGCGGACCTTCTCAAATCCCTTGAGTTCGCGCTCGGGGCGACTGGCCTTGGCGGAGGGGTCTGAGACATACAGTTGGGCCACTTCAGCGCCGGCCACGCTGCCGGTGTTGGTTACATCGAAAGTGACCGGCACGGTTGAGCCGGAGGCGGCCGTGGCAGGCACTTGCAGCTTAGAGAAGCTGAAGGTGGTGTAGCTGAGTCCGAAGCCGAAGGGGAACAGAGGGTGCTTGCCTGTGGTGGTCCAGTAACGGTAGCCGACCAGCAGATGGTCGTCATATTTCACGTGCGGGATAACATAATCGACCTTGCGACCGTCGGTTTCAGTCACGTGCAGTTCGGTGTCCGCGCCCTTGATCGGGTAGTAGTATCTGGCCGAGGCGTTCTCGTCCCAACTGCGGTCGAAGGTGACCGGCAGCTTGCCCTCGGGGTTGTGTTTGCCAAACAGAACTTCGGCGATGGCCGTTCCGCCTTCCTGGCCGGGATAATACGTATGCAAAAGCGCCGGAACCTTGTCCAGCCAGCGCCTTGTATCCATGCCCCCGCCGCCGTTGAGGGTCACGATGGTATGTGGATTGGCCGCTGCCATGGCCTCGATCAGCGCGTCCTGGCCCCATGGCAGCGTAAAGGTGCGGTCGCTGCCTTCGCCCTCGGTTGCAGGGCTGAAGCCGACGGCCACAACAACCGCGTCCGCGGTAGCTGCGAATGCTTTTGCATCCGGCTCGATGAGATCCGGTTCGTAAGTGATGCCGAGGTCGAAGTGGATGCTTGGGGAGCCGGGCAGATACTCGGCCACCACGTTCACCGTCTGGCCGGCGTTCAGATCGATTTCCCAGAACTGCGGATCCCGGCCCTCGAAACGAGGAGGCCACATCAACTGTTTGCCGTCGATCAACACCTTGTATTGGTCCCCGTAGTCGTCGCCCCACAAACCGGAAGATCCCGGCAGAACTAAATACTTGCCGGATTTGGTGGCCTTGTAGCTGGCGCTGTATCTCACACTGCGCGGAGCGGTGTCCCTTCCCTCACGCCTTTCCGGCCTATATTCGCCGATCGTCTTTACGGTGGCGGTTTCCGGTGTGCCGGTGAAGTCCTTGCTGGAATATGCGGCCACTTTGATGCCGCCGTCCCAACTCGTGCTCTGAATGATTTCGTTTGTATCGCGCAGGCCGCGGCTGTAGAGCACGCGAACATCGGGGCCAAGCAGGTTGGCGATGCCGGTGACAGTGCTGACCGGCTCAAATGCCTGGGCATTGGAGGAGCCGCCGCCGCCGGTGACTGCCGGGTAAGCGTTGGGGCCGATGACGGCAATGGTCTTCACCTTGGCCGGGTCGAGCGGGAGCAGCTGGCCGTCATTCTTCAGCAGCGTCAAGCTTTCGCGGGCGCCGTCGAGGGCAACGGCGCGATCAGCCACCGAATAGGTAGAGTTGGCCGGATCGAACTGAGGGCGGTCGAGGAATCCATAACGCAGCACGGCGCGGCACAGGCGCAACACCTTGTCATCAATGGTGGACTCTTTCACCGAGCCGTTCTTGACGGCGGCCAATAGAGCCGTGGCGTTCATGAAGCGTGGGCCGGGCATCTCAAGGTCGAGGCCGTTATTGGCCGCGCCCACTGAGTCATAAGTGGCGTCCCAGTCCGACATCAGAATGCCCTTGAAACCCCATTCTCCCTTGAGCACTTTCAGGTTCAGGAACTCGTTCTGGGTGGCATGGGAGCCGTTGATCAGGTTGTAGGAGTTCATGACCGCGTCCACATGGGCCTTGGTGACGGCTGCTTCAAAGGCGGGCAGGTAGATTTCGCGCATGGTCCGCTCGTCCACGTCAGAGCTGACGTTGTGGCGGTTGTATTCCTGATCATTGAGGGCGTAGTGCTTGACGGTGGCGATCACGCCCTGCGCCTGGACGCCCTCGATATAGGGGACAGTCATGGCCGCGGCCAGGAACGGATCCTCAGAGAAATACTCGAAGTTGCGGCCATCCAGCGGCGTCCGGGCGATGTTGACGCCGGGGCCGAGCAGAAAGTAGACGCTGCGGGCACGGGCATCCTTGCCCAGTCCCTCGCCCATCCTGCGCGCCAGCGCCGTATCCCAACTGGCAGCCAGCGCGGCTCCGCCGGGATACGCGGTTGTGGGCCCCCAGGTGCGCACGCCCACCGGGCCGTCAGACATTCTGAAGGGCGGCAGGCCGATGGCGGGCGCGGGATGGGTAGCCATGCCGTCGACGCCGCCCAGCAACTCGATTTTTTGTTCGAGGGTGAGTTTGGCCACAAGAGCGTGGGCTTTGGCTTCAATGGCGGGCGAATCCGGCGCTGGAGCCTGTGCGGATGCAGCTAGGGCGCAACCGAGCAGGGTCGCAAACAAGTATGTCTCGCCAAAGTGCAAAATCGCTTCAGTAGTGTTCTTTTTGAAGTTTTTCATATTCGGAATCAAGGCTAACTTATTTTGCCGGCGCCTGTAAACCGGGTTGGCTATTGCAATCCGCGGCGCCGCACCGGTAGGTGGATTTCGGGTCAGGTGAGAAATTGGGTATGTGACCCGAATCACAGCGCGGAGTGAATGGTGTCACTGCTTGACTCTCGAAGGGAGCGCAGACTCGGAATCCAATGGGCATGAAATGAGAGGGGTAACGCTCGAGAATTTCCCGAGTTAAAGCGGGGTAGGAAAGATTCGTGGTAGCTGGCCTTAGCTTCCACCCGGAGACCAGAACCCGTCGCCGGGGTGGGAGTAGAAGGCTAATTGAGAGTCGCGGTTCACGTTGCAGCGATTCAAGAAACGCACAGGGCGCCAGGAGGCATCATGAGTTTTGCAACCGGCATGAAGACGATCGTCGTGGCCACGGATTTGCATGGTCAGTCGGAGGCGGCCCTTGAGTATGCTCGCAAATTGGCGGCGGGGTATGGTGCGCGGATTGTGCTGGCTCACGGCCTTGACCCGGCAGACTATGCCGCCGTGGATACGGTTCCTGGCCGTGTGCTGAAGGGGCTTACCGAAGAGGCGCGCACAGCGCTGAGCGAAATGGCCAGCGACCTGCTGCGGGAAGGCATCCATAGCCATTCTGAGATCCGCCAGGGCGCGGTGGCGGGGATGCTGGTGGATGTTGCACGGCAATACCAGGCTGGGCTGATCGTCATTGGCACCCAGGGAATGCAGGGGGCCGGACCGGTGATTGTGGGCGCGGTGGCTGAACAGTTGGTGCGGCTGGCGCCGTGTCCGGTGTTGGCAGTGGCGGCAGACTGGAATGCGGGCGAGTTCCGTCCCACTCCCGGCGGGCCAGTACTGCTGGCGATGGAGCGCAATGAGGCTACGGCTGCCGCAGTGGCCACAGCGTATTCGCTGGCCGAGACATTTCATCGCACGTTGCTGGTCTTGCACGCGCGCCGGCCGGCCGAGGCGGCGGCGTTTCTGAACCCCGGCGCTACTACTCTGGAAGAGTTTGGCATCCATTCCAGCGGGCGCTTTCCTGTGCGCTGCATTGTGAAAGACGGCAACCCCGCAGACGCAGTCGTTGACGCGATCGCTCAATACCATCCAAGCCTGCTGGTGGCCGGGGTGAAGCGCGCCAGCGATACACCGGGACCGCATGGGACGGCCTTTGCCCTGCTCGCCCGCTCTCGCGTGCCAGTGGTGTGCGTTCCGCCTGAACCGGCGCCTGCCGTCCTGGAGCGGGAAGATTGTGTTCCCATGGCAACCGAATAGCAAAGGATACGCGCAGCGGGCGAAGGTCCGCTTTTGACGCGAGATGGCCGGGTGGAAAGGGAAGTTCCACCATCCATCTCATGGATTCGTTTTTCTGGAATTGTTGCAGCTGGAAAGATTTGGCGCATATGGAATATGGTCCATCACAAATCCGGATGTCTAAAGGCGCTCGCCAAGCCCCGCGCGGCAGGTGGATGGGAGATGCCACGCGTCGCGGGACCAGAGATCGGGCAGGGACAAAGGGAGATGTAACCATGGAACCTGAGGCAAGATCCGGGCGAATGGATGAGGTAGCAGCGCATCCGCTAGCAGAGCTGTTGCAATGCCCCCCAGCGACCGGCAGTCTGCTGAATAGCTCGGCGCGGTGCATCGATTACGATGCCGGGGCGATTGTTTTTCGCCAGTCCGAAATCTGCCAGGGGCTATATGTGGTTGTTTCCGGACAGTTTTTGCGCAGAACAGAACGGCTGGAGAAGCGTCTGACGCTTGGGATGGCACGTTCCGGAGATCTGGTGGAGCTGGCTGCCGCGCTGGGAGAAGGCCGCCACACCTACACGCTGAGTGCGCAAACTCCTGGGTCTGCGCTGTTGTTGCCCATGGAGGCTTTGAGTCAGGCATTTCAAGAGTATCCGACGCTGCGGATGAAGTTGCTGGAGGAATTGGCCCGTGAGGTGTCCCGCGCCTATTATGCCAGCTGCCAAAGCCGCATCGGGCGGATACGGCGGAGCAGCGCCGAAGCGGCGATGCCGTAGAGGCGAAGTTTCGCGTTGAAAAAACCCGTGCCGAAGCATTCCCGAACATTGACAGAAAATCCCTGTCTTCTATCCCTGTTGCCGCGTCTTGTCCTGGAAAAGTGCGCTATACTGCAGATTGACCAGCGGAAAACGTATGGCAACATTCCATTCCCATCACCCCCCGGAAGATTGCATAAATTGTGAGCATCGCCATTTGCGAATGTTCTGCAATCTCACGCCTGAAGCGCTGCGGGATTATGACGGGATCGGCATCATGATGAGCCATGCGCGGGGCGCAAAGCTGTTTACGGAGGGCGACCCGGCGCGTAACGTTTTCGTCATCTGTTTTGGCCAGGTGAAGATTTCCTCAACCTCCCGTGACGGCAAGACCATGATTCTAAAGATCGCCGGTCCCGGAGACGTGATGGGGCTGAGCGCAGTGCTGGCCAATGTTCCCCATGAAGTGACTGCCGAAGCCATTGAACCCTGCCAGGTGAAAACGGTGCGCAAGCAGGAATTTGTTGACTTTCTTGGCCGCCACGGCATTGCCAGCATGCACGCGGCGCAGTCGCTCTCCGGCGAATACCTAACGGTGTTTCATGACGCCAAGCGGCTGGCCCTCTCCGGCTCGGCGGCCGGGCGGCTAGCGCGGCTGCTGCTGGATTGGGGACGCGCAGCTTCCAACGGCAAGCCCGAAATCCGCTTTACCATGGCTTTGACCCACGAAGAGATTGCCAACATGGCGGGCACCTCGCGCGAGACCGTCACGCGGCTGCTCAACCAGTTCCGCCGCGACCAGTGGATCACAATCAAGGGCGCCAGCATGACCATCGTTAAGCCCGAGCAACTCGAACGGCTGACCGCGTAGAATCCTTTCTCCCCTTTCCACTCAAGCGAAGACCAACCGGTCTTGGATCAAGTCGCCGGATCCGCCGCAAAATTCTGGCCGGTACAGGATGTGGTTTATGTCCAGGAGTTGCGGCAAACAGCGCTCGAGCGACCCTGGCCCACGAACTTGCCGGTTTCTTCGATGCGTCTACCCTGAAAGCTTTATGGATCCGTTACTTCTCTTGTGCTGTTTCCCTGTAAAGTGAAGACGAACCCCTTGATGGAGCATCTCGCACGATGGGCTTACACGACAGCATAGAAGCCGGCTCGCAGATCGATTCCTACCGCATTGAGGCTCCTGTTGCCCGCAGCGGAATGGCCTCCATCTACCGTGCCACTGATCTGCGCGATAACCGCGCCGTCGCCCTGAAGATTCCCCACCCCGACCTGGAAGCTGATCCCATTCTCTTTGATCGCTTCCAGCGCGAGGCCGGCATCGGCGAAAAGCTCAACCATCCCAAGATCATGCGCGTCTTTGGCGGGGAAAAACGTTCCCGCGTCTACATGGTGATGGAATGGTGTGAAGGCCGGCTCCTGCGCCAGATTCTTGCCGAGGGCAGAATCCCCCACGACCGTGCCATCCGCATCGCCATTGGCGTTCTTGAGGCTCTGGAGTACATCCACTCCAATGGCGTTGTGCACCGTGACCTCAAACCGGAAAACATCATGGTGGATGAGGAAGACAACATCAAACTCATCGACTTCGGCATTGCCGGCGACTCCACCGCGCGCCGCCTGACCTATGCCAACTTCACCGCCACGCTCGGCACTCCGGACTACATCTCTCCGGAGCAAGTCAAGGGAAAGCGTGGCGACGGCCGCTCTGACATTTATGCCCTGGGCGTGATCCTCTATGAAATGCTTTCCGGCAAGCTGCCCTTTTCCGGGCCCTCGCCACTGGCGGTTATGAACGACCGCCTGTTGAACCATCCCATCCCTCCCTGCGTTGCCGATCCCTCCATCTCTCCCCAATTGCAGGAGGTTCTGTACCGCGCATTGGAAAGGGATCCCGCCAACCGCTATGCGAAGGCCCACGATTTTGCGTGGGATTTGGCCCACTTGGATCAGGTGGGTGTGGAAGATCGCGCCGAGTTGCGGAACTGGCGGCAACGCAAAGCCCAGCTCCCTCGCAAAATTCTTTATTACGCGGCGCTGGCTCTTATCCCGGTCGTCATCCTGTTGCTGATGATCCTGGTAGCTCACCGCCGGTAGTCCTTCCTGGCGGCGGCAGCGCTCATTGAAATCTTCATGGTTTCTTTATGCCGCAGACCCTAACCTTGCGTTGAATGTCCCAACCTTTTCCAGTCACGAAGGAGATCCATGTCCACTGAATACCGCAATTTTCTAGCCCTCTCTTATGAGGAGCTGGAAGAGCTGAACCTGGCTGCCAAGGCTGATCGCACCAACCGCGTTGCGGATGACGCAATCCGCGAAAAAAGGCTGAAATACCTGACCGATGAGAAGCGGATCAAGGCCGTGACCGTGCTGTTCAGCGACCTCGAAGGCCGGCTGCACCTGCTGGACTACGACAAGAAGTTCCTGCTGGGCGCCTACGAGAACCTGACCTTCGACGGCTCCTCCATCCGCGGCTTTACCGCGCAGAAGGAGAGCGACCTGCGCCTGGGCATTGACTGGAGCGCCTTCTACTGGGTGCCAGCCGATGTGTTCGGCAACGGAAAGGTGCTGGTCTTCGGCATTGTCATCGACAAGGACGGTACCCTCTATTCCGGAGATCTCCGCGGCGTGCTCAAGGGTTACTCCGACAAACTGTTCGAGGAGAAGGGCTACACGCTGAACGCCGCCAACGAGATCGAGGGCTTTCTGTTCGCAGGCAAGGACGCCGAGCGCCACTACCACGAGACGGGTAAGTTCGAGTTCATCAACACGGGTGGCTACTACCACGTGCTGCCTCTCGATCCCCTGCGGCAGTTCATCGACACCTCGGCCGAAGTGCAGCGGGCCATGGGTTTCCAGAACGAGAAGGACCACCCCGAAGTGGCGCCCAGCCAGTTTGAGATCAATTATGGCTACGCCGAAGTGGTGGCCGCGGCGGACCAGATTCAGCTTTACAAGCTGTTGACCCGGCAGATCGCCAACAACATGGGCTACACGGCCTGCTTCCTGCCCAAGCCGGTGGTGGGTGTGAACGGCAGCGGCATGCACACCAACGTTTCGGTTTCGAGCGGCAAGACCAACCTCTTCTGGGACGAAAAGGGCGAAGAAAAGCTCTCCACCTTTGGCTGGAGCTTTCTGGATCGCATCCTGACCCACGCGCTCGATCTCTGCCTGGTGTTCAATTCGAGCGTGAACGCCTACCGGCGTCTTGACCCGCATTTCGAGGCGCCCAACCAGATTCGTGCCTCGGCGGTAGATCGCGGCGCCATGGTTCGCGTCCCCATCGGCAACCACCGCTCCATGCGGACTGAAGTCCGCGCCGTGGCGCCCGACGCCAACCCCTACCTCGCCCTCTACTCGATCTTCAAGACCGGCATCGACGGTCAGATCTCCGACGACGACGGTCTGCGCGCCGGCGGGCGCTACCTGCCCGATAACATCCAGGCGGCGATTGAGGACTTCAAGGACTCAGCGTGGATTTCGACCATCCTGGGCGCTGACGTGCAGAGCCGTTATGCCGACCTGAAGCAGGCCGCGGCCAACCGCAGCCCGCGCGAACTGGGAACTTTTGTCAAAGGCTCCGAGGTGCAGTTTCACCACGAGGTCTACAACCAGTCTCTGTGGAATCTTTTCTAGAACGCGCCCTGACAGTTTGCTCTGCGATTGAAACAAGGCGGCGAGACCATCACCCGGCTCGTCGCCTTGTTTTTGCCTGTTCCCGCTGCCGTTGCTTGCCTGACGGCTCTCGCGTTACCGGCGAAACCGCGACAAAAGGTACAAGACGGCGGACAGCACGATACTGATCAGGATCGATGTGCCCAGCGGAAAGAAGATGGTGACATGCTTGCCCTTGTAAGTGAAGTCGCCCGGCAATCGGCCCAGGTGCAGGCCCATGCGTCCCGCAAGAAGCACACCTGCTCCCGCAAGCACGAGGAGAACCCCGAGCCCAAGAAGTGTCTTTCCAATTTCATTCATTGATGGCCGCTCGTATTCCGGTCTTCGCCAAGGATACAGTCAGGGATTGAAAACAAACAGCGGCGCACCAAAGGGGCCGCTGAATTCAGCAGGGAAGCATTTCACCGGTTGTAGATTTCATTGGTGGACGCGGTAGGAATTGAATTATAAATCTAACGTGTTTTCAACAACATGCCGGTCAGCGGATGACACCATAGACCATGCAAAGCAGCCTTAAACCGATAAAAAGAGCGCGGATGGAGCGCACTTTCGCGCCCTATATGCTGTAGGTTTCCTGCCTAACTTACAGCAGGGTTATTCGTGCCTAGCCAACTGGCATCCGGCGTAATTCTCGCGAACGCTCCCAACCCCAAATGGAAACAAACGGTGCATGGCGTTGTGAATCGCCTTCCATCCAATGTCGAGTACGTCAGAAGGAATTTCAGCGTGTGGCGAAGTGGGTTGCCAGCTTCGTCTGTAGGCGCGAAGGACTGTCCCGCAACTTTCAAGAAGGCGGACGTTGCATCACGGTCAAACTGATTGCCGGGCGTGCATCTATGTTGAGTTGCACGCACCTCGGCCCCTTGGCCAATGACAAAAATCCGGTCTGTGATAAGGCGCTCGGAATATTGGACCGATGGAACAAACGGCCCTTCAATTTCCGATATGTCGATGTCAAACGCCGGACTTGAACCGACGTTCCGTATCACAAAGCCGTCAAGCCTATCAGCATCCGTTTCGAGATTCCAAGTCCCTTTGACAACAAGCACCGGCCTTGGGCGTAGCAGCTTCACTTGTTCCCACGCGGCGCCGCCTTGCCTCTTAGCAGCCATGGCAGCCACACAAGCCGCCCATGCAGCGATGCAGGTAGCGAGCGCGATTGCAAGATTGATTATCTCTGCTGACATCAGCTGGTCACGTATTCAGCGCAAGTCATGGCTACTGCAACCTCTGCGCTGTCTGAAGAAGTTGTTGTTGCTTGCCGTGTTCATCCTGGTAAACCCGCTCAAGATGAGCAAGACCGGCTGACATGGCACTGAATCTCTGTTTGAATGGACCCACTGCGCTATCAAGCCGACCACAGGCCGCATTGACGTTTTGAACCTTTTCCGGTGTCAGATTGCCGCTGTTCTGCGACACGGCGTGACATTGCTGCTCAAAGGCAGCTGCTTGGTCCGCCATGGGCTTCACATTCGTTTCAAGAGACGATTGAAGCGACTCTCCTTGATAGTGCATTTGGTCGGTCTGAATTGACGCTTGATTTGCAGCAACGGAAAGCTGCCCGCGTGCCACTGCCGCATTGGGATTTCCTGCAAGTTGACGTTCGCGGGCGACATACTCGCCTACTCTCTCAGTGATCCCCTCATACGCTTTTTCCGCACCTGGGAACCTGCCCAAATGAACGTCTGCCTGTGAATCGAATTGCTGCATTCTGCCTATGAGACGGTCAACTTCCGCTGCGAATAGGCGCTCTGCATCCAGTGTCCTCAATTGGGTTTGAGCGGTGGCCTTCGCCTGGATGATGCTCTGAGACCGGGCATTCAATTCAGCCACCTTCGCCTGAAACTCGGCAGGCGTGGAGCGCGTGAAAGTGAGGGGAACGGATTGCGCCCCGGTCAGCGTTAATACATTTCCGCGCAGCGTTCCTGAGAGGACGAACGACTCCAAGCCAAAGAACTGGCTTCCTTGGATTGTCACATTCTCCCCGTCAACAGCCCCGGTGACGGACGCTGAATTCTGTTCAATAGTGCCGTCCGGCTTTAGGACATTTGCTGCCAACTGGCCTGTCAGATGGTTGTCTGGAGTCCGAACGACCTGGAGCCACACGGCCGCGCTGTTGTCACTGGCGAGATAAGACCCGGAGATGTTGCGTTGGCAACCGGCCATCCAGACTGCGGCTAACGCGCCACACGCGGGCAGCACACTCCATAGAAATCTCTTGCATCCTGACATAACAAGCATGATACGCGCGGCGCTTCGTATCCGGGCTACCTCATTCGACTGTCAACCTACCGATGACGCGCTCATAGACGGCTCGGGGTATGCGGATGCTGCGATAGCTCCGCTTGTGCATGGACTCGGGGCGCACCAGAACGATGACGCCCCGCTCCCGCTCAAACATCCGGGTAACCGTCTGACGTGATAAGCCAGTTAGCGCGGCAACTTCAGCCACGGTGTACGTCGCTTTATATTCCATCTTGACCCTGACGACATGAGTGTAAACGGAGACGTGGTCACGGATGAAAGAGCACAGCGGGCTTGAGGGTAGCCGAGCTTGCATTCCAGAGCAACGGAGCGAAGCAGAGCGCGAACCTAGCTAAGGGCATAAATATACTTGACAAACCCATGAGCAGTGAATTACTAAGAGAATGGCATCCTGCGCTGTTCTCCCTATCACTGAGATAATCGAGACTGATGGAAGACCGCCGATTCAGGGGGAAGGCATTGTGGAATTTCGCCTGATGTATCAGGGGATATTGACCGCCAATGGTAGTGTTCCTGACAAGTTTGCGATTAGACGGCAGTTTCATCCTCAATTGCGTAACTTGTGTTCCGAGCATTCGGAGCTGCGGAGCCAATTTATCGCGTGGGGCAGCGTAGAAGCGCAGCAAAAGCTAGGCGAGGCTTACACCGCTGATGCTGCCTTTCAATTCGGCATCAAGCGGTATGCAGATACTTGCATAAATGGCTTTTGTTTCCTGCCTCTTGCGAAAAAAGAGTGGCATCTGCGATGCAGCCTTGATGTGCTGTTTTTGCGGAGGGAGAAACCGAGCCGGATATTCATGCGTGGCGACATCGACAATCGTTTCAAGACTCTTTTCGATGCCCTCCAGATGCCGCATAATGGACAGGAAATTGGCAGCGAAATTCCGCGAGGCGATGAAGACCCGTTCTATGTCTTGCTTCAGGAGGACGATTTGATTGCGGGCGTGTCGCTGACTACTGATCGTCTCCTCGATGTGCCGTTTGCGCATCAGTATGACCGGGATTATTCAGTTCTTGTTATCAATGTGAAATTGCAGCCAACTCGGCGCAGCGCATGGTGGCACGTATTTAGTTGAGCGCATAGCAAAGCCCCCGACTGGCATCAGGGGCTTTGGTGAATCCAACACATCCAAGCGAATCATCGCATGAGGTGTGTCGAAATGCAATCCTCTACATCTAATTCGGGTTCTGTGTTCCGCCAAATTGCGTCAAGAATTCACGAACAACTCGCTCCGGATCACCGGGCGGCGATAGCGCTAGGGATGCTTCAAAACCTTGAACAAATGAGTTCACATGAGATTGTAGAGTGGGGTCTTGGCGGGCCTCATTCAGAATCTTATTCACACCATCTTCTCCCGCCGACAGTTTCCCAAATTCGATGAAGACACGGTACACGCCAAGTTCCAAATAGATTCGTCTTAAGACACTGAGCAGGTAGTCTCTTTGCTCTTCGATGGTCATGGTCCCCTCTGTTTTCCGATTGCGCTATGATATCGCCATGAGCCACGAACCCGACAGCCCGGAATACCAAAACTTCACGAACCTGCTTAGGCGACTCGTGACGGTCCCTCATGCGGAGATTCAGAAGCGCATGGAAGACGACAAGGCAACGAAAGAATGGACGCGGGAGAACAATCAGACGCAGCGCAGACAGCGGCCTATCGTTTCCCCCGCCGCTGTCTCCTCATCCAAAACCCGGCCTTAGAAAATCGCGCTATCCCCACTTTCCGTTTCTCCCACCTTGCCGGTCAGTTCTGCATAGGTCAGTCTCTTCCCTGAAATCTGCGATAAAGCCAGCATGAAACGGTCGTAATCGGTCAGCGGATTGTCTTTGGTTGCGCGGTTGTTATAGCGGAAGGCTTGCTCATCCACATAGCGATGCAGATGGAAAGGCTCAACGGCAACGTATGTGCCATTCAAGCCGCGTTTGAGCAACGACCAGAAGTTCTCAATGCCGTTCGTGTGAACCTGCCCGCGAACATACTCTTGGATGTGAGTCACGGTCTCGTGAACGTAATCCTGGGTCGCCAGATGGTCGTATCCTGTCGCGCCATCGGTATAGACAGTCGAACCCTTTTCAATTGCGTTTAGAATCTCCGCTTGCAGAACATCCCGCTTGACGTTCGGGACCACTTTGGCGCGAACCTTGCGGCTCTCACGATCCAGCATTCCCATGACCGCGGTTTTGTTGTCACGGCCACGGAAGGCCAGCTCTAGGCTATTGCGGCGCGATGCGTGCATGTTCTTGGGCTTGCCGCCGATGAATGTCTCATCCACTTCGACTGGCCCTCCCTCAGAGCCTCCCAGCATCTCCAGTGAGCTATTGGCGAGCGCATAGCGAATCCGATGCAGCATGAACCATGCCGACTTTTGCGTGATGCCCAAAGCACGGTGAATCTCATAGCTGCTGATTCCATTCTTGCAATTGGCTACAAGCCAGATTCCGATAAGCCACTTGTCGAGTGAGATCGGCGAGTCTTCAAAGATAGTGCCAGTCTTCGCGGTGAACTGCTTGCGGCATTTCGCACACTTCCAGCGCATCACCTTGGCAAGCCAGTAGTGACGATCTGCGCCGCAATGCGGACAAACTGGGTTGCCGTCGAGCCAGCGCATTTCCTTCACAACTGCAATGCAATTAGCAGGATCGGCGTAGAAGCGAATGGCATCGGTAAGAGTCTTTGGGTGTTCCATGACTCAACACTATATCTATCGCGTGGGTTTGTCAAGTATATTTATGCCTAGCTAAGTTATTGATTTTATGGTGGACGCGGTAGGAATTGAACCTACAACCTGTCGATTAAGAGTCGAATGCTCTGCCAGTTGAGCTACGCGTCCAAACCATCGGGGTGAGCCGTGCAACGAGAGTTTTTGCACACGGCTTAAGCAGGGCAGGAACCCCTGCTGCCTTTGAAAAATATAGCACAGACCGGGGCGAATTCCAAAGGCGCAGCGAAAACCCGGGAGCTGTGCCATCGGCCCTGTTTCTATGCACTGCGCCAGCGCGTGAAAAGCCGCGACGAGGGGTCTAGAACGTGAAGGCCAGGCCTCCCTGAATGCCCCGCTGGTCCTGGGCAAAAACCAGAAGGGAACCGTCGCTCATGAGATAGGGCCGATAGCCTTCGGCCAGCAGATTGCGCACTTCGAGCAGGGCCTCGAGGCGGCCCGCTTCAGTGCGGCGCAGGTGAATGGGCTGGCGGATGTGGAGGTTGAGGTATGGCTCGATGGCATCCACCGCGTATGGGGCGACGCGGGTGACGGTGTCTTCGGGTTGCCAGCGGTAGCTGGCGCGCCAGCGCGTTCCCGTGCCGTCGATCGTACCCGAGAGTGAGAGTGCGTACATCTGGGCGTGGCGTGGTTGTGCCGCGGCCAGAGCCTGGGCCAGCCCTGTGGGTTGCGGCAGGGCGGGCATAACCACGGCATCGCCGTTGGCGTAGCTGATGCGAATCCGGTTGCCGCCGACAAGCCTGTGCTCTACGCTGGCCAGCATTCCGGCGGTAGAAAAGCTTGGCCCCGCAGCGCGAACCAGGCCGCTGGCAGGGTCGAATAGAACCGTCGTGAGAATCGGTGCCGCGGCGGAATCGCCAGTGGCGAACCGGCCCATGGCCTCAAGGATCGGGTTGTCGACATGGTCGGCGAAGACCAGGACGGCCATGTCCGAGTTGCTGGTGCGACGCTCCCAGCCTATCTCCTGATGGAGACCATGCTCTATGGCCAGATCGCCATTGCGGACTGCAAGCTCGGGTAACCAGGCCTGGGCTTCCGATTCCTCCGTTTCCCGCGTGTCGGGCATGAGGGTCGTCATCCGGTAGCGGATCGTAGATTCGCCATCGCGCCAGGCGACTGAAGCAAATGGCAGAGCCGCGGCCACCGTGTTGGCGGAAAGTCCGGCAGAGTGTGCCAGTACCTGGGTCGAACCGATCTCCGTCTCGATCTCATCCCCCAGATTCATCGTTTCCCAACTGCGGATGGCGGCCTCGTCAAGTCCTGCGCCCCCGGCTCCCTCGCTGCCAAAGGCCTCGAACTCGGGGTGAATGGCGACGGCAGCCGCTGATTGAACAGAGCCAGCAAAACCCAGATCCTGGCGGAAGCCCAGCATTGATTCCATGCCGGCATCGGTGCCTGGCGCAAAATCTACGCGTGCCAGCAGTTCACGGCTGTCGGACGGCGTATCTTCCACTGCGGCGGTGAAGCGTTGGCCGCTCTCGCCAAACGTTCCCTCCTGCCCGGTGGCCATCAGGCGCGCTTTGAGTTTGGGCGCCGCTCCGGAACCGTCGGACACTACTACCAGCGGCCCGTCCTCCAGCCAGCGCAGCAAGGGGCGGTTGGCGGCGGAGCGCAGCGTCCAGGCCCAGTCGTCCCGTCCCGCATTGGTGGCGCGCGGCTCAGACGGCAGCCATTGCATCACTTCGTAGAGGGTGTTCAGGGTCATGTTGACAACAGTGCCGGCGCGCACGCGAACGTTCTCGCGCAGCGAGGGCAGGAAGGACGGCCCCATCGCCTTGACCGCATACCGGCCGGGAAGCACGGATGAAATCGTGTAGCGGCCGTTGCTGTTGGTGTAAACGCTGGCGATCACCGTCAGGTCGGGGCGCAGCAACTGGACCGCCGCGCCAATCTGCGGCACACCGGCGGAGTCACGCACCAATCCCGAAACTGATCCTGGGGCGGCACCGAGCGCGGAAGCGCTCCCCACGGCAATCAGAGCGGCAAAGAAAACGAGATGGACCCTGCGCATCATCACATCTGTGACCTGGCGGCGTCCCTGGCAATATTCCCGTAAACCCGACCCGCGCGGGCTTCCGAATCTTCAGTCCGGTAATCCTCTTGCGCGGGATACATACCTATTCCACGACAAAAGGTGCCGATTGCGCAATCTCTTGTTTCGAGATTGTGTCATTTACTTTGATCGTCACCTTGTATTTTCCTGGCTGAAGGCCTGCCATGGGAAGAGTTTTCTCCACCGTCAGCTGGTCGCTGTGCTCCCCCAGATCTTTCGAGGTCAGTTCCTTTTCAAATACCACCGTATTGGTCGCACTGTCGATGATCTGGTAAGTCACCGTGGCTTGATTGCTCTTGGTGGCCTCGTCGATACCCAGGTTGTAGACCTGCATCCAGAAGTTGAGCTGCTGGCCCCGCTTGAAGCTGACCGGGGTGGCGGGGTTGGGGCTCACTCGCGGGCAGATATGTGTATTGCCGATGACGCAGCTGCCGGCGCCAATCTCGCGCGACGAAACGGTATTCATCTCATCGGCAAGGATCAGCGTCGAGGTGGCTAGCTTCTCGTCGTGGAAGGCCGGCACCTCAATACCGCGTCCATAGTAACCCATATGGTCCGGGTTGTTTACGTCCTTGATGGCAATATCCAGCCGGTACAGGCCGGGAAGCATCGGAAGAGCCTTCCAGTAGACCTTTTTCTGTTCCTTCACCTTCTCCAGCAGTTCGGCCGGCTCCTCCACGCTTACCGTATCTTCCTGGCTCTGCACCGTCTTGTGGGTGAGAGTGGTCACCCTGATCAGGATGTTCACAAATCCCTTTGACACGCCATCCTTGGTCACGAAGGTGATGTCGCGATTCTTCAACAGCAGCGTGATGGGAACCAAGACCGTACTGTCGGTGACTTTGACGAAGTCCGTGCGCACATCGAAGGGGAACACCGGTCCGGTGAGCACCTTGTGTTCGGAGATGAAGCTGTCAAGGTCTTTAAATTTGATGGGCGGGGGAGCAAAGAGCTTGGCAGCCTCTTCGATGCGGTCGAACTCCTTTGACGCCGCGTTCTGCGACATCGGGCCGGTACCCAGGTTTTCAAGACCGCCCTTGAAGCGGTCAGCCTTGTTGGCTTTGCCCATCTGTTCATAAAGGGTCTGGCCAGCATTTGCGACGTGCTGAAGCGCGTCTTTCTCGCCGCGGTCAATCGTGAAATGGTAGTCGCCGCATTGGCAGGTGTCGACAAACTCGAGGTCGAGGTTTTCGCCGATGCCCTCAATATAGCGGTAGTGCCATACCTCGAACGGATAAGCTGCGGTCGTACCGCCACCCTCCTCGATTGGCCGGTCGTATACGCCGCCGGAAGGGTGGGAATCGATGGAGTCGGGTGGCCCGAAGGAGATATAGATGTGCCCGCGGTCGGTCTTCCAACCGGGCTTGCCGGCGGCAAAGCGATCATTGGCGTAGGCAATGCGCCGGTAGTGCTCTTCGCGGAATTCATTCTCCGGCGAGTCAGGGTCGGGGTTGCGGCGCAGCCAGAAATTCTCAATAAAGGCGTCCCGCTCTTCATCATTGCTCAGCGACTTGAAGGCTCTGGCTTCCTCGTCGGTGATAATCCACACCACATCCTGAGTGAGCCAGGTCTTGTACGCGCCCTTCAACTCCTGTCGAACCGCTTTCTGCGCCTGAAACTTCTCCTTATCGGTACGTTCGCGTTTGAGGGGGTCCACTTCCTGCCCTTGCGTGGCGGCGGGCTGAGCCTGTGGCTGTGTGGAGGGCGCGGGCGGGTTGGCCGTCTGCTGGGCCAGGAGCCTGGAAGTAGGGGTAAAAACCAGGCCGCAACCCAGTGCGACAAGAATAAAAGTTCGACTGTTCAGCGTCATTGCCTTCAAAACTCCTGCGATCCTTTATTCTACGGTTCCCGGTTGTGCTGGGCAAGGTACCGTATGGAGTTGGCTCCCAGTTGGACGCGGAAGCGCCCACAAAGTAACCGGGAGGGGAGGTGAAACCCAGGTGACACGGCAAAAGTGGCTGGTTTGGGCCTCTCCGGGAGGTTTTGAGACCCGGAGGGTGGTAGCACCGTCCAAAAAGGCAAGCGTACCCCTTCCGAAACGCCATTCTGTGGCACTTTGGCGACGTCGAATTTCTGGCGCAGGCCCGGCGACGGAGATTTTCGTCAGGAATATCCATTCACTTGGCTTGCGCGACCACCCACGAGGGGGGTAGTCCCGCGGAAGCCAAAAATTGCTTTGGCAGCTATTGGGAACCCTACCCGCAGTTATTGCGTAAACTAATCTCGGAGAGACCTGGAGCACGAACTGCACATGAAAAAGATACTCTTGATCGTCCTGGCGGTACTTGTGGCCGCCGGACTTGTGGCCTTCATGGTCATCAAGCAGCAATCAGGTTACACCAAGGTTCTGACCGCCAAGATCGTGAAGCAGGATCTTTCCACGGTTGTCAGCGGCACAGGCCAGATCAAGCCGAAGACTTATGTCAATGTCGGAGCCACCTCGTTTGGCCGCATCACCCACCTTCTTGTAAAGGAGGGGGACCACGTATCCAAGGGGCAGGTGATTGCCACCGTGGAAAACGTGCAGCCGGAGGCCAACGTGGATGCTCAGCAGGCTACCATCGCCGCGGCCAAAACTGACATTGCCTCCTACATCGCCGCGGAGAAGACCGCCGAAGCCAACATCGAGCACGCCAAAGCTGATCTGGAACAGAAGCGGCTGGATTGGGAGCGCGAGCAGGGCCTTTACCAGGCCGGCATCGTGTCCAAGTCGGATTACGACGCCAAGAAGGCGGCCTACGACACCGACATGGCCTCGCTGGCCCAGGCTGTGGCGGGTCTCAACCAGGCCAGGGCGCAGACCGATTCAGCTCGCGGGCATTTGAATACCCAGGTGGCCACCCTGCGCTACAACCAGGATGCGCTGAACAAGACCGTCTCCACGGCGCCGTTTGACGGCATCGTGACCAACCTGCCCGTGCGCGAGGGCGAGACAGTGGTGGTCGGCATCCAGAATGCCGAAGGCTCCACGTTGATGACCTTGGCCGACATGAGCGTGGTCACCGCCGAGGTGAAGGTGGACGAGACCGACATCGTCAATATTCAGATCGGGCAGCCGGCCGAAGTCACTGTGGACGCACTTCCCGGCAAAACCTTCAAGGGGCACGTCACCTTGGTTGGCGATCAGGCGTTGCTGCGCTCCACCGGCATCGCCACCTCGCAATCGACCTCCGGCACTGAAGAGGCCAAGGACTTCAAGGTTGTGGTCACCCTCGACGCGCCCTCAAGCGACCTGCGCCCTGGCCTCTCCACCACCGCCAAGATCACCACCGCGCACAAGGCCAACGTGCTGTCGCTGCCCATTCAGGCCCTAACCATGCACGATCCGGAAAGCGACAATCCCAAGGGCCAGGGCGGCGTGCAGGCAGCATCAACCTCGTCCTCGCCGGTTGCCAAGAGCGTGCCGGTGCAGGGTGTATATGTGGTCGATAAGGATACAAGAGGCAAGCTGCGCGCCAAGTTCGTTCCAGTAACCACCGGCATTACCGGAACCACCGACATTGAAGTACTGTCCGGCCTCACCGAAGGGCAGGAGATTGTGACCGGTCCGTTCAAGACGCTGCGCGTCTTGAAAAATGGATCGCTAGTGAAGCGGGACACCGTCAAACCGGCCACTCCGGCATCCGGTGCGACCTCTTAGCGGTAGTGGAGTCCAACAGAAGGCGGGAAGCCCGGCTGGCGGGCTTTTCCAACCCCAGGCGGCAGATTCGGGCGGACGAAACTGGACAGGCAAGACGGGCCGGGAAAGGTCGGACTGGAACAACCGGACAAAGGATGATATTCGAATGGCTCTCGACAGCATCAGCAGTGAAGAGGTTGCGCAAACAGGGGTAGGGTCGCAAGGCGACGTCATCATCGTCGAAGATTTGTGGCGCACCTACGACATGGGCTCGGAGCAGCAGGTGCAGGCTCTGCGCGGCATCTCAATGCGCATCAAGCACAACGAATATGTAGCGATCATGGGACCGTCCGGTTCAGGCAAGTCGACGCTGATGAACCTGATCGGCTGCCTCGATACCCCCTCCAAGGGCCGCTACTGGCTGAACGGCCAGTTGGTCAGCGAACTGAACGACGACGAACTGGCGCGCATTCGCAACAAGGAAATCGGCTTCGTTTTTCAAACCTTCAACCTCCTGGCCAGGGCCTCTTCACTGCACAACGTGGAGCTGCCGCTCATCTATAACGGCACGCCCGCTGCGGCGCGCCTGGCGCGCGCCAAGGAATCGCTGACCGACGTCGGATTGGAGTCGCGCATGAACCACAAGCCCAACGAGCTCTCCGGCGGCCAGCGCCAGCGTGTGGCCATTGCCCGGGCGCTGGTCAACCGGCCCTCCATCATCCTGGCCGACGAGCCTACCGGCAACCTGGACTCCAAGACCGGCCTTGAAATCATGGCGCTGTTTGACACTTTGCACGCCAACGGCAACACTGTCGTACTGGTGACCCATGAGCCGGACATCGCCGAGTACGCCCATCGCGTGGTGCATATTCGCGACGGTCAGATCTTCTCTGACGAACCCTCCAAGCGTTTCCAATAAAAACGAGTAGAAGTGCCGAGCTTCACCTCACCCGGACCGGAGAGAAATCCACATCTCTCCGGTTCATGTTTTCCGGGGCAGTGCCGATAAGGCCAGTGTTGGTCCTGCTGCTGCTGGTTTGGGCCAAAGGAGGCGAGGCATCTTGGGATCCATGCACAGCGCCGTTCAGTTCCAGGCTTACCCATCGGTCTCCGGCCTGACGCTTGTTGAGGTAGAGCCGCCGCCCCCTACGCGGGTTGTGGGAGTCAGCGCGGCATGGCGTAAGTTGTTGATGCAGGCCGAAATGGTTGCGCCACACCTGCAGGTGGCCGCCATTGAGGGCGAGCAGGGCACGGGCAAGCAGACCTTAGCCCGCTATCTGTTCAGTCGCTCCCCACTGGCCGAAACGTACTTTCAGCGTCATGATGCGCGGGAGTGGCTCGTCACGGACGCCGATCCGTCCACGCTTGCGGGCTTTACCTATCTCGATCGCGTTGACCTGTTGGCCCCGCCGGGTCAGGGACTGCTTCTCGGTTTCCTCAAAGCCTTGCAGGATCGCCCGCGGGGGCGTGCGGTGGTACTGGCCTCTTCGCAAACCTCCCTGCGTCAGATGGCTGGCCAGGGACTCCTACTACCCGACCTGGCCTTCCGCCTCACCGCTGTACGCTTTGCCGTTCCCCCCTTGCGCGAGCGCCGGGAAGATATCGCCCCGCTTGCTCAGTGTCTGCTTGAACGCATCTGCAACCGCTATCAGCAGCGTCCCGTGATGCTGGGTTCCGGCGCGCTGGCGCGGCTTCTGCAACACAACTGGCCGGGCAATGTGCGCGAGCTGGCCTCGGTGCTGGAAGCGGCGCTGCTTGAAGCCGACCATGGCGTCATCCGCGACATCGACCTTGCCTTGCCCGCGTACTGCGGCGTGCAACCGGACCTGCCGCCCGTCCTTACTGCAGAGAACCTCTCTTTGGATACGGTCATCCGCCATCATGTGCAGGCCGTACTCAACCTGAACCGGGGCAACAAACTCCGCGCAGCCCGTCAACTCGGAATAAGCCGCTCCACCCTCTACCGCATCCTCGGCAATGAAGCCTTCCTGGCCCACTGATCGCGCATGAATGAGAAGCGCCAAGTGCCCAAGGTCCTGCTTTTGGTCTGGGATGGCACTCCCGCATCAGTGGCCTCAGGAAGCGATCCTGCTTCCTGGGGCAGCTACTCCCTGTTCCGTGTTCCCTATTCCCTACTCTCTATTCCCTAGTTCCTGCCCTCCTGCTTTTTTGCTCTAAACTCGACGGGAAGGCGATTTCACCCTGAGGTCTGATTCCGTTGAGAAAATTTGCCCCCCGCGCCCTGGCCGTTTCCGCGTTCCTGCTGTTTGCCGTTGTCCCCGTGCTGCGATCGCAGGCCCCATCCGTTGCCCCGGTCGAAGAGCGCCGCAAGGAGCTCAACACCCTGTTCCACGACTACTGGGAGGACAACCTCAAGCATTCGCCTGAGTTCGCCTCCATACTGGGCGACAAGCGATACAACGACCAGATCTCCGACCGCTCCGTGAAGGCTGTGAACGACGCGCTGGCCCGCGAGCAGGACTTCATGATGCGGTTGGCGGTCATTGACCCTGCCGGACTTACCGACCAGGAGAAGACCAGCCGGGATTTGCTGTTGCGCGACCTTGCCGAAGACCAGGAAGCCGCAGAGTTCAAGGAGTGGGAGATGCCCGTCAACCAGATGGGCGGCATACACACTCTTTACCCGCAACTTGTCGCCCGGCTCAGCTTCACAACGGTGAAGGACTACGACGACTGGATCGCCCGCCTGCATGCAATTCCCAAAGCTTTCGATCAGGTCACCACCAATATGTCCATCGGCATGGACGACCATCGCGTCCCGCCCAAATATCTGCTGGAGAAGGTACTCGAACAGGTAAAGGATCTGGCTGGCCAGAAGCCAGAAGACTCGCCACTGGCGCTACCGCTGAAGAAGTTCTCTGACAGCATCAAGCCCGCTGACCAGGAGCGCATCAAAGCCGAGATGCTTGACGCCATCGGCAAGGAGGTGCTGCCGGCCTACCTGCGATTTGCGCGTTTCCTCGAGGTCAGTTACATTCCCGCCGGCCGCGAGCAGCCCGGCATCTCCGCTCTGCCCGACGGAGCAAAGTATTACCAGTTTCTGATCCGTCAGAGGACAACAACCGACCTGACCCCGGAGCAAATTCACCAGATCGGCCTCGACGAGGTGAAGCGTGACGAGGCCGAGATGCTGATCATCGCGCAGAAGCTTGGATTTTCTGATCTGGCCAGCTTTCGCGCAAGCCTCAAGGCCAATCCCAAGCTGCATCCTGTCTCGGGAGAGGCCCTGCTCGACGCTTACCGCGGCTATCTGACTCCGATGCAGGCTCGCCTGCCGCAGCTCTTTGGCCGTTTGCCCAAGGCGCCTTTTGAGGTCGCCGCTGTCCCGGAATACCTTGAGAAGACCTCGGCATCAGCTTATTATGAGCCGGGCGCGCCCGATGGAAGCCGTCCGGGCCGCATTCGCGTTGACACCTACAACGCCGCCGAACGAAACCTCTATGAAGTGGAGGACACGGCTTACCACGAAGGTCTTCCCGGCCACCATCTGCAAATCTCCATCGCGCAGGAACTGGATGACGTTCCCACCTTCCGCAAGCACGAGTTCTACACGGCTTATACAGAAGGCTGGGGCCTCTATGCCGAGCGGCTGGGCAAGGATCTTGGACTATACCAGGACCCCTACTCCGACTACGGCCGCCTGGAGGGCGACATCATGCGCGCCGTTCGGCTGGTCGTCGACACCGGCGTCCACTCCCAGCACTGGACCCGCGAGCGGATGGTTGCGTTTTTCCACGACCATTCGTCGACCGCCGAACCTGAAGTCCAGGCCGAGGTAGATCGTTACATTGCCTGGCCCGGCCAAGCGCTGGCCTACAAGATCGGCCAGCTCAAAATCCTCCAGCTGCGCGACCGCGCCAAAAGCGCCCTTGGCGACAAGTTCGACCTGCGCGCCTTCCACGATCAGGTGCTCGACTCCGGCGCCCAGCCGCTTGACGTACTCTCCGACCGCATCGATGCGTGGATTGCGAGCCAGAAAGCCGCAAAGTAAAAGTCCAGTTACAGGCAGCCCGCTTTCCCCTGCAGGCTGCCTGTAACGGATGAAAGCGGATCTTCTTTCCAGTTATTTGCTGCGACAGATAGCTTTTTACTGATTGTTCATAGATAACTCACATCTCCTTCTTGGTTCTCCTACAGAATTCTTCCTAAGCCACTTTAAGCCAGCTGGTCAATCCCCTGGGATTGTTTCAGTGTAAGTCGTGCCTGGCACAGGCATTTCCATGTCTGGCAGGAACCGGGAGCGCTGGTTTGTGAAAACCAAGCGCATCCCTCACCTCGCACACCGCCTGAACACGGCGGCTGCGGTTTCCATGAAAGGAATGTTCGTGATTCGAGGTCATTTCTCTTTCCTTCTAGTGTTGATTGCCCTGTCCGGTGCAGCGCTGGCCGCGGCGCAACAGACCGTCCCTCCACCCGCGACGAATCCCACAGCCGAGCAGAAGCCCAAGATCACAAATACCGAAACGATCGTGGTCAGCGCATCCGGCGAGTTTCGCGATGAACAGGAGATGCAGGCGCCCGTACTTCTTGAGGAAGCGCCGGGAACCAGCCCCATCAAAAGCATTGCGCAGCTTCCCAGCGTAAACTTCCAGGCTGCCGATCCCTACGGCTCCTACGAGTGGGCGGTGCGCATCTCCGTCCGTGGCTTCAATCAAAATCAGCTCGGCTTCACGCTTGACGACATACCGCTCGGCGACATGTCTTACGGAAACTGGAACGGACTGCATATCAGCCGCGCCATCACCGACGAAAACGTCGGGCGCATCGTGCTATCGCAGGGCACGGGCTCACTGGAAACCGCCTCCACGAGTAATCTGGGTGGAACCATCCAGTTTTATTCCGCCGATCCGTCGGATAAGCGCAGCATTACCGTGAGCCAGTCCCTCGGAAGCTTCAACGCCTATCGTACCTATGCCAAGTATGAAAGCGGCCTGCTGCCCGGCCACACCAAGTTTTATCTCAGCGGCGCGTATCAGCTATCCGATAAGTGGAGAGGCCATGGCGACATCGGCCAGAACTACTGGCAGTTAAACGGCAAACTTGTCCACTATGTTGGGAACAACGGCGTGCTGTCGGCGTTTGTCGATGTGTCGGACCGCCGCGAGGTAGATTACCAGGACGATAACAAGATCTGGGTCGAGCAACTGGGATATAACTGGGATAACTGGGGCAACTGGTCCCAGTCCATTCAGGCGGCCTGGGCCTGCGACGGCGTAGGAAGCTATCCCGCGCCGGTCAACACCCTGGCCTCGAACGACGATCCCTGCGACGCCGGCTACTACGGCGGTTCGGGCCTGCGAAAGGACACGATTGGCGGCGTCAGCTACAAGCAGGCGCTCACCTCGCACCTAACCTTCAAGCTGATCGGCTACGGACATCACAACGACGGGCGCGGGTTGTGGTTCACACCCTACCTGCCCACGTACCAGAACGTTTATGCTCCCAGCAACGCGACCATCCTCTCGCCCATCTCGCTGCGTACTTCGGAATACGGCATCAACCGCGCTGGCTTCATTACCTCGCTGGCCTATGAGTCTGGCCGCAACAAACTTGAGGGCGGCGTGTGGTTCGAAGGAGAGAGATGGAATCTGGCGCGGCGCTTCTACGCCACTAGCGAGACTGACCCGCTTCACTCGCTCTACGACTTCCCGTCCAACCCCTTCTATACGCAGTGGGAATACGTCTTCAATACCACCGTCTACGACATCCATCTGCAGGACGTGTACAAGGTCAATGACATGTTGGCGCTCTCGGCCGGGTTCAAGACTGAAGAAACAACTACCGACGGCGAGCTTTCAAAAACATTCCAGTCCAGCCCTGTCTTTGTGCCGGGCGAGTATGCACAGGGATCGCTTACCTCGGGTAGGGCCTTCCTGCCCCAGTTCGGCGTCAACATGAAGCTCGACAAGAACAATGAAATCTTCGCCGATGCGTCCTATAACGTACGTTCCTACGTTCCGGGTGGTTATGGTTACAGCACATCACCCTGGGGCACCACGCAGGCGGGCTTTACCGCGCTGCAGACCAATCTCAAGCCGGAGACTTCCTGGACCGAGGAGGGCGGCTACCGCCTGAATGCGCGCCAAGCTTCAGTGCAGGCCAGCTATTTTCACGTCAACTACTTCGACCGCTTGTTAGCCCTCCAGGAGGGGCCGGGCATTGCCGGTGGCGCTTCGCTGTTGACCAACGCGGGCAACGTGACCACCAATGGCTTCGACGGCGCAGTCACGGTCCCGCTGGGCTCCGAGTTCACCTACTATAACGGCGGCACTTGGACCAAGTCTACCTATGACAGCAACGTGGTCTTCTATGACCCGACCACGCAAGCGGACTCCTCCTACGATACCCAGGGCAAGATCACCGTGGACTCGCCGGAATATCTTTACAAGACCTCGCTGGATTGGCACAAATCGGGTGCCTTTGCCCACCTTGGCGGCGACTACATGGGCTATCGCTTCTTCACATACACCAACGACGGTAGGGTCGGCGGCCGTTTCCTGGCCGACGTCGGCGCCGGCTACAAGCGCGAGGAACTGGGCGCCTTCTCGGAACTCAAGTTCCAATTCAACATCTACAACCTGCTGAACCGGGAGTATTACGCCTCCATCGGTACCAACGGGTTTGTTGCCAGCGATCCGCAGTCGGTGGCTAACAATACGCTCCAGCCGGGAGCGCCGCGCACCATCGTCGGCACCCTGTCAGTGCGCTTCTAAGACTGCTTCTCTTGAACTGCGTGTGGGCGCGGAAGCTTCCGCGCCCTCTTTTTTGTGCCTGGCGGACGTGATAGCCTTGTTAGTCCCTTTTCAGAGCTTGTCCGCATGCTGATGGAATAAGTTTCCGATCAAGGCGATTACATCAAGAGGAGAGACTCAAATGAAACGCCCTCTTGCACTAGCATTTGTTTGTGCATTTTCCTGCTGTCTGTACGCGCAGGTGGTCGATACAACTGCTTGCGACATTCTCAAGAGCCCGCAATCGTTCAATGGAAAGATTGTCCGCGTCAAGGGCACTGTAAGCGCCGGCTTTTATCAATTCGTAGTCAAGGCTCCCGGCTGCGGCCAACATGTGAATGCCATCTGGCTTACTTATCCGGAAGGAACAAAGGGGAAGGCGGGCCCGGTGGCGATCCTCCAACTGCAGCCCGCCAGCAACTTCGGCGGGACGGTTGCCCCCGCTGAGCGCGCGTCTGTGCAACTCGACAAGAACAAGGACTTCAAACAGTTCGATTCCGCGCTGTCCTCACCGTACAAGGGTGGCCCAATGTGCCTTGGCTGTGTCCGTTACGAGGTGAGCGCAACGCTGGTTGGCCGGCTCGACGGGGCAGTGGCGGGGATACAGCGCGACAGCGCGGGAAAGATTGTGGCGATAAGCGGTTTTGGCAATCTGAACGCCTACAGCGCGCGGTTAGTGCTTCAATCGGTCTCCGATGTTTCACCGCGGGAAATCGACTACTCGAAGGCCCAAACTGCTACGAAGGGTGAGCCCCTGTCTGCGTCTGATGCTGGAAGCAAGGTTGCAAGCGAGTTTGGTCCCGACGTCCCCTTGAAAGACCAGCCGAAGCGAGCTGTCGAGGCATTTGGTAAAGAGGGTGAAGACAATGGTGTGAACGTTGGGTCTGGCGTCGCCAACGAGGTGAACCAGAAGAACGAATGGAAGAGCCAGAGTGGATCCCCGGACGGTGTGCTTTTCAACTGCACCTTTGACGGGGACCGTTTGAAGGGGGATGCGATGGGCAGGGCCCTCGCTCATCTCGGCGAACACATCGCCGATCTGCGCAATCCAGAGACCGGAATCGAAGCGGCAGGAATGTATCAGCTGGAGTATCGCGCATGGTTTACGACGATGCTGGGTGGTATCCAGGTCGGACAGAAGACTCTGATGCTGCCGGGCGGCTATCTGATTTGGAGCTCTGCCTGGCCGACGGCTGGCCTCAACAAGAATACAGACGATGCTCTCACGAGTTTTCTTGCCAACCCAGAGTTGCTGAACAAGTAAACAAAGGCAGAGTCGAAATCCCCGCCCGGTCAGCGAGGCCGCTCGTTTGATTGCCGGTTTGCTGGCCGGGCAAATTGCGTAATGCGGGCAGATCACGACATCCGCTCGGCAACGCGCGTATTCTTGACAGCAGTACCACCTCACTCATCCAAAACAAGGAAAAAGGAAAAACATGGCGGAGATAGCCGTTGAGGCCACCGAAGTACCCGCGCAGTTGCCCCACGTTCGCGTGGCCGTACTGGGTGCGGGCAAGATGGGCGGTATCCTGCTGCAGGCCTTTCTGAAGCAGAACCTGTTTGCTCCCGATCAGATTCACGCCACCGTAGGCCACGCCGAGCGGGCGCTGGCGCTTAGCACCCAGTGGGGCGTGGACGTGAGCACCAACAACCTGGAGGCGGTTCGCCAGGCCGACCTGATTCTGCTCGGCGTAAAGCCTTTCCAGGTGCCGGGTCTGATTGATGAAATTCGCCCCGCGCTTACCAAGGACAAGACGCTGATCTCGTTCGCGGCCTCGGTCAAAACCCGGGCCATCGAGGAGGCGGTCAGATTGGAAATGGCCGTAATTCGCGCCATGCCCAACACTCCCTCGGCATTGGGCGCGGGTGCGGCCGCTCTCTGCCGCGGACGCTTCGTCTCCGCCGAGAAAATGGAATTGGCCGAGCGCATCTTTGAGACCGTGGGCCGCACTGTGGTGGTGGACGAAAAGCACATGGACGCCGTCACGGGTCTCTCGGCCTCAGGTCCGGCCTACATTTACATCATCATCGAGGCCCTGGCCGAGGCGGGCGTCAAAGTGGGCCTGCCCCGTGATACCGCAACACAGTTGGCCGCCCAAACCACCTTCGGCGCAGCTAAGATGGTGCTTGAAACCGGCTACCATCCGGCTTTGCTGAAAGACGCCGTGACCACCCCCGCGGGCTGCACCATCGACGGCATCCTGGAACTGGAAGAAGGCGGCCTGCGCGTCACGTTGATCAAGGCCGTCATGCGCGCCACAGAGCGGGCCAAGCAACTGGCCGCGGGATGATTATGGGTTCCCGCCCCAGCTGCAAAAATCCGCCGCGGCGGATGGGGACGGTAGGGCACTCGTACTAACAGAAGAGGGTTCGCCGCGCTGACCCTCTTCACTAACTCGCTAACTTGCTGACTTACCATCTTGCCCATGCAACGCCCAACCTGGCTGCCCTCTTACCTCCCGGAACTGCAAGGCCTGCGCGGCCTGGCGATTCTGGGGGTGGTTCTCTATCACTGCAATCCGCGGTTGACGGGCACATGGATTCATTACGCTTCCTTGTGGGGATGGTCAGGAGTAATTCTTTTTTTCGTGCTCAGCGGGTTCCTGATTACATGCAACCTGCTGGGCACGCGGGATAAGCCGCATTACTTTCACAACTTCCATGCACGCCGGGCGCTGCGCGTCTGGCCGGTATACGCACTGGTGCTGGTGGTGGTCTACCTTGAGGCGCCGTGGTTCATCGGCCCTTCCATCTGGGACGCGGTGAAGACCGCGCCTTGGCTGGCTTACATCTTTTTTGTGCAGAACCTGTTTCACCTTGCCCTGCCGCCGGCCGTCGGTCCCACCTGGGCGCTGGCCATTGAGGAGCAGTATTACTTCCTCTGGGCTCCGCTGGTCCGCTTCCTGCGCAAGCCCTGGATGCTTAGCGCCGCCCTTTGCTCTGCGCTGATTGGCTCGCCGCTGCTGCGCATAAGCCACCTGGCCTGGATCACGCCCACCCATACGCTGATCCATCTTGATGGGATTGCTCTGGGCAGCCTGCTGGCGCTGGCGCTGTACAAGCTCCCCCTCACCCGCCGTATCTGGTTCCGGATCGGCGTGGGCGGCTTTGTGGTGGGCATTGCCGCCGCTGCCACCGTTGCCGGAGGCACCGCTTTTCTGGATTCCGCGCTGGCGATCGGGTTCACCGGCGCGGTACTGGCCGCGATGGCCTCCACCGGAGCCCGCAATCCGCTCAGTGCCGCGCTTCGACGGGGGCCGTTGGAATTTTACGGCCGCATCAGCTACGGCCTCTACATGATCCACATCATGGTCTTCATCTTTTTCGGCTGGTTCGACCTTCGCATGGACCCTTACGGCATGGTCGGCAATCTGGCCGTTGTGGCCTTCCGACTGGTCGTCTCCACTGCGGCGGCCACCGCTCTGTGGTACGGTTTCGAGTCTCAAGTCCTCAAACTGAAGCGGTATTTCTAAACCGTTCCCAGCAGCGCATTCTGAGCAGGCCAGTCCGGCTGGGGATGGAGGACTCACCGGGTTTACCGCGGCCAGCGTCCATAGATCACGAAAATGGCCAGCAGAAACAACGCTACATTGGGCGCGGCCGGTTCCTGGCGACGCAGGTGATAGATGCCCGCCAGAACCATGATGAGCGCCAGGCCGCCAGCCGCCAGCCGGACAAGAAAGTGAGGGGGCAGAAGATCAGGAAGCAAAACTCCCGGCGTAAGGACGCCCAGAGCACCAGCGACCTCCGCCAAGCCGATGAAGGCGGCCAATCCACGTGAAATGCCCATCGGGAGGCCTTTCGAGCGTACCTCGACCACGTTCATCAACTTTTCATAGGCCAGCAGCTTGCTGACGCCGGTAAAAAGAAATATGCCCGCCAGCAAAATCTGCGCGATCCAAAGTAGTGTGTTCATCGCTCCTCTTGCCTCTCTTGCTCAGCCTTGCGGCTCTTCATCGCAAACAGTCCCGCATTTGGCAGCAGCAAACGATTGAACCCCTGTGCCAAGGTGAATGTCAAGGCCGTTTCCGCCCATCGGCGAACGCGGCTCCGGTCAAAGGCAATCTGGAGCTCCAGGGTCCCATAGAATGGGCGGTGGTTGCACCTGCTTGTGACATCAATCACCCGAGATTGTAACCTGCAACTGGTAGGCTGTCAGTGTCACGCAGACAACCGTCGGAGGTGCACCATGGTCGAGAAAATTGGGACCGAAGCGGCGAGCAAAGGCCCCCTTAGCCCGGAACAGCTGGCCAAGATGGACGCCTACTGGCGTGCCGCTAACTATCTATCCGTTGGCCAGATTTACCTGAAGGATAACCCACTGCTTGAGCGTCCACTCACCCTGGACGACGTGAAGCCACGCCTGCTTGGCCACTGGGGCACCACGCCCGGCCTCAACTTTCTCTATGTGCACTGGAACCGTCTTATCCGCGAACGCGACCTGAACATGCTGTACATCATTGGTCCTGGGCACGGCGGACCGGGACTGGTGGCGAATACCTACCTGGAAGGCTCGTACTCTGAGATATACCCTCACATCGAGCAGAACAAGGACGGCATCAAGCGGCTGTTCCGGCAGTTCAGTTGGCCTTACGGCATTCCCAGCCATGTAGCTCCCGAGACGCCGGGCTCGATCCACGAGGGCGGCGAACTGGGCTACTCCCTGGTCCATGCTTATGGCGCAGCGTTCGACAATCCAGATCTGATCGTGGCTTGCGTAGTAGGTGATGGCGAGGCTGAAACCGGCCCGCTGGCCACCAGTTGGCACTCCAACAAGTTTCTCAATCCCGCCACTGACGGCGCGGTTCTGCCCATCCTCCACATGAACGGCTACAAGATTGCCAACCCCACCATCCTGGCGCGCATTCCTCACGCCGAGTTGGAAAACCTGATGCGCGGCTACGGCTATGAGCCTTTCACGCTGGAAGGCGATGACCCAGCCGTACTGCACCAGCAGGCCGCGGCGGTCTTTGACACCATGCTCGATCGCATTACCGCCATTCAAAAGGCTGCGCGCGAAGAGGGTTGCAGCGACCGGCCCGCCTGGCCAATGCTCGTCATGCGTACTCCGAAAGGCTGGACGGGGCCCAAGTTCGTAGACGGCAAGCCGGTGGAGAACACCTGGCGCGCTCACCAAGTGCCGCTCTCCGAGATTTTCGAGAAACCGGAACACTTGCGCATGCTCGAAGAATGGATGCGCAGCTACAAACCCGAGGAACTCTTCGACGAAAAAGGCCGCTTCCGGGAAGATCTGGCGGAGATCGCGCCCAAGGGCCGGCTCCGTATGGGAATGAATGCCCACGCCAACGGCGGCTTGTTGCTGAAGCCGTTGAACGTGCCCAACTTCCGCGATTTCGCGGTCAAGATTGAAGGCCGCGGACAGACGGACGCCGAATCCACCCGCTACCTGGGCCATTTGCTCCATGCCGTGATGGAAGCCAACAAGGAGCAGAAGAACTTCCGCGTCTTCGGTCCGGATGAGACGGCTTCCAACCGGCTGGGCGACGTGATCACAGGGACCGGCAAAGCCTGGATGGCCAAGACACTGCCGGTGGACGAGAATCTGTCCGAGACGGGCCGGGTCATGGAAGTGCTGAGCGAGCACATGTGCGAGGGCTGGCTGGAGGGGTATCTGCTCACTGGCCGCCACGGCTTCTTCAACTGCTATGAGGCTTTCATCCACATTATCGACTCGATGGTGAACCAGCACGCCAAGTGGCTCAAGGTCACGCGCGGGATTCCCTGGCGCAAGCCGATCGCGTCGCTCAATTACCTGCTCAGTTCGCTGGTCTGGCGGCAGGACCACAACGGCTTCAGCCATCAGGACCCCGGCTTCATCGATCACCTGATGAACAAGAAGGCCGACGTGGTGCGCATCTATCTTCCTCCCGACGCGAACACCCTGCTTTCTGTGGCCGATCACTGCCTGCGCAGCAAGAATTACATCAACCTCATCGTGGCCGGCAAGCAACCGGCGCCTCAATGGCTCACCATCGACGAAGCCATCGCCCACTGCACCACCGGACTTGGTGTGTGGAAATGGGCCTCGAACGACGAGGGTGACCCCGACGTAGTGATGGCCTGCTGCGGTGACGTGCCCACGCTGGAGGCCCTAGCTGCCGTTTGTCTGTTGCGCGAACGGATGCCCGACCTGCGCATCCGCGTGGTCAACGTGGTGGACCTGATGGCCCTGCAACCGCAGTCCGAGCATCCGCATGGACTTCCTGACGAGGATTTCGACCGCTTGTTCCCCGTCGGCACGCCGGTCGTCTTCGCCTTCCACGGTTATCCATGGCTGATTCACCGGCTCACTTACCGGAGACATAACCACGATAACATCCATGTACGCGGCTACAAGGAAGAGGGCACCACCACCACCCCCTTCGATATGTGCGTACTCAACAACATTGACCGCTTCCAACTCGCGCTCGACGTGATCAAGCGTGTGCCGCGGATGGCTTCCCATGTGAGCGCGGCCGAACAGTGGTATTCCGAGGCCATCCAGCGCCACCGTCTCTATGTGGCCGAAAACGGCGACGACCTGCCCGAGATAAGGAATTGGCGCTGGCCCCAAAGCTAACTTATCAACAGGAGGGATTCCTAAACTGGGAATCCCTCCTGTAACCCCGCGAGCATGGCGCAGCGCTGCTAACTCGCTAACTTGCTGGCCTGCTAAAGCGTCCAGCCCAAACTCGAGAGGTTTCTCACTCATGTCGTCTTTGCCTGTATTAGTTTTGAATAGCGGTTCTTCTTCCATCAAGTTTTCAGTCTATGAAGCCGGCAGCGGCGAGCGTGCCAAGCTCTTTGAAGGCGCGGTCGACGGTATTGGCACCGATCTGGGCAAGTTCTGGATCAAGGATGCCGGCGGCAAGAAGCTTGTCGATCAAACTCCGGCTCTGCCCACGCGTGCCGTAGCGTTCAAACTGGTGGCCGACGCTCTGCACTCGGGCGATTTCCCCGCTCCGGCGGCCATCGGCCATCGCATGGTTTCCGGCGGCCCAACCGTGCAGGAGAACCAGCGCATTACGCCGGAATTGATCGACGAGATGGAGCGCTACACGGCCTTTGCGCCGCTGCACACGCCCATCGCCGTCTATATCATGCGCGAGGCCCTGCGCCTGTTCCCCGGCGTCCCCAACTTCGTCATCCTCGACACCTACTTCCATCGCACCATGCCCGAGGTGGCCAAGCGCATGCCCATCCCACCCGAGTATGCAGCCATGGGCGTGCGCCGCTACGGAGCGCATGGAATCTCTTACGAGTCGATCGTCTACCAGTTGCAGCCGAACGTCCCTGAGAAGCTGATCGTCGCCCATCTGGGCAACGGCGCATCCATCTCCGCCATTCTGCACGGCCAGTGCCTTGATACCTCAATGGGCCTCACGCCCACCGGCGGCATCATCAGCGGCACGCGCACCGGCGACATCGATCCCGGCGTGCTGTTGTTCATCCTGCGCCAGTTTGTGGAGGCCGGCATGACCGCCGGCGAGGCTGCCGATCAACTGGAGATCGTGGCCAGCAAGAAGGCCGGTCTGCTGGGCGTCAGCGAACTCTCCAACGACATGCGCGACCTGCGCGACGCCATCAACGCCGGCAATGCCAAGGCGCGACTGGCCGTGGACAAGTTCAACTGGACCCTCGTCAAGTGGATCGGCAGCTTTGTGGCCGAGTTGGGCGGGTTGGACATGCTGGTCTTCACCGGCGGCATTGGCGAAAACGATATCGCTGCCCGCGGTGAAATCTGCGCGGCGCTCGGTGCTCTGGGCATCATCGTTGACAAGGAACGCAACAACGTCCGCGGCGAAGCCACCATCTCCGCCGAGAACTCGCCGGTAACGGTGCGCGTCATTCCGCCCGCCGAAGACCTGATCATCGTCAACCATGTGGTGCGGTTGATGGGGGAATAAGCCGTGAGAAAGACTCTTGCTTCCTGGCCTGTTTTAGCATGATGCGAGCAGGCCAACCGTAGAACACGGGACCGGATGCTTGTTCTACACTGAGGGGTCCGTCCGGAGTCTTTCTTCATGTCCACTTCCGCAGTTCCCGTCGATTCCAATCGCCTGTCATCGCCCGCTCTGCGACGCTTTGCCTGGGGCGTGCTGGTGTACTTCATCGCCGTCATCCTGTGGGGTACGCTGGTGCGCGCCACCGGGTCGGGAGCCGGCTGCGGGGACCACTGGCCGCTGTGCAACGGCACGGTCCTGCAGCACTCGCCGCGCGTCGATACGATGATCGAGTTCACCCATCGCATCACCAGCGCTCTCTCGCTCTTTTCCGTCGTGGGGCTACTGGTGTGGACCTTCGCCGGAACGGTGCGCGGCCACTTGGCGCGCGCGGCTGCCATCGCCGCCGTGGTGTTCACGGTGATTGAGGCGGTGCTGGGGGCGCTTCTGGTCAAACTCGGTCTCACGGCGCAGAGCCAGTCGCCCATCCGGCCCGCTTACCTCGCGCTGCACCTCACCAACACGCTGCTGCTGCTGGCCGCAATCACCCTCACCGCCCACCTGCTCAGCCGCCGCACGGGCTATCTGCGCGGCACTATCCGCCTGTCGGCTCCCTTCGGCGCCGTTGCCACCGTGATTGTGGTGATGATTGTGGGCGTAACCGGGTCGCTGGCCGCGCTGGGCGACACGCTTTTTCCGGCCTCTTCGCTCGGTTTGGCCCTCGCGCAGGACTTCTCCGCCTCCAGCGGCTGGCTGGTGCGCTGGCGCTGGACGCATCCAACGGTTGCGTTCCTGGCCAGCATTTTCCTCATCTGGCTTCTGGTGCGCGCAGCGCGACGCACCTCGCACGGAACCGCGTCCTGGGACAATCGCGGCCTGTCCGCGCTGGTGCTGTTGCTGTTGGCCGTGGTCTATACCCTGGGATTACTGGATGTCATCCTGCTGGCTCCGCTGTGGATTCAGGTGGCGCACCTGCTGGCCGCCGATACGCTGTGGGCCGCATTGGTCGTATTTACTGCCCGCCTGACGTTGCAGCCCAAGGAAGGGTGTTAAGGAGCAGAAAATAGGAAACAAAAAAACCGCAGCCCATCCATACTGAATAGGCTGCGGATACCGAGTGGATATTCCGCCCGCAAGAAACACATCATGCCCTGAAAGCGGATCGGAAGACACCGATCCAAGCCCTCGAAAATTCAAACTAACCCACTACCGAGTTGGCCGATACACAGCACTTCCACTATTCCCTGTTCCCTATTCCTTGTTTTTCACTTCACCAGCACGCCGGCCGCGAAATAGGCACTCCCGTTCACGCTGGCTTGCATCACCGGCAGCTCCTGCGTGGAGGTCAGGTACTCGATCCGGCCATCGCGCAGAATCACGGTGTCCTCGGTCTTGGCACCGTGGATACTGGGATTCCAGGCGAAGGCCTGGTTGTTGACCACCACCTCAATTCCCTCGGGCGTGGCTATCCACTCGCGCTCGCCGTATCCGGTAGGACCGCCCTGGTGATGGAACCGCTCCTCGCCGGGGAAACCCACGTCCTCGTAGGCCGCCTTGGCCACGCGGAACAGTTCCGCTGATTTTGCTCCTGCGCATGTTGCATCAAGAAGGGCGGCGTTCACCTGCGCAGCGGATTGGAAGCGTTCCGCAAGGTCCTCAGGCAGCGCGCCAAAGTGAACAAACCGTGTGATAGAGATGACCAATCCCCACTTGCGCGCGCAGAGGTTCAGCATGGCGAACTGCTTGAGCCGATTGCCGCGCGGTACGGCGTGCTTGTACTTGAGAATGCGATCGTCCACGGCATAGAGAGCCACCGAAGGCAGAATGCCGCGGCGCAACAGACCGGCAGAGGTGATGGCATCCAGATCATACTCGCTGAGGCCGGGCTCGACTTGGTTGAGTGCCTCAACCGTGGCAGCAGCGGTCTCCGCGCCCAGCCAGCGGTAGCGCGCAACCTCGGTTTCGCTCAGCGCCGCGCGCAGGGGATAGATGTTTGCCGGCATCAGCCCCGCGCCCGGCGTATCGGAACCGACCGGACCACCGGCGAACCGGACAGCAGCCTCCGCCGTTTCATCCGCCCACCAGGGAAAGAGCACCGGCTCAAAGTCCAGCGCGCCGAACTCCTCGTCGTGGGCGCGCGGTGCTTCATTCTCCGTGGTCAGGTAATAGCGCCTGCCCGCCGCGGTCACCAGCAGCGAAGCCACCGCGGTCTCGCCAGCCGTGCAGACCCGCTCCTCCACCGCGCCGCCCGTCAACCATGCCAGATTCTCATGCCGCCGCAGCAACACGCCAGCCAGGTGCTGCGCGTGCATCCATTCCACTAATTGCCCGTGCTTCGCGTCCAATTCCGCATTCCACGCGGCTTCCGTCACCAGAATTTCGCCATTTACCACCAGGCTCTTGCTGATTCTTTTACTCATGATTGCTCGTCCTTTTTCTGAGGAACAGACATCGCCAGAGGTTCGTGCTTTTCCACCCTTGCGCCAGAAGAAAGGCGCAAGGATGGGGCACCCAGCGTGGTGTCTGTTTCCTAGTCCCTGTTCCCTAGCCTTTGTCAGTCCTCGAGCGCGGGGTGGTGGTAGCTCTCCCAGCCCAGGTAGCGCGCAGCCTCGTGAATGGCCTTTGAGACATCGCTGAAGTTGGCCGCTACGTGGTGCTCGAAGCCCTCGCGACAGATGTACTTCAGCAGCTTCTGCAACTGCGGAATCTCGGCCACGCCGGCGCCGCCAAAGGTTTCCAGAGGATCGTCGGTAAATTTGCCGGGACCCGTGTAGCCGCGAACCACGCCGCGGCGGTCGTCGGTAGAGAAGCGCGCATAGGTCATGATCCCGGCCTTCACGCGTCCCACGCAGGTGCCGAACGTGTTTTCCTTGCCCACCGTGCCGGCGATGATCGCCTGGTAGTCCATGGTCGGAGGCTGGGCGAAGAAGTGCTTGGGCAGGTTGGAGCAGTGGAAGCAAACACACTTGTCAGGATGGCTGCCGTAGTTGTTGTTCCAGTCAAGCAGCGCCGAGGGCGTTCCGCTGGCCAGGGCCAGCATATACATGCTGAGCGTTCCGGGCACATCCACTTCGCAGGCCGAGGGGATGAGGTTGTTGCTCATCATGCTCATGATGGTGCAGGGCACCACGCCAAAGAATTCTTCCATCGAGGTCCAGCACTGCACGGCGCTGATGGTCACATGGGCCTGCGCCATCCAGCCGTCGATCACTGCGCCCAGCTTGGACATCTTGAGCAGCGCGGCGTCGGAGATGCCGGAGGTGCTCACATAGCTCTTGATGGCGGCAAGCTTGGCCTGCGCGGCATCGTCGGTGTCCTTCATGCGGTTGATGCGGCCGAATATTTCCGAGAGGTCGATCGTCTCGATGGAGATACCGTTGGTTTCGAAGATGCGCTCGGAGTAGCGCACGGTGTTGAACGCCGTGGGACGCGCGCCGATGGAGCCGATGCGTAGATTCTTGAGGCCCTTCACAACGCGACAGACCGCCGAGAACCACTCCAGATCCGCCTTGAATTCGGGCGAAGACAGGCTCTCGGTATGCAGCGTGGTCAGCGAATACGGAATGCCGTACTGCATCATGTTGTTACAAGCGCTCATCTTGCCGCAGAAGCTATCGCGGCGCATGGCGATCGTCATGTCGTCGGAGCGGTCGGGCGTGGCCTGCACCAGCACTGGGACCTTCAGCCCGGAGAGCCGGATCGCATCCACAATGCCGCGTTCCTCGCCGAAGTTCGGCAGGGTGACGATGATTCCGTCGATCTCCTCGGCGTGCTTCTTGAAGAGCTCGGCGCACAGTTGCGACTCGGCGTAGGTTTCCACCGCGCCATGCCTTGACTCCTCCGGGCTCAACACCACGGCTCGTGCTCCCGCAGCTTCCAGAACGGAGATAATTTCATCGCGGCCAGTCTTGGCCAAATGGCCCGGGAAAAAGCCGCGATTGCCCACTACAATCCCGAATGTCATCGTACGTTGCGCTGCCATGTTCTCTTCTCCTTCAATTCCTGCCGCATTCGCGGCTTCATTGCGCCTGCCGGGCCCGGAGATGCCGCCATCCTTCCGGAACGCCTACGACAGGAATGCGTTTCAATTGCTTCTGGCGCCAGGACGGCCTGGCGCGCATGTCTTCCAACAGATCCGACTTGCGTTATCCGCCTCAACTCCACGAACGCGGAGATCGCTATTTCTTTGCCTGCCCCGGGCGGAACTTCAAAACATAGAGCAATCCAAGAGCCGTCAGAATGCCGCCCCACCAGACCGGCGTGTGCAGGCTGGTCAACTGCACCCCTGCCGGATATTGGCCGCCATAATAGGCGACGTCCACCCATTCATACACGCCATAGCCAAGGATCATCGACCCATAGATGAGCAGCAGCACTCCAATGAAAAACCAGATGGGAATTCCAGAACCATGCATATATTTCTTTCCTTTCCTGTGTCGCAGCCGGATGGGAGTTTATCTCGCATCCGGCTACGGAATCTCGCTTGTTACCAGAACAGGATGTTGAGCGCGGCAAAGATGACCACGACGAGCCCTGCCCACACCCACTCGTTCTTATAAAACGGAACGGACTCTTCCTTGGGAAGAACGGTCGCGCCATAGACCAGCCCGTCCAGTTCCTCAACCGGCCTCGGCTTGGTGAACATGCTCACCAAGAAGATGACGATCGCGGTGAAAAGGCAGGCCCACAGTGCGCGGAAGACATTTTCCGCCATCGGTTTGGCATCGGGCGACAAGGCCACGTAAGCCAGCTTGGCAGGATTGATGTGGACCCACACAAACAGGCTTACGGAAAAGACAATGCCGAAGAGCAGGCCCAGAAAGCCGGCGATCCTGGTGGCGCGTTTCCAGAACATGCCCAGGAGAATGGTGGCCAGAAGCGGCGCGATAAAGATGCTGAACAGCGCCTGCACATAATCCATGATGCCGTGCGCATGTTGCACCAGATAGCCGGCGCCGATAGAAACACCCACGCCGATCACGATCGCCATTCGGCCCACCGCTACATAGTGGCTATCCGAGCCTTTCTTATTGATCAGCGGCTTGTAGATGTCGTAAGTCCACACGGTTGAGAAGGCGCTGATGTTGCCGGCCATGCCGCTCATGAAGCCGGCAATCAGAGCGGTAATGCCCAGACCCAGCAGGCCCGGCCCGAGGTAGCGCACCATCATCAGCGGCAAAGCCTGGTTGTAGCTGTGCAGTTCCATCCCGCCGGCCCCGCTCAGCACCTTCTGCTGGGCCTCGGCGGAGAGATTGGTCTTGGACGTCATAGCCCCCGAACAGGCCGCCGGATCTTCGACCTTGCCGGTGGCGGAGGCGACCGAGCAGGCGGCGACTACATCCTCACCCACCAGTTGGCGGCGGCTGCCGTCGGGGTTCTGCAACAGAACCAGTCCCAGCAGACCGGGAAGAATGACGATGAACGGAACCGCCATCTTGAAGAACGACCCGATGATCGGTGCCATACGTGCCGCGCGCAGATTGCGGGCTGCCAGCACGCGCTGCACCACCAGGAAGTCAGTGGTCCAATACCCGAAGCTGATCGCGAATCCCAGACCGAAGACGATCCCGGTCCAGTGCACTCCCATTGGGTTGGCAGCAAAGCTGCCGGTGTCGCGCCACAGGTGGAAGTAGCTGTCGGAGTGCATGTTGGCGATGATCTTGGTCTTCAGTCCGCCTATGCCCCCGGCCTGAATCATGCCCAGGATAGGCACCAGCAGCGCGCCGCCCCATATGAGCACGAACTGTAGAACTTCATTGAATATGGCTGAGCGCAACCCGCCCAGGGCAACGTACAGCGTGACCGCGGCGGCGGAGACCAGGATGCTGAAGGTGATATCCCAGCCCAGCACCACCTTCATCACCACGGCCATGGCGAACATGTTCACGCCGCTC
>CAZNAW010000007.1:0-137855 GCA_964571165.1 uncultured Occallatibacter sp. | reverse complement strand
TCCTCGTTGGGCAGGCTGTCGATAAGCCCCTTGCTGATGAGAATGGTATTGCCCACCGTGGTGGTCTCAATGGTTTCGGTCAGCAGAACCCGGGCATGCAACTGGTCAGTAAAGGCCAGATTATTGGGCACCACCAGGTTCACGACGATCTGATCCAGCACCTTGTTTTCGTAGCCGCCCTGATTCAAGGGCGCCACCAGGCCAGCTTCCACCAGACGGTCAATCACGTTGTTTTCGGCCTGGGTCACCCAGGCGCGCGTGGCCTGCAGCGGGCCTACATCCTGCGAGTCGTCGCTCTTGTCGATTGCGTCGTCCACCTTGACGCTGACATTTTCGCTATCGCGCGTGGGCAGCTTGAGGGCGTAGCCCCAGTAATGAACCTGGGCCTTCAGTCCCACTGATTTTTCGCCTTCGCTGCGGGTTGTTTCCTCAACGTAGACGGCCACCGGCAGCCAGATGCCGGGTTGCACGTTCATTCGCCAGCTGTCGAAGTGAAAGTAATACTTGTTCGAATCCTCTGAGGCGGAGTTGGTGTAGGTCCCGTTGAAACGGACCGTGTTGCCCTCTTCATCCTCAATCCAGATGCGGCCATAGAACCGGCCCGCCCCGGCAACCTTCGGATGCACATCAAAGACCCAGGTGCGGACTGAGCCCAGAAACTCCCTGCGCACGTAGCTGAAGACATAGTGTTGCTGGTCGAAGCCCGTGGGGTCGAGGAACATCATGTCCATGAAGCCGGTGGGCGAATAGGTGAACTTCTCCAGACCCAGCGCTTTGGTAATCCCGGTGATGGCTGCAAACGAACCTTTGAAGAAACTGTGCTTGGCTGTCGCTCTGGGCTCGTAAGCCTTGTCGGTGAACCCCTTGCCGAAGTCCACGCGGCTCAGCGCGTACTGGTCATCGATGGGCACCTGGTAGAGCTTGATGTCAGGACGCGTGTTCTGGATGTACATCTCCACCAGGGGCGTGCGCTGCTGAATGTTCTTGATCAGCACCTTTTCGCGTCCGATGGCCTTTTCAACCAGCGCGGCCTGTTCTGGAGTGAGTTGGTGCGCCTGTTCGTACTTGGGTTCCTTCTTTGCGTACGCGCAGGCCGCACCCAGGATAATGATCAGGAAGGTGAGGGAGATCTTCCGAAACGTCATGTCAAGCTCCTAGGGTGAGTTCTTCCGATTCGTCCACTTGCCGTCGGCGCCGTTTCGGGGCCGCGCGGTTAGTCAAGCCAGTGTCTCTCTCCGCAGTGTAGATGCTACGCCAATTGAAACGAAATGGTGATGTTGGTCGTCAAGTCGACCGCTTGTCCGTTGCGGGTGGCTGGACGAAATCGTATTAGCTGTGCTACCCGGCGAGCTTCCTCATCCAGGCCATGACCCAGTCCATGCACCAGACCTTGCACTACGACCCGCCCGTATGCGGTAAAGGTAACTCGCAGGACGACATCGCCCTGTACCTTCAACTGCCGGGCCTCGCTGGTGTACTCGACGGCTGGTTTTGAAAGGACTTCGAGTTCGGTCGCTTGCGGCGTGGCGGTCACTCGTTGCACCGGCGCAACGGTGGTGGTCGCGGGTATACCCGCCGAGGCCACCTTGGCGTTGCCATAACTGTTGGAAGAGCCGGTGCCTGTAGCGCCGGGTATGCCGGCGGAAGCCACTTTGCCGACCACTCCGGCGTTCGAGCCGGATTTGAGTCCATTGCCGATGCCCGTCGACCCTACGACTCCATGAGGCGCTACCGCCGGGCCCTGCATGCCGCCGTAGGGGTTGCCAATGGCCGCTATCGTGGCCGGCCTCGTGGCATTGGGATTGGGAGTGACCCCGAATGTCTGACCCAGATGCACCGGCGCCGTCGAAGGCTTGATGCGGTTGTCTTGAGCCGGCATGGCGGCAGCCGCAAGCGCCGCCTTGGGCTGAGGGGCCAATATGATCGAGGGTTTGGCAGCCTTGATGGTGGGCAGCGCCACCTTGGCTTCCATGTGAACCGGTTTCAGATCCGGTTTGGGCTCCGGCTTAGGCATCTGGATCTTGGGCGCTTCAAGATGAACCTCAGGCGCCTTGGGCGGCGGCGGCAGCTCCGGCGGTGGTGGCACCTTGATCTTCGGAGGTGGCGGCGTGCTGGGGACGATCAGTTCCGTGTACTCGTACTTATGCTCCTCGATCATCCTCCTGGTCGTCGCCCCGATGTAGAGGATCAGGGCAAGGATCAACCCGTTGATCACCGCACTCGTGAAAAACGATCCGGACCGGCCCTCGGGTTCGGGGAGCAAACCGAAGTTGGTTCTTCCTGGGTAGTATCTCACCGGCATGTTTTCATTCCTCGTTTGCGCCCGTCAGGACGGCGCGGAATCGGTTCTTGAGCGCAGCCAGGCCCGGGGGCGGCTGCGAATCGCTGAACAGAGCACACGCACAGATATTCCATCACCCTCAACCCGCGTGCGCAACTGAGAAAACGCGTCGCGCGGCCGTCGCAACGCCGCAGTCCTCGCCCACCGCTACCATTTAGACGCAATTTGCTTCCCGGCGCTCTTGGCCGCACGGCCGCGCCTCTGGTGGAACCTCCCGCCATTCGAACGGCCGCCATGGCCAATGGAGGTTTCCTAAACTGCAATCTAACAAGCAGAAAGCTGACTGGGGAAAGAGAAAAATCTGTCCTCATGGTTCGTGCGGTTGGCCCGGAAAAACCGGTGCGACCGCAGTCAAGCTCTGCCTTGACCTGATCCGTACTATACGGATTGTGTGCCGCACAGTCCCCGGGCATTCAGGCGCTCCAATTCGCATCCAAGGCAACCAATCAAATCAAATGATGCAAACTCGCAGGCTTCACGGCAAGAGGCAATATGTCCGGCCTACGGCAAGACGATACAGGCAGCCGCGATAGAATGCTTGTAGCCGCCATACGCCTTGGCCATAATCCTATGACACTCGACGCTCGGTAAGGGGGATGAGCCGCCTTGGCGGCGATCTGAAGAGCCGCAGCCTTAAGTCAACTCAACCGTACCTTTAGTAATACAATCAGGGTAAACCAAAGTGCTAAGGAAAGGACATTTTTTTTGTGAAGATATTGGTTACCGGAGGCGCAGGGTATATCGGAGGTACCGTTTCCGCATTGCTCTCCCAAAAGGGTCATCAGGTTGTGGTTTATGACAACCTGAGTCACGGACGGCGCGACCTGCTGCCGCCGGGGGTGGAACTTGTGGTGGGGGAGTTGGCGGACCGGGCCACGCTTGAAAACCTTTTCATCTCCGCCAAAGACCACGCTCAGCCCTTTGACGGCGTGCTCCACTTCGCCGCCCTGATTGAAGCCGGCGAATCCATGGCGCATCCGGAGATCTTTTTCCGCAACAATACGGCCTCGACGCTCTCCCTGCTGGAGGCAATCCTAGCCCACGGTCCACGCCGGCTGGTTTTTTCCTCCACTGCTGCCGTCTACGGAGAACCGGAAACCATTCCGATTCATGAGGATGCGCATCTTCTGCCGACCAACGCCTATGGCGAGTCAAAGCTGCTGGTTGAACACATGCTCACCTGGTTCAATCGCATTCATGGCCTTCGCTATGCCTCTCTGCGCTACTTCAACGTAGCCGGTGCGCCGGAAGGGCCGGAGGGCGTGACGCGCGGCGAGGCTCACCAGCCCGAGTCTCACCTGATACCGCTGGTGCTGGACGTCGCCCTGGGCCGTCGCAAGTCAATCAAAATTTTTGGCGACGACTATCCCACTCCGGACGGGACGTGCATCCGAGACTACATTCACGTCTCCGATCTGGCCGACGCGCATCTGCTGGCCCTCGATGCGCTGGAGACGCGAGACCGGCTGATCTTCAACCTCGGCAACGGCCGTGGCTTCAGCGTGCGCGAGGTCATCGAATCGGCTCGCCGCGTCACCGGCCACCCCATCCCGGCCGAAATCCATCCTCGCCGCGCTGGCGACCCGGCCGTGCTGGTAGCCAGCTCAGAAAAGGCGATCCGGGAACTGGGCTGGAAGCCTCGTTATACCCAGCTCGACGAGATTGTTTGCACAGCGTGGATCTGGCACCAGAAGCGGTATCGGGACTAACTCACAAGGGACCGACGGAATAAGGTCACGCAACATTGGCCCGGGGCATGCAATCTGCAATTCCCGCCGGCGCGTTCTGCAATCCCCTCGCATAAGTCAGTTCATCTGGGATGAGGAACAGAAAGTATCAATCTCCCCCGGCAATCATGGCTTGCAGCAATCGTGCCGCAGAAGAGGCACGTAATATTCCTCCAGATACCAGGAGACTGCAAAGAGAATCGCCATACCCGCCATAGCCCAGAGAAACAGGCGCACTGGCAGGGTAGACATCAGCCGTTCTCCATCCGGATTCTCCGCCGACGGCCAGGAGAACAGAAGCCCGCTGACAAAGCAGACGCAGGCAGCGAGCGCAATGTAAAGAAGAGCCATTTCCAGGCGCTCCTGCCATCGGCTTCCGGGCACAAAAAATGCGCTCACCAGGACCGGATAGAGCGAGAGAATGCTGAGGAAGAAAGAGAGCGTTCTGGCGAGTTCAAGAAGCATGCGCCGGCTCCGTTCCTTGCGGATGGCGAGAGGTGCAGTTCCAGACGCGATGGGGCAAACCTCGGCGAGCCCATCCCTCGTCCGATTCTATGCCCGTTCTAAAACAGACTGCCGCGGAACAGGTACACCAGTTCGACCACCAGAATGATGACAACGATCAGTTCCAGGAAGAATGCCCGGCTCTGGTTGAACTGATCCACCATGAAACGGTACAGTTCTTCGGCTGTGCGCACTTTCCGTGTAACCAGGTCCTTGTAGTCGGGCACGCCTACCTTCAAGGCCGCCAGCTTGTAAAGACGCGCTGCAAACATGTCACTGAGGAATTTGATGGCGTTATCGGCGTGTTCGGTCAGCTCGGCCACATCGAGCAGCACTGTATGGAGCCGCGTGGCCGACCGCGCGAGGCGCCATTGCGCCAACATGCCGGTTCCTTCATCGACGAGTGTGTAGACGCGTTCCAGTTCCTCGGTCAGCAGGTCGTCATAGTGCCGAAACTCGAGCAACTGCGAATTTGCATACTCCAGCAACTGGATCGCTGTTTCCGCGCCGGTGGTCGAGTCATAGAGGAAAGCCGCGTTCCAGCCAATGACCGTGAGGTCGTTCGCATAGTAGGAAATGCGCGATTGAAGTACTTCATTGCACTCGCTCTCGGCTAACTGCCCCGTATCTCCCCGAACCACCTGCGCGATGCGCGACCCATGCTGATGAATCAAGTCCGCGACGGATGGCGAGCCGGAGATTTCCCGCACATGAAAGATCAGGTAGTCTTCGCTGAGCCAATTTTTGTAGGGCTTGACCAGCGCGGGGGCGGCGCGCTCCAGGCTGGCGCGGACAATGGCGGCCGCCTGGGCTGCGAAGTCGACCTCCCAGACCCAGCGGCTGGCCAGGTTGATCAACTTGCTCCAGCCATCCTGGAAAGGAAGCTCATAGACGACGCTTACCACGCCGTAGTCGTAGTACTTGATTTCGCCTTGCAGCCGTTCACCGCTTTCCAGCACCAGCGTTTCCAGCGGCACAACCACCGGCGGCCGTTGGTAGCGAACATATTCCGGCGCCGGGTGCTTCAGGCTGGGTTGCTGGACCGTGCGGGCGCGAATGAGCTCCTGCAGGAGGTCCAGGCGAGTGGCTTCGCAAACGTCAAACTGCAAGAGCACCAGCACTGACCCGCGCAATATGGTTTCGGCAGAGGGGGATCCAAGGTCTGGCATGATGGGATGATCTTACCTTGCAGGGGTTCATCCAACAACGACGACACTGAAGGCATCGGCCAATCTGCCGGTCTCTTGCGCCCGGATCGGAGGGGCTCCGGCGCGGTTTATGGCTAACCGGCTCCAGGAAGCCGTTCTCCGTGACTTGCCGTTTGTGTGTCTATCCCGGTAAAGTGTCTCCCACGCGGAATCTCCAGGGGAGCGGCCTTCCCTGGAGCGCCGTGAATAACGCCATTTTTCTTCTCCTGAAGGACGCTTCTTATGTCTTCCTTGCCCGTTACCGCCATTGCCAATCAGGATCTGGACTCGACGCTTCGCGAGCTTCGCGTTTTTCCGCCTTCGGCGGATTTCAGCGCGAAGGCCCACGTCAAGAGCCTGGAGGAGTATGAGGCTCTTTACAAGCAATCGATCGACGATCCGGAGAGTTTCTGGGCCGGCGTGGCCAAAGACCTGCACTGGTTCAAGCCCTGGGACAAGGTGCTGGAGTGGGATCTGCCCTGGGCAAAATGGTTTGTGGGCGGCACGTTGAACCTGTGCTACAACTGCGTGGATCGCCACGCGCTGGGCGAGCGCCGCAACAAGACCGCGCTGATCTGGGAGGGTGAGCCGGGCGAGGTGCGCCGGCTGACCTACGCCGAGTTGCACGTCGAGGTGCAGAAGTTCGCCAATGCCCTCAAGGCGCTGGGAATCAAGAAGGGCGATCGCGTGGCGATTTACATGGGCATGACGCCGGAGCTGGCCATCGCCCTGCTGGCCTGCGCGCGGATCGGGGCAGTGCACTCGGTGATCTTTGGCGGATTTGCTGCTAACGCGATTGCCGACCGCGTGAACGACTCATCATGCGTCGCCATCATCACGCAAGACACAAGTTACCGTCGCGGGGGCGAGATCAAGCTCAAGCAGACTGTCGATGAAGCCATGGCCGCCTGCCACACGGTTCAGCATGTCATCGTCTACCGTCGCACCGGCTCTCCCGTAAAGATGGTCACGGGGCGCGACTGGTGGTGGCACGACCTTGTGGCCAACGCCCCCACCGAGTGCCTTGCCGAACCGATGGATTCCGAAGATCCGCTGTACATCCTCTACACCTCCGGCACCACCGGCAAACCCAAAGGGCTGGTGCACACCACGGGCGGCTACGCGGTGCAGACCTATCTGACCTCGAAGTACGTCTTCGATTTGAGAGATGAAGATATCTATTGGTGCACGGCCGATATCGGCTGGGTCACCGGGCACTCCTATGTGGTGTATGGGCCGCTGCAGAACGGCGCCACCGTGCTGATGTATGAAGGCGCGCCCAACTGGCCCGACTTCTCGCGCTTCTGGAAGATCATCGACGACCATCGGGTAACCATCTTTTACACGGCACCCACGGCTATCCGGGCTTTCATCAAGTGGGGCGACCAGCATGTGGAGAAGCATAAGCTGGACTCGTTGCGCCTGCTGGGAACCGTAGGAGAACCGATCAATCCCGAGGCCTGGATGTGGTATCGCGAGAAGATCGGCCACAATCGCTGCCCGATCGTGGATACCTGGTGGCAAACCGAGACCGGCTCGATTATGATCGCGCCCATTCCCGGCGCTGTGCCCACCAAACCGGGCTCGGCCACGCGGCCTTTTTTCGGAATTCAGCCCGAAGTGGTCACCAGAGAAGGTGAACCGGTGCCCGCGGGCCACGGCGGCTTGCTTGTCATCCGCAAACCGTGGCCTTCAATGGCGCGCACGGTCTACGGCGATCCCGAGCGCTACCAGAAGACCTACTGGAGCGACGTCAAAGACTGTTACTTTACCGGCGATGGCGCACGCAAGGATGCCGACGGCTACTTCTGGCTGATGGGCCGCGTGGACGACGTGATCAACGTGAGCGGCCACCGGCTGGGCACCATGGAGGTGGAATCGGCGCTGGTGGCGCACCCCAAGGTGGCCGAGGCCGCGGTGGTCGGTCGTCCCGACGAGCTGAAAGGCCAGGCCATCTCCGCGTTTGTCTCGCTTGAAAGCGGCAACTATCCCAGCGAGCAGTTGAAAGACGAACTGAGGAAATGGGTTTCAAAGGAGATCGGCTCGCTGGCGCGGCCTGACGATATCCGCTTTACCGAGGCGCTGCCCAAGACGCGGTCAGGCAAGATCATGCGCCGGCTGCTCAGGGAACTGGCCACGCATGGCGAGATCAAGGGAGACATCACCACGCTCGAAGACTTCACCGTGATCGCCAAACTGCGCGAGGCGGAAGAGGGCTGAGCGAGACGCCTAACCTGCGGAGCCCGATAAGCGCGAAGATAAGTCGTTTGGGTCAATCGCCGACATTCAATATCGGATGGTGGGGTTCGTTTCCTGAGCGGTAGTTTTCCGGTTAGGCGACCATCCTACCGGAACTCCGCACCGTACAATTCCGAAGAAAGCCCGCTCATTAAGGAGAACCATGCCGACGAAAACCAACTGTGCTGTTGTCAATCGCTTCATTGAAGAAGGCATCAACCTGGGAAAACTTGACTCCATCGCGCAGTTTGTCTGGGAGGACGTCGTAGAACAGGTTCCGTTTCCAGGCCAAGGCCCCGGCCTGGAAGGATTGAAAGATGTCCTGCGAGGCATGCGGTCGGCGTTTCCTGACTTGCATTTTTCTGTCGAAGAGCAGATTGCCGAAGACGACAAGGTTCTGACTCGGTTCGAGTGGACGGGTACGCACCGAAGCGACTTCTTGGGTGTGCCTGCCACAGGACGGCCCGTAAAGGTTTGGGGGATGGTGCTGGACCGTCTTCAGGACGGCAGAATCAAAGACACGCGCATCATCATGGATATATTGGGGCTCATGATGCAACTCGATGCGTTTACACCAAAGGGTTAATTGAACCGGCACACCGGAAATAACTCGAAAATCGCGATAATGCCTGGTTTGGCGACGATACGTCCGGAGTAAACTGTTTCGGGCATCCAATGCACAAGAAACAACTCTGCCCACCGCATTGCGCCTGAGAATTGGAGAGCATGAGCGAAGCTTCTTTTGCCTATCAAGAGATCAAAGTCTATCGACTCAATTCGGTCTATCGGTTGTATCACTTTGCTGTTGGAACCGCTGCACTTATCGGCGCAGTCAAGTACCATGACTTTTTGATTCTTGCCGTGGGTCTGGCTCTTTTCTCCGTATTAATAATCGCTCGCCCGCTCGTCATGGCTGTGACCGTGGATCAGTCTTCCGTTACTTTCAAAGGGATGTTTTCGGAGGATTCAATTCAGCGCACTTCGATTACGGCAGTTGAAACCAAGCATACGGGCAAGACGCCAAATCTGATTTTGTGGAAAATATCGACGAGGGAGAGAATCTAGTGATTCCAGATATCTTTGGCTTTGACGATGCTTGGAATGACTGGTGGGGTACTTATAGAGATTTAAGTGACGACAAGCCAATCGGCCTGTTTTAAATTCATTCCTGCTTGCAAACGGCCAGCAAAGGAATTCAACAATCAGCGGGTCCACCATTCTAACCCATTGCGCTTGGTTTCCCGCCAAACCGGAAGTAACTCTCACTTACCTTGGCGCTCATAACGCGGAACCCTACCTTTACCGCGTCTTCGTTTTTTACGGGCAGGGTCGAAGCGGCGCACGCCCGATGTTCTCAGACGGCTGGTTGCCGATCAAAATACGACACAGGGCAGCCAAGTTGCGGTATTCGCGCTACCGCGTGGCAATGAGCCTGGGTGGGCTCATTGCCACGCGGGTTGAATCGCGCATTTTGCGGTCAGAATTTGTACACCGCGCCAAAGGTGGCGCGCGAATTCCGGGTCACATGCGGGGAATATCCGAGGCTTTGTGTATTTCCGGTCACGGAAAACGATGCGGCGATGTCATCGCCAGTGGCGCGCAGGGAAAAGTGCTTGTTCAGCTTGTACTCCAGACCGCCGCCGGCTCCTCCCGCGAAAGAGATGTTGGGCGTCATGCTCGCACCCGCTGTGTGTTCTCCGCCCAGCAGCACATGAACGAGTCCACTGATGTGTCCGTAAAGCGGCGCGTGAAACACGGGCCCGAACAGGACCGAATCGACCGACGGTTTTAAAGTGGTACCTTCCACGACAGGGGTTGTGATCGGGTACTTGTAAAACGCCCCTTCCGCGGTGATTCCGAAGTATTTGCCCCAATCGCGGGTGACTGAGAGGTTGACGCCCTGCAATCCGCTGCGCGACTGGTTGACCTGGTTCAGGCTGGTGTATCCATAGCCAGCGAAAATCTCGTACTTGTAGGAGGGTTCACCCTCCTCGGCAGTAGCGGCCTTATGGGGCCGGGCAATCTGGCTAGTGGCCGCCAGAGGCAGAAGCGCGGCCGGAACCACGGCCAAAATCCAAAACAAGAACGTCCTCTTCAACTTGAAACTCCTCATTACCGTGCTCAGAACGATTCTCCAATTCACGTACCCTAGCCTGAGTGCAGGTTGGCTCTTTCCTAAGGAAATAGCCACTCCACAGAAGCAGTCCCCGGGTGAAGCAATCAGAGAGCCGCTGCAGGCCGGCTCGCCGCTTGCGGGATTTCACCTGGAGCAGGCGCCGTGACTGGAATGCGGTACCCTCATAGACTACCCTCTCCACCCCGGTTCGATGAAGTCCGGCACTTGTTCCTAAGAGCCGGTTAACGGCTTTGAACCGGAACCGGCCCGGCCAGGGGGACGAGTTTTCCGGATTTGTCTGATACTGTGACGGCGATTCCACGAGGAAGATAGCGGCCGATCACCTCGGGCTGCGTCCAATCCAGATCCCAGCCGTCCTGAATGGCCACCACGGTGTATTGGCCGGGAGCCACGTCGCGCAGCGAGAAGCTTCCGTCAGAGTCGGACTGGTCGCGCCGGGCAAGGCTTTTAAGGGCGCTCAGGTCTTTGGGCGCCAGCACCACCATGACGCCCGCTACCCCCTTGCCGCCCTTGCGGGCAAACCCCTGCACCCGCGTCTCTCCATCGCTTACGTTTACGTGAACCGCAAGCGGCTTGTCCGGCACGGTCACCAGACCTCCGGCTCGGGTTGTGCCGCCCGCCGTGATTGAGACGACGGGCATCGGCTTGCACTGACCGGCAGCGTCGCAGCTCGCGGCCGATAGCTCCCAGGCCCCTGGCGGGACCGACGGGAAAGTGAATCTGCCTTGATTGCCCTCCGCGCGCGTTCCTCCCAGCGGATGTGTTCCATCGAGAGAGTCCAGAGACAGCATCAACCTGCCCGGCAGCGCGGCACCCGAGGCGTTCCGTACTGTTCCGGAGACAACCACAGTGAGCGTGCCAAGACCTGCGTCAATCTGCTGGCTGGCCGTAGCGTCCAGGTCCGCAATCCGGGGCGGGTCGCCCTGCACCAACTCATAGTGACCGGGCGCCACGCCGGCATATTCGGCGGTTCCGGTCTGCGCTGCGTCAAGAAAAACGCCCGCGCTTTCGGCCGAGACCTGTATACCGAAGATGTTCTGCCGCAACTCGGCGCGGGCAATCGATCCATCCGGCTTGCGGGGCGTTTCAACCGCCAGATGCAGGGCTGGCACCGCGTGCAGGTTGATATCGGCCTCGTCGTGGCCGCCTCCAGCCAGGACAATGCCGGCTGCGGAGGCCTCGTCCGTGGCCGAGTCGAAAAAGGTGATGGGGTAGGCCACATCCAGCGCTGTATTCACCTCAGCTACGCCATCGATGGAGATCGATTTGGAGCGGTTGGCGGAGCGGTGCATCGCGTACCAAGGCTCCGCCTTGACCGCCAGAAGATACTCGCCCGCAGCCAGGTTGCTGAACTCATAGGCGCCCAGATCGTCGGTGGTGGTTTCGTCCGCCTGGGTGATCCGGTCGGCCGCCTTGTGGCCGCTCGGCTTCAGGAAGAGCATCACCTTGGCGCTCTCCACCAGGTCACCGCCGTCGGCCGTGACCACCCCGCGCAGAACGGCGCCCGGCGTCATACGAAAGATGAGGCTTTCGGTTTGCTGGCCCGCGCCTGTAACGATTGCGGTGCTGAACTCCTCATGTTCGTCATAGAAGGCGGTGCGAAAGCCGCGCTTCGAGGCGGTCAGCTGGTATTTGGCCGCGCGCAGCCGCTCCAGCGAGAAATGGCCGTCGTCGCCTGTCTTGGCTGACGTCACGGTGCGGCTGTCCGCCTCTGCCAGCGCAGCCACGGTGGCGCCTCTTACCGGCTCGCCGGTGATCGCATTCACCACTGTCCCGGCGATGCGGAAGGAACCGTCTGCGGACGAGGCCGCGCGGGTTGCGGCCGATGGTACCGATAGGTTCGATGGTCCCGTTTGCCCCAGGGCAGACAAACACGCTGCGGCCAGCAGCAGGGCAAAGCACGACAGGGAGCGGCAGAAATCGGAGTAGGACTGGCTTGTCGGCATCAGTGTTCCGGCGCCTCCAGCACAAGGCTGCTTGTGCCCCCTGGAGAAAGCGTAACGGCCTGGCCTGGGTTCGGCAGCGCCGCGAGAACGGCAGGGTTCCTGTATTCCAGGCGCGCCGGCGAGTCGAAGATGTAGACGTGGTAGTCGCCCGGCGTCAGATTATCCAGCGTGAAGGTCCCGCCTGTCGAGGGGCGGAGGGTCAAGGGTGTCACGTCCACAGTCGAGTCGAAATCCGGGACCACATAGACCGTATAGGAGGGTTCTTCTCCGGGAGACAACGCCATCAGGGCCAGTGGCAAGCTGAGTGTGAGCCTGGCGCAATCGTCGCGCAAACTCAACTCCATGGGCGCTGCCGAACCGGAAAGTCCGATCATTGCAGGTTCGCGAGCCAGGTTGCTGCCCCCGGCAGTGAACGATGCCTCACATAAGCCTGTATGCGCATTGTAGGTACGAACCCAATAGGCGCCGGGCAGCGTGAATTTTGCTTCAATCGGGCCAGGTCCGGAGCCATTCGCATAGACGCTCACCATGCTGTCGTCGATCCATCCGCCTGCCCGGATGGCCACCACCACAACCGGAACATTCTGTCTTGCCGCCGCCTGCGTCGCGGTTCGAGCCAGTGTGACCTGAACAGGACTCGGGTGTGAAACCGAGAGCGGAACACGCAGGTTCGGCACGGCATGTCCGGCGACGGAAAAATCCACGCTTCCCACAAGCTGTTCGGCATCCGGATCAGCGCCAGCGGCGTTGCTTTGCGAAGCAGGGGCCGTCTGGCGCGGAACGGAAGAGACCAGCAGCGAGTAGGTCCCGTCGGGCAGCAGAGCCTGGATGGTATGCGTCTCCTGGTCGTAATTCGCGCGGTAGGGAAGCTGATGGCCCGCCGAGTCCATGATCAGTGCGGAATATGCCATCCCGGCCCGGTCCGATGCAGCGCCGGTAGCACGGTCATGCGGAGGCGCAACCGAGGCCGAGACGGTGTGGAAAGGCTCAAGCGCCAGCGTCAGGTTGGCCTGCGCCTGTTCGCCGCTCGAAAGCCGGATGCTCGCGGCCCCGGCCTGGTCGCGGGCATCCGGATAGAACACGGTCGCATAGCCCGCGTGTTCAACTGTGCCGGCGCTGTCTGCCTCCACAAGAGTGGTAGCCGGTTCGCTCTCCATGGCCGGCTCGGTATAGATCGCATACGTGCCTTCCGCGAGCCCGGCAAAGCGAAACATCCCCTCGCTATTGGTCTTGGTCGAGTGAGCCGCTTGCCACTGGACCTGACCGCCTTCGACCGTCCGCACCACCAGCTCAACCCCGATCCCCTGCGCCGGATCACCGGTGGAGAGATCGATCTGGCCGTGTATGGAGCAAGTGGGGGCCAGCGTGAAGACCAGGTCGGGCATCTCCGCGGCCACCAGGACGTTGTGCGGGGGGGTGATTTTCTCGTCCATAAAGAGCGCTCCGGCGCCATAAGGGCGGTCTCGAAAGCCGGGTTTGCGCACTTCAAAGAGTTGGGGACCCGGGAGCACGCCGGGAATCTCGAAGCGGCCTTCGCCGTTGGTCAAAGTACCAGTGTCGGCATCGCCTTCAATCCGTACCAGCGCCCGCGGGATCGGCTGGCCTGTCTCAGCGTTGCGGACCTCGCCGTGAACGGTGACGAGCGGATTTGCCTGGGCGTTGGCGGGCGCGGTCCGGTCTTGAGCCGGTTCCTGGGCCGGTTCAATGGAGACCTCCTGGGTCGCAAGCAAGGCCGGTGCCCACAGCGACAGCGCGCAGCAGGTGCCCGCAAGCAAACAAGACCGCATCTTTCTCCGGAGGGTGCGCCGGAGATAGCTTTCCCGGGAGCCGCGTTTCCCGGCGGCGCGTTCATCGGTTGTCTCAGGGTCCACTCACTATTGTGACGGCTCGCGGCCGGGAATGGAATCAGGGCGAGCAGAAAATCCTGGCCGTATGCCTTTCCCAAGCCGGTGAGTCCGTGACAGAACGATCGATTCAATTCCGTTCCAGATACCAGGGAATGTTGATGACCACAATGCGCCGGTTTCCGCGCATCAGGAGGATGACCTTCAACATGTCGGCGCGGCGGTTGTGGAGCAGGTTCTCCCACCAGTGGCGCACCACCAGTTCCGGCACCAGAACGCAAACCTTGCGGAAGCTGGACTCCCGCTCCACCTTCAGGACGTAATCGACCATCGGCGCCAGAACATAGCGAAAGGGCGATTGCAGAATCTCCAGTTTGGGAACGCATTTCCCGGCCGCGCGGAGCGGAGCGGCCACTTTGTTTTCCCAATCCTGTGAGATCTCGTCCGAGTCTTCGGCGGTTTGCACATGCAGACAGCGAATATCGTTCGACATGCCCAGCGCAAAGCTGAGGGCCTTCTCGGTGATGCGGCTCCAGCGGTCGATGGGCAGCACGACGATGGGTTCCGTAACCTCGGCGGGAGCGATGGGCCGGTCGAGAGCGGTTTCCTTGTCCACGCGGACGTAGTGGCGCTTGACCGTGCGCATCAGCAGGATCATCACCGCAATCAGCAGCACTGTGATCCAGGCTCCGGCTGCAAACTTGGCCACCAGCACCACTAAAGTGGTGATGCCCGTGGCCAAGGCGCCGAAGCCGTTGACAAGCATGCGCAGCGGAGCCTTGCCCTGGCGCTTCCAGTGCATCACCATGCCCGCCTGCGAAAGGGTAAAGGCCAGGAAGGCGCCGATGGCGAACAGCGGAATGAGCCTGTCGGTGACGCCGCCGAAGACGATCAACAGCAGCGCGGTAAGCGCTACCAGGACATAAATTCCCCACGAGTAGAGCAGACGGCGGCCGCGCAGCATAAAGATGTGGGGCATGTAGTCGTCGAGGGCAATGGCGCGGGTGAGGCGGGGAAAATCGGCAAAAGCAGTGTTCGCCGAGAGCGCCAGAACCAGCAGTACCGAAGCGATGGTGACGTAATAAAAGGCTCCATGGCCCATTACCGCGCGGGTCAGCATGGAGAGGACGCTCTCGTAGCCGGGGCCTCCGGGGTCGGTAGCGGCGATGCCGTAGGCGCGGCAGAGCAGGGCGATCCCGGCCAGCAGGATTGCCAGCAAGACGATGATGATGGTCAGCGTGATCTTGGCATTCTTGCGCGTATCGTCGCGGAAGGCCATCACGCCGTTGCTTACCGCCTCAACGCCGGTCATGGCCGTGCAACCGGAAGCAAAAGCCTTCAACAGCAGCCACAGGCTGACGGTGGCAGTAGCCGCTGGCATCGGCGGCAGCGACGTGACCGGGTGAAGATGCCCTCCGTTCGCCGCGGCGAACACATGCCATGCGCCCACGCCGATCACAATCAGGAGCGTTCCGGTGAACAGGTAAGTGGGAATCATGAACACCACGCCGGTGTCGTGGACCCCTCGCATGTTCACGATGGTAAGAAGGAGCAGGACCCCCAGGCAGAGTTGTAACGTATAAGGCTGCAAGCCAGGAGCGGCGGAGATCAGAGCGCCCACGCCGGCCGAGATACCCACGGCAGCCGTGAGGATGTAGTCGATCATCAGGGCGGCTGCGGCCAGCAGACCCGCGCCCTCGCCCAGGTTCTGCGAGGCCACGGTGTATGAGCCGCCTCCCTTGGGATAGGCGTCGATGGTCTGCCGGTAACTGAAGTAGACGATGGCCAGCAGGCCCACAATCGCCGCGCTCACCGGCACGATGTATTGCACGCCGAGCAGGCCCAGCGGGATGAGCAGCGTGAGTGCGGCCTCAGGACCATATGCCGCGGAGCTGAGGGCGTCCAGGCCGAAGACGGGAATGCCGGCGACGGGACCGATGTGCTCGGCGCGCTCCTCGCTGGTAGCCAGCGGCCGGCCGAAGAGCAGGTTTTGAACCTTTGAGGAAATTGCCATGTGTGGTTTCGTCCGGCGGCCGGGAATTGGGAAGGGAAAGGCCGCCGAAGGCATTGTCTCATGGCGCGGGAGAGAGGGAGCCACGCGGCCAGGGATTACGGGTCGGTGGGCTTATGGTTCTGCTCTGTCAGTGCGGGAGTGTCACCCTGGGGCGGAGCCTCGACCTTGCCATCCGAGTCGTAGCGGTGAAGGCGGCGGAACGATACGAGCCCATTGGATGAACACACCATCTGCCAGACTTCTCCTGTGGCTTGATCCAGAAGAAAGGTGTGCACCTGTTGGCCGTGGTTTGTGTGGTGAAGCGCGGAGTACGCGATGGTATAGCGCGGCGCGGCAAGTGGCCCCGCAGCGCCATGATTCTTCTCGCCTGGCTGCTCGCCGCCATTCTCGTCATGCGCCTTCTGAAATGGATGAAAAGCAGCGAAAAGAGCCAAGCCCAGCACGGCCAGCCCGAGGGAACCGTAAGACAGATTCGCGGCGCCTTTCACTAATTTGATTTTTGTTGCCCGGCTGTCCCACTCCTTCTGGGTAGCAGAATCCGGATTCTTCTCTGTGGCCGCCGGCGATAAGAGACCCTTTGCGGCAATACGCAAATAGCGGTCCAACATTCCTGGGACCGCGAGAGCGCATAAGGCCGCCAGACACAGGAACCCAACGGTCACGTAGACATCCACAACTCCAAATGTCGTCAGTTGCCCGTCAACCAGCTTGCTTGAAAATGCCCCGATGAACGCCAGCAATGCCGCGCAAACGGCAACGACAGTTTTTGAATAGTCGTTAATGACAGTCCATCGACTCGGCGGTTCTCCCGGACTCTGCTCCATGCGCTACTCCTTGTCAAAGATGAATGCCAAGGCGGGTGTTTCCTTCGACGCTTCCGGCCATCGAGGGTTGATCCAATGAATGATATCGATCGACGTGATGGGACCATCGGGCGCATCGCCGCCGAACCGTCTGGATTCGCGTACCAGTTGGCGCAGCACAGTGGGTAATTCGCGGTATACGAAATCGGTGGCGACGCGGTGCCGTCCGGCAAGAGATGCTCTTGGTTCAGCGTGCGTGTCCCGTGGCACTGTCTCGTAGATCCATGCATTCAGAAGCACGGCCAGAAGGGAAGCGGCAAAGGATGTCAACTGAAGCTGTGTGTTCCCGCTCTCTTCCACGCCACGCTGCAAGTCAGCGGCAGTTATCAAGGGTCTCCTCCTGTCTCATACGCGATCTGTAAATTTTGAAAGATACGTGCCTGAATTTCGGTGCGCCCCAATATGGATCGAGCATTCTCGACGGTTTAGCCGAGGATTGCATGCTACCGCTCTTTCCTGATCGGACTACCGCTGCCGCGACGCAGATTGAGCGACCGTCAATGGTGTTGTCTGGCCGGCTTCATTTGTGACTTGCAGGGAATTTTGCGCGTTGGCTCAACGGTACTCAGAGATTATTAGCGACTTTTCGCTCAATGCGCAACTGGTCTCTACGATACCTTTGCTGTGGCCGCGGGCAGGGTAAACAGGAAGCGGCTGCCCTGGCCCGGCAGGCTCTCGGCCCAGAGGCGGCCGCCGTGCTGTTCCACGATGCGGCGGCAGAGCGCCAGGCCCAGACCGGTGCCGCCGCGGGCGCGGGTATCGGAGCTGTCGCCCTGCTGGAAGCGATCGAAGATCCGCTCCAGTTTTTCCGCGACAATGCCGCGGCCCTGGTCCTCGACGATGAAACAGACCTCATTTTCACCCGCGGGCTGCGCCGCCAGGCGAATCATTGTCTCAGGCAGCGAGAACTTGATGGCGTTGCCGATCAGTTCATTGAGCACTTGCAGGATGCGCGCTTCGTCGGCAAGAACCGGTGCTGGGGGGGCGTCGACTTGCAGGGTAATGTGGACTTGGCTGGCCACGGCTTCAGCCTGGTCGGCTGCCTGGCGAAGCAGGTCGCCGGCCTCCACTGGTTGGCAAGACAAGGGCAGCTTTCCTCGCTCCACGCTGTCGAAGTCCAGAATGTCGTTGACCAGCCGCACCAGCCGGTCGCAGCTGCCGATGGCCATCTCCACCATGTGTCTCCGTTTTTCCGGGCGTTTGTCCAGCGAACCGGAGGAGATGAGCCCCAGCGAGGCGCGCAGCGAGGTAAGCGGCGTGCGCAATTCATGGCCCACCGTGGAGATGAACTCGTCTTTCATGCGCTCCAGCCGACGGCGTTCGGAGATGTCCTGAAACGCAACCACCATGCCCGAAATCCGGCCATCTTCCAGGAGCGGACTAGCGCTGTAATCGACCGGAATCGAGGTGCCGTCCTGGCGCCAGAAGACCTCATCTCTCATGCGGATGGACTCGCAGCGGTGCATGGCCTGGAGAATCGGACTGGCGCCCTTTGTGTAGGGTGTGCCGTCAGCGTGGCTGTGATAGATGACTTCGTGCACGTCGCGACCGGCCAACTCTTCGGGCTTGTAGCCCAGGGTGCGCGCCGCGGCCTCGTTGATGAAGGTCAGCCTGCCAACCAGGTCGATGCCGTAGATGCCGTCGCCCACCGATTCGAGAATCAGCTCGCGCTGCCTCGTCGCCAGGTGCAGCGCCTCTTCCGCCTCGTGCTGCTCAGTCACGTCGATACCGTGGTTCAGGATGAAGGGTTGCTCGCCGGGCAATTCCATGCGACGGCTGCGGAAGGCGATACGGCGATAGACTCCATCGCTGCGGCGGAGCCGCAACGCGCCCTGCCATTCCTCTTTAATGTCAAGCGTTCGCAGACAGTCCTCAAAAGCCGCCGCGCCACCCGTATCCAGAAGTTCTGAAACGGCGTGACCGATCAAGGCCCCGGAACTGTAACCGAGAGTCTCGGCAGTGAAGGCATTCAGCGAGGTGAGCCGGCCGTCCAACGAGCAGGTGAAGAGGAAACCAAGGCTGTTCTCCACCACCTGCTGGTAGCGCGTTTCGCTTGAGAGCAGAGCCATCTCCGCTTCGCGCTGTTCGGTTACATCCTGGCCGCTAACGATCAGGTACTGAATCTCGCCGGTGGGACCGGGCAGAGGACGCAGGGTCCAGCTCACGCGCCGTGTCCTGCCCCCGTGCGTCTGCCAGGCCGTCTCGTGGGGACCGGAAACCCGCCCGCTTGCAGCCTCCTGCAACTTGTCGGCGGCCCACATCCGGTCATGACCCTCCAGAACCTCTTCCACAAACGGTCGCCCCGTTGCGTCGGCCTGGCTCAGTCCAGTCAATTGCATGCAGGGGTAATTCAACCGCACCATGCGGCCGTCGGTGTCCAGCAGAGCGGCCAAAAAGGGAATCGAGTCCAGCGTGCCAGCCACGAAGCATCGTTCCGTGGCCAGTGCGCGCTCGGTCCGCATCAGGGCCCGCTGCGCTTTCTCCTGCGCACGGATTCGGCCATACAACTCCAGCCGCGTAGCCACCTGGTGGGCGAGAATCTCCAAGAGTGTGAGGTGTTCCTGGCTGAAACGGTCTGGTTCCCGCGCCAGAATCGCCAGAGTGCCGGCGAACTGCTGGTACCCAATGTTGAGCGGCGTCCCGGCATAGGAGCGGCAAGGCTTTCCGCCCTGCGGCCAAATTCCTTCCGGAGGGAAGCGCGGATCCTTTCTCGCGTCACGGATCAACAGGGGTTCGCCACTCTGTAGCATCCAATGGCAGGCGGTTGAAGAGCGTGCCTGCTCGGGCGCTGTGAATCCAAAGTGGGATTTGTACCACAGGCGCTTGGAATCCATCCAGCCTGTGTAGGCATAGTCCGCGCCGCAGAGCACGGCGGCAAGGCCGGTCAACTCTTCCAGTGCTGGATCCGGGCTGCGGTCAAAGATGTCGTATCCCACCCAAAAAGGTAGTTCGCCGCGCTCCCCGGGTTCTGGACCCTGCATCGTGCTCATAAGGCGCAGTTACCCAACCTCCAGTATCGGGCACCATTCACGCGTTCCATCTGCCACAAAGAGGGGAGTTGCGGGCCCGTACCGTTACAACTTACGTAACTCGCTTTTTTGAAACTTACGATTGGTTTGCATGTTACCAAAAAATGCAGGGCTCGGTTGGCCACGGGCTGCACATTCCGGAGCCATGCTTTTGCTTTGTTCACTGAAACTGTTTTCTTAGTTTCCGACGGGCAGCTTGCAACAATCGCCACTGGCAGCCGGCTCGTTGCTGCCCGCGTCCAGAACCACCTTCCAACTGCCGTCCGGCTGCTTGCGCCAGATGGTGATGTACCGGCCGGTGGTGGTTACCGGATTGCCGTTGGCGTCCTTGCTGTGGCCTTCAAAGTGGCCCCAGGTGTAGCCCATGTCGCCCGAGGGTCCCATCTGGGCGTCAGTCGGGGTCCAAGTGAGCTGGTAGACCTTGGGCGACCAATTTGCGGATTTGGCGATGGCAACCTTGCCCACCACCGGCGCCACTCCGTTGCCCAGGGCAACCCCGTCTTCAGCGAACCACTCCGCAAAGCCTTCGCCCCCGCGCTCGAGCACATCCTTGGCAAAGCGCGCCTCCAGGTCGAAGAGCAGTATCTTGCCCGGCTTGACCGTCGGGTCGGAGAGCGGATTGGGGGCAGCCGCGGCATCGCCCGCGGGGAAGGGCAACTGCCCCCGGACCGGCGCCGCCGCCAACAGCTCTAACGTCAATAGTCCCATCAGAATTGCCTTCAAACTCTCGCGCACGTTCCGGCCCTCCTTGCACACTCTTCACCGTAATCCTACAATGCCGGCTGCGGCCGGCGGCTGAGCGCCGATTTCGTTTGCCCGGCCATACTTCGCTGAACGAATTTCGTCCATTCCATTGCCGGGAATGACGTACCCCGAAGCTGCCGGCTTCATGTAGGTATGAAGCGAGCGACGACCCTCCGGCGACAAAATATGGCAACGGACCTCTGGGAATGCCATAAACATTCAACGCCCCGCAATGCGCCGCATTGGTATACTTAAGGATGTTTCGTTCGCGCCGCTTGCGGTGAGCCGCTGAACTGGAAGGCGCGCGGCGTTTGTTTGGCGACCCGGCAATTCCCGGGGGAAGGAAGTACATGGGAACACTGCTGGCATCCATCCATTCGCCCGCCGATCTGAAGCGCCTGAACTTCGCTCAGATGACAGAGTTGGCGGCAGAGATACGCGAATTCCTGATTCAGACGCTGGCGAAGACCGGCGGTCATCTGGGTCCGAATCTGGGTGTCGTGGAACTGACGCTGGCCCTGCACACGGTTTTCAATACGCCCGAAGACAAGCTGCTGTTTGACGTCAGCCACCAGGCCTACATCCACAAGATGCTCACCGGCCGGCTTGACAGGTTTGATACGATTCGCCAGCCGGGTGGGCTCAACGGCTTCATGCTGCGGACCGAGTCCGAGCACGATTGTTACGGAGCCGGCCACGCCGGCACAGCGCTTTCGGCTGCCCTGGGCATGGCCGTGGCCCGCGACCTCGCCGGCGGCAAGGAGCACGTGATCGCCGTAGCCGGCGACGCGGCCTTTACCAACGGCATTTCATTCGAAGCGATGAACAACATCGCCGAACAGACCAAGCGCCTGATTGTGGTCCTCAATGACAACGAGTGGTCGATCGACCGCAACGTGGGCGCCATCGCCCGCTACTTCCACCGTATCGTCACCAACGAGCACTATAAAAATCTGCACGACCAGGCCACGCGCATCCTTGAGCGATTCGGTGGCAAGGCGGCCGTGAACGTGGTGCGCCGCGCCGAAGAGGCTGCCAAGGGCATGCTCTGGCCCTCCATGCTGTTTGAGGAGTTCGGGCTCCAGTACTTTGGCCCACTCGACGGTCACAACCTGCCCTTGCTGGTTGAGACGTTCAAGTTTCTAAAGACCGTGGACCACCCCGTCCTCCTCCATGTGCTCACGCAAAAGGGCCGTGGCTTTCAACCGGCGCTCGATGGGCAAAAGAAGTTCCATGGCCTGGGCCCTTACGATCCTGAGACCGGCAAGACCAAGGCCGGCCAGCAGACCTACGCGGAGGTTTTCGCCAACACGCTGGTCGACCTGGCCCGCGAGGACGAGCACATCGTAGCCGTTACCGCGGCCATGCCCAACGGAACCGGCCTGGATCTTTTCCGGCCCCACCACCCCAAGCGCTATTTCGATGTGGGCATCGCCGAGGAGCACGCGGTGGTCTTTGCCGCGGGCATGGCTACCCAGGGGTATCGGCCGGTCTGCGCCATCTACTCCACCTTCCTGCAGCGGGCCTTCGATCCCATTGTTCACGACGTCTGCCTGCAAAAGCTGCCGGTGGTCTTCTGCATGGACCGCGCCGGACTCTCCGGCGACGACGGCCCCACGCATCATGGACTGTTTGACATCGCCTACCTGCGCGGCATTCCGGAGATCGTCCTGATGGCGCCAAAGGACGAGGACGAACTGGCCGACATGCTAAAGACCGCCCTCCAGCTTCCGGGACCGAGTGCCATTCGTTATCCGCGGGGCGCGGTGGCCGGTGTGGCCCGCAAGGCCGAGCCGCATGTGATTCCTGTGGGCAAGGCCGAGGTGCTTCAGGACGGCTCCGACGTGGCCATTCTTGGCCTGGGGCCGACGATCACCCTGGCCAGGGAACTGGCCGCGCGTCTTGAGCGCGACGGCTACTCTGCCGCGGTTATCAATCCGCGCTTCGCCAAGCCGCTGGATCGCGAGATGCTTGAGACCTACTCGCGGCGCGTGGCCGCCTTTGTCACCTTCGAGGATCACGTGAAGATGGGCGGCTTCGGCTCGGCGGTTGTCGAGGCTCTCGATGAGATGGGCGCCCAGGTTCCGGTGGTGCGCATCGGCTGGCCCGATCAATTCATCGAGCACGGCAAGATTGATGACCTGCGCGCAAAGTATGGCCTCACCGTGGACGAGGCGCAGGTCCAAGTGCTGCCCTTGCTGGTGCGCCGGATGCGCCGCACCCTGGTGGCGAGCTAGCAGACATCGGTTCTTGCTGGCAGTGAGCGCATAGATGGGCCGCGCCCATTTCCGCGGGAAACGAGTAGCCTGCGCGGCAGAACCGCTCTCACTCGTCACCTCAGTTTCGTAACGATGGAGTCAATGGCTTGAGCCTTTGCCCCAAACCGCTGTGCGACAATCCACAACAGACTATTTTTCCTATGCGAATTCTTCGTATTGTCTTGGTGGGGATGGGCGGAGTTGCTCTGGCCGGCGTTCTGGCTTGGCCGCAGACACAGCCCGGAGTCACTCCCAGAGTGCTGGGCTCGACTCCGCTGGTTCTCGCCGGTGGCACGGTTGTGGACGTTACCGACTGGGGCCAATCGGCGCGAGATCTGCAGAATGCGATCGTGGTTGTGCGCGACGGGCGGATTACCGATGTCGGCGCCTACGGGGCTGTGCTGATCCCCAAGGGCGCCCGGGTGATCGACTGCACGGGGAAATTCCTCATCCCAGGCCTGGTGGACGGCTTTGCCGGCATGAATTCGCAGGGCCAGGCCAATGCCAATCTCTATATGGGCGTAACCACGGTGGTGGCCTCGAACGACAATCGGCGTGGTCCGATTGATTTTGCCGCCAGTCCCAGCCCCCACCTTTATTTGCTCGACTCGATCGGAACCACCGATAACTGGAGCCTCCTGGCCAGGCGTCCGGAGTGGGCGCCAAAGCTCAGGGAGGGCGCGCACCCCGCCGAGTTGAGCCCTGAGGATACGGTCCGCCAACTCACCGACACTGCCCGGCTAGGAACGCGCGTGCTCTGGCTGGGCCACGACCTCACCGCGGCAAATACGCAGTGGATCGTTGCCCATGCCCACCAGATGGGGCTGGCTACCTATGGGGAGTTCGTTTCCACGCCTTACAGGGTGGGCATCGAGGCTGGCGTAGATGTGCTGCTGCACATGAGCCGCTATGAACTGGGCGTGATTCCCGATGAGTTGCAGCGGCCGCTGGTGGACAGCCCCGAGGGAACGGCGGCAAGCACGGCCTATGACTACTCTCAGAGCCTGCCGCCCACTGACCCGCATCTGCGCGCCTATGCCAAATATCTGGCCGCGCACCATGCCGCGCTGATGCCCACCTTCAGCCTCTTTTATCTGCAACTGCCGGCGCATCGCAACCTGTGGAAAGAGCGTGCTGCGCGGCTGCTTGACCCTGCGCACATGTTTGCCCCGTCCGATTCCAGAACCGGCGAGACGGATTATCCACTCCCGGTGTGGGCGCACCACCTTCCACCCGCCACGCAGCGCTGGATGGAAGACGGCCAGCGCAAGAAGGCCGACCAGGCCGCACTGCGCCTGTGGCTCATCAATCAAACCATCTTTTCCGACTATCCGCATTACCTGGCGGCTTCAGGCGCGTCGGCGATGGGCACCATGGCCGGCATCTCCTTACACACCGAACTGGAGATGCTGGTACGGCTGGGGCTTTCTCCGCGCGAGGCGCTGGCCGCGGCCACTAACAACTATGCGATCCAGTTCGGCTGGAACGAACTGGGCCAGATCGCCCCTGGGCGCCGCGCGGATATTCTCGTTGTCGATGGCGATCCGACAACCAATATCTGGAATGCGCGCCGCATCTCCGGAATCGTCATGGACGGCAATGTGCTGGACCGCGAGGGGCTCTTGCGACTGAAGAAATGATGCTTTCGTATCGCCCGCAGTGCTCTGCCAGCCGCCGCATCCGCATTAGGAGAACCGGAGTGCATCGGTTAACGTAAGAAGTGGCACGCCGAACACATAGGTTTCCTCAGGATCATGACCGATTCCCCATTACAAGTCTCCCCGAAGCATCATCGGCACAATAAGTGGCTCATTCTCATCGCGGTCTTCAAAGTGGGCCAGGCGCTGTTGTTTGTGGCCATCGGGGTGGGTGTGCTGCGCCTGCTGCACAAGGACGTCGGTGATGTGATTGCCCGGTTGGCCCACCACGTACTGCGGCACAACCCGGAATCGCGCGTCGTCAACTTCATCTTGGACAAGGCCTCGATCATCGACGACCGCATGCTGGTGCGAATCGGCGAGGTGGTCTTCGTCTATGCGGGCCTCGATCTGATTGAGGGAATCGGCCTGTACCTGGAGAAAGTCTGGGCTGAGTACCTCACCTTGGCCATTACCGCCTCATTCCTGCCATGGGAGATCTTTGAGGTGTTGGGCAAGCTGACGTGGGTCAGGTCAAGTCTGCTGGCGATCAACGCCATGGTTTTTTTCTACCTGTTGAAGATCGTGGTGCAGCGGGTCAGGGAGCGGCGCGACTTAAAGGCGGGGTAAGCATCGTACGCAGCCCGGTGGCCGGCAGCAGATCGCACAGCAAAGCCGCCGTTTCTTCGCTTTTTATTCTCCTATCACGGCCCATCCATCCTGTCCAGTGATGGAACCAAAGCGGTAAACACTACAGCTTGGGGTATCTAAAATATCAAGTCCTATTAGAAGAGATTTCCACAATCGTCCTCCCCCAACAAGGCTTTGAATCGATTTTCCGCTTGGCGAGAGCCGCAAACGGCGCTACTATCGACATGTTGGTGGTCAAAAGTGGAGTTGAGTGGAGTTTTTCTTAGCTCCTTAACGAACTTTCAAAGCAAGTTTAACCGAATTTCTCTCTCAGAACGCAGAATCCGGGCGCCAAAGCGGCTGGGGAACCAGTTCAGCTAACGAAAAGGGAGAGTTCGGGCAGGGAAACGGTTGCGGCCCACGATTCGGAATTGGCTATCGGGAATTGGGCGCGGCGGGCAATGAGGCAAAGCAATGTTTCGCGGAAACCATCCGGCGAAGGTAGACGAGAAGGGGCGGCTGAAGCTGCCGGCTGCGTTCAAGCAGTTGGTGGACGCGCAGCACGTGACCCAGTTCTACATCACCAGCGTGGATGGCAAGAGCGCGGAGATCTGGCCGTTGCCTGAGTGGGAGAAGCGGGAAGAGCAGCTTGCCGACTCCAGCACGTTGGACGACGCCGTCAGGAAGTACCTGAATCTGACCAGTTATTACGGCCAGCAGGTCGAGATGGACAACCAGTCCCGGCTGTTGTTGCCGCAGATTTTGCGCGGCACCGCCAAGCTGGATGCGGAAGTGACGGTATTCGGAATGAGGACCTACCTGGAAGTACATAACCGGGAGGTCTTTGAGCAGAATCTGCCGGCTAACGAATTGACGGCGGAGGATCGCAAGGCAATGGCCTCGATTCTCAGCCGCCGGAGTTGACGGTTAAGGCCCCCCAGGGGGAGCGCATGACGAACACGAGCGAACGCCATGTGCCGGTTCTTTTTCAACAAGCGATCGACTTCCTGAGAGTGCGCGCAGGTGGTACATACGTGGACTGCACGCTTGGATTGGCAGGACACGCCGAGGGAATCACCCGGTTGCTGGGGCACGAGGGGCACCTGATTGGATTTGACCGGGACCCCGAGGCTCTGGAACTGGCAAAAGTCCGGCTGGCCAGGGTCTGCAATGAACTGGGCAGCCAGGCGCCGCGAGTGACCTTGATCGGCGAGGCCTTCAGTTCCATTGCCGGGCATGTGCAACCGGCTTCGGCGGATGGTTTGCTGGCTGACTTTGGAGTGAGCAGCCTGCAGTTCGACGAGGCGCACAGAGGATTCAGTTTTCAGGCAGACGGCCCTTTAGACATGCGCATGGATACGCGCCAGGGGCCGACCGCCGCACAAGTGGTAAATGAGACGAGCGAGCGCGAGCTTGCAGATCTCATTTACGAGTACGGAGAGGAAAGGAGGTCGCGGAGAATCGCCAGAGCCATTGTGCGGGGGCGGCCGGTAACAACCACGGGACAACTTGCCCGGCTTGTTGCCTCAGCCGCTCCGCCAATGAAGCAAGAGCGCATTCATCCGGCGACCAGGACCTTTCAAGCTCTTCGTATCTACGTAAATCGTGAGTTGGACGAGATTCGGGCGCTGCTGGAGGCCGCACCCAGTTTGCTTAAGCCCTCCGGACGCCTGGCCGTCATCAGCTTTCATTCGTTGGAAGATCGCATCGCGAAAGACAGTTTGCGAGAAGGCGCGCACAAGGGAATCTGGGAGATTTTGACCAGGAAACCGGTAACCGCCGGCGAAGAAGAGATAGAACGCAACCCCCGTTCTCGGAGCGCGAAGCTGAGAGCGGCGGAAAGAACGGGAAAAACAGGGAACAGGGAAGAGTGATCCCTGTTGGGCGGCAAGGAGACAACCATGGCGGCATGCACGACAACTTATTTTGAGGCGGGCCGTGGCTGGGGCGCGCGTGTCGCCGAGCGGAACGCCGAACTGATGGCCCAGCAGGCGCAGCGCCGCCGCGGCGTGCGCACGCCTGAGTTCTACTTTGCCAGGCACATCGACAACTCGCGCCTGGTCAAGGCGCCTGACCCGGTGCGGATGCGCGAAATGCGCCTGTTTTCCGCCGCCGTTGCCGTGCTCTTCTCGCTGGTGATGGTCTATGGTTTGCAGCACTTCTACGCCATCGAGGGCGGCTACCGTGTAGAGTCAGAGAAGCAGGTGCGCGACCAGTTGCGCGAAGAGAACCGCCAACTGCGGCTCGCCGAGGCGCAGCTTACGCAGCCGGCGCGCATTGATTTGATGGCCCGCCAACTGGGACTGGAAGAGCCGCAGCCGGGCCAGGTGGTTCATCCCAATGCTCGCCCGGACGCCGCGACTCCCGCCCTTGCCCAGGTGACTCCTCCGGCGCCCGCAGTGCAGTAGCCGCGGCGCCGGCGTGGCCTGATCTCCGGAGCGCTTCGCCATGCAGGCAGCCGTTCGAGCCAACCGAAACCGTACCAATGCAGCGCGCGCCGTGCCTCTCAGGCGGGCGCGCTTCTGGTTGATCTGCCTGTTTTTTCTGGTGTGGGCGTGCGCCATTGCCGGCCGGCTGTTCTGGCTCCAGGTGGTGCGCCACAAGGAGTTCGTCGAGCGGGCTGAGAAACAGCAGCAGCGCACCTTTGAGGTAGCTCCGCGGCGCGGCGTGCTCTATGACCGCAATCTCCACGAACTGGCGATGACCGTCCAGGTGGATTCGATCTACGCCGTGCCCATCGAGATCGACGACAAGCAGGCTGCCGCGCACGCTCTAGCTGCCGTGGTGCACACTGACCCCGACGATGCGCAGACGACCGAGGAACAGATTGCCGCGCGGTTGGCCAAGGGGAACAGCTTTGCCTGGATTGCGCGGCGCGTCACGCCGGAAGTCGCCGCTCGCGTGAAGCAGATTTCAGAGTCCGGCGCGGTGAAGGGAATCTATTTCCAGAAGGAGTTCCAGCGGTTCTATCCGGACAACGAGATTGCCGCGCAGGTGCTGGGCTATGTGGGCGCCGACGACAACGGCCTGGGCGGCCTGGAGCAGAAGTTCGAACCGCAACTGCATGGCGTTCCCGGCCGCATGCTCACGGCTATGGATGCGCGCCGCAAGGTGTTGGGATCCATCGAACACGAGCCCGAGCCTGGGCAGAACCTGGTGTTGACCATCGACGAGAACATCCAGTTCCTTGCCGAACGGGCTCTGGACCATGCCATGCAAAAGACCCAGGCAGCCAACGGCACGGTGGTGGTGCAGGACGTGCACACCGGTCAGATTCTGGCGTTGGCTGTTCGCCCCACGTTCAATCCCAACTTCGCGCGGAAAGCTACGCAGGGGCTGCTTCGCAATCACGCGGTGAGCGACGTCTACGAGCCGGGTTCGGTGTTCAAGCTGGTCACCTATTCGGCCGCGCTGGAACAGCATGTTGCCTCACCCGACGACAAGATCGACTGCCAGGGCGGCCAGATCACGCTGGCTGGGCGCGTAATCCACGACGATAAGGCGGACCACTTTGGCGTCATCACGGTCCATGAGGCGCTTGAGCACTCAAGCGATGTGGCTGCCGTGAAGCTGGCCCTGAAGGTTGGCCCGGAGCGCTTCTATCAGTACATCCACGACTTCGGCTTTGGCAACCGCACCGGCGCGGAGTTGCCCGGCGAGACCCGCGGTCTGCTGCGGCCCGTGAACCGTTGGGGCGCGTCGTCGATCGGTTCGATTTCCATCGGCCAGGAAGTTGCGGTCACGCCGCTGCAACTGGTGTCAATGGTTTCCACGATTGCCAACGGCGGCGTTTATCTGCCTCCGCACGTGTTGTTGCCAGGACAGGTGGGGGTTGGGGCAAGCGGCCAAAAACCCGCGGCACCGCAGGCACCGGCTCCATTCAAGCCGGGAGGCGATCTGCCCAATCCGCTTCCTCCCGGCGCGCATCGCGTCATCTCCACGCTGACTGCCGCGCAGATGCGCAAGATGATGGAAGGCGTGGTGCTATACGGAACGGGCAAGGAGGCGCAGCTCAACGGTTACTCGTCGGGCGGCAAGACCGGCACCGCGCAGAAGATTGATCCGGCTACGCATACCTATTCGAAAACCATGCACGTGGCTTCGTTTGCCGGCATCGCGCCGGTCAACAACCCGGTCATCGCCGTGGCCGTGATTATGGATAACCCCAAGGGCAGTTACTACGGCGCCAGCGTTTCCGCGCCGGTGTTCGCCGAGGTGGCGCAGCAGGTACTCGAATATCTGGGAGTTCCGCACGACATTGATCTGCGCCCGCTCCGCGTAGCGTCCAAGGCCAATGCGCCAGTCACCGAAGACGATGCCGATGAGCCTGCCGGAGGCATCAACGCGCTGTTTGCGGCCGCCAACGACCTGCCCAACGATGACCCGTTGCGCGCGGGGACGAGCCAGGCATCGCCATCGGGCCAGCCTGCCGCGCAGTCCGCAAAACAGATTGCAAATCCGGCCTCAAACTCAACTGCGGACGGCAACGGAAAATCGGGCGGCGCAAAAGCCGATTCCAAGGCGCCGCCCCCCGCCGCGCAGCAGACAAAGGCACCCGAACGGCAGACAACGGTCATGGTCGCCGAGGAAAAGCGACTTCAGGTTCCATCGCTCATCGGGCTGCCGGTGCGCAAGGTCATTGAACAAGCCGCCTCCGCGGGACTTGCGGTGCAAGTTACCGGTACTGGCACAGCGCGGGAACAGGCTCCCCCTGCCGGCACCATGGTCGCGCCGGGCACGCAAATTGTGGTCCGCTGCGGACGGTGAGGCGTTCTCGCCGGCGGGGAGACCGATTACAGCCCCTCCGGCCAACGGCGGGTCGCTTCCAGCGATTCGCCGGTCTCCAGAAGGCTCTTGAGGCTGGCGAGGATCATCGGCCATCCGCCGGACACGGCCTTGATGAGCTTCGACTCGCTCTTATCCATCTCATGCGTGACGGTGAGCTTCACTGAGTCGCCTTTCTCTTCGAGTTCGTAGGTCAGGCGCGAATAGCCCTCTGCGGTCATCTCGGGAAACATGTGATTCTGCCACTTCAACACCAGCCGCTTGTGCGGCTCAATCTCCAGCACTTCTCCGCTGTCCGCTGTAACACCGTTCGGCTTCACGATCCGCCACGATGCGCCCGGCTTCCATTCGCATTCCTGCGTTGTTCCCATCCAGAATTGGCGGGTAAATTCAGGTTCCCGCAGTGCCCGCCACAGTTTCTCCGGCGTGGTGCGGATAAACGTTACATACACAAACTGAGATTCAGCCATCGGTTTCTCCCTCCAGTTTTTGTTTGAGTTCAGCGAGGGCGCGCAGGCGTCCCCGTTCGTATTGGTCAATCCAGCGTTCGGCAATCTCGTGGATCGGCATCGGATTCAGATAGTGCAACTTCTCGCGGCCCCGCCAGATGGTCACCACCAGCGTTGCTTCTTCCAGCAGCTTGAGATGTTTCGTCACCGCTTGGCGGGTCATGTCCAGGTGTTGGCAAAGTTGTCCCAGGGTTTGCCCGTTATCCGCACGCAGCCGATCGAGCAACAGCCGCCGTTCGGGAGCCGCAAGCGCCTTGAACACTTTGTCGACATCCGTGCTCATTGCCGGAATATTAAGCAACCTTTTGGTTGCATGTCAAGGATACCCACTCATTTCGTTTGAAAAGTTCGCAAATTCCGAATATCGGCCTTAGGAAATCGCTTGAGCTCCAGCAATCTACAATGAAGCACGAGATGAATTGGAAAGATCTGATCGAAGAAGTGACCGCAGTCGGCACAGGCGGCGATTCCGAGCAACCGGTGACGGGCGTGGAATACGATTCGCGCCGCGTACGGCCGGGCTCGGTGTTTGTGGCCATGAAGGGCGGCTCGACTGACGGCAACCGCTATGTGGAGAAGGCCATCGCTGCGGGCGCGCTGGGCATTGTTACTGACTCCGCGCCGAAGTTTGACCATTTGCTGGTTTTTCAACCCGGACTGCCCGTGCTCGAGGTCGAACACGGCCGCATTGCGCTGGCGCAGGCCTCGGCGGCCTTCTTTGGGCACCCCGAGCGAACGCTTGCGGCTACGGGCATCACCGGCACCAACGGCAAGACCACCACGGCATTCCTGACCGAGGCGCTGCTGAACGCGGCTGCGCGCACCACCGTGTTGGTGGGGACCATCGAATATCATGTGGCCGGCGAAGTGCGCCCTTCCGTGCACACCACGCCCGAGTCGCGTGACCTCTTCGAGCTGATGGCCGAGGGCGCGGCCCGTGGCGCAACCGAATTGGTCACTGAAATCTCAAGCCATGCGCTCGACCAGCGCCGCGCTGCCGGCGTGCATTTCGATGTTGCCGTCTTCACCAACCTCACGCGCGACCATCTGGATTATCACCAGACGATGGAGAAGTATTTCGCGGCCAAGCGGCTCTTGTTTGACGGCACGGTTTATCCGGCTCCGCGTGTTGCGGTGGTGAATGCGCACGATCCTCGCGCGGAAGAGTTGGCTGCGGCCGCGCGCAAGGCAGGCGCGGAGGTGCGCACCTATGGAATCGGCCAGGGCGACTGGCGCGCGGCAAGCTACTCGCTCACGCCCGGCGGCGCGGTGCTCGACCTCGAAACGCCTGCAGGCTCGGCCAGAGTCGCATCGCGGCTGGCTGGCGAAGTGAACATTCTCAACCTGTTGGCCGCATGCACCGCCGCCCATGCGCGAGGCGTTTCCTTTGTGGATCTCGTTGAATGTATCCCGCATCTTAAGCCCGTTCCAGGCCGCTTCCAGTCTGTGGATGCGGGTCAGCCCTTCACGGTCATCGTGGACTATGCTCACACCGACGATGCGCTTCGAAACCTGACAGCTCTTGCACGCCAGATGACGGCGCAATCCGGCAAGCGGGTGATTACGCTATTCGGCTGCGGTGGCGACCGCGACCGCACCAAGCGCCCGAAGATGGGCCAGGCTGCCGGTGCGGGGAGCGACTTTGTGGTGGCCACCAGCGACAATCCCCGCTCCGAGGAGCCGCTTGCCATTTTGGCCGAGATCGAGCCCGGATTGAAGTCCAGCGGCGTCCAATACACCATTGAACCGGATCGCGCCGCGGCCATTGGTCTGGCGCTCAGAGCGGCCAAAGCGGGCGACGTGGTGCTGATTGCCGGAAAGGGCCACGAAAAGGAACAGATTCTCGCTGGCCACGCGATTCCCTTTGACGACGCCGAGATTGCCCTTTCAACGCTGGCTGAATTGGGCTATGGTGATGTGCGATGAATCTCACACTGGCAGAGGCGGCCATTGGCTCGGGCACAGTGCTGGAGGCTCCGGCCAGCGTGGCCATCCCTGGCGCGCTGATGGTGACCGGCTACTCCATTGACTCGCGCACGGTGGCCGATGGAGAGCTGTTTTTTGCCGTGCGCGGTGAGCGCTTGGACGGGCACGACTTTGTGACGGCGGCGCTGGAGCGCGGGGCCGTTGCCGCCGTGGTGTCGCGCGCGCGAGTGGCCACGCTGCCCGACGCGGCGCTGGCCGCGCCGCTGCTCATCGCCGAGGACCCGCTGGTTGCCTTGCAGGCGCTGGCCACGCATGTGCGCCGCCAATGGGGCAAGCGCGTGGTGGCCATCACCGGCTCGGCCGGCAAGACAACCACAAAGGAAGCAGTGGCCGCGGCGCTGGGAGCCAGGTTCAACGTGCTCAAGTCCCGGGGCAATCTGAACAACAGCTTCGGTTTGCCGCTGCAACTGTTGCGTCTTGAACCCGAGCATGAGTTCGCCGTTGTCGAGATGGGCATGAACCATGCCGGCGAAATTGCCGCGCTGGCGCGCATCGCCGCGCCCGACTGGGGCGTGGTGACCAACGTGGGTACTGCGCATATTGAGAGTTTTGCCGACGGACAGGCGGGCATTGCCCGCGCCAAGTTCGAACTGGTGGCCGCGCTGCCGGCCAACGGGGTGGCCTTTCTCAATTGTGACGATCCCTACGTTTCGCAGTTTGGCCGCGACTTCGCAGGCCGCGCGGTTTATTTTGGCGCCGGCCCCTGTGCCGATCCGCAGGTGGTTGACACGACTGAAGATCTGGCGGGACTGCATGTGAGGTATCGCGCCGGGGATCGCGAGCGCGAACTGACCCTCCATTTGCTGGGTGCGCACAACGCATCGAATGCGCTGGCTGGCCTGGCCGTAGCCCTGGAAGCGGGCGTCGATCTGGATGACGCCGTTGCCGCGCTCGCGTCGCTCTCCGCCGGGGACAAGCGTGGACAGGTGCTTGAGGTCGGTGGCGCCACCGTTCTGAATGACAGCTATAACTCGAACCCCGAGGCGCTGTGCTCCATGATTCGCACCTTGGCCGCCCGCCCGGCCCGGCGCCGCATTCTGGTTGCAGGGGAGATGCTTGAACTGGGCGAGCGCGGCCCCGCGTTGCACGCCGCCTGCGGACGCGCCGCCGCCGAAGCCGGCCTCGACCTGGTTGCCGGCGTCGGCGGCAATGCCGAACACCTGGCCGCGGCTGCATGCACCGGCGGGGTCGCATCGCTGTTTCTTCCCAATGCCGAAGCTGCCGGCTGCTGGCTCCTGCAAAATATCCAGCCCGGCGACGCAGTTCTCGTGAAAGGCTCCCGCGGTATCCACCTCGAACGGGCCATCGAGATGCTATGCATCGAACCCGCGGAGCAGTAACCTCGGTATCTTTATGCGATTTGCCTGCCGGCGTCAGGGCCAGCTGACTGGTCGAAAACTGCTTCCACTGCAATCTTGACTACGTGCTGGAGCGGTGGCAGACCCTTGGGAGATCCCTTGAGCTGTTTGCTGGTTTCTTCGAACAGCGGGCCAGAGCTAATGATCTCTGCCGTTCCTTTGAGCTGGTAGCCCTTGCCTGTGGCCGTGTCTACCACCGTGACTGCAATTTTATTGTTTTCCGATAAGTTCTTTCTTGTTTTCAGAGAGAACAAATCGGCGAAAAGCACGTGATGCTCATCGAATAACTTGAGGGTGCCTTTGGGAGTAACATTGGGCTCCCCGTCACGGGATGCGGTTGCCACCCATGCGAGTTTGCCCGGAAAGAAATCCTGAACATACTTAGGAATGCTTACCATGAAAGTGCCTCCGAATGTGGATAGTATCTTTGGGAAGGCCAAAGACGCTGCAAGTAGCATACGCCCGCGAGACATTCTGTCGCTGTGCAGTGGGGCGCATGTCCACGACCACCGCCTTGGTGCGCCGTCAACGCTGAAGCCACCCACGGTCTGGATTTCAGCACGAACGGCATACTGCCCCGCGATCTCACGCCGCCTGGGCCGTGGCCTCGTGTCCGGCGCCGATGAGGCTGCGCGGGTCCGTTCCCATCAAATGCGATTTCCACGCCGCCGCCAGCCCCCGGCCTTGTAGAATCAACCTTAAACCCGCCTCATTCCGGCTCTGGAGGCCACTTGCTTTACTGGCTGCTCTACGAAAAGCTGTTTCCGTTCTTTCACCCCTTCCGGATCTTCCGCTACCTCACCTTTCGCACTGCCTTTGCCTCGCTTACGGCGCTGCTGATTACGCTGTTCATCGGCCCTTGGGTAATCCAGAAGCTGCGCGAGTTCCAGATCGGCCAGTTCATCCGCGAAGACGGGCCGCAGTCGCACCTGAAGAAGTCGGGTACGCCCACCATGGGTGGCGTGCTCATCGTCATCGCCATCCTGCTGCCGACGGTACTCTGGTCTGACCCGTCGAACTGGTTTGTCTGGATCACTGTGTTTTCCACGCTGGCTTTCGGAGCCATTGGCTTTGCCGACGACTACATCAAGGTGGTCAAGCGGCGCAATCTGGGCCTGACGGCGCGGGCCAAACTGCTTTGGCAAGGGCTGGCCGGGGCGCTGGTGGCCATTGCGCTGGTAGTGCTGCAACAGTTTGGGAAATTCTCAACGCAGTTGACGGTGCCTTTCATCAAGAGCTGGCGCCCCGATCTGCTCTGGCACTGGTGGCCGAGTACTGTCCCGCATCTGGGCCTGCTGGCGTTTTTGCCGTTCGTTGCTTTTGTCATCTTCGTGCTGATGGGTTCGTCCAATGCCGTAAACCTTACCGATGGCCTGGACGGGCTGGCCATCGGTTGCACCATCATCGCCTCCGGCGCGCTGGCCGTGCTCACCTACGTCAGCGGCCACGTGGTCTTTGCCGACTACCTGGAACTGCAGCGCATGCCCCTGGTGGGCGAGCTGACCGTCTTTTGCGGGTCCATGGTGGGTGCTTCCATCGGGTTTCTCTGGTATAACGCCCATCCCGCCGAGATCTTTATGGGCGACGTGGGTTCGCTGGCCCTGGGTGGTGCCATTGGCACGGTTGCCATCATCATCCGCCAGGAACTTCTGCTGCCCTTCATCGGCGGCATCTTCATTCTGGAAGCGGTCTCGGTCATCCTTCAGGTGGGCAGCTACAAGCTGCGCAAAAAGCGTATCTTCAAGATGGCGCCGCTGCATCACCACTTCGAACAGTTGGGCTGGAGCGAGTCAAAGGTCATTGCCCGCTTCTGGATCGGCGCCCTGGTGTTTGCATTGTTTGCACTCACCACTCTGAAACTCCGTTAGACAAGGTTCCCGCGGTGCAAGATGATAAGAGAGTCGCGGCCGCGAGAGCCTGAGGAACGACCCGGATGATGGAACTCAAAGGCAAGAAAGTTCTGGTCGTGGGACTGGGGAAATCCGGTCTGGCGGCAGCGTTGTTTCTGCGCCGCTGCGGCGCCCAGGTCACGGTCTCTGACGTGCGCAGCGCCGAGGCGCTGGCCAAAGACATTCCCGCCCTGCTTGACGAGGGCATCATGGTGGAAACCGGCGGCCACGGCCTGCTCACCTTCCGCCGCCAGGATCTGATCGTGGTAAGCCCCGGCGTGCCGCTGAATACACCCGAACTGGCGCAGGTCAAGAGTTTTGGCCTTACGGTGATCGGCGAACTGGAACTGGCCGCGCGTTTTCTCAAGGGGAAAATGCTGGCCATTACCGGCTCCAACGGCAAGACCACGACCACCGTGCTGGTGGGCGAAATCCTTCAGAAGGCCGGTATTCCGACCCTGGTAGGGGGCAACATCGGCGTTCCGGTGGTGTCCCTTATCGGCCAGAGTACCGACGAAACCTGGTCGGTTCTCGAGGTTTCCAGCTTCCAGCTTGAGAGCACCGATGAGTTTCACCCCAGCATTGCCGTGATCCTGAACATCACGCCCGATCACCTTGACCGGCACGGCAGCTTCGAGAACTACGCGCTCGCCAAAGAGCGCATCTTCGCCGCGCAGGACGAGCACGACTGCCTGGTGCTGAACGCTGACAATGCGCGCGCTGCCGAGGCCGCAGTCCGCTCGGCCGCGCCCGTCTACTGGTTTTCGCTTGAAAATCCGGTCGAGCAGGGCGCCTGGATTCAGGATGGTTACCTGGTCTACCGGTCGGCCAGGCATGCGGCGGTTGAGACGGTGATGCCTCTGGGCGGAATTCCGCTCAAGGGAGCGCACAATGTTGAGAACGTTCTGGCTGCGGTGTGCGCGGCCCGGCAGGCCGGCGCACCCGTGGACGCGATTCGTCAGGCCATCGAGAACTTCAGGGCGGTCGAGCACCGGCTGGAATATGTGGCCACCATTAACGGTGTCGAGTTCTACAACGACTCCAAGGCCACCAATGTGGACGCGACGGCCAAGGCCGTAGCCGCTTTCTCCACTGACATTCATCTCATCCTGGGCGGCAAGGACAAAGGCTCCGACTATACCCAGTTGGCTCAACTGCTGCAGTCGCGGGTGCGCGCGGTCTACACCATCGGCTCGGCAGCAGCCAAAATCGAGTCGCAACTGCGCGGAGTGGTCACCATCCAATCCTGCGAGACACTGGACAAAGCGGTAAGCGCGGCGGCCTCTGCCGCGCGTCCGGGCGAGGTGGTATTGCTGGCGCCGGCCTGCTCCAGCTTTGACCAGTTTGAGAGCTATGAGCACCGCGGCCGTGTCTTCAAGGAACTCGTCAGCGAACGACGGGGATGGAAGGTATGGCAAAACTCGTAGGAGTGGACAAGTGGATGTTCTTCACCACGCTCCTGCTGGTTGTGGTCGGTCTGGTCATGGTCTTTTCCGCCTCGGCCGTGGTGGCGCAGGAGCGCTTTCACTCACCCTATATGTACGTCGGCAGGCAGGCCCTCTGGGCGCTTGCGGGTGTGTTGATCATGTTGGCGCTGATGCAGGTGGACTACAGCGTTTACAAGTCTCCACGGTTTATCTATCCCGCCCTCTGCGTCACCACGCTGCTGCTGGTGCTGGTTTTCTTCTTTCCCGGCTCGCACAACACCCATCGCTGGATTCGCTTCGGCGGCTTCTTCACCTTCCAGCCCTCTGAGATCGCCAAGCCTGTGCTGGTCCTGTTTCTGGCCTGGTTTCTGCACAATCGCCTCGACGCCATGCACGACTGGAAGCATACGCTGCTGCGCGCGGCCATCATGCCGCTGGTCTTTGTCGCCCTGATCGTCCGTCAGCCTGACCTGGGCACGGCGCTGGTCCTGTGCGGAGTCACAGCCATGATGCTGCTGCTGGCCGGAATGGAGTGGAAGTATCTGCTTGGGGCCGTCTGCGCGGCGCTGCCCGCTCTGGCTGCGTTGCTCTTCATGGTTGCATGGCGCCGCCAGCGCATGCTGGTCTTCCTCAACCCCGAATCCGATCCCCAGGGAGCCGGCTTCCACATCAACCAGTCCCTCATCGCCGTGGGCACCGGCGGCCTCACCGGCCGGGGCTACATGGAAGGCATGCAGAAGCTCTTCTATCTGCCCGAAGCGTCCACTGACTTCATCTTCGCCAACATTGCCGAAGAGCTTGGATTCATCGGCGCCATGGTGATCGTGCTGCTCTTTGCCGTGCTGGGAGTACGCGGTCTGCGCGCCGCGTTTCGCTCCCAGGATCCTTTCGCCCGGCTGGTGGCCTTCGGCATTACCACTGCTTTCCTGCTGCAGGCTTTTTTCAACATCAGCGTGGTGCTTTCGCTGGTGCCCACCAAGGGCATTCCGCTGCCTCTGATCTCTTCCGGCGGGACCTCGGTCTTTGTAACTCTGGCCAGCATCGGGATTCTGCTGAACATCACCAAGAAGGCGGACTGAAGCGAGATTCGTGTAGCGTACGCATCTCTCAAAAGCGAGCCTTGCATCAGGGCATGACAGAAAGCGAGCCTTGTATCAGCACATAACTGAAGTCGAGCGCTGTATCAGGGCACAACCGAAGTCGAGCTTTGCATCAGGACACAACTGAAAGCGAGCTTTGTATCAGGGCACGACTTCAGTCGTGCCGTATAGGGTCGTAATGTAAGGGGCTTCAGCCCCTGAGGGGGCTTTGCATAACAACTTGTTCTTGCCCAAGAATGCCTGCGGCCGGTTCCGCAGACCGCTGGGTTAGGGCCCCACGGAATATCGCTGAAACAATAACTGCCGTGCAGGCGGTGACATGACCGAAACTCGGAGAACCGTGAACTTTTCTCTCGAAAACCTCGATGAATGCATCGGCGATAGTGTACTTATCGATAACAGAAATCCGCGCTTTTCGGATTGTCTGAGACGAAGCCGGTTCTCATTGCGTATCGGATTCTCATTGGAGTGACGATCGAGCGGCCAAACCGTCTATCTTCCTTCAATGATGCAAACTCATAGCAGGGCTTCTGTGACATTGGATTCCATGTTCGCTTTGCGTTTTTGAGTCGAGCAGCACCGTCTGGCCCAGTTCGGAGTCAGTTTGCGTACCGGGAAGAGCCAAATATCGCAGATCAAACTCCAAGCGCCCTGTGAAGCAGCGCCGGTACGGAATTTTCTTCATTGGGATAAGAAAGCCCGAAATGTGGCTGTGTTCGTCGGCTTTTCCTTCTAATAGGTGCTCATCGCCTTCCCGGACAGGAGAGTTCCAGACCGCTTTCTCCAACCGAGTCATACAAGGCAGCTCTAGCACCGTTTACGGAGACACGGGGACAAGCAAACGACCTGACGGATGCTGACAAGTTTGCCTTGAGCATCGGGATCGCGCAAGCCTCTCGCGATTGCCTTGCGCTCTCTTCCGACGTTTCACCTTTTGCCAGCGATGCCACAGAACTACTCGCCCTCGGCCAGCTTTGCATCTTCGGGCAGCAGTTTGATCCAGCTCGCGCAGCCTTAGTGGATTATCTTGCTCTTCCGCAGCCGCCGCAGAGGGAACAGGCTCTCTTGCTGCTGGTCCGCGCATTTCTGGGTCTTAAAGAGCCAGACAATGCTGAAGCTCAGGTGGGCTCGCTGCTTCAGGATTATCCCTACGATCCGCCCATTCACGCCGCGATTGACCTGATCGTCGACAATATGGAGGGAGCCAACACCTACCTGAACAATCTGACCCTCAAGCTTTGTGCAACACAAGGCGCAGCGACGTTTCCGTTGCTTGTCAGTGGGAAAGCTCTTGAAGGAAAGAATGACAGCACGTCCGCTGCGACTTTATTCCGTGATGCCATTCGGTGCGCCGCACTTTCACAAGCTTCGAGCAAACCGAACAAGTTGGAAGATCTGGCGGCGATCGTACAGCAGCCAAGCTGGGCTGGCACGGCAGATTTGGCGCTGATGCAAGCCGCGCTCGAACGCCAACTGATGGTGGGGAAGAGTGCGCCGCTGACGTCTTTGCATGGTTATTTGCCGGGGACTAATAACCTTGTCCTGAGGGCTGTTTCGTTGAAGCGCGGCACGGTATTGCTGGTCCCCTTCACACTGTGGTCACCGAGCAGGCCCGAGATCACGAGCGATCTGTCGAAGTTATCGCCACAGCAGTCGATCTACGTGATCACCAGTTGGCATGCGAATACAGGGCGCGAGGACGTTCGGTCGAGCGAGGTGCTTGAGGGACTGCGTTCCTGGCAACGGAGCATGCCGAAAAAAAGTTTCGATTCTTATCGTGCCGGACTCAGTACTCAGCGACTTTCACAGCGATGTCTTTCCTGCGGGCATAGTCATCCGTGACGGCACTGTGCTATTCAACTCCGTACTTTCAAGCGAGGGCACAGAAAGGCTCCTGGTCAACTCTTTCTCCGAGAGCGGCAGTGCACATTAAAGGCTAATGCTTTGACATAGCCATCTTGGTCCTGCTCCTGGTCGCCCAACCGGCCTCTGCGGAATCGGGTGCCCCAGCTCTCACTTCTGTGGCTTGGGAAAGCAATCACGACGAACCCTCTGCCACCAGTGGAAGAGGAGACACGCTCCCCTTACAATGAAGACAGAGCGCGACGCCCGAGAGAGGATTGCTGATGCCCGCCTACGAATACCTATGCGATACCTGTGCTTGCCGCTTTGAGAAGCGCCAGAAGATGTCTGACGCCCCTATTGAAATCTGCCCGCAGTGTGGCCAACGAGTGAAAAGGCTTATCAGCGGAGGCGCGGGCGCAATCACGAAAGGCGCCAGCCATCACCACGCCGATGCGCCCGCACCCTGCGGCGCCGGTGGTCCCTGCTGCGGCCGCGGTGGTGCATGCGCCAACGGCATGTTCTGCGAGAATTAGAGCGTCGCTCGGCTCCGCGAAACTCCATACGAAAGGCAGAGACTTGGCAGCGTTGCGCATTCTCATTGCCGGTGGCGGTACCGGCGGCCACATCATTCCAGCCCTCGCGGTTGCTCGCGAACTGGTTGCCCGCCACGGGGCCGAGGTGCTCTTTGTCGGCACCGCGCGCGGCATGGAAATTCGCCTGGTGCCCGAGGCCGGCTTCAACCTGCGCTTGGTCGATGTAGGTCCGCTCAAGAATGTTTCGCTGCTTACGCGCCTGCGCACTCTCGTGGACCTGCCCCGCAGCATCTTTGCCTGCAAACGGCTGATCCGCGAGTTCAAGCCCAGCGTCGTGTTTGGCGTGGGCGGCTACGCCTCCGGTCCAGCCATGGCGGCTGCGCTGTGGCTCAAGGTGCCGGCCATGGCCTTTGAGCCCAACGCCATGCCGGGGCTGGCCAACCGTCTGGTGGGCAAGCGGGTCCAGGCCGCCGCGGTGAACTTTCCTGTGGCAACCCAGTGGTTTAGCAACTGCGAGGTCACCGGAATTCCGGTGCGGCCAGAGTTCTTCACGTTGCAGCAGCCCTCCGCCACAGCGCCCCACCTGCTGGTCTTTGGCGGTTCTCAGGGCGCGCGCATCTTCAATGTGAATCTTCCGCGGGTAATTCCGGCGCTGCTCGATGCGGTTCCAGGGCTCACGGTTCTTCACCAGAGCGGAGTGCGCCACGTGGAGCAAACCCAGGCGGCGTATGCCGCAAGCGGCGCTGACCCCCAGCGCTGGCAGGTGCAACCTTTTTTCGACGATATGCCGGCGCGCTTTGCCAGGGCGAACCTGGTGATGGCGCGTAGCGGCGCCTCCACCGTGGCCGAGTTGGCTGCCGCCGGCAAACCGAGCCTGCTGGTGCCCTTTGCCGCCGCAGCCGATGAGCATCAGAAGCGCAATGCCGAAGCCATGGTGAGGGCCGGGGCAGCCGTGATGCTCCAGGAAAGTGCGCTGAACGTATCCGGTGGCCAGCCCCATGCGCTCCTTGACGCGCTTACCGGATTGCTCACCTCGCCCGAGCGCCTTGCGGCCATGGCCGCGGCTGCCCGAACCCAGGCGCATCCCGCCGCGGCCGAGCGGATCGCCGACCGGTTGGCCGCTCTTGCAGCCGGATAGCTCTGCGAAAGGCCAATCACGTAGCCGTGGCGGCTGCACTGTTGTATCCAGCCTCTCCAGTCCTCTCAGGCAGTGAAGTCGCCCAAACCCACTCCATGGCAAAAAAATGCCCGCCTGCCGAAGCAGACGGGCCTTTTCAGGAGAGCCGCAAAAAGTTACCGGTGTCCACCACCGCCGTGGCCGCCGCCACCTGCATGGCCACCACCGCCGCTGAATCCGCCGCGAGCACCACCGCCGCCGCTGAACCCACCACGAGCACCACCACCGCCACTGAATCCACCACGGGCACCGCCGCCACTATATCCGCCGCGCGCTGCACCACCGGCATAGCCGCGTGCAACACCGGGTGTGCCGCCGGCATAGCCTCGGGCCGCGCCGGCATAGCCGCCGCGCACTCCGCCCGCATAGGCTCCGCGAGCCGCATATCCACCGCGACCGCCGTATCCGTAGCCGCCGCGATAGCCATACCCGCCGCGACCCCAGCCGCGACCCCAGCCGTACCACGGCCCGGCGCCGATGAAGACGCCGCCATAGAACCAGCTAGGCCCGTAATATCCGTAGGGCGCGCAGGCATACGGGTAGTAAGAGTAGTAGCCCCAGTCGCAAACCGGGGGACCGTAAACGTCAGGTGCGGCAACCACCGCGGGGCCGACTCCCACACCCACCGCCACTTGTGCATTTGCCGTTGCCGCGAACGCCAAACCCAGGAACATTGCAAACAGAACCAGGCGCATATTCCGCATAAAAACCTCCTCGTGCTGCCCTGTCCTGCTCGACCCGGACTCGGGACCCGGAGTTGAACTCCGTCCTCAGCACCTGCCGGCTCTTGGGCTTCTCTTGCCCGTCCGGCTTCTGATTATTGAAACCACGTTTTCGCGGTTTAGTTGCGGTCCACCTCAAAGAATCGTTCAGCGCGAGGAAAAGGGCAAGGTCTTTTGCGTGTTTATTGCGGCAGGGGCTCTGGTGGGCAACGTCCTTGGCGGAAGCAGACAGTTGAAAATGGCGGAGCATTCTTGCGGCCAGGGAGGGAAACCACGATGCCCGCACTACACAAACCGTGAAATTGCTCTGAACACACAAAAAAGCGGCCTCTCCGGTTGGGAGAGGCCGCCCACTGCAGGCAATCAGGCAGGGAGATTACCTGCGGAAGCGATCATGTCCGCGGTCCCGGTCAAAATGCCGGTCGAAAACCGGTCCCCGGCCGTAGCCGCGCTCGACTGCGACAAAGTGGTCGCGATCCCGGACGCCGGCGAAGTTCCACCGGCCCGGAATCCAATATCCATTGGCCTGGTAGCCGGCGATCCACACATATCCCGGTCCAGGGCAGGGCGGAACGTAGGCTACCGGTCCGCGCGCGTATATCCCAAACTCGGCTGCCTGAGCTGTGGTCGCTCCAAGGCCCAATCCGCCAGCCAGCACCGCCGCACCCAACATCCAATTCCGCATGCCGTCCATAACTCCTCCGTTCAGCCGGCCAATTCGGTGAGGCCAGCCCGGCTTCTCTCCGCTTGAGGCTTCGTTCCTGCTATCTCTGCGGCGTGCCGGTTATGTCCTGATTCAACAAGGGATTGGTACAAAGGTTGCGCCCTCCACGCGAAAATAAATTCCCGCAACTTTTGCGAAAATCGGGGGTTTACCGCGGTTTTTTGACTTGCCTGCCAGGCGCTGCCCGCGCGAATGTTACAGTGGAGTTTCGTCTCGTTTCCCATGTTCACCACCTCGCAGCACGTGCACTTCATCGGTATCGGCGGCATCGGCATGAGCGGCATCGCGGAGATTCTGCTCAACCTGGGCATGAAGGTTTCCGGCTCCGATCTGCGCCGCGGTCCGGTCACTGACCGGCTTGCGCAACTGGGCGCCACTGTCTATCAGGGTCATGAGGCCGGCCACATTGCCGGAGCCACGGTTGTAGTCACCAGCTCGGCGGTCAGCGCCAGCAATCCCGAAGTGGTGGAGGCCCACGCCCGCAAGATTCCCGTCATCCAGCGCGCGGAGATGCTGGCCGAGTTGATGCGCCTGAAATATGGCATCGCCATCGCAGGCATGCACGGCAAGACCACCACCACCTCCATGGTGGCCTCTGTGCTGGCTGCCGGGGGCCTTGACCCCACCGTGGTTGTGGGTGGCCGCGTGGATGCGCTCGGCTCCAACGCCCGGCTGGGGACGACGCAATATCTGGTGGCCGAGGCGGACGAGAGCGACCGCTCGTTCCTCAAGCTCTCGCCCATCCTGGCTGTGGTCACCAATCTCGACCGAGAGCACATGGACTGCTACCACGACATGGCCGATGTGGAGAACGCCTTTCTGGATTTCATGGACAAGGTTCCCTTTTACGGAGCGGTGACCGCCTGCCTGGACAATCCGCGACTGGCCGGGATTCTACCCCGCGCCCGCCGCCGTGTCTTCACCTACGGCGTGGCGGCAGATGCCGACTACCGCCTCGAATTTCTTGAGGCCATTGAGGGCCGCTTTGCACGCTTCCTGGTGAATACCGCCGAGGGACCGCTGGGGCCTTTCGAGTTGCACGTGCCCGGACGCCACAATGTTCTCAACGCCACGGCTGCGGTAGCCATCGCCCGCCAACTGGAGATTTCCGCGGACAAGATTGCGGAGGGGCTCAGCCACTTTCGCGGCGTGGACCGCCGCTTTCAACTGCGCGGCCAGGCGCGCGGCGTGACTGTGGTTGACGACTACGGCCACCATCCCACGGAGATTCGCGCCACGCTGGCCGCCGCCCGAGAGTGCGGCCACAAGCGCATCCACGTCGTCTTCCAGCCCCACAGATACTCGCGCACCAAGGATCTTCTCGAACAGTTCAGCGGCGCATTCAAGGACGCAGATACCGTCATCGTGCTGCCCATCTACGCCGCCAGCGAGGAACCTATCCTCGGCGTGACGGCCGAGCTGCTGGCGAGCCGCATCGAGGGGCCGCAGGTGCAGTTTGTCCCCGATTTCGCCGCCGCCGTTGCTGCCGTAGCCGCCCAGGCCAGGGAAGGCGACCTGATCCTGACCCTCGGCGCCGGCAACGTGAGCCAGTTGGCTCCGCAGATATTGGCCAAGCTAGAAGCGGCTTAGAACCAGCCCAGATCTCGATGTTCGCCCGCGAAAACGCGGCTGCTGGTACCGGCGGATGGTCTCATATCAATTCCTTAAGACGGATTTCCAGCCAAAAGCAATCGCAGATTCTTCCAATTCATTTGGCGCAAGCGACGCGCAAAACTTCGTTCAGAATGATAGCAATTTCGCTGATTGGAATGTTTTTGGGCTGAATCAGGAACGGCAGGGAACCGCACCGAACCGGGCCGATCCTTGATCCCTGATCTCTGACCCCCGCTTCTTCCCCGTAACGCTACGGATTCCCCCCGCCGCCGATGCGGGAAAAAGCCATCAACACGCAAGCTATAGTGAAATCTGGCGATTCTCACGACCTTGCTCGGGCGTGACGACTCAAGGCAGTTTCAAAAATCGGCCCCTGATTTGGGAGGATGAAGCGATCGAGGAACCCCGATTCCGGCGCGTGCAGCAGGGTGTACCCCCAACGGGGCGTACTCTGCCCGGCATGCCGCTCGAGATGGTGGACCCCGACGGCGAGGATACCTTCCCTGCGGGTGGGGCGCGCTTCCGCGGGCCAGGCAACCCCTGGTGGCGTCCGGCTAGCACTGCGGGCCGCGTGTTTTTGGGGTTGGGCGTTTTGATCGTTCTGGGCGGACTCGCCACCTCAGCTTTCTTTCTGAAGACCTATCTGGGGCGCGACGCGCGCTTCCGCATCGCCGGAGCCGGCAACATCGAGGCATCCGGATTGACGGAAGTGAGCCGCACGGAGATGCTGCCGGTCTTCGGCGAAGACATTGGCCGCAACATCTTCTTTGTCCCTCTGGCCGAGCGACGCAGGCAACTGGAAGAGATTCCCTGGGTGGAGCGAGCCACGGTGATGCGGCTGCTCCCGGATCAGATTCGTGTCTCGGTGGTGGAGCGGAAGCCAGTGGCCTTTGTGCGCCAAGGCCAGCAAATCGGGCTTGTTGACGCAAGCGGAGTTCTGCTCACCATGCCGCCGGCCATGATGGCCCAGCATCATTACTCGTTCCCGGTGTTGACGGGGATTGACCCCCGCGATCCGCTCGCCAGCCGCAAGGCACGGATGGAGGTGTATCGGCGCCTTCTGGCCGAACTGGATGCCAATGGCGAACGCCTTTCCGAGCAGATCTCCGAAATCGACCTGACCGATCCCGAGGATGCCCGCGTGCTGATGCCCGAGCAGGGCGCCGACATCCTGGCGCACTTTGGCGAAGACCATTTTCTGGAGCGCTACCAGCGCTACAAGGCGCACATCGCCGAATGGCGCCAGCAATATCCCAGGCTGGGGGAGGTGGATTTGCGCTACGACCAGCAGGTAGTGCTGGAGATGAATCACGGCGCCAACACGGTGGAAACCACGCCGGGCGATCAGGCCGCATCGAACGCTGACAACGGCAAGACCCCGGCCGGGGAACCATCTGAAGATGCGCAGGCCAAGCCGAAGCCTGGCTCGTCCGCAGGCGCAGCCGCCGCCAAACCGGCGCAGGCCAAAGCGGCGACCCAGATCAAAAAAGTCAGCGCGGGCGCAAAGCCGGCCGGAAAAGCCTTTTCAAAGCCGCTGAGCGCCGCGGCGAAAGCAGCAACTGCGAAAGACAAGGCCGCCAGGGACAAAAAGAAGCGCGCGGAGGCCAAACGTGCTGCGCTCGAAGCAGGCAAACGGAAGCTTGCCTCCAAAACAACCCACCCGACCGCGGTTGCGGCAGAGGGCCAGTGAGCGCCATGAGCCAGAAACAGGACAACCTCATCGTGGTGCTGGACATTGGCAGCGCGTCGACTCGCGTGCTGGCCGCCGACCTCAACGAAGGAGCCCTGCGTTATCGCGGCCACGGCATAGTGGAATCGGCCGGTATGCGCAAGGGCCTGATCGCGGAGCTTGGCCCGGCATTCAAGGCGGTGAAGGCGGCTAACGAGCAGGCCGAACGGGTGGCGCGCATCAACATTGATGAGTGCGTGGTGGGCGTGGGCGGGCCGCATATTCGCGGGCTCAACACCAGCGATGGAATCGACCTGGGCTCGCGCATGCGCGAGATCACCCGCGAGGACGTGCGCAACGCTGTGGAGCGTGCGCGGTCCATCGAGCGCCCTGCGGACCGCGAGATTCTGCACCTGCTGCCCCGTCAATTCATCCTCGACGATCAGCCGGGCATCTTCGATCCCGTGGGTATGGTGGGCGCGCGGCTCAAGGTGGATCTGCATATCGCTACATGCTCCGGCAGCGCTTTGCAAAGCACGGTTACCTGCGCCAACCGGGCAGGACTTGAGGTTTCCGAGGCGGTGTTGGAGTCGATTGCCGCCGCCGAGGCCACGCTCTCGGCCGACGAGCGCGAACTGGGCGTCTGCCTGCTCGACATTGGCGCCCACTCCAGCGACCTGGCCGTTTTTTTTGAGGGCGCCGTGGCCCACACCGCATCCGTTCCCATCGGCGGGCAGCACTTTACCAACGACCTGGCGGTGGGCCTGCAGATGCCGGTGGCCCAGGCCGAGGAGCTGAAGCGAACCTACGGGAATGCCGTGGTGACGGCTGTTCCGCAGCTGGCGGAGATTGAGATTGCCAACCCCCAGCCACGCATGCTTCCGCTGCGCACGATTGCCGAGATCCTGGAGCCCCGCGCGCGCGAGCTGCTTTATTTTGTCAAGGAAAGCCTGCGCCAGGGCGGCGTAGTGGATGCCCTGGGCGCCGGTTGCGTGCTTACCGGCGGCGGGGCCATGCTGCCCGGTATGCTGGACGTAACCGAGAGCCAGTTGCGGGTTCCGGCCCGAACCGGGATGCCAGTGCGTCTATCGCATATGCCCGGCGAGCTGGTCCATCCCAGCTTGGCCACTGCCATCGGCATGATTTTGTATGCCCATCGCACCCGCGTGACACGCGCGGCGGAAAATAACGGTTTGCGCGCCAAGCTGCGCGCCATCTTTGCAGCCAGTTTTTAGCAATGAAGGTATTCAGTCATGAATCGGGAGGCCGAAGCCGCAATGAATCAGACGGACCAAATGGATCCAATGGGTCAACAGAGCAATGAAGCCAGTGGGATGCGCATTCAATATCACGACGAGCCTGTGCGCGGAGCCCGCATCAAGGTCATCGGTGTAGGTGGCGGCGGCGGCAACGCCGTGAATCGCATGATCCAGGCCCGCATGGAGGGCGTGGAGTTCATCGCCGCCAATACCGACGTGCAGGCGCTCAAGCTTTCGCAGGCCCCGGTAAAGCTGCAGCTTGGGGTCCGGCTCACCATGGGCTTGGGCGCGGGCGCCAACCCCGACGTGGGCCGCCGCGCCGCGCTCGAAGACTCGGAGAAGATCATTGAAGCGCTCGAAGGGGCTGACATGGTCTTCGTCACCGCCGGCCTTGGTGGCGGCACAGGCACCGGTGCCGCGCCGGTGATTGCTTCGCTGGCCAGTGAGATGGGCATCCTGACCGTCGCCGTGATCACGCGGCCATTCGCTTTTGAAGGCAAGCGCCGCCTGCAGCAGGCAGAGCGCGGCCTGAAGGAATTGCTGGAGAGCGTTGACACCATGATCGTTATCCCCAACGAGAAGTTGCTCGCGGTGGCCAAGGACGCCGGCTTCTTTGAGAGTTTTCGCATTGCCGACGACGTGCTCCGCCAGGGCGTACAGGGCATCAGTGACATCATCGCCATCCCCGGCATCATCAACCGCGACTTTGCCGACGTAAAGACAACCATGGCAGGCATGGGCCATGCGGTCATGGGCACGGCGGTGCGCTCGGGCTCGAACCGCGCCATTGAAGCGGCCCAGGCGGCCATGGCTTCGCCGCTGCTTGAGGCCGGCGCCATCGACGGTGCCCGCGGCATCCTCATCAACATCACCGGGTCCAGCTCGCTCAAGCTCTCTGAAGTCAACGAGGCTTCCTCGCTGATCCAGTCTGCCGCGCACGAAGACGCCAACATCATCTTTGGCGCGGTGCTGGATGAGAAGATGGGCGAAGAGGTCAAGATCACCGTCATCGCCACCGGCTTTCGCGACCAGATGCCCGAACGCCGCGCGCGCATGTTGAGCGTGGAAGAGGCGCCGGCGGTTTCTGTGCCTCTTGGTTCGGTGCTTCCTGCTTCTGTATCCTCTTCTGCTGTGCCCCTGGTGGCGTCCGGCAACTTGACGCAGGCTCCCGCAGCGCCCGCACCCGCTCCGGCGCGCTTTATGAGCGAGGAGGAGGAACAAGAAGAAGAATCCATGGAAGAGGATGAGCCGGCCTTTTTCTCGGCCACCGCGCCGGCTGCCGCCACCGTCGCCGTCGCAGCCCCTCTCGTTCAGACTGCCGTGGAAACTGTCGCGGAAGTCGACTCTGCCGAACTGGAATTGGTAGCCGCGCCCGCACGTCCGAAGTTTGCCGAGATGGCGGAGGAGCCGGCGTACACACCGCTACCCCGGGACTACGCCTCAGACTTCGACGGCGACCTGCGCGGCCCGGTTGCGGTAGAGGATCAAGAGGTCCAGCCGGTTGCTTCGCTTTTTGCCGAGGGCGACGAAGAGGCGCAGCGGGACTTGGACACTCCGACGTTCCTGCGCAGGTTGAAGTTCTAGAGAGGGCCAAGGGGGATCCCGCCGGGGCGGGATTTCTCCTTGGGAATCCAGCACCGGGGTTGTATAGTAGTGCAATATAGCTCTAGAAATCTGAGGTTTGACCGCAAGACTGCAAAGCAACATTTGTTGTCTCTGTGGGTTGGTAAAGGGATTGACGGCTGATTCGGACGGTGACAGAGATCACATGCTGAGGCCGGAGCTTCGAGAATACAGTGAGTTGTATCCGGAGCAGAAGCTGCAAGCGGCCCGGGGCATGGCCGACTGGAAAGAAGTGCGCGGCCTCAGGCAAGGCGCATGGCACGTAATCCATCGTTGAGAGGACTTTGGCTGGATGAGACTGTCTTGCGTTTGTGCATTTGGATTGGCCTTGATTGCTTCCGGGGCAGGCGCCACCGGCGCTGCGGCTTTGGACGCTCCGCGCTCGCTTCACCGCAACAGGACTGCGGAACCTCGTCTGACTGAATCCCATCGCGCCACAGGACATCGCGACACCGCGCATGTTGCCAAATCCGCTTCCAGGGCCACAAGCCGCCACGCAGAATCCCGGTCTGCGGCTACGCGCGGAGCGGCAGCCCACGCCGGAACCGCCCACGCTGCCACGGCGCGTACTTCTCCCAAGGCAGAGCCGGTCCGGCAGACTGCCCGACTGACCGCCAGAGGCCGCGCACGTGCCGGTGTTCGCCGTGTGGCCATTACATCCCTCCGCCATCATTCCTACGAGCGGTTCACCGCCAGTTCCTTTGCCAACGGAAACATCGGCCAGGGCGATTTGACGGCTGGCGAGGATCCGGTGGTCCGCCAGGCGGCGATCGACGCGTTGGGCGACATGAATGGTACAGCCGTGGTCATCGACCCCTCCAACGGCCGCATCCTGGCCATGGTCAACCAGAAGCTGGCACTCTCGCCCGGAGCCGAACCCTGCTCCACCATCAAGATCACCGTGGCCATGGCCGCGCTCTCAGAGGGACTGGTTACGCGCGATACGCAAGTGCAGCTCCCCGGCTTCCGCATGAACATGACCGATGCGCTGGCCAAGAGCAACAACCTCTACTTTGAGGAACTGGGCCGCGAATTGGGCTTCGAGCGAGTGCGCCACTATGCCACTCAATTCGGCCTGGGCGAGCTTGCCGGATACCGCATCGAAGGCGAGCAGTTGGGTGAGTACCCTGACAAGGAACTGCCCGCCGCTGAGGGTGGCGTGGGACGCATGTGCAGCTTTGGACAGGGTGTTTCGCTGACCCCGCTGCAACTGGGAGCGTTTGTGGCCGCCATCGCCAACGGTGGAACCCTTTATTACTTGCAGCATCCAAACTCCCCGGCGGAGGTCGCCGCCTTCCAGCCCAAGGTGAAGCGGACGCTGGATATCGCCAAGTACATTCCCGACCTGCAGGACGGCATGGCAGGCGCGGTGGAGTATGGGACCGCGCGCCGCCTGCGCGCCAACTTCCACGAACTGCCGGTCTTCGGCAAGACCGGAACCTGCTCTGACAAGGGCACCCGCTTCGGCTGGTTTGCTTCCTACTCCGACTCGCCCCAGGGCAGCCTGGTGACAGTCTTCTTTCTCGAAGGTGGCCGGCCCACCTTCGGCCCCCGTGCGGCTGAACTGACCGGCGCCTTCTACAAGAACCTCTGGGACCGCAACTGGTTTGCCTCCAAGGGCCAGCAGGAAGCGGCCTCCGTTCCGACGGACGACGCACCGCAGGCTCAGCCGTAGAGCGGCATTCTTCCTGGTTCCAAGCGATCCGCTGAAAAGCCGCCTCCAGGCGGCTTTACTGCAATTTGCGCTGCAGATTTCCATCGCATGAAGCGAATTCGCGATTGAATCATCGGATAAGATGAGAGCCTCCCGCATCTCTCGCCGTCCTCTGGCCGGCAGACGAGAAAGGGCGATCTGATTCCCCGCGAGCAAAGACAGGACCCGCACCGATGGAATTGCCGACACATATCTTGCTGACGTATGGGTACCTGCTGCTGTTTGCATGGGTCCTGGTGGAGCAACTGGGTGTGCCGCTTCCGGCCACGCCGGTGCTGCTGGCCGCCGGAGCGCTTTCTGCCGAGCACCAGCTCAGCTTTCCCCTGGCGCTCCTGGCCGGCATGGCCGCAACCCTCATGGCCGACAGTGCGTGGTTCCTTACGGGACGCCGCTACGGACACCATGTGCTGCGTCTGTTGTGCAAGCTTTCGCTCGAACCCACCATCTGCGTCCGCCGCACCACCGACTCGTTTGGCCGCCGTCGGCGCGTCACGCTGATGATTGCCAAGTTCGTCCCCGGCCTGGCCACGCTGGCCCCGCCCGTGGCTGGGCAGAATGGAATGGGTTACTGGCCATTTCTGCTCTTTGACGGTATCGGCGCCACACTCTGGCTCGGTGCTCTGCTCGGAGCGGGGCGCTTTTTTGGCGACCTGATCAAGCGTGATCCCAGTCTGCTGGACTGGGCAGGCCGATTCTCCGGCGCGCTGCTGGTCCTGGGCATTCTTGGTTTCTTTGTGGCACGTGTCATCCGCAGGCGCATGGTTCTCAAAAAGCTGGTGGCCTCGCGGCTGGAGCCGGCGGACCTGAAGAAGCAACTCGATGCCGGCGAGCCGGTTTTCATCGTGGATCTGCGCCATCCGCTGGAACTTTTGCCTGACCCCTTCACGCTGCCCGGCGCGCACCATCTCTCGCCCGACACCCTGGCCGCACGTCACCTTGAGATTCCCCGCGACCGCGACATCGTGCTCTATTGCACCTGCCCCAGCGAGGCCACCGCCGCCAAAACCGCCATGACTCTGCACAAGCTGGGCATCGAGCGCGTGCGCCCCTTGCGCGGCGGCTACGACGAATGGAAGCGCCTGGGTTATCCTCTCGACGCGGTCGCACCGGCGATCCCGTTTACCAAATAAACATTCAGGTGGGCTCAAAAAAAGGCCGCAATGCTTGTCCCGATCGGCGATCCGATCCCGCTGCACGGATCGGGTCCGGGGCCTGCCTGGTAAAACCCGTTGCCGCCCACGGTGATGTCGTTGAAGCCTCCCTGGTTGGCCCAGAGCGTGGGCGTAACGAAGCCGAGCTTGGTTCCAAACGCGGCAAAAAATCCGGCATAAAGCGGCGCCACGGCGCTGGTCCCGCCCACCACCGCCTGCGCACCGTGGACATAGACCTCGTATCCGGTGTTGGGGTCGGCATCCGCGCAGACATCCGGCACCATTCTTCCGGTACCCGCTGTGGTCCCGGCAGGCGCCGGCGGCGCGCCAATCTGAAAGGCCTGCACGGGGAAGATGGTCGAATAGCCGCCGCCCGTTCCTTCGCCGTTGGTTTGTCCGGGATTGTCGTTCCAGACCGTCTCTTGCGTTGCGGTTTTGCAGGTCCCTCCGCAGGCCACCACGTGAGGGCAGGAAGAGGGTACATCCACATTGGCCGGCGTCGGTCCGCCGTCGCCGGAGTCGTTATCTCCCGCGGCGCCAAAAACGATCATGCCCGCGGCGGTTGCCGCTGTGGCGGCCGCCTCCATCTGTTGGGCGGCTGCGTTGCCCCAGTTGGCTTCGTCAGATCCCCATGAGATGGAGCAGACATCGCATCCGTCGGCGGTTGCCTTCTGAACGGCGGAGGCAATGTCCTGCGACCAGTAGACGCGGATGGTAGCCGGGTTCCCGGTGGCCGCGTAATAGGCTGCTCCGGACACTTCGATGTCCAGCGCAACCTCGAAATCCGGATCATTCGGAGAACCGACGCTCTGGTTGGGGCTGTTGAGCGTGCCATCCACCGAGACATCCGTGATCTGCGGCGAAGGCTGATTGATCGACTGGAAGAACAAGTCCATGTCGGACTGCACCCAGCCGCCGCCCAGTTCCACAATGGCAATGATGCCGCCGCCAGTCAGGTTGGCAGGCCAGTTGTAAGCCGCGCAAAGGGCGGGCAAGGCCCACGGACCAGCGGCGGGGGCAACCGCGGCGGCGTGGGCTGTGAGAGAGGATAGGTTCCTCAGCTTGTAATAGGGTCTGACTTGATACGAGGGGGAAGGGGACATGAGATGCTCCTGCTCGCAACAGTCGCGATGTGGAAGTGAGCCTGACACAACCCGCGAAAAAGAGGCAAGAGAATTTTCTATGAACCCCATGCGGATTGGATTGCGTCGCCATGCGCACCAAAACTCAACACGAATCCGGCGTTCAGCGCGCCCGCGCCCGCGCGGTGGGTACGACGCGATGGAGCGCCTGGGGTTCGCGTTGGATCGGTCGTGTTATCCCGTTCTCCCCTCAACCCGACCGAAGCCTACCGGCGGGGGTCGCCTTCCACCTGCTCGCGAGCCGCAAAGGCCCTCAGCCGGTTTCCAGGTTGTGCCGTGGGGTATGCTGATTCGTAGAGTTCACACGTAACATGTCTTCGCTTTCAATCCGCGCCCGGACCGGGCTGATCCTGATGGTATTTCTCAACGTATCCGCATTCGCCGGGGCGGCAAGGTGCCTTGGACCGTCTGCTTTAGAGGCTCGGCTCCATGCGCATCCCGATGCAGATGGCTATGCGGCGCTGGGCGAATGGTTTGGCAGGAATCATCAATATGACTGCGCTGCCGGATCCTTTCAGGCCGCTCTCAAGCTGGAGCCGGGTTCGGCGCGTTTCTCTTACCTTCTGGGGTCTAGCCTGTACTCCGCGGGTCGCTTGCAGGAGGCTGTCGCGCCGCTCCAACAAGCCGTCCAACTTGATCCCAAGGATGCCGAGTCGCATACCCTGCTGGGCGAGGCGCTTGCCGGTCTCGGTCGCGGCAAAGAGGCCTTTGCGGAGTGGCAGGCCACCCTCAAAATTGACCCCGCTTCGAAGAGGGCGCTCCACGGGCTGGCCAGAACCCTCCTTTCGGTCGAGGATTACCAAACGGTCATCCGTGGACTTCGCTCCGTGTCACGCGACGAGAACCTTACCCTCGATCTTGCTATCGCCTACGGGCAGTCGGAAATGCTTGATGAAGCCGTACAGGTGCTGGTCGAGGGGTTGAAAACCTATCCTGACTCCGACAGCCTCACCAGGGCGCTGGTGGAAGCCTACAACCGGCAATCCCGGCACCAGGACGCGTCCTCCGTGGCTGAAAAGCTGGCCCTGCGGAAGCCGCGAGACATTGAGGCGCAGCGCATTTATCTGCGCACTCTGGTGGTCAACCAGGACAACGTCAAGGCGGCCGAGTTGGGTCGTAAGCTGCTGGTTCTCTCGCCACACGATTCTGAAATTCTCTTTCTCAACGGCATCCAGGAGCGCGAGGCTGGCGACTTTCCCTCGGCCCGCAAACACCTGCAGGAGTCGGTGGCTCTGAATCCAGACGATTCCCAATCTCGATTCAACCTCGGCCTGGTGCTGGAACAGCTCAAGGACGCTGCCGGGGCCAGGGAGCAATTTGAAAAAGCCATCGATCTGGGTGCCCCCGGACCGGAAGTTCGATTTGAATTGGCCAAGGTCTTACGCGCCCAGGGCGAAACCGCGGCAGCGCAGGAGCAACTCAGGCTCTACCAGCAGGCGCTCAAGGCAAGAACGGATCGCACGCTGGCGTTGCAGCGGTCGACGCAGGCCGCGCAGGCTGTCAAAGAAGGCGACAACCAGCGTGCTGCCGAGCTGTATCGTCAGGCCTGCGCGGCGCTCCCGGATAATGCCGAGCTTGCCTACAGGCTGGCCCTCGTCCTCGACGATCTCGGGGACGCTTCCAGCGAACGCGCCGCGCTGGAACAGTCCATCAAGGCCGATCCCAATTACTCCCTCGCCCACTACCAGCTCGGATACCTTGAATTCAAAGGCGGTGATAATGCCGCGGCCGAAGGGGAGTTCCGGCTGGCGCTCAAGGCTACTCCGACCTACGTTCAAGCCTGGGTTTCCCTCGCGGTCGCTCTGGGCATGGAGTCCCGCTTCCAGGAAGCCCAGGACGCCGTGGCCAACGCTCTCAAGCTGCAGCCGGACAACGCTGACGCTCTCCAACTCAGCAAGAGCTTGGCAGAGGCGCAGGGGCCGCACGAACAAAAGTAATTTCATGCGTGTGGGAGGATGCCGGCAGTGATGAGCAACGATGCAAGCGCCCTGTGGACACGTCGCCGTCTGCTTAGCACCATCCCTGCGGCGCTGGCGCAGGTCCTCATCCCCGCCAGACTTCGTGCGGATCTCCCGGCGGTCAAGCCGACAGCGCCATTTTCCCGCTTTGTGGATGTGGCTCACGCTGCCGGGCTGACCGAGACGATAGTTTACGGCGAAATCGACAGCTTCACTTACATCGTCGAGTCGATGGCCAGTGGCTGCGCCTTTTTCGATTATGACAACGACGGATGGATGGACATCTTCATCCTCGGTGGCCGACGGCTCAAGGACACTCCACCCAACGCCAGCAACCGGTTGTACAAGAACAACCGCGACGGCACGTTTACCGATGTTACGGCCAAGGCAGGCCTGCTCGATGCCGGCTGGGCGCAGGGCGTCTGCGTAGGGGATTTCAACAACGACGGCTTTGAGGATCTGTTCCTTACTTACTACGGACAGAATCGCCTGTATCGCAACAATGGCGACGGTACCTTCACCGACGTAACGGCCAAGGCCGGCCTGATTCATCCCACCACCCGCTACAGCACAGGGTGTACGTTTGTGGATTACAATCGCGACGGTCTGCTGGATCTTTTTGTGTCAAACTATCTCGAAATCGATCTGGCCACCGCTCCCAAGCCCTCGCTGAATGTGCTGAACTGCAATTACGAGGGCGTACCGGTCAACTGCGGCCCCAGGGGCCTCCCCACGGCCCAGAATTACCTTTACCGGAATAATGGCGACGGCACCTTCACTGACGTCTCCAAAGAGTCCGGCGTCGCCGGGTTTCGCGGATCGTATGGACTCACAGCCGTCGGCATCGATCTTGATGAAGACGGCTGGCCCGACATCTTCGTGGCGTGCGATTCGACGCCCTCCCTGCTGCTGATGAACAACCACGACGGCACCTTTCGCGAGGAAGCTTTGATTCGCGGCGTCGCCCTTAGCGGCGATGGCCGGGAAATGAGCGGCATGGGCGTTGGCGTGGGCGACTACAACCTGGACGGCCACACCGACCTGGCCAGGACCCACTTTCTGAGTCAGTCCACCGGCCTCTACCGCAACGACGGCAAGGGCAATTTCGACGACGTGACGGCCGAAGCCGGCCTCAACAAGGAAACGCGCTTCGTCAGTTTTGGCGCTGGCTTCGTCGACTTCGACAACGACGGCTACCCAGACCTGATGGTCTCCACCGGTACCGTCTACCCGGAGCTTGACCGCATCGCCCCCAATTCTCCGGCCCGCAGCCCGCGCATCCTCTTTCGCAATCAAGGGGACGGTACCTTTGTCGAGCTGGGCCCGGAGGCAGGTCCGGGCATCAGCGAGCGTCATTGCAGCCGCGGCCTTGCCTTTGGCGATTTTGACAACGACGGCGACATGGACGTGCTGGTCATGAATGTGAATGAACCGCCCTCCTTGCTGCGCAACGACGCTCCGTCCGGCAATTACTGGATCAAGATTCGCCTCGAAGGCACCAAGAGCAACCGCAGCGCGATCGGCGCGAGGGTCCTGGTGCGATATGGCGGAAAGGTCCAGGTTCAGGAGCAACTGAGCCAGTCCAGCTTCCTGTCAGCGAACGATCCGCGCCTGCACTTCGGTCTGGGCGCCGCGACCACGGCCGACGTTGAAGTCCACTGGCCTTCCGGTCTCGTCGAATCCATCAAGTCTGTCCCAGCCAATCAACTCCTCACCCTGCGGGAAGGGGTGGGCCAGGTCAAGGGCAGGCCGTTCCCGTGAGACCATCGCATCGGTAAGGCAGTCCGGGCCTTTGCGCCGTGATGAAGCCATCTGGCCTGCCGGTATTCAGACAGGTTCTTCCATCCGCCAAAAGCCGTAGTATGAATGGGGAAGGATCCCATTCAGGGAGAAAACCATTGGCTTACGACGATTTGCGCGATTGGATCAAAACCCTCGAAAAACATGGCGAGCTCAGGCGTATCAGCGAAGAAGTCTCGCCGGAGTTGGAAATCACGGAGATCACTGACCGCGTGAGCAAGATTGGAGCACGTGGGTGTGCCGGCGCTAAGGGAAGTGCGGCGCAGCAGAAGTACGCCCCCGGTGGTCCCGCCCTGTTGTTTGAAAATGTGAAAGGCCATCCCGGCCGGCAGGTCCTCATCAACCAGTTCGGCAGCGAGCGGCGCATGGCCATGGCCTTAAGCGTGGATCGGCTGGACGAGATAGCCGAGCGCATCCAGGGCCTGATAAACGTGAAGGCTCCCGAGGGCCTGCTCGACAAACTCAAGATGCTGCCGCAGTTGGGTGCGCTCGCCAGCGCATTTCCCAAAACCGTCAGCGCCAAAGACGCCCGCTGCAAGGAAGTCATCCTTCGCGACAATTTCGATCTGAACCAGTACCCAATCCTCAAGTGCTGGCCGCACGACGGGGGCCGGTTCATCACGCTGCCTTGCGTGCACACCAAAGATCCGCGCACCGGCAAGCGCAACATCGGCATGTATCGCATGCAGGTCTACGACGGCCAGACAACGGGAATGCACTGGCAGCGGCAAAAAGTGGCCGCCGAACATTATCGCGAGGCACTGCGCCAGATAGCGGCAATGCACTCCACCGAAGATCCGCGCACCGCAAGTGTGGCGGTGATGGCGGAGTCGGCCGGCGGTGCAGTCACCATCCCCGACGGTCCCATCGGCGGCCTGCCGCAGGTGGCGCTTGGCAATCTGAAAGGCACGCGGCTCGAGGTTGCCGTGGCCATTGGCACCGATCCCGCAACCACCTTCGCCGCCATCGTTCCCGCGCCGCCTGAGGTCGAGGAGTTCCTCATCGCCGGTTTTCTGCGCGGCAAGCCAGTCGAGATCGTGAAGTGCGAAACAGTCGATCTCGAAGTTCCGGCGCACGCTGAAATCGTGCTCGAAGGCTACGTCGAACTGGGTGAACTGCGCACGGAGGGGCCTTTCGGCGACCATACCGGCTTCTACACCATGACCGATGAGTACCCGGTCTTCCATCTCACCTGCATCACCCACCGCAAGGACCCCATCTACGCCGCCACCATCGTAGGCAAGCCGCCCATGGAAGACGCTTGGATGGGCAAGGCCGTGGAGCGCATCTTTCTCCCCGCGATGAAGATGACCATCCCCGAGATTGTGGACATTCATCTGCCCGTCGAGGCCGTCTTCCACAACCTCATGCTGGTGTCCATCCGCAAGAGTTATCCCGGCCATGCGCGCAAGGTGATGCACGCCATCTGGTCGCTGGGCCAGGCGATGTTCACCAAGTGCATCATCGTGGTGGACGAGGACTGCGACGTACAGGACATCGGCGAGGTGACCTTGCGCGTGGCCAACAACATCGATCCCGAGCGCGATATTCAGTTCACGCTGGGCCCGGTCGACTCGCTCGATCATTCATCGCGGCTGCCCAACTACGGCTCCAAAATGGGCATCGACGCCACGCGCAAGTGGAAGGCTGAAGGTTTCGAGCGTCCCTGGCCCGCCATGATCGAAATGGACCGCGTCACCCAGGCCAGAGTGGATGCGCTGTGGGCCAAGCTGGGGCTGTGAACTCGATGGAGTGACTGCCTCGCGGGCATGGATCATGGGGGACTGCGAATCACCCCGTCGAGCGTCCGTCTGATATACCTAGAACTATGCGTGGCGTCCTTCGTTGGCCCGTCTTCATTCTGATTGCAGCTCTTCTTCCCATCGCATCGCCCTTGTGTTCCCAGCAGGCCCCGGACACTTTCCACTGGGTAGACTTCCACTCCCAGCAGGACCAGGACACCGTTGTCTGGGTCACCCGCTCTCTGGCACCCGAAAAGTGGACAGCCATTCGCGAGATCGGCGTCGAGTATGATGCGGCGCTGGTTGTCACCACGCTGCGGGCCAATCCGCAGTCGCTGGCCAACGCTGACACCTTCACGGTGTGGAACGTATCGCTCACCAGCCATGCCATTGCGCCGCTGCTCAAAGGGGTGAACCTGCGCTGGCTTGACTGGATGCCCTTTCTGGATGGAGCGCCGTCGGAGCCCACCATTCTCTACGACAATTGCGGCGAGTGCGCGGCCGACACGTATTTCACGGCCTTCCACTATGACTTTCCGCAGCACATGTGGACGGCTCGATGGATGCGCGGCGGGCAGGCGGTGCCCGTTTGGAGCGGGAATCCACCGGACGGTGTGACTTGGACCCAGGTTTACGCCGTACTGTCCGGTTTCAACCGGCAGCAGTACGTGGCTACCTGGAGCCACTTCGACTACGGCACGCTGAAGCCGTCCCAGGATTTTGTCTACCGCTACGATCTGGACCCCTTCAGCCGTCTGGAGCGGACCCAACCGCTTAGCGGCAAAGAGGCCGATGCAATGAAGGAGCGCCTCTGCCGCGCGCAGGCGGCTACTCCGGGGCTGGCTCGCGGGCAGGACTTGCCGGTTTGCCAGCAGATTGCCGCGCCGCGCGTCGAGCGCAAGCCCGTGACCACCCCGCCGGCCAACAACCACGGCCAGTCCCAGCCGCCGGGCACCCGGCATTGATCCAGATCCAGGAATGGTCAATAGAGGACTGTCTCGCCCTAGATGCTTCGGATAGCATTCGAGTCAACTGGAGAGTGAAATGAGCTATTTACCAAGATTTGGACCGATGCCGCTGCTTGCTATGGCGGTAGTGCTTTGCATCACAGGATGCCCCAGGAGTCAAGACCAGAATTCTGCCAATCTTAACCCGGTCAGCACGCAGGATCAGGCCCCGGACCCGGCCGCGGCCAACTTGGCCCCTGCCTCAAGCGACACGAACGCAGCAGCGCCCGTAACGTACACAGCCCCCAACAACGGCCAGGCGCCAGCGAATCCCGCATACCAGCAGAGCGCTCCGCCGCCGGATGCTGGAGGCAACCAGTACCAGGCCTCTAACCAGCCTTCCGGTGATCCGGGTTACGGGGAACAGCCGGTAACCTACGCGCCCCAGCCGCCGCCGCCGCTGCCCGACTACGACCAGCCTCCGGCACCCGGCGACGGCTATCTCTGGACGCCCGGCTACTGGGCATGGGCTCCGACGGGCTACTACTGGGTGCCAGGCGCGTGGGTGCAGGCTCCCTACGAGGGTGCTCTTTGGACGCCCGGCTACTGGGGCTTCTGGCATAACCATTACGGATTTTACCGTGGTTATTGGGGACCGCACATTGGCTTCTACGGAGGGGTCGACTACGGTTTTGGCTATGTCGGCTTCGGCTACCAGGGCGGTTACTGGGGTGGCGGCCATTTCAACTACAACCGTTCGGTCAACAACATCAACGTTTCCGTGGTGCACAACGTCTACAGCCGCTCCGTTAGTGGTGGCAACAGGGGCGGAGCCCGTGTGAGTTTCAACGGCGGATCGGGTGGAGTGCAACTGCGAGCCAGGCCTGCGGAACTGGCGGCGCTGCATGAGCAGCACGCTGCGCCCATGAGGGCCCAGGTCCAGAATGAGCGGGCTGCCAGTACCAACCGGGCCCAGTTTGCGAACGTCAATCATGGCCGGCCAGCCAGCCTGGTCGCCAATCAGGCGCTTGCGGCGGATCGCAACGTGAGGGCCCCAGCGGCATTGCAGGTACGCAATCAGGCCACTGCGCAACAGCACCAGGCTGTCCAGCAACCGCAACAGCACCAGGCTGTTCAACAACAGCAACAGCGCCAGGCTGTTCAACAACAGCAACAGCGCCAGGCTGTCCAACAACCGCAACAGCACCAGGCTGTCCAGCAACCGCAACAGCGCCAGGCTGTCCAGCAACAGCGTCAAGCAGCACCGCAACAGCATCAAGCGGCACCGCAACAGCGTCAGGTGGCACCGCAACAGCATCAAGCGGCACCGCAACATCCAGAGGAGGAGCGTCCTAAGAGGTAGCGTCTAGCGGACATCCGCACCAGATTCTGCGGATGTCAGCGCAAAGGGTGCGCAACTACTGCGCTGTCAGAATACGGATGGCTATCAGGTTGCGCACCCAGCGGGTGGTATCTTTCTCTCCCGTTGCAAAAAGCTGCAAGGGAGCGCTGTCCGCAAGCGGCTTCCCTTCCAGCGAGTCGGCAACGATCACTGTGGCGTCATGCACGTCCGGCATAACCTCCGGCACCAAGTAGGCCACTCTGCAAGATGCAAGCAGGGCCTCGTGAATTGGGAAACCGCTAAGAATCCATCGTATACTGGCCTCATGTCGGTTGTGGACAACATCGCGGGCATCGTCAAGGGCATGAGCATCACCTTCCGGGAGATCTTCGAACCGACGCAGGTTGAGAACTACCCTGACGGACCGGGCCCCCTGCGCGGAGCGGTCTTCGAGCAGCGGTTCCGCGGCGCGCACGTCCTGCAGCGCGATGAGAATGGCCTGGAGAAATGCGTGGCCTGCTTCCTGTGCGCGGCGGCCTGCCCCTCCAATTGCATTTATATTGAGGCTGCTGAGAACACCTCCGAGCAGCGCATCTCCTCCTCTGAGCGTTATGCCAAGGTCTACAACATTGACTACAACCGCTGCATCTTCTGCGGCTATTGCGTTGAAGCCTGCCCCACCGACGCCATCACCCACGGCCACGGCTTCGAACTGGCCACCCTCAACGCCACCAACCTGGTGATGCGCAAGGAAGACATGCTGGTTCCGGTGAGCGCGTTGACTGCGGCAAAATAGCAGTTCCATTTCAAGACAACGTTCATGGAACGTCGGTAAATTCCGGGCTTGCAGGAGTTTATTTTGCTTGCCATGCCGCGTCCGCCGGCGTACATTGAATCGAGTTCCCCCAAACTCAAAAACCAATACTCAAGCGCAAATCGAGTTTCTCAACTCATAAATCCAAGTCCGTGTTACAGGATCACTGTTATATGGCAAGCAGGCTTAAATCCCTAGACTGGCTCCGCGGCTTGATGGCTCTCTCCATCATGCTTTACCACCTGCGGGATCGACATGAATCGGCGACGGTGCTGGGAAAGCTTGGAATGTATGGGGTTTCGATCTTCTTCATTCTTTCCGGCTTGAGCATGGCCATTGCGTATGACAGGTATATCAAAGACGTGCGCAGTGCCGGGTTTTTCTTCATTCGCAGGCTATTCAGGATTTGGCCGCTGATGTGGCTGGCTGTGGCCTGCGTCGCCGTGCCCGCATATCTTCATGGTGAGCCTCGCAGCGCCGGCGAGATAGCAATGAACCTTTCCACGCTCTTCGGTTTTGTCGCGCCGACGCACTACATGAACATGGGTGCCTGGTCGATCGGCAATGAGATGGTTTACTACGCGCTGACACCACTCCTCATCGCCGCTTATCACTATCGGAGATGGCTGGGCAATTCGATGACTTTGCTTGCCATGACCATTGGCATTCTTTTCGCCTTCCGCCTGCTCAACCCCCAAATGCCCATTGAGAGTCAGTGGGAGGTCTACGTCAATCCTTTCAATAACCTCTTTCTGTATTGCATGGGGTTGGCGATTTACTACACCTTTCGCGACTCGAAGATTCCCAGCCGCTGGTACATCGGCCTGCTGCTTGCCGCGGCTGCCGCATTTGCCCTTTATCCGTCCGCTGGCGATCAGATTCACATTGTCACCGGCATTCCCCGTGTGGTGTTCTCCCTTATCTCGGTGGCCATTGTGCTCGCGTTCTGGAAATGCCCTCCGCTACTGCCCAGCGTGATCGGCGATAGACTCGAACAACTCGGCGTCGCGACATATGGAGTCTATTTGTTGCACCCGATAGTCATGCAATGGACCCAAAAGAGATTGCGAGTGCTTGGAATCTTTGAGCCTCACTTATTCGTGTTGCTGGTGGTTGGCATAACAATTTCACTCGCACTGCTGACATACAGATTTCTTGAGTCCCCGCTCACTCAACTGGGCAAGCGCATCACGCAGGTTCGGCCCAGACTCACCGATTCCGCAAAGATCGAAGGCGGCGTTCCTTCGCTCATCACGTGTGGCACAAGCCCCGATCCCCAGCCGGAAAACGCTGGCAACCTGCCTGCAATTTGATGGCAGGGTAGCCCCCGGCGACCGGAACGCGCACCCAGCGAGCGTTGCTTGCCTGTGTGCGTTCGGAAACCGGAGATGTCCTTATGACGTTCGGCGAGTTCAGCGATCTCATCGGGGGTCAGCGGCTTGGGCACTTTGTCTTACAGTTATGCGTTCTCAGCTCGTGCGGAAAGGTGAAAGATGCGGCCCGGGGGCAGGGAAGGGCAAATTCCCGAACCGTATATGCTTAGAGAGTGGGCCGCTTTCCCTTGTGTTTTCAGCGGCTGGCGAAATTGGGAGGAGCCTTGGCGGATTTCCTGCAAGAACTCGAACGGCGCGTGCTTGTCTATGACGGCGCGATGGGCACCAGTGTGCAGAAGCACAACCTGACCCAGGAGGATTTCTGGGGCAAGGAGGGGTGCAATGAGCTACTGGTTCTCTCGCGGCCAGACGTGATCCGTTCGATTCACGCTTCATTCCTCAAAGTTGGTTGCGATGTAATCGAGACTGACAGCTTCGGCTCGACAAGCATCGTGCTGGCCGAATACGACCTCCAGGACCGCACCCGCGAGCTGAACCTTGCCGCCGCACGCTTGGCGCGCGAGGTGGCCGATGAGTTTTCGACCCCCGAACGGCCACGCTTTGTGGCCGGTTCCATTGGTCCTACCACCAAGCTGCCCTCGCTGGGCCACATCGGCTACGATGCCATGGCCGCGGCCTACCGCGAGCAAGCTGAGGCCCTCATCGAGGGCGGGGTGGACGTGCTGCTGATTGAGACCTGCCAGGATCTGCTGCAGGCCAAGATCGCTCTCGCCGCCTGCCGGGACGCCATTCGCTCAGCGCGCGAAGGCAGGATTCCCTCAACGGGCCGCAACATAGCCATTCAGGTGCAGGTCACGCTGGAAGCCACCGGAACCATGCTGCTGGGCTCGGAGATTGGGGCGGCTCTGGCCGTGCTCGAGAGTTTTCAGCCCGACGTGATCGGCCTCAACTGCGCCACCGGACCAGCGGAGATGAACGACGCGGTTCGCTTCCTCTGCCAGAACGCAACTGTGCCCATCAGCGTGTTGCCCAACGCCGGCCTGCCGCAGAACGAAGGCGGCCACGCCGTCTACAAGCTCACTCCCGCGGAATTGGCGGCCTATCATCGCCGCTTTGTCTCCGAGTACGGCGTGCAGATCGTAGGCGGTTGTTGCGGCACCACGCCCGAGCATCTGCACGCGGTGGTGGAAGCGGTGAAGGGAATCACTCCAGCCCCAAGAGCCCGCACTCCGCAGTCTGTCGCGGCCAGCGCCTTCAGTGCCGTGCCGCTTGAGACCGACGGCCAGCCCGTTGTGATTGCCGAGGAGATGAACACCACCACGCGCCTGGAGCATTTCCGCAACATGGTGCGCGCGGGCGACTACGATGGCATTCTCGCGCTGGCCAAGCGGCTCGTCAGCGAGGGCTCACAGATGCTCGATCTTTGCTGCGCCATCGTCGGCGAAGACGAGATGGGTTACATGAACGCCGTCTTGGAAAAGATCGCCACGCGTGTACCCGCGCCCATCCTGGTGGATTCGACCGAGGCCCCTGTCATTGAAGAGGCGCTCAAGCGCATTCCCGGCAAGCCCATCATCAACTCCATCAACCTTGAGGACGGCGAGAAGCGCACCAGCCTGGTGCTGCCCATGGCCCGCCGCTATGGGGCTGCCGTCATCGCGCTCACCATTGACGAGCAGGGGATGGCATTGACGGCGGATAAGAAGGTGGCCATCGCCCACCGCATTCACGACCTGGCGGTGAACAAATATGGCCTGCGTTCCGAAGATCTGATCTTCGACGCGCTCACCCTGCCCATCTCCACCGGCCAGGAGGACTATCGCTCCGCGGGCATTGAGACTCTTGAAGCGGTGCGGCGCATCAAGGTCGAGTTACCCCGTTGCAGAACTGTGCTTGGCATCTCCAACATCTCTTTCGGCCTCAACGCCTATGCGCGCCGCGTGCTCAACAGCGTCTTTCTCAAGGAAGCTGTAGACCGCGGCCTCGATGCGGCCATCGTCAACTACTCCAAGATTTATCCGCTCTACAAGATCCCTGAAATAGAAGTCGAGCTGGCGCGCAAGCTCATCTTTCAAGACAGCAACGGCACCGGAAGCGAACCGTTGCAGACTTATATGGCCCACTTCGCCAGTCTCGGCAAGGGCGCTGTCGAGGAAGACGAAATCGCGGTCGAGAATCTCTCGCAGGAAGAGAAGCTCAAGCAGTTGATCATCCGCGGCGAGCGAACCATAGGAATCGGCGAGGACAAACAATCGCTCGAAGAGGCTCTCGAGTCCGCGCTCACAACCTACGCGCCCCTCGACCTGATCAACACGGTCCTGCTCGACGGCATGAAGACGGTAGGCGACTTGTTCGGCGCGCGCAAGATGCAACTGCCCTCGGTGCTCGATTCGGCCGCGGTGATGAAAGCCGCGGTCGCATATCTCGAACCGAAGATGGAGAAGAAAGACGGCGGCGGCAAGGGAACCATGGTGCTTGCCACGGTCAAGGGCGACGTGCACGACATCGGCAAGAACCTGGTGGACATCATCCTCTCCAACAACGGCTATCGCGTGGTGAACCTGGGCATCAAGCAACCATCGGACGCCATCATCGCCGCGGCGCGCGAAATCGGCGCAGACGCCATCGGCCTCAGCGGCCTGCTGGTCAAGTCCACGCTGGAGATGAAGTACGTGTTGCAAGATCTGGAGCGCCTGGGCATGACAGTCCCTGTCGTCTGCGGCGGTGCCGCGCTCACCCGCAAGTATGTCGAAGAAGATCTGCGCAAGGAGTACGCGGGCCCCGTCTTTTATGCCGAAGACGCCTTTGCCGGATTGCATATTCTCACCGACCTGACTTCGGACTCGCCCGCAGTGCGTGAAGAGCGCGAGACCGAGGGCAAAACGGTGAAAGTTTTTGCCAGAGGCAAAGCGGCCGCGCCCGAATTGACTCTCGTGGAGTTGACCGAGGAGGGCCGTTCGCCGGTCGTGGAGCGGGTTGCGGCCGTTCCCAAACCCGCCTTCCAGGGCGCGCGTGTCTTCAAGGACTACAAACTGGACGAGATATTCCCCTATCTCAATGAAACCGCGCTCTTCAAGAATCAGTGGCAACTCAAGACCGCCGCGCAAAGCGATTATCTGCGCCTGGTGGAAGAGAAATACCGCCCGGCTCTGCTTGAGCTGGAAGAGGAAGTGAAAGCGGCGGGCTGGTTTGAACCCAAGTCGATCATTGGCTTCTATCCCTGCGCGGGCGACCGCGACGACCTTATTGTCTTCGATCCGGAGGACCCCGAACGCGAACTTGAGCGCATCGCGTTTCCGCGCCAGGCGCAGGGCCGTCGCCTCTCCATCGCCGACTTCTTTGAACCATTGAATTCAGGCCAGCGCGATGTGGTGGGCTTCTCCATCGTGACCATCGGAAGTGAAGCCAGCCGCCAGACGGCAAAGCTCTTCGATGCCGGCGACTTCACCAAATACCTTTACCTGCACGGCCTTTCGGTGGAAACAGCGGAAGCCCTCGCCGAGCTGGCGCACAAGCAGGCGCGCGAGTTTCTCGGCATTGCCGGAGAAGACTCGCCGCGCGTCACCGATCTCTTCCATCAGAAGTACCGCGGCTCGCGCTACTCCTTCGGCTATCCGGCATGCCCCAATCTTGAAGATCAGGCCAAAATCTTCCGCCTGCTCAAGCCCGAGGAGAACATTGGTGTGCATCTCACCGAGGGCTTTCACCTGGAGCCCGAACAGAGCACTAACGCCATCGTGGTCCACCATCCCCAGGCCAAGTATTTTGTGGCGTAGTTGCCGGTGGTTTTGTGTAGAGTGATCGCCATTCGTTTTCTTGCCGCCCGTTTGCCGCTCAGGTTTGACGCACCGATTCCGGGAGTGCTCTGATGGTTGCGGCGGGTTGAGCGTCGCATTCCCCGCATACATCAGGAGGCTCCCAATGCGGTCTGCGGTGACGCTGTCGGCGGTTGTTGTTTCGGGTATTCTGTTCTGCGCTTGCAGCCGTGGCGCAAGTGCAACGGGGACTCCTACGCCGCAAGTGGCCGCGCCCACCATCACCACCATTGCCGCGCAGAATGGCGCCGTGGTGGTGAGTCTGGCTTCCGCGACCCCCGGAGCTACCCTTTACTACACCGTGGACGGTGCGACTCCGAACACATTGTCGCAACCCTACAGGGCTCCCTTCCTGGTGGCTTCAAATCTGACCGTCAAGGCCATCGCAACCGCTTCGGGCAAAACAGCCAGCACGATCACCACCCGGAGTTTTACGCCCAACATTCCTTCCGGAACGCTGGTATGGTCTGACGAGTTCACCAACTCCACCGGCGCCAACGCACAGCCCAATCCCCGCGTCTGGACCTACGACACAGGCAACAGCGGCTTCGGCAACCACGAGCTTGAGAACTACTGCGCCTGGGGTTCGAACGCTACGCCGTGCAGTGCTGCGAATCCCAGCGCCTTCGTCGGACCCGACGGTTACCTGCATATCGTGGCCGCACAACCCTCGGCTGGCGTCTACACCTCGGCTCGGTTGAAGTCCGAGGGCCTGTTCAGCTTCCAATACGGCCGGTTTGAGGTACGCGCGCAGGTGCCTGAGGCGCAGGGATTCTGGCCGGCGGCCTGGCTGCTGGGCAACAACATCGCCATAGTGGATTGGCCGGCCTGCGGCGAGCAGGATGTGCTGGAACGAACCAACGGCGCCAAGACGCCCGACTGGAACGAAGGCTCGATTCACGGAACCGGATTCACCGGCTCGTCGGGCTTGGGCACCGTTTACAACTTTCCTTCGGGACAAACGGCATCCGGATGGCACACCTACGGCATGATCTGGAGTCCCGGCAGCGTGGCGTATTACATCGATGACCCCAGCCATCCCTACGTCACCTATACGCCTTCGAGCCTCAAGAGCCTCAGCGGTGCGGTCTGGCCCTTTGACGCAGGGCAGAGCAACTTCATCCTTCTCAACCTGGCCGTCGGCGGCGATTGGCCGGGCTCGCCCAATGCCGGCACCCCGTTCCCTTCGCAAATGCTGGTGGACTACGTGCGGGTGTATACCAACTGAACAGGCTCGAACAGCCGCGCGCCGTCCCGCTCGCGTTTCAATGCGCGCAAGCATCCCCTCAACCGCCGCTCGGAGCCGTTCGCTGCAATCCGGCTTGCGCTCGGATTGACCTTGTGATACAACCGAATCATTCCAGTTTGCCCCCAAAGGGCAGGCCTGGATTTCATGCAGAGTGGCTGAGGGACGAGCCCTGTGACGCCACGACAACCTGCCTGGGCAAACCAGGAGTATGGTGTCAACTCTTGCTCGCTGCGGCGAGGAACATGAGATTCGGGGGTCGCTTCCGCACTCTTTCGCAGAGGCGTCTCGCACGGTACTTCGAGTCATTTCACGTTCGCTCTTTCTTGAGCCGGTCACGCGCTCGTATATCTTCTGTCACTCGCGCCTAAGCGAGGGACTAGTGACGACTGCTTACGAGTTGCGATGTCGGGAATGCGGCAAATCCTATGGGATTCAGCCACTTTCCATCTGTGATGAGTGCTTTTCCCCGCTCGAGGTGGCCTTCGACCTCGAGTACGCACGCACCCGCTTTACCCGCGAAGCCATCTGCCAGGGACCGCTGAATATGTGGCGCTATCGCGCCCTGCTGCCGGTCGCCGACAGCTATAAACCGCAGACCCCGGCCGGGCTGACACCGCTGGTCAAAGCGCCGCGGCTGGCCGCTCACATCGGAGCCCGCAATCTTTACATCAAGAACGACGCCGTCTGCATGCCCACGCTCAGCTTCAAAGACCGCGTAGTGGCCGTGGCTCTGGCCAACGCGCAGGCCTTCGGTTTTGACACGGTCGGTTGCTCCTCCACCGGCAACCTGGCCAACGCCGTGGCCGCTCAGGCTGCCCGGTTGGGGTTGAAAGCTATCATCCTGGTCCCCGCCGATCTCGAGCCCGCCAAAATTCTCAACACCCAGGTGTATGGCGCCAGGCTGGTGCGCGTCCAGGGTAACTACGACCACGTCAATCGCCTTTGCTCGCAGATCGCCGAACGCTACAACTGGGGCTTTGTGAACGTCAACCTGCGCCCCTACTACGCCGAGGGATCGAAGACCGTCGGCTTTGAGATAGCCGAGCAGCTGGGCTGGCGGCTGCCGGATAACATCGTTTGCCCCATGGCCGGCGGTTCGCTCATAACCAAGATTTGCAAGGCTTTCAGCGAACTGGTTGCCTTGGGGATCGTCGAAGACAAGCCGGTTCGTTTCTTCGGTGCGCAGGCCACCGGCTGTTCTCCCATAGCCACGGCAGTCAAAAACGACACTGACATCATCGAACCCCAGCGCCCCAACACCATCGCCCGTTCGCTGGCCATCGGCAACCCGGCCGATGGAACATATGCTTCCCGCGCCATCCGCTCCTCCGGCGGATGGGCTGAGGATGTGTCGGACGTCGAAATCGTTTCGGCCATCCAGGAACTGGCTGAGACGGAAGGCATCTTTACCGAGACGGCAGGCGGTGTGACGGCCGCTGTAACCGCGAAGCTCCTGGCCCATGGCCGCATCCATCCAGACGAGCTGACCGTCGCCTGCATCACCGGCAACGGCCTGAAGACCACGGACGTGCTGAATGGCGCTTATGAGCAGAACCAGGCCATTCGTCCCCGGTTGGCCGACTTTGAGAACTTTGTTCAGGAAAACAACGCCGCGAACCCAGAACTGAGCCAGGAACTCATGCTGGCAGGAGAAAGCCATGTCCGTTAGGGTCCTTTTACCGAATGCATTCCAGAAGCACACCAACAACGTACGCGAAATCGCCAGCACGGCGGCCAATCTGCCCGAACTTGTTACCGAGATCGAGGGCCGTTTCCCGGCTCTCCGCCAGCACCTGCGCGGCGAGGACGGCCAGATTCGCCGCTTCATCAACTTCTATGTGAATGAAGAAGATATCCGCTTCCTGGGCAATGAGAAATACAGCTTCCAGGAGGGAGACGAAGTGCTCGTCATTCCGTCAATCGCCGGCGGCAGCTTTTGAATCCTCTCCAAGCGCGTTACTGCGGTTACCATGAAGTTCCCCTGCGCGGAGAGCTTCGTCTATTACCGTAGGGTTACAGATTGAAGAAGATATTTGCACGGCGTTTGCATCTGGTTCATGGTCCCTTTACAATTGCGGGCGGATAATACTCCAGTGATTCCGTACGAGCGGCAAAGGGTACCGTTGAAGCTGGCTCTTGGTCCCACCCCTCTGGTGGAACTCTCACTACCCACACTTGTCCCATCCCTGCCCGTGGCCTCAGTCAGACCGCGTATCCACGCGGAAGTGGGCCGCTACCGGGTGCGGCTTGCGGAGACCCCGGAAGATCGTGATGCCGCCTGCCGGTTGCGCTTCAAGGTCTTCAATATTGAGCTGGGCGAGGGTCTGGAGAGTTCCTATCAGACGGGACTGGATACCGACCAGTTCGACTCGGTCTGCGAACATCTGCTGGTGGAGGATAAGGTCGACCGACGCATTGTGGGGACCTACCGCATGCAATCCGGAACGACAGCCGGGCGCAACCTGGGCTACTACTCTGAGCAGGAATTCAGCTTTGCCCCCTATGAGCCGCTCCGGGCCGGCATCCTGGAGCTGGGTCGCGCCTCCATCGACCGCGAATACCGCACGCCCGAGGTGCTCACCCTGCTCTGGAGGGGGATTGCCCAATACGCCACCGACATGGACCTGCATTACCTCATCGGTTGCTCTTCGATCAACTCGCAGGACCCGGCCGAGGGCTGGCAGATGTACCGCCAGTTGGAGCATTACCGGGTTTCGCCGGAGTTTGAGACTGTTCCAACAGCCGCTTACGCATGTCCCACCCTGCTGGAGGGCGCACACGCACAGCCGTCGCCCGGCCAGCCGGAGGGATCGTTGCCGGATTCGCCTGGACCGGCTCCCACAAAGGTTCCCAAACTGCTTAAGACCTACCTGGCCATTGGCTGCCGCATCGGCGGTCCGCCGGCCTGGGACCGGGAGTTCGGCACCATCGATTTCCTCACGCTGCTCGATCTAAAGCTGCTATCGTCCTCGGCGCGCAACCGGTTCCTTGCGCCACTGACACGGTGATTTTTCGCTCTGTCCGGCGCGCTGTGGCGCTGGCATCGGTACTCGCCCTTTGTATTCCTCGCCTTTGGCTCTACCGTTTGCGTGGTCCGCTGACGCTGGAGCGCCGCGCCCTGTGGGGCCAGGCCACCGGCAGGCAGATTATGGCTGCCCTCGGCATCCGCATCAAAGTCACTGGCCGGCTGCCACAGCGCGGCCTCCTGGTTTCCAACCACCTCAGCTATCTTGACATCCTCATCTATGGCACAATCGTGCCCTGTTTCTTTGTAGCCAAGGCCGAGATTGGTCGCTGGCCCTTCTTCGGATGGATGTCCCGCGCCGGTGGAACCCTTTATGTTGACCGATCCAGCCGCGCCAGCGCCGAGTCGGTCACCGATCAGATCGCCGCACGGCTCAATCTTCCAGTGATGGTGCTTTTCTTCCCCGAGGGCACCAGCACCGACGGCAGCCAGTTGCTGCGCTTTCGATCCCGTCTCTTTACTCCAGCGGTAGATGCTGGAGCCCCGGTAACCGCCGCCGCCATTCGCTACGTGCCCGAAAATGGCACGCCTGAGCGGGACCTGTGCTGGTTTGGCGATGCGGCGTTCCTTCCCCACCTGTTGAAGGCGCTGGGTGTCTCAGGATTCACCGCCGAGGTCCACTTTGGCGAGCCGCACGTATACGCCGACCGCCGCGCCGCCGCTGACGCTACCCAGGCCGAGGTTCAGGCCATGCGCAGCAGAAGCCTTCCGATCCCTTCCTCAGTTTCGCCAGAGCCCGCAATAGTAGAATGAGAGCTGACCCCAATATGTGGAATCCCGTTCCACAGCTCCTCAATGCAAATAGTCGTTCATTCCATTCGTCGCTGGTTTCGTAATCCGATCTTCCTGCTTGCCCTTGCGGCGGGCCTTATTGCATTCGTCGTGCAATCCGGAGAGCTGGGCTCAGCCGACACACAGCACCGGCTCCAGTCCGCGCATGCGTTATGGACTGCGGAACCGCCGGTGTTTCCTGACGAGTATCCGGAGTTCGGCATCCACGGCCGCGGAGGAAGCTTGCAGAGCTGGTACGGCATCGGACAGTCGCTCCTGATGCTGCCGGCAGACGTGGTTGGCACCTTCCTTGAGAACCTCCCCGTCTTTGGGAAGTACAGCGGCAACGATCCCAGTGTGCGCAATATTTTTGTCAGTTACACCACAAATATTCTCTTGACGGTGTTGACGGCGCTCCTCTGCTTCCGCTTCCTGAGGCAATTGGCCTTCGGAGCCGGGCAGTCAATTGCCGGTGCGTTGGCTCTGCTGCTTCTCACTACCCACCTTCATTACACGCAGAACATGATGGAGAACAATTACATCTTTCTGCTCACCCTCGCCGGGTTCTCCTATCAATACGAGTGGTTGCGGAGCGGCAGCCGTCGCGCTCTCCTCATCGGTTCAGCCGCCTTCGGGCTGAATCTGCTTACCCGCCTCACCACCGGGATGGATCTGCTGGCTGGGGGACTATTCATCCTGCTCGTGCTGTGGTTCGAAGGCATACGCGGCCGCGCACTGTGGCTTCGGTGCCGGACCTACGTCGCGACCGCTCTCCCGGTCTATGCGGTCTCCGGGCTGATCGACCGCCTCTATCAGTTCTACCGTTTCGGCTCGTTCTTCAACACCTACGTCAGCGTGGTCGCTCAGGAAGCGAAGCTGCGCAATCCAGCCCTGCCCGCCAGCTATCCGTTTGAGACACCATTCCATGTTGGCTTTCTTGGAGCTCTCTTTGCGCCGGAAAAGTCAATCTTCCTCTTCGATCCGCTGCTCGTCCTAATGATTCTGCTGGCCGTCGTGGCCTGGAGCCGGTTCAGTCCCGTTGTGAAGGCTTACGCAGTCACCGGATTTCTTCTGCTGCTGGCATACATCAGCTTCTATGCGCGATACACCGTTTGGGCCGGCGACTTCGCCTGGGGCGACCGCTACGTTTCCACCACCGTCGAACTGGCGGCGCTGCTCTCGCTTCCGCTGCTGCTCCGTCACCGCAAGGACGTTGCAAACCTGGTGTGGATCGCAGGCATGGCATTGGTGGCCGTCAGCGCCGTGGTTCAGGCCGCATCGCTCGCCTTCTGGCTATCGCTTGAGGAATACCAGTTGGAGACGCTCGGTCACCCGACCTTCATCATCGGCCTGCGCCTTGAAAACATCGTTGCATTCGCGTGGGGAAAGATGGACGCGTGGGGTCTGAACAACCATGCCATGACAGAGGATCCGTGGGACTATGTCCACATCACGACCTGGAATTTCCTGCCCTTCCTGCTGAAGCGCGTTGGGGTGGCGCCTGCGTGGGTAGTGAATCTTGCCTTCGCCGCGTGGAGCGTGGGTCTTGCAGCATTGGCCGCGGTTCTGTTGCGGCTTCGCCAAGTGTTTGCGCGACTCAATTAAGCCGGCCCCCGGACCCCTTCAGAACTTGTCAATCCCCGTGCGGCAGACAGCGATGGTCACCGTACGCCCGCCGCCGGAGCCGCTGTCGATTCCCGCACCACCAGGCTCGTTGACACCAGGAACTCGCGCTGCATCTTGGGGTTGCCGGGTTCCTCGGCCTGCTGACGCAGCGCCTCGAAGGCGGCGCGCGCCAGGTCAGTGCGAGACAAGCGAATCGTGGTCAGCGGCGGCAGCGTGAACTCGGCGAAGTCGATGTCGTCCAGGCCGATGACCGACAGGTCCTGGGGCACGCGCAAGCCCTCCATGTAGGCGGCCCGCAGCACGCCGATGGCCGTCATGTCGTTGGAACACAGAATGGCGGAGGGCCGCCTCGCGAGCGACTGCAACTGGCCAAAGCCGGTCAACCCGCCCTTGAGCGTGTGGTCGCACTCGATGATCCACTTCTTCTGGATCGCCAGCCCGGCTGACTCCATCGCTGCGCGGTAGTCGTTTTCGCGGGTGACGGCCGAGTGCAAAGTGTGCGGCCCGGACAAAAAGGCGATCTTGCGGTGGCCCAGCTCTGCCAGGTGGTTCACTGCCGCACGGATGCCGGTCGTGTAATCCAGCAGAATGGTGCTGGTCTTGGGGTCTTCCAGTTTGAACTCGGCAAGCACCATGGGAATGTCGTGGTGCGCAAGCTGGTCAAGAACCGGCTCCTCCTCGCCAAAGGTCAGCACGGCCACGCCCTCCACCTTGCGCTCCAGCATCCGCCGGATACAGGTGGTCAGAATGGCCGGATCGCTGTTCGAGGAGCTGACCAGAATCTCATACCCGTGGGCTACCGCAATCTCTTCAAAGCTTTGCACCAGTTCCGGGAAGAAGGGATTGGTAATGTTTTCAACAATAATGCCCAGAATGCGGCTGCGGCCAGAAACCAGGCTGCGCGCATGGGTGTTAGGAAAGTAGTTCAACTGCTCAATGGCCTGCCAGACGCGCTTTGACAAACGGTCGCTGACCGCCGGAGAGCCGTTGATGGTGCGGGATACCGTAGCGATGGAAACCTTCGCCAGAGCGGCAACGGTGCGAATATCAGGTGTCTTGGCGGCTGTCTTGCGCTTTCCTTTGCGAACCACGTACCGATCCTCATCCAGGTGAAGCAAGTGTGAAAGCAATGTTATCGCATCGGAACGGTCCTTGCGGAAGTTATGCGGATGCTTTCGGCAAATCGCCGATTTTTCCAGTCATCGGCGCGGGACTCTACAACCGGTCTCATAAATACCTGAAGGGCGAATTCGCGCGATCCCGGGCTGCCGTCTGCGAATCTGTTGGAGAGCCGCCGCCGCAGGTATTGGCTGACGGTGAGAGCGGGCCGGTCGATTCAGATCACTCCGGCGAGGATCTGGCGGAGCGCCGGCACGGGGAGCCCGGACCGTTCGACAAGTTCCTTGAGCTCCTTTGCCAACTGATTCATCTCATCGGGAGCTTGTGAGCAATGCCAGGCAGCGCCGATTTCGGCATATTTGGACGCCAGAAAAAAGCGGAAGAAAGCGGCGAGCACGAATCGAGGGAGAGCGCCGATGATTGCGGAGGCGCGCGGAACGATACGGCGGCCGTTGGCACGGAGCACAGCGTTGGTCTCGGAGACGGAAGCGGCGAGGAGGCGCAAGTCGCTCTTCGAGCCGGCCAGGGCGTAGTTATCGCAGCCATTTTTCAGGATGAGCACTGCGAGGGGCGCCACCATGGCTGCGTGGCTGGCAAGCCAGTCAGCCATATGCGGCTCCACGCGCGACTTGAGTCCAGCGTGGTTGAGTATGCCGATGAAGTGCGTAAGCCTGGGAGTGACCGCGCCGCTCGCTTCGCCGAACGGCGTGGCAGCTTTGGCGCGCATCGTCCGCACCACGCCGCCCTCGCGCCGGCCGCCGGCGAAGGCAAAACCGAGCAGGACGCGATTCGCGCCCAGCGCGGCGATCCACTCCTCGGGCCCGAGTACGGTGTTGACCATGAAAACCACGCAGGGTGAGTGGTTTTGCGCGAGCGAGGGCACAAGTTCCTTCACCTGATTCTTGCGGACGACCACCAGAAGGTAGTCGTAGATGTCATCGGAGGCGAGGTGGTCGATGAGCGGCACCTTGGTGACGGTGCGCACGCCATTGAGGGGGTTCTCGATCTCTATGCCACGCTCGATGAGTTCCTGGTAGTGCTGGCGACGGACAAGCACGGTGACGTTGAAGCCTGCGCGGTGCAGCTCAGAGGCGCAAACCGAGCCATTCACTCCAGCTCCTACAACAAGAATGCGAGGAGATTCGCCACTCATAAGAATTTCCAGCAAAGAATTTCACCGGGATTGTAGCACCGCGGGATATTTGCTCGATCGGGCATGGCGCTATAGCGGTTCTCCTGTTGCTGTAGAGGGAAATCGCCGCTGATGAGTTGCTTTTTCCTTTCCGGGGTCCCTTGCGACAGGTCTTCGTCGCAGGGGTGGAAGCAAAAGCCACGTTACACGATGCCGGAGACTCCACGTGAACTGGAGAACCGCTCTAGAAAGCGGGCAGACCCTGTGGTAGGCTGTTGACGGGAAGCGCCTCCTTTGACGACAGACGCTGATGCTGCATGGAGCGCGTACTCTGATCAGCGATCCTTCCCTCGCGCTGGCGTGCCGTCGACTTGTCGAGGACAACGCAGCCCGTTCCCCAAGAGGATTCCCCATGAGCGACACCATTGTTTGCATGGCAGCCGACCATAACGGAGTGGAGCTGAAGGCCAAAATCAAAGCCTCATTGGTGGAAGCCGGATATCGCTGTCTCGATCTTGGCCCCTACAACTCAGAAACTTCAGTGGATTACATCGACTATGCGCAGTTGGTGGGCACCTTGATCCAGAACGGGGATTGCGACCGCGGCATTCTGATTTGCGGCACGGGCATCGGCATGAGTATCTCGGCCAACAAGCTTCCGAAGGTGCGGGCGGCGGTGGTGCATAACTTCGAAAGTGCCGGCAAAAGCCGCGAACACAACGACGCCAATGTCTTGTGTCTGGGATCGTGGATCCGCACCGACGACGAAAATGTTGAGATCAGCCATAGATGGCTTACGCAGAAATTCGGCGAGCGCAGGCATGTGCGGCGGGTGGAACGGATCGCGCCCGATCCGCGCGGCAAGGTGGTATTTACCAACGGCATCTTCGACATTCTCCACCAAGGACATCTGGATCTGCTGAAGTGGTCGCGCAATCTGGGCGACCGGCTGGTGGTGGGCATCAACTCCGACGCTTCGGCGCGCGCCCTCAAGGGAGAAGGCCGGCCGGTGAACTCCCAGGAAAATCGCCGAGCTGTGCTGCAGGCTTTGCGATTCGTGGATGAAGTGGTCATTTTCGATGAACTGAAGCCGACTGAGCTGATTTCAATCCTGCACCCCGCCATTATGGTGAAGGGCGGCGAATGGCTGGCCGACGAGGTGCGTGCCCAGGACGAAATTCCGGACGATGTGGAGATCAAAATCTTCCCGATCGTCAAGGGTTACTCCTCAACCACTATCATCGAAAAGATCAGGGGCGGAGAATCGGCCTTGGCAACGGTTGAACCAGCCTCGCGCATCGCGTAGTGAAACGAAACGCCGGGAACCTTCCGATGGATTCCGGCGCACACAGAGTTTTGAAACCGCGCAAAACAGGAAAGTCCATTTGAACGATTTAGAGGGAATTTTGAGCCGATTCGCTTCCGCCAGGGTATTGCTGCTGGGGGATACGATTCTGGACATTTATACGTATGGCTCGGCGATGGGGCTTTCAGCGGAGACACCGACCATTGTGGCTCGCCGGAAGGAAGTGAAGTACTCGCTGGGCGGCGCCGCGCTGGTGTGCAGGAATCTGCTGGAATTAGGAGCCGCGGTACAGTTTGTAACGCTGGTGGGCGCCGATGAGGAAGCGGCCCGCGTGCGGGAGTTTGCCGCGCCGAAGCTGACGATGCGCGCGGTCACCGACGCGGAGAAGCCGACAACGGTGAAGCACCGCTTCTGGGTGGATGGGTACAAGCTGTTCCAACTGGACCAGCGGGACGACCGGGCTATTTCAGAAGCGGTTGGCAAAGAGGTGGTGGCGCAGGTGAAGCGGGCTTTGCCGGAGACGGACCTTGTGGTGATCTCAGACTATCGCCACGGTCTGCTTCCGCCGCAGTTGGTGGCGGAGCTGCTGCCGCGGCTGCACGCGGCCGGCAAGCCGGTGTATGTAGATTCGCAGGTCTCACAGAACGCAGCCAATCACAAGCTGTACCGAGGGGGCTGCGTGATCTGCCTGAATCTGAGAGAGGCGCGGTGCATTGATCCCGATTTCAAGCTGGAACGGGATGCCAGGGCGTTCGCCGTGCTGAATCGCGAACTGGATACGGAGCGGATTGTGGTGAAGCTGGGGGCGGAAGGCGCAATGTTGCAGGACGGAGCGCGGGTGACGTACGTCGCGGCGAACAAAGTTCCGGTAACCGACACGACCGGAGCGGGAGACGCGTTTCTTGCGGCATTCTGCCTGGCCGGCGTGAAGAATCCTGAAGGCGCTCTGCGGCTGGCGAATGCGTGGGCGGGTCTCGCCGTGCAGATACACGGAACCATTCCGCCGAATAAAGAAGATTTAGCGCGGGCGGTGAAGGAGCTTTGATATGGCGTATGGATTGACGCTCGACCAGGTGCGAAAGACCAATCGGCCGACGCCCAGGCCGACGCGTTGGGGAAGCGTGACTTCGCTGACGGAGATGGCGGAGTATTCCATGTACCGGGTGGATATATTGCCCGGCGCCTCGCAGCCGCTGCATTTTTTTGCGAGCGGATATCAGGCGTTCGTCGAGTGCGGCGAGGTTGTGGCGCGCAGTCTGGACGACGCGGGCAGAGCGCAGGCTGGAACAGTTGGCGCGGGCGAAGTGCTGCCGCTTCCGCGCTTCCATGTGCACGGGTTTTCGAGCGCGCCGGGCGCCGTGGTCTATCTGTTTGGACCGCGCAGCGCAGAGGGATTGCACGAGTTTCCGGTGGAAACCGAGGAGGCCGCGGCAACCGCCTTTCATGCACTGAACCAGAGCGAACTGAGTTGCGTGGGCCAGCCCACCGCGGACGTGCGCGAGAAATACTGGGGGCAGATCGAGACCATCCTGAGCGAGGACGTGGCTGCCAAACGGATCTTCGTGCAAAAGGGCGGCCAGGGCAGCCTGGAATTCCACGTGGAGAAGCGCGAAACCTACTATATCCATTCCGGATTGGTGAAGGTCGGGCTGCGCATTGGACGGGCCGAGAATCACAGCATCGTAATGAGCCCCGGCGAGAGTTACGACGTGCGGCCCGGCGTGATGCACCTGCGCATCGGCCTGGAGGATACGGTGATCCTCGAAGTCTCGACGCGTGACTCGGACTCGGATTCGTATCTGGTGGAAGATGGTCAGACTTATCGCCATATCGATGCCGATCAAAAGACAGCGACAACCGAAAAACAGGAGCAACCCAGGTGAAAATCTTTCTCGACTCTGCCAATCTCCAGGACGTGGAAAACGCACTGGTGCGTGGCCACATTTCCGGCATCACAACCAACCCTTCCCTTCTGGCCAAGGAACCCAAGTCAAATTTCCACGAACACATCAAGAAGATCGTGAAACTGCTGGAGGCGGATGGACGCGGGCTGCCCCTCAGCGTGGAGGTGTTCGCGACCAGGCCGGATGAGATGATTGCCCAGGCGCAGGAGATCGTGCAGGAGATCGCGTATCCGCCACTGAACATCAAGGTGCCGATCGGGTGGGATGAACTGAAGGTGATCCATGCGCTGGCCAAGCTGGGCATCAAGGTGAATTGCACCTGCATCTTTACTGAGGAGCAATGCGTGCTGGCCGCGTCGAGCGGGGCCAGCTACGTTTCCATCTTCCACTGCCGTCTGAAGGATATCGGCGGAGATCCAGTGCGCGTGATCGGAAATACCCGGCAGATTTTCGATGACGCCGGACACGAAGCGGAGATCATCGTGGGCAGCATTCGCATGCAAAGCGATGTGCTGGAGGCCCACCTTGCGGGCGCGCACATTGTGACCGTGGGCGCGAAGATCGTGGAGCAGATGGCGGCCCATCCGGCCACCGACAAATCGGTTCAGGGATTCCTGAAGGACTTTCAGGGCTGGATGTCGTAATGAGAGTCTGCTTCGATATCGATGGCGTGCTGTGCGGCCAGGTGGAGCGTGACTATCAGGACGCACAGCCCAACCACGCCATGATTGCGCTGCTGAACCGGCTCTACGATCGCGGCGATCACATTGTGCTCTACACCAGCCGGTTTATGGGCAGAGCCAGGGGAAATCGCGAAGAGGCGGAACGCATCGGGCGGGAGTTCACCGAGCGGCAACTGGCCGGCTGGGGCGTACGCTACCACGAGATGTGGATGGGCAAGCCACGCTTCGACTACGTGATCGACGACCGGTCAGTCTTCTATGATGCGGATTGCTCGCGTATCGAGGCGTTTCTGGATGCGCGGCGGGATTCAGGCGGAAAATAACGGCTGCCACGGACCTTCAGCTTTGTTCATGAAGAGCGGCGCGGGCAATTAGTTGCGAAGTGCTGAATCCCTCGACGAAGGGGACGATTTTGACGCGGCCGCCCCAGGAGCGGACTTCGGGGGCTCCCACAATTTCATCGCCCAGATAGTCTCCCCCCTTGACAATCACATCGGGGCGCAGAGCGGTCATGAGTTCCAGCGGAGTAGGCTCGTCGAAGACCACGACGGCATCAACTGCGGCCAGCGCGGCCAGCACACGAGCGCGGGCATGCTCGGGGACAATGGGGCGGGACGGCCCCTTGAGGCGGCTGACAGAAGCATCGCTGTTGATGCCGACAATGAGGCGGTCGCCTTCGCGGCGCGCATCGTCCAGCAGCGTTACGTGGCCGACGTGCAGCAGGTCGAAGCATCCGTTGGTGAAGACCACGGCGAAACCTTCGGAACGCCATTTCGCCACTTGCTTTTGAAGCCGATCAAGCGGCATGATCTTGCTCTCCGGCCTGACCGGGATTTCGCTCTTCACTCGACAACCTCCTTGGGCCGGATGGCTTGCAGGGCGGCCTGAAGCATCTCCTCGACAGTGATGGAGTTGATGCAGATCTTCTTTTTCTCGACGCAGACGGAGAGCATGCAGTGGGAGCACGCAACCGGGTGATAAATGGGCCGGTGGATCTCGCCGATGGGGAAAGCACGTCCAGGATGGTCTATGGAGGAAAACGGAATCGCGCAGGGCACGCCATTGGCAGCGGCCAGGTGCATGGGTCCGCTGTCCGGGCCTAAAAACAGCCTCGCGTGGCGGATAACCGCCGCCGACTCGCGCGGCGTGAGTTCACCGCAGAGATTCAAAACCGGCCCCTTCCAACCTGCAGCGGCGTAGTCGCCAAGGCTGCTCTCTTCCCTGGCTCCAATCAGGGCCAACGCGTACTCCGGCAACTCGGCGCTGAGTCTTGTGAGAAGTTCTGACCATTTCTCCTGGCCCCAGTCCTTCGACTGCTGCTTGGTACCCGGTCCGCAGGCGACGATGGGACGGCTCCCAAGCGGAGCCAACAGCGCCTTCGCCTTGCCTGTCTCCGCATCGGTCAGCCGCAAATCCCAGTTGCGCAGATCGTCAACATCGGCATCGCCGAGGGGGTGGACGCAGCGAAGCAACCTTGCGGCCTCGCGCTCCCATAGGCCGCTGGCCGGATTGTATCCATTTTCCGCCAGTCCCCCAATCGGAAGGCCGACAATCCGGCGAATCCCGCAAAGCCGGAAAAACGCAGCATCGCGCTTCACTGTTCTCACACCGCGCGGCACAGTGAGATAGACCAGCAGATCGGGGTGGAAGCGGCGAATCTGCCGTGCCAGGAGGAGCAATTCGCCAATGTTGCGCGTTCCCACGGTGTAGCGCATATAGCCATGCACCAGACTGGAATCACCCAGCACCGCCGCCGAGGCCGGAGCCTTGGCATGGACGGGAAAGTTGGTGAGCAGACGGCGCTCGGCATTGGGAAAGGCGCGCGCAATGAGGTGGAAGCAGGGCAGCGCAACGACTGTATCCCCCAGGCTTCCCAGGCGGTAAATCAGAACCTTCTGTGCCGAAGTATCAGGCTTTACCGAAGTATCCGGCTGCAAACCGTCAGTCTCCTCAGGGCCTTCCATGAAGAGGCCCTAATAGCTTCGCAAATCGACAATCGCTTTGAGGATGGATTCCGGCTGGGGCAGGATGGCGTCTTCGAGCACCGGTTGGTAGGCCACAAACGTATCCATGGAACCGACGCGGCGGACCGGAGCGTCAAGGGAGTCGAAGAGTTCGTCGGCAATGCGCGCGGCGATTTCAGCGCCATAGCCCCAACTGAGCATGTCCTCGTGGGCGACGATCACACGGCTGGTCTTGCGGATGGAAGTGGCGATGGCGTCCCAGTCGTAAGGGTTGAGGGTGCGCAGGTCGAGCACCTCAACGTCAATGCCCTGGCTGGCGGCCTGCTGCGCTGCCTGCAATGCACGCGGCACAATGGCACCGTAGGTGACCAGGGTGATGTGTTTGCCGGGACGGACGATTTTGGCCTTGCCAAAGGGAATGGCGAACTCCGGACCTGGATAGGGCGCGCGGCCATAGGTCTCGCGGTAGAGCCGCTTGTGTTCGAGAAAGAGCACCGGATCGTCGCAGCGGATGGCGGTGCGGAGCAGTCCGTTGGCGTCCAACGCGTTCGACGGGAAGACCACGCGCAGCCCAGGAATGTGCGTAAAGACGCTCTCGCCAGACCCGGAATGGTAGATGGAACCGCCTTTAAGGTAGCCGCCGATGGGCACCCGGATGACGACCGGCGCGGCCCACGCGCCGTTGGAGCGCCAGCGCATGAGGGAAACTTCATTGCGAATCTGGTGCATGGCCGGCCAGATGTAGTCGAAGAATTGGATCTCGACCACGGGCTTCATGGCGCGGGTGGCGTAGCCCACGGCCCGGCCCACGATGTTGGCCTCGGCCAGCGGCGAGTTAAAGACGCGCTCCGATCCGAATTCGGTTTGCAGACCCGCGGTGAGCTTGAAGACGCCGCCCTTGCCCTCGACCTCGTCAAGCGCTTCTTCGCGGCTGGCGTCGGCCACGTCTTCGCCAAAGACCACGATGCGGGGATCGCGGCGCATTTCGTCGTGAAGGCAGGCATTGATGAGGTCGGCCATGGTGCGCGGGCCGCTCCCCTTGGCGCCGCCGGCCTTGCCTCCGCCCGCATCACCCGGCGCATGCGCGTGTTCGGTGGCAAAGGCCGCGCTGGTGGGGTCCAGGTCCTCAGAATAGACGTGCTCGGCGATGGACGCCACCTTGGGCAGTGGCGCTTCAAGAGCCAGCTCGCCGGCCTCGGCGGCCTCGCGGTCTAGCGAGTGCTCCAGCGCGGTAATCTGGTCTTCGGTCAGAATCCCCTCGCGCAGCAGGCGCATCTGCATTTTGGCCAGGGGGTCGCGCAAGGCGTCGGCCTCGCGTTCGGCCGCCACGCGGTAGTGCTTGTCGTCGTCGGACATCGCGTGGGAGTAAGGGCGCACCACATGACCATGGACAAAAGCAGGCCCAAGGCCAGCGCGGCAGTGCGCCACTGCGCCCTCAAAAGCCCGCAGGCAGGCCTCCGGATCGGTGCCGTCCACCTCAACAAAGTGGAAGTTGGGGAAGTTGGCCACCAGCCGGGAGATGTTGCCGCCCGGCGTGTTGACTTCGACCGGCACGCTGATGGCGTAGCCGTTATCTTCCACGCAAAAGATGACCGGAAGCTTTTTGTTCGAGGCGGTGCTCAGCGCCTCCCAGAACTCGCCCTGGGATGTGGAGCCTTCGCCGAGAGAAGCGAAGACCACCTCGTCGCCATGAAACTCGACGTTGTAGAAGGCACGGTAGTCACTTGGAGTACCGTCCTCTTCGGGCTTACTCCCCAGCGACGAAGGCCTATCGCCGGAGACCCCGGGCTTTGCCGCGGCTTCAGGATGGCGGCTGAAGTAGCGGCCTGCCTCGGCGCAGCCCACGGCATGAAGCAGTTGTGTGGTCGTGGAAGAAGAAGTGCTGACGATGTGGAGCGGGCGGCTGCTCCAGTGCGTGGGCATCTGGCGCCCGCCGCTGGCCGGGTCGGTGGCCGCTCCCACGGCCTGAAGCATCATGTCTGCGGGTGTGACGCCGAGGGCCAGGCACAGGGCGCGGTCACGATAGTAGGGGAAAAACCAGTCGTAGCCGGGGCGCATGGCCAACGCCGCGCCCACCTGCAACGCCTCGTGGCCGGCGCCCGAAATCTGGAAGTATACCTTCTGTTGCCGTTTGAGCAGGATTTCGCGGTTGTCCACGCAGCGGGAAAGAACCATCAGCCGGTAGATCTCGATCATCCGTTGAGGGCTCAGTCCACCTGAGGCGGCGCCCGTCTCGGGCTCGCGAGCGCTGGAAACTGCAGACTCCATTCCCTTCACTCCCCAAAATTACGATTTTGTGACAAAACCAACCCTCATTGTAACAACAGGCCGCATTCTGAAACGGCGGCGAATTCATCATGCGGTCCGCGTCTGACAACAGAAACGAAAGGGGAAACTAATGACGCTCGGGCTCGCGAGGCAGCTGGACCGTTGGACTGCCCTGCAAGGGGACGCTCATCTCTTCCTTCACTTTGTGCGCCAGCTTTTCAATCTCGGCGACCTTGCGTAGCTGGACCGGGGTCAGCGAGCTGGGATTCGTTCTTTGAATTTCTGCATTCAGTTCGGTGGCGAGTTTGAGCAGTTTGTTGGTGTCGGAGACCAACGACTTTTGCCGCAATACGTTGAGCGCGTAAAGCTGCCTATCCGTCAGTAAGGGATCGTTGTCTTCCAATCGGGGCGTTGGCGGGACCGCGCGCTCTGTTTGCCCTGTCGGCCCCGGCGGTGCAGGGATTGTATTCTGCGGGGTCGGGTAATTCTGCAATCCATAGGAAGTATTCTTTGATCCACCGGACAGAGTGAGCACCAGCGCCAGTGCGAATGCCTGGAGCATCGCGCGCCTGCTACTCCGGCTGGGCATGCGGTTCGAAGATATCCATCGCGACGGATGCAAGTTCATTTCCTTCTCAAAACAGGCTTCCCACTCAGGGAACCTGTTCTCTTCCTGGTAATGGTTTCAGTTCGACCCGGCGGTGAGCTTCATCGCCTCCCTCACCGAATGGGCCAGGCGCTCGATCTCGTTCGCCTTGCGATAAACCGCGATCGAGAGCGTATCCTTGTTGCTCTTGTCTACCTCGGCCTTCAGGCTGGTTGCCAACTGCAGCAGCTTGGCACTTTGCTCGGCAATCTGCCTCCCACGGTCAGCATTGGCAGGCTCGCCCGCCTGCTGCCGGGCCGGCTGTTCCTGGACCTGTGTCGGGCTGTTGGCCTGGGGCTCCTGGCTGACAATGGGAAGAGCGGTCGATGCGCTGGGGGTTGGTTGCTGACCGGCCTGGGCCGCGCCGGCAACAACAACCGCCAGAACCAGGAAGCAGACCGCAATCCTTAACCTGGGAGACAGGCTGGGAGGGTGAGTTGCCGCAGCGCCGCAATCACCGTAGGATTGGTCTCGATTCTTCCCGAGTTGATTCTTCCTGAAGTGCACGGGAAACCTCCTGGGCCTGTCGGCGTGACTCAGTTGCTCAATAGCTTGGATGCGTCAACTGCTGGCCTTGGCAACACTTCATGCGCACAGTCTAGTCTAAAAAGAGAGACTTTGGGATAAAGAGGAGTTCATTCGATGCACCCATTACTGTTGGCTGCAAGAACGGGATGGTTTGCGGAAGGCCGCTTTCTTGGCAAGGTGCTGGACGAATGGATCGTAGATGCCCAGGAGTTCATCCACAGCAAGCTGCCTCACCTGATCCTTGTGGCTGTTATCGCCTTTATTCTCAGTCGCTTATTGCGACTGATAACAGCCAGGATGATGCACGTTGCCGAGCAGCACGCTGCGGGGCAGAGCCGCATTTCGCAGGTGAAGACCCTGGCCAGCGTGATTCGCGCCACCGGGCTGTCCATCATCGGCGCCATCGCCACGCTCCAGATACTGGCGGCGTTTGGAGTGAATCTGGCGCCTCTTCTGGCCTCGGCGGGAGTGGCCGGGGTAGCCATCGGCCTGGCCGCACAGAGCATCGTGAAGGACATGCTCAACGGGATCATCATCCTGATCGAAGACCAGTTCGACGTGGGAGACACGGTGCGCCTGGCCGGCCTGGCCGGAACCGTGGAGGCGATGACCCTGCGCAAGACCACGGTTCGCGACGTGGACGGGACCCTGTACGTCATTCCCAATTCGCAGATCACCACGGTGGCCAACCTGAGCATCGACTACTCGGTTGCCACCATAAACGTGAGCGTGGATTTCTCGGCCAACCCGGACAAAGTGCAGGAGATCCTCAGGAACATTGCCATGGATGTGCGAAACAGCTCGGAATTCAAGAGCCTGTTTCTTGCCGATCCTCAGATTTTGGGTGTGGATTCGATGAAGGGCTCTCAACTCATCTTCCCGGTCATCTTCAAGACCAAGGCCACGCGGCAATACGCGCCGATGCGGGAGTTTCAACGCCGTGTACGCCTGGCGCTGGAAGAAAACCAGATGCTGCCCGGCGATCCCAATCGGGTGTTCAATTCATTCCTTGACAAAGTGACGGGCACCCACAGCACGGCATTCACTTCCGCGGCGGAACACGAGCCGCCGCCTGCCCGCGACCCAACGACCATCAAGCCGCAGGAAAGCAATCCCTTCGGCGGCGAATAACAGGGTCTGGCAGGGGAAGGCTTACTCTCCCGGCTCCAGGGCTTCAAGCAAGGCTTCGGCGGTGGTGATGGGCGGCAGGCAGGTGCGTCCGCGGCAGACGAGCGCCCAGGCCTCGGCACCGTCCGGGCCCCCAATCCTCGACTGGTTCACGGCGAGCAGGGTTTCGGCCATCGCTTCGGGAATTCCTCCCGGAACAAGCCGGAAAGGTGCGATCCGCATGACGGTCTTATTGATGGCGAAACGGGTGACGGCCAACGCCTCAAGGCGCGCTGCCTCGGGACCCGACCCCACGACGACGATCTGCACCGGATCGAGCAGGAGCCTCTCCAGCGCCAGCCCATAGCTGCCGGCGGAGAGGCCGAAATGCTCGACAATGCCGGCAAACGAGCCGAGGGTGTCTTCGGCAATCTCGCGATATTCCTGGCGGCCGCTCAGTGCCTCAAGACGCAGCAGAGCGGAGGCGGCTGTCGGGTTACCGGCAGGGGTGGGCGAGTCCTGGAGCGGTTTGCGGCGCGCGCCGAGGGCGCCGAGGGGTGCAACTCCACCAGCGGGCTCGGCGGCATCGTAGAACGCGGCGGCCGTCCCATCGTAGAAGAGGGCGATCATGGCGTCGGCCAACTTGACGGCCGCGCGATAAAACCTCATCTCTCCGCTTGCGAGCCAGCCATCGATGCAGGCATGCACGGTGAATGCGTAGTCGTCGAGCGTGCCGGGCACTCCCTCTTGCGGCTGGACACTGCCCTTTGATCCCGCATCGGGGTAAGCGATGACGTGGCGCAGCGTTTCCTCTCCGTCCCACGCCTCGGCCAGCAGCCGGTTCAATGTGCGCAACGCAAACTCCCAGGCGGAATCCATGCGCAGCACCCGCGCCGTTTCCAGATAAGCGGTAATGGCCATCGCGTTCCAGCCGGTGTAGAGGGTTCGGTCGATAAACGGCTTGGGCCGTAGCCTGCGGGCCGCCAGCAGCTTGCGCCGCGCACCGTCAAGGAGCGGGCGAAGTTGCTCCACGGCCTGACCGGTCTCGGATGCAAATTCGGCCATGGTTTGCTTCAAGTGCAACACGTTCTTGGCTGGGTTGTGGTGCATGTCGCCCAACTCGCCGATGTCCCAGTAGCGCGCCACAACCTCCAACTCGGCCGGTTGCAGGACTGCGCGCACCTCATCGAGGGTCCAGGTAAAGTAGTCGCCGTCGTCGTCGAGGTCGATATCGGCGTCCTGGGAGGCGTAAAAGCCCCCGTGCTCCCGGTCTGTCATCCAGTCGTCCAGCCAGTGCACAATTTCGACCGCAGTTTCGAGGAAATCGGGGCGGACAAAGCTCTGGAAGCCGTGCACATAGTTGCGCAGCAACTCGGTATTGTCGTAGAGCATCTTCTCGAAGTGTGGAACAACCCAGCGCTCGTCCACGCTGTAGCGGTGAAATCCGCCGGCCAACTGATCGTAGACGCCGCCGCGGGCCATTTTTTCAAGCGTGGTGGTAAAGGCATCGCGAGCCTGGGCATTGTCGCGGCTCATGGCTACTTCCAACAGCAGATCGAGCACTGCTGGATGGGCGAACTTGGGTTGCGAGCCGAATCCGCCATTGCGGGGATCGAACAGGCTGAGAGCCGAGGCGGCGATCTTGTCGACCAGTGCGAGGGTGAGTTCGTCGCCGCGACCGGAGAAGCTCTCATTGTGCTCGATGGCGGCCATCACGCTGGAAGCCGACTCGAGCGCTTCCTCGCGGCGGTCGCGCCAGACCTGGGCCATGGTCAGCAGCACCCGGCCGAAGCCGGGACGGCCAAAGCGGTCGTCGCGGGGAAAATAGGTGCCGCCAAAGTAAGGCCTGCCGTCGGGAGTGAGAAACACCGTGAGCGGCCAGCCGCCCTGGCCGCCAATGGCTGAAACCGCCGCCTGGTAACGCGCATCCACGTCGGGGCGCTCGTCGCGGTCCACTTTCAAAGCTACGAAATGCTCGTTGATGAGTCTGGCCATCTCCGGGTCTTCATAGGACTCGCGGTCCATGACGTGGCACCAGTGACACCAGACGGCGCCGATGTCCAGCAGGATGGGCTTGTCTTCGGCCTGGGCGCGGGCGAAGGCTTCCTCGCCCCACGCATGCCACTGGACTGGCTGATGCCGGGCCGAGCGCAGGTAGGAAGAGGCTGCATATTGCAGCAGGTTAGCGGCAGCGGGCGTTGGGGAAGCGTCCTCATGCATGGGCTGAGGATACATGGCCCAGGGCTGAAACGGCCAGCCGTTTTCTGGTGTTCTTCGGTTACTGACCGGTGATAATTTTCCTGTTCCGGCGGGTCAATTCCACACCGGCTTTGGCCCTCGTCCCCTCTATGCAGCACGCTCCAGGCATCCAGTTAACCCTTTTCCTTAAATAGGCGACCGGGATTATCTCTTACAAGGACCCCATCGCCATGTTCGCCTAAGTCCAGAAGCAATTGCCGCAGGGCGCCGTCGTGCAGGACGTTATTGCTGATGACACAATTCTGGAGACCTTTGTAGACAATGCCATAGGAAGGACTGAACTTCCCGGTACCACCGTCATCTCGCCCCGCCTGCAGATTGTTACCCACGCAGGTTATGCCCTGGGATCCGTCCAACAGGATTTGCGCGGACTCCCGGCTTTCAAGATCCGCCAACTTGCCGCTGCGTTTGAAGTAATTCCCGGTGATGGTCATCTGGGAGCAAGGAACACGACCGCTGCGCAGGGCGATCCCGCAGGTTCCGGCGCGATCAAAAAAATTCCCCGTGATCTGGTAGCCGTCGCCACCGGTCACGAGCATGTTTTCCTCGTAATTCCACTCGATTCGATTGCCGGTAAAAGTGACGGAGGCATTTTCCTGGCGTGCCGCGAAACCCGCGCGTTCATTTCCCGAAAACCAGTTATCCAGGAGAAAGCCATCCCAACCCTGCAGGCTCAGGCCATCGCCATGGTTGTAGGCGAACATCGAGTGGCGGACACTAAAACACCAGACACGCATCAATCTTGCGCCGTCCCCACTGAAGCGTGCCACCTGACAACGCTCGATGCGAAAGCTATCTTCGTGTTTTCCATACTCCGATCTATTGGTGGAGATTCCGTGAATATCCCTGCCGAGTCCGCGGCCGTCGAGCGACAGGCCCTCGATAGTGGCGCCACGGGCGTCCGTAAGATTCAGCAGGCAGGTGGAATTACCGTTCGCCAGACGCAGCACGCTTCCCCCAGGGCCGCTATAGTTCCACGCCGGAGTGCCCACCAATGCGATGCCCGGCCGCACATGGAGCTCATGGGTCAGATACACCCCCGGAGGCACGAACACTGCGCCACTTGTCTCTGCGGCGGCATCCAGAGCCCTTTGAAGAACCGGGGTGTCGTCTGTCTTGCCATCGCCTGCCGCGCCGAGCTTGCGGACATCGAGGAACTCGTGGCTTACCGGAGCTTCCGGTCCTGCCGAGGCTGCCGCGCTGAACAGAAGAGAGGCCCCTCCGATCATGGCGCCCCTCGCGAGATCGCGGCGGTTCAGAAATGTTCTTTCCGTCTCAGCCATACTTCTCCTTGTTGTGTGTCAGCCTTCCAGAAGGACCGCAACCGATCCAGGAGCCATCTCCAGCTTGCCGGGCCAGGGTTTTGGTTCGGGCTGCTCGGGAGTAACCCACGTCAGGTCCGCCAACCTCGGGTTTTCGAGAGAAACTTCGCAGACGATGGTATCCATATCGCTCATATTGGCAAAGGCGACCGCGCGGCGTGTGTCATTGCGGCGGTAGATGGTATAGGTGCTCAGCGGCGCGCCGCCCGCAGTTACCCTGGCGCCGATGGTGTCACGGAACTCGGCGTCCCATATCCAATCGCGATATCTGCGCCTGAAATCGTCCACCGCACGGCCATAACTGAGTGAAACCGGCATCTCGTCGAGATGGCCGTGGAAGTCGCGCGGCTCATAACTCATCGAGAAACGGTAAAGCAGGCAAGCATTGATCATCTGCCGGTCGTTCCATCCGGTAACTGCAACGGACATCGGCGCAAAAGGATCGATATATCTGCCGAACGGAACAAAGCCCGCGCCGATGCGGAAGTAAGACATGTCATAGGTTTGCAACTCGATATCGTACGGCGATTCGCCCGCGAAGAGAAACTCCTCTGGATCGATGATGGTTCGGAACCCTTCAATGAGCGGCACATCTCCTGAAAAGACGGCCCCTGGAACGGCGTGACCGTGGCTCTTTGAGAAGCAATAGGGGCTCATGTGCCACTGACACTCGTCAAACAGGATGCCGCTTGCGCCCAGGTCTACGCTCTTGCGGAACTCTTCGAGAGCGCGCTTGCGCCAGGCAGGGCTTGCCTGGCACATCCCCGCGCCATGCCGCGCGTTGATTTCGCCGATCTGCGTCGGCGTGTCGTAGTTATAGCCGTTGAACTGATATGGATCGCCGTACGGATCCTCGATGGCGAATTGCCGGAACTGGCTGCGATAGGCTGGAGCAGTCACGTCCGCCCACGCGTATTTGTTGAAGAGGACGATCTCAACGCCCATCTTCCTGCTTGCGGCGATGGCGTCTTTGAACTCCTGCGCGGTGCCCAGCCTGGGATCGGTGTCGTGCAGCGGAAAGTCGCGGTCCTGGCCGCCAATCTGCCAACCGGTCAACTGAATCGCCTTGACTCCCCAGCGTTTGCACGCCTCAGCGTATTTCGTAAGATCCTTGTAAGGGAAGGATAGCCTGTCCTCGGATGAGTTGATCTGGATCTGCTGCCAGGAGTGAACATCCTGCACCCACTTAGGCATCTTTGCAGTCTTGAACCAGGTGCGGCGCCAAGCCTTGTAAATGTCTGCCCCGCCATGCCAGTCGCCGGTAAAGGATTCCAGCACGAGCGTCTCAGAGCGCTGGCTGGCGCCGGGCTGCACGAAGCAAAGGTGATTCGGGTCGATGCCAATGGTCGAATCAGCAACTTTATGGGAGGAATCCATGTCACTGGAATTAAAAGAATCGACATAGGCAGGGGCGAGAAAGAAACAGATCTGTACCGTTTGCTTCTGGCCCCGATCATGGTATCCCAAATAGAGCCCGCGAGAGTCGCTGAGGACGAGACAGAACTGAGTATCCGTGCCGAGATTGCGCAACTGGGCGGGAGTGTCGTAGCCGTAGTAGCCAACCTGATTTCCAAATGAGGGCCAAAGACTGCTTGAACCCATTCCGCTGTAGCCCCACGCTACCTGTTGCATGCGCTTGTCTCCGGCAGGAGGCTTGAGCCCCTTGAGACGTGGATAGGTGTAACTCTCAATCACGGCGGAACTGCCGTTGCGGATCTGATAACTGAAATGGACGCCTGCTGCTTCAAGCCGGATCGACTCTTTGACCTCGATGTCGAGTTTGCCCATCCTGTCGCTTTCGAAGCCGGACCAGGTGATGGCCACATCGCTGGAGCCCGATTCAATCCGCGGTTTGGGGGCGTGATGTTCCGTCAGATAATGAAAGCGATGTTCCGGGGCCGGTACATGCAGCCGCAGGCCAGCGCCTTGCAGCTTCCAGGCCTGGTCTTTCGACTCCAACGTATCGACGCAGCCCGTCTCTCGATTAATGGCGACGAGCCAGTGATCGTTTTCGAGTAGCAGCAGGTCAGGAGCGGCCGCAACCGCGCCGGGCGCAGCCGCATTGACCATCAGGCCCGAAGCACCGGCGGTCAGAGCCACGCCCAGAAATTTACGACGCGATAAAGCCATGCAGGAATCCTCTGCCCTGCGAAGCTAATTCAGTGAGCCGTGCGCGTCAAGTCGGCCCACGGTATCAGGGCCCTTCATGAGAAGGCCCTAACTATTTGCGAGTTCTGCTTCGATGGCGCGCACAAGTGCCGGATCGTCCGGCGCGGTGTCTGGCGCGAACCGCCGGACCACTTTGCCTGCCCGGCTTACGAGAAACTTTTCAAAGTTCCATAGAATCTCAGGCTCGGGGTTAGGAGCTATTCCGTAACCTTTCAGCTTCTCGCGCCACGAAATCTCGCCCAGGCTGACCGCCTCGGGCTGGGCTGCGATCAAAGCGGCATAGAGCGGATGTTTGTGGTCGCCGACCACGGTGATTTTGTCGAAGAGCGGAAACTTGACGCCGAAGTTTGTGGTGCAAAATGTCTGAATCTCCTGGTTGGTGCCCGGCTCCTGGGCCTTGAAGTCATTGGCGGGGAAACCGGCAACCACAAGGCCCTGGCCTTTGTATTGCTCGTAGAGATTTTCCAGGCCCTCATACTGCGGAGTCAGGCCGCACTTTGAGGCTACGTTGACGACCAGCAGAACATGGCCCTTGAACTCGGCCAGTGATGTGTCTTCGCCGGTGATTTTTTTGACCGGAATGTCGTAGATCGATGCGCTCATGATTTCTCCCTCCAACATTCCCATCATATAAGCACGGACCGAAGGAAGAATCTGCAAAGGAAGGAATGATCGCAGCCAGAAATCCGCATTCACGGATTGGAATGGGCCGCATGAAGTTGCACGAGGAAATGCTTGTTCGGCAGGAAGCATTTCCTCGGGAGACTGAGGCCCCGGACATTGAGGACTTCAAAGGTGACGCTGCTGAAGCCGCGCCATTCTTTGAGGCAGTCAAAGTCGAATGCCTTTGACTTTTACAGAGTTTCCTTAGCTCAGCAGTTGCTTCCCTACCTTGATGTATAACTCGACCGCTTCAAGCAGTTCCTTTTTTGCCAGCTTCTCTTGCGGCGTGTGGGCCACATGGATGGACCCAGGACCGAGCAACAACGGCTCGCCCCAGTTGCTCAACTGCGGAATGTCGGTGGAGAACTTGGCGATCATGGTGGGCAGGCCCTGGATGGCGCGGAGGCGGACGAAGGGAGTGTCGAGGGTGAACTCGACTTCGGCAAGGCCGGCAGCGGCTTGCTGCAGCGCGGCGCGCACCGGAGCCGAGTCAGTGACAGTGCGGACCAGAACCTGGGCCTCGGCCTTGTCGGCAATGACGTTGGGGGCGTGGCCGCCGTGAATCTGGCCAATGTTGATGGTGCTGGGGCCTACGTCCTCAAGCGACGGCAGCGGAAGCGCAAGCACCCTGGCCAAAGCCTCGACCAGCTTATGCACTGCGCTTTCGCCCAGTTCGGGATAGGCGGAGTGGGCCATCTTGCCGGTGGACTTGAACGCTGCGCGCAGGGCCCCCTTTGAGGCCAGGGCAAGACGATTGTCCGTGGGCTCTCCGTTGATGAGGAAACGGCTCCCTTTGGGCTCGAGGTTGGCGGCCTTGGCCCCGGCGGAGTCGCGCTCCTCGCCTGAGACGAACAACAACCCAATGTGAAATCCCGCCGCGCGCAGCGCCTCGGCGGCGGCCACCTGGGCGGCAATGATGCCCTTGGCGTCAGAAACACCGCGGCCATAGAGGAACTCCTCATCCTCGCTGAAGGGAATGTAGGGCGGAACGGTGTCCATGTGCGTGGAAAACACCAGGTCAGGCGTCTGGCCGGCCACACCGGCATAGACATTCCAGCGAGGGCCGGCTGTGGCGCTCTCGGGCGGCTGAGCTACGGGTGTCTTTTCGACCGCCCAACCGCGGCGCTCGAGGAAATCGGCTAAAAAAACGCCTACCAGGCCCTCGTGGTAGGTGGTGGATTCGATTTCACACAACTCACGGGTAAGACGGATGGGGTTAATCGGATTGGCGGATAGAGGCTCTAGCATGATGCAGTCAGAATACCTCACAAGGTTGTTTGCCCCTCCAATGGCAGCCTGTTTTCTCGCGCCGAAAGCGTCCTTGAACCTTGAGAACTCTCAGTGGTGACAGTGCGCAGTGACGATTTGAGATGAGAGAATACTTACCCTCTGGGCGTAGAATGATGAGTGGAATGACCACCACAATCGCGCTCGGCCCAGCGTTTTTGAGTTCCGGGAACTCCATTTCGGCGAGAACCATGCTGCGCAGTGTGGATTTGTGGGGCCCCGCGGGGCGGTTGGAAGCACTGGTGAACGAGGGCGCGCCCGAGGCGCCATTTTCGGCGCTGGTGTGCCACCCCCATCCCCTGGGCGGCGGCAACCTGCACAACAAGGTCGTCTACCATGCCATGAAGGCGCTCAACGAGCCGGATTGGGGGCTGGGCTGGCCGGTTCTGCGCTTCAACTTTCGCGGCACGGGCCTGAGCCAGGGCAAGCACGACGGCGAAGCGGAATCCGGCGATGTGCTGGCGGCGCTGGACTGGCTTGAAAACGAATACAGGCGTCCGGTGGTGGTGGCCGGATTCAGCTTTGGAGCGGTCATGGCGCTCAAGGCTTGTTGCGGCCGTGTCCAGGCCAGCGACGAGACCAGGCGCGATGTTGCGGCACTGGCTGCGCTTGGACTGCCCACCCAGAACGAGGGACGCGCCTACCGTTATCCCTGCCTTGCCAATTGCACCATTCCCAAACTTTTCCTGAGCGGAGATCGCGACCAGTTTGCGCCGGCGACACAGTTGGCGCAGGTGGCCGGCTCGGCCGCCGAACCCAAGCGGCTGGTGCTCCTGCCCGGCGCCGATCACTTCTTTGCAGGTCAACTGGAGCCGATGCAACAGGCGCTCGCCGGTTGGCTGAAGGAGCAACTGCCATGACACCGGTCACAGATATGGCTCTTGAAACTTTGCACGCCACGGCTACTGAAATCTTTACCGGCGCCCTCAAAGCCTGCAACATCAGCTCGGCTTTCGACAGGCGCATCCGCTTTGAGGGCAACACGCTCCATCGCCTTTTGCCCGACGGCAGCGGTCCGGCTACCATCAACCTCGCCAGCTACAAGCGCATCTTCGTGATTGCGCTGGGCAAGGCCGCTGGACCCATGCTCGATACCCTGATGGAGCGCATGAAACGCCGCCAGGGCCTGCGCGGCATCTGCTGCTCAAACCAGTTGCCCAAGACCCGCAACTGGCGCTTTCGCTACTTTGAGGGCGGCCACCCACTGCCTAACGAGGACTCATTCGACGCGGCCCGCGCCACGTTGGCCATGCTCAAAAAGGCCAAGAAAGACACGCTGATCTTCTTTCTTATCTCCGGCGGTGGCTCGGCCATGTTCGACCTGCCCCTGGACCCCAAGATCTCGCTCGACGACACCATTGCCTTTCACCAGTTGCTGCTGGCTTCGGGCGCGCCGATCAGTGAGATCAATACGCTGCGCAAACACTTTTCCGCGGTAAAGGGCGGTCGGCTGGCCATCGCCGCGCCTGAAGCAGCCAAGGTGAGCCTGCTGGTGCCCGACGTGCCCCTGCGCTCGCTGGACGCGCTCTCCTCCGGTCCCACCTCGCCCGATCACTCGACTGTCGCCGAGGTGCGCGAATTGCTCGCCAGATACGATCTGGGCGTCAAATTGCCACCCTCGATCCGGGCCTTCTTTGAGCGCGAAGATCTTCCCGAGTCGCCGGGCAACAAGGGCTGGCGTCCGCCGTTCTTTCCCAAGCTGCCATGGAACGAGGCGGTTCCTGCGCGCCGAGTGACCGCGGCGGCCACCATGAGCGGCGAGGACGAAGCTTTTCGCGATTCGGTCTTCGAGATACTGCTCTCGAGCCACGATCTGGTGGAGAACGCGCGCGCCCTGGCAGAGAAGGCGGGCTACTACACCGCAGTGGACAACAGTTGCGACGACTGGGACTATGCCGACGCCGCCCGCTACCTGCTGGAGCGCTTCCACGCCCTGCGCGCTACCCACCCGCGACTTTGCCTGATCTCAGTCGGCGAAGTGACGGTCAAGCTCGATCGCATCCCCGGCGCCGGGGGCCGCAACCAGCAGTTTGCTATGGCCTGCGCCCTGGAACTGGAGAGCCATCCAGGCGAACGGCTGACCGTGCTCAGCGCCGGTTCCGATGGCATCGATGGCAACACCCAGTCGGCCGGGGCCATCGCCGACCCCACCACCGTGGCCCGCGCCCATACCTTTGGATTCCACCTGAAGGCCTCGTTGGCCGCCTTCAACGCCTGTCCAATGTTCACCGCTTTAGGCGATGCTGTCGTGACCGGTCCCACCGGCCAAAACCTTCGCGATCTGCGCTTGCTGATTGCCGATAAAGGCTAGAACCTGTCTCACAAATCCGAGGGGCGATTTCATCCGATCCCGGGTTTGCTCTAGGACAACCGCGGGCGCGTGGCACGATACCCGCGCTGTGCTGAACGGCGTGCTCCGGGTGCTGGGAACTTCCTCGGCTCCGTCCACCTCGCCTGCCTCCACTTGCTTTTCAGGCATTCATGAGGCCAGCCCTAGAGCGGTTCCAGTTCACGTGGAGTTTCCGGCATCGTGCAGGGTGCTCTTTCTTAAGGAAAAAGCCACTCAGCAGCGGCGATTTCTCTCTACTGCAACTGGAGAACCGCTATAGCCGTTTGGGGCCAGCCCGCGTTACCCGCAGACGGGGTGGAATTCCCGGGGTCCGCACAGGCGCGTCTTCGTCCGCGGTGTGGCGCATCATCCACCCAGCCAGTGTGGGCGGACACCAAGAGCGCCGGATACAATACTGGGATGGAGTCGCGCAGCCAGCCTCGGCGTTTTGTCCCGCGGATTTGCGCCCGCCGGGCAGGCGGGCCGGCATGAAGAATTTTCTGCGCCTCGTGCGCTACGGCCTGCCCTTCTGGTTCCAGTGGCTGCCCGGAGTGTTGTTTCTCGCCATGGTTGGCGTGCTCGACACCTTTCGCACGCTCCTCTTTCAGCCCATCTTCGATCAGGTTCTACGGCCTGACGCGCCCGAAGGTCCCATCACTCTGGGTCTTCCCAGGAGTCCGTGGCACTTTGATCTGAGGATGGTCGTTCCACATTTCATGCACATGCACAATGCATGGGACGTGGTGGCCTTTGCGTTGATAGTCTCCACGGTGCTCAAGGGCATCTGCGATTATCTGGGCACCTATCTCGTCAACTATGCCGGCTTCGGCCTCATTACCGACCTGCGCAACCACCTCTATGAAGCCACCCTGCGCCGCTCTTCCAGCTTTTTTCACAAGCACGCCACGGGCACCATCCTCTCCACCCTCATCAACGACGTGGACAAAGTGCAAACCGCGGTCAGTTCCGTCATCGGCGAGTTTCTACAGCAGTTCTTTACCTTCCTGGTCGGCCTTGTCCTCGTCATCCGTCTCGGCGGACATCTGAGTTGGGCGCTGCTGCTGTTTGTGCCTGTGGTCATCACCTCCTCGCGCAAGATCGGCAGGGAAGTCCGCACCCGCACCCGCAGCGGCCAGGACAAGCTGGCCGAAATCCAGAACATCCTGCATGAAACCGTCACCGGCAACCGCATCGTGAAGGCTTTCAGCACTGAACTGTGGGAGGTTTTGCGCTTCAAGAAGGCCGCCAGCCGCCTGTTCCGCGCCAACCTGCGCAGCGTGCGCATTCAGTCCATCAGCTCGCCATTGATGGATACCTTCGGAGCGATAGCCATTGCCATGTTTCTGTTTATCGGACGCAATGAAATCCTCCACGGCCACATGACCATGGGCATCTTCGGTGCCTTCATCATCCTGCTCTTCAAGCTCTACGATCCTGTCCGCAAGTTTGCTTATTTCTACAACAGCTTCCAGCAGGCCATGGGCGCCTCGTCGTCCATCTTTGCTTTCTTCGACGCCGAGGACGATGTAAAAGAGCGGCCCCGCGCGGCCATAGTGAAGAACTTTCACCAGTCAGTTCAGTTTGAAAACGTGGGCTTTTCCTACTCCACTGACGAAGGCGAGCACCAGATTCTGCACAACGTCGATCTCGATGTACGGGCCGGCGAGGTGTTGGCGCTCGTGGGCCCCAGCGGCGCCGGCAAGTCCACCCTGGTCAACCTGATTCCGCGCTTCTTCGACGTCACTTCGGGCCGCATCCTCATCGACGGCCAGGACATCCGCGATTGCACCCTTGCCTCTCTGCGCCGCCAGGTTGCCCAGGTCACCCAGGAGACCATCCTTTTCAACGACACGGTGCGCAACAACATCGCCTACGGCCAGCCGGAAGTCAAATTCGAGCTCGTCCAGCGGGCCGCGCAAAACGCCCTCGCGCACGACTTCATCCTGCGCATGCCGCAGGGCTATGACACGGTCATCGGCGAAAAGGGCTTCCGGCTCTCCGGCGGCGAGCGCCAGCGCATGGCCATTGCCCGCGCCATCCTCAAGAACGCGCCCATCCTGATCCTTGATGAGGCCACCTCGGCTCTCGACGCCGAAAGCGAGTCGCTGGTGCAGGCTGCGCTGGCCAACCTCATGCACGGACGCACCGTGCTGGTCATCGCTCATCGGCTCTCCACCATTCGCCGCGCCAACCGCATCGCCGTGCTCGAAGATGGCCGCATCACCGCCATCGGCTCCCACGAGGAGCTTCTGATTTCCTCGCCTACATATCAGCGGCTCTATCAATTGCAATTTATGGACGTGCCCGAGCCACAGGCATCGGACCATTTGGAAAGCGACCCGCCTCAATTGGAACTGGCGCTTACCACCCGACCGGAGGAGTAGCAGGAAATGCCCATTTATTCCATGACCGGGTTTGCCCGCGTTCAGGTTCGCGTCCACGATGAACTCAGCTACATGCTCAGTGTCAAGAGCGTCAATCACCGCTTTCTCGACGTGCAACTGCGCATTCCATCCGGCCTCGACGCACTGGAGATGGAACTGCGCAAGGCGCTCAAAGACAACCTGGTCCGCGGCCACGTCGAGCTCACTCTTTCAGTCGATCGCAGCGCCCAGCAGAAAGCCGGCTACAACCGCGAGTTGGTGGCTGGCTATGTTGCCGCTTTTGCCTCGGCGCGTGAAGAATACCGGCTCACCGGCGAGCCGGACCTGAACGCAATTCTGCGTCTCCCCGGCGCTTTGCAGAGTGAGAATCGCGGCGACGACGATTTGGCCGCCCTTGCCGAAAGCGTGCAGCAGCAGATTGCCCCGTTGCTCGACGAGTTGAAGATCATGCGGGCGCGCGAGGGCGAGGCGCTGGAAGCCGTCCTGCACGGCACCCTGGACCGGCTCGCCGAGGCAACCGAAGGAGTCGCCGCGCTGCGCCCCGAGATTGAGCAGCGCCATCAGGAGCGGCTGACCCAACGCCTGCTTGCGGCCACCGGCCCCGAATTCAATCGCCAGCGCCTGCTCGAAGAGGTTGCCGTGCTTGTCGAGCGCAGCGACATCGCCGAGGAACTGGCTCGCATGACCACACACATCGGCCACTTCCGCGAACTGCTGGCTGCGGGCGGCGAAGTGGGCAAGAAGCTGGATTTTCTTCTCCAGGAAATGAACCGCGAAGCCAACACGCTGCTCTCCAAGACCGGTGGCCTGGGGGGCAAGGGAACGCGCATTACCGAACTGGGGCTGGCCATGAAGGCGGAGATCGAAAAGGCCCGTGAACAGATTCAGAACGTGGAATGAAGCATTCTCCAGTAAACTGTGGTGCCGGGCGCACCATCCTTTTCGTACGCCGTGGTGGCTGCGAAAAGGGTGAAAAAACGCAAGGAGTTGCATTCGTTCCGGATCAAATGACGGCATAAAGGACAATCGCATCGTGGCTGGTATTCTCTTTATCATTTCGGCGCCTTCGGGGTCGGGCAAAAGCACCCTGGTCAGCGAGTTGCGCAAGCAGGTCAGCGGCGTCGAGTTCGCCATCTCCTGGACCACCCGCGCCCCGCGAGGCTCTGAGCAGCACGGGCGCGAGTACAACTTCACCACCCGCGAGCAGTTTCAGCACATGCTCGATGCCGGCGTCTTCCTCGAACACGCCGAGGTCTTCGGCAACTTCTACGGCACTGCCCGCCAGTCTCTTGAAGAGGCGCGCGCCGCCGGCCATGACCTTCTGCTCGACATCGACGTCCAGGGCGCCGCGCAGGTCCGCGCCAGGATGCCCGAGGCCGTCAGCATCTTCGTCATGCCCCCCAACCCCAGGGTTCTGCGCACCCGCCTGCGCAATCGCAGCCGCGCCGAGGGGGTCGTCAATGAAGAGGAAGTCTATCGGCGCCTTCACGCGGCCAGCCGGGAGATTGAGAATTATCGCGAATACAGCTATATTCTGGTCAACGACATTCTGGACCGGGCGGTGGCGCAACTTGAGGCCATTGTGCTTTCTGAGCGCTTCTACCGCAATGGCGAAGTCATCGCGTACCGCTCCCGCAGGGTGTTGGAGGTTGCCGCGGCCTGCCTGCAAGCCAACTCGCAGGAGCGGCTCAAGCCTGTGCTGGAGGCCTTTGGCATTCTGGGTTCCTCCGGCCAGCAACAGTTTGACTTTGACGAGGACTCCGAAGAGGAAGACTCCGTTGGCGATGAGGAGGAATCCACTGAGGAGAAATCCGATAAGGATGGAGAGGATTCCCATGACGATTGAGACCAGCTTCGATTCCAACTACCGCAAGGTTCTGGTCGCCGCCCGTCGCGCCCGCCAGTTGCAAAACGGCTCTCACGCGCTTGTTCACAGTCAGTCCACCAAGGCCTGCCGCATCGCCCAGGAAGAGATCGATGCCGGCAAGATCTCCTACGTCAAGACCGAGACTCCGGTAGTAAAGCCGCTGGTCGAAGGCCCAGCCATCCCCATTCTCCTCAGCTAGCCTTCCCGTCTTCCACAATCGAAACGTTCTACAATCGATCCATGAGAGTAACCGTGGGCGTTTCCGGCGGAATTGCCGCATACAAGGCGGCGGAACTGGTGCGCGCCCTTCAGCGCCAGGCCCTTGAAGTCCACGTGGTCATGACCGCCGCGGCCTGCAAATTCGTTCAGCCGCTCACCTTCGCCTCCCTCACCGGCCACAAAGTCATCACCAGCCTCTGGGACGAATGGGCAGACGGTGAAGCCCCAACCGAGCAGAACGGCATCGAGCACATCGCTGAGGCGCAGTGGGCCGATGCGTTGGTAGTCGCCCCGGCCACGGCCAATATCCTCGCCAAGTTTGCTCACGGCATCGCCGACGATTTCCTTACCACCACGTATCTCGCCACGCAGGCGCCGGTTCTTGTAGCGCCTGCCATGAATGTGAATATGTGGGAGCATCCGGCCACCCAGGCCAACCTTGAAATCCTGCGCCAGCGCGGCGTGCGCGTCGTCGAGCCCGGCACCGGCGAACTGGCCTGCGGCATGGTGGGCGCCGGACGCATGGCCGAGCCCGACGCCATCGCCGACGCTGTCCTTGGAGCTCTCGGCCGCCGCCACGACCTGGCCGGCGAAATCGTGCTCGTTACCGCCGGCGGCACGCGCGAAGCCCTTGACCCGGTCCGCTTCCTCGGCAACCGCTCTAGCGGCAAGATGGGTTATGCGCTGGCTGAGGCCGCGCACAGCCGCGGCGCTAGAGTGATCCTCATCAGCGGACCTGCCGCCCTTCATCCACCCGCGCACTGCGAGCTGGTCAAGGTAACCACCGCCGATCAAATGCGCCAGGCTGTCCTGGAACGCATGACCGAGGCCACTCTGATCATCAAGGCCGCCGCCGTGGCCGACTACCGCCCTGTCAGCGTCTCCGAACAGAAGCTCAAGCGCACCGGGCCCATTACCCTGGAACTCGCGCCCACTGAGGACATTCTCGCCGAGGTTGTCCGGCGCCGCCGTCCCGGCCAGCTTATTGTCGGTTTTGCCGCCGAAACCAACAACCTTATGGAAAACGGCCGCGCCAAGCTCCTGGCCAAGGGCGCGGACGCCATCGTCGTCAACGATGTGGCCGGGGAAGGCGTAGGCATTGACGCGGACGTGAACGCGGCCACCTTCCTCACCCTGTCCACCGCCATCGAAATGCCAGAAATGCCCAAGCGCAACCTCGCCGACCGCATCCTCGATGAGATTCTCACCCTCCGCCATCCCCGCCCGCTGGTGCTCGAACTCGATGACCATATGGATGAGAAATCGCGCCAGGACCAGGTGCTGCAACAAGCAGTTCCGCCAGCGCGCCGCCAACTGATTGTGGAGTAAGAGAATTGGCGCAACAATTCGATCCCGCAACCCGCGAAGCTCTTGTAGCGCGCCTTCGCTTCTACCGCGACCTGGGCCTTACCGAGTTCTACCGCCGCCCCGTTGACCCCGCGTTTCTCGCCCAACTTGCAGCCCAGCCCCATGAACCACAAAGCTTGGGCGCCCCAGGTCTCGCTTCTGAGAACTGGGATGCGCAGGCCGCGGAAGAACTTCATCTGGCGAAGGGTACGGGCGTTGGCCCGTACATCAATCCTGCGCTATCAACGGGGGCTTTAGCCCCAGAGGAAGGATCTTCGCGAAACGCGCCGACCCCTTCTCTTTTTTCCGCAGACTCTCAATACGATCAGCAGGAGGCCCCGCCAATCCCCCGCCGCAAACCGTTTTCCACGCCCCCGCAGATCGCCGAGGCCGTCCCACCGGCGGATCACGCCGCTGCCCTCCAGCTTATCCGCGACGACATCGGCGACTGCACCCGCTGCCCGCTCCACAAGGGCCGCAACAAGCTCGTTTTTGGTGACGGCTCGCCCACTGCGCGCCTCATGTTTGTCGGCGAAGGCCCCGGCGCCGACGAAGACGCTCAGGGCCTTCCCTTCGTAGGCCGTGCCGGCCAACTGCTCAACAACATGATCGCCGCCATGGGACTCAAGCGCGAACAGGTCTATATCGCCAATGTGGTCAAGTGCCGCCCGCCCGGCAACCGCACCCCGGAGCCGGAAGAGGGCAACACCTGCTCCCCGTTCCTTTTCCGCCAGATCGACGTCATCCGCCCCCAGGTCCTGGTAGCTCTCGGAGCCACTGCCGCCACGTATCTCCTAGGCCAGCGCCAGCCCCTCGCCGGATTGCGCGGCCGTGTGCACGCCTTCCGCGGTTCCCAACTTATCGTCACCTATCACCCGGCGTATCTGCTCCGTGACCCCCGCCAGAAGAAAGAAGCCTGGGCCGACCTGCAAATCGCCATGCGGGAATTGGGCCTCAAGCCGCCGGCAAAGAGTTAGGGCAGAGTACTTGTGTGAATACGCTGGTCATTGACGTCGGGCAAAGCATTGTTGGTGTTTACTCCGTCCAGGAGAAAAGTTGCGTCTCGTACCAATCCGAACGCACCGAACCGGAGCTACGCTAGCCAGGTGCCGAGCGGGCCGTCCGTGACCTATTTCAGCGCATTGCGTTGTGCGATGACCTTCTGCAACGCTTCGCTGAGAGAGCCCCGGAAGATCAGGATCTTCACTTCCAGTACGGCGCGTTCACCGGGCGCCAGCGGGGCCTGCGGATCGACGTGCTGACAGGTGAGTTCCGGGTTGCTCCACACGTTCCCGGTGGTGCGCGTGAAGCTGGCGACAATCCACTTGCCATCCGCCGAAAGCGTGGCAACCATGGGTTCGTCGACAGCGCGCGACTTGTTGTAATACGTGATGCCGTCGCTGCGATGCTCCACGCGTTCCGCGGGCACCGGCCACGTATAGGAAGCCAGATAGCGCGACGGCAACCACTCATTCAAAGGCATGGTCAGGCGCTGCGGCGTCTCCGAGGCAAGCAGATCGAATCCCTCCTTGTGATGGACATAGGTTCGCTCCAGTCGCGCATCATGGAAGATTCCCGTAAGCCGCGGGTCGGTGACGGCATAGATCATGTCGTAGGACACAGCCGATCCATTCACGAACTCATAGTGAAACAGAACGCCATCGCTTTCCAGCGTGGCTCGCGCCAGCATATGAATGCCTGCCTTGAAATCCCTCTCATACTCCAGCGATTGTCCAACCTGTCGCCAGGCAGGCGGTTCTCCCTGCTGTCCGGGCCGAAACAGATAGAGGTGTTGTGACTCGCCGCTGCGCTGTTCCTTCGCGGTAGCGTGCTCCGGAAAGATGACCTCGATGGTGCGATCCGTGTCAGGATGGCCCGGCAGCACAACGCGCAGTGTTGGTTGCGTGTTTTCCGCGGCGACCAGCAGTCGCACTCCGTCTGCATTTTGAATCGCGGCGGGCGCTTGAGGGCAGAGAAGTATCGGCCACGACATCGCCATCCCCGCAAGAAGAGAGAGCTTGTGTCCGCGTAATCGCAGTTTCCTCATGAGGGACCCCAGTCAGTTGCCTCCAGACCAGATGTTCGCTCAGGCCCACTCCCGCCACAACTTCACACCGCCCAGCAGCCCGGTCTCATTGGGCACAATGCTGACGTTTTCGCCCGGCACGAAGTTGATCTTCTTCGTATTCCCGCCGCCCAGGTAGAGGTGGTCCCAGTTGAACAAGGCAGAGGTCTGCACAATCGCGTCTTGCAGCAGCAGGTTCCATTCTTTCTTGCCGTACTTATCCAGCCCGCGCCGCCCAATGTAGTCTTCGTAGGTCTTCTTGCGCCACGGGTGATGTCCCAGTTCCAGGCCTGGGCAAAGCCGCCCGTCGGTAAACAAGGCCGATCCCATTCCGGTGCCCAGCGTGAGCGTTAGTTCCACGCCGTCGCCCTTGATGGCTCCATAGCCTTGCACGGCCGCGTCGTTTGCCACGCGCGCCGGCTTCTTCCAACGCTTTTCCAGTTCTTTCTGTAACTGAAATCCCACCCATCCTGGATGCAAGTTGGCGGCCGTTAACGTGATACCGCGCTTGATGACCCCAGGAAAGCCGACAGACACTCGATCGAAATGCGGCAACAGCTTGTGCAACTCCTCCAACCCGGCCAGCACTGCCTCTGGCGCAGGCACCTGCGGAGTTACCACGCGCTGTCGCTCGCTCACCGGCTTGCCGGCGGGGTCAAGCAGCATGGCCTTCAACCCCGATCCTCCAATGTCGATCGAGAGCGTGACGGGCGATTGGGTTTTCGGCAAAGCGCTGGGCGCAGGAGCTGCGGTCGTTGAAGTGATAGCTGTCATCAGCAATGAATTGTACTGCTCGCGGCCCGGTTTGCAACATGATGCCGGGCAGACCCCTTACCGGGCTCCCGCCGCCACGGGCTGAAACTCCTCGTTCATCCAGTTCTTCAGCGCTTCCATATTCTGCGGCCGCCCCAGGAAGTCCTTCACCAGTTCGGTTGCCGGTTTGCTCGCTCCGGGGTCCAGCACTGCCCGCCGGTAGCGCATGGCCGTGGGACCATCCAGCAGATTGCGTTTGTCGAATTGCGCGAAAAAGTCCAGGGCAATCACCTTGTCCAGCAGATAGGTGTAGACGTTCGAGGCATACCCTGTAAGGTGCGTATACGCGGTATAGAAGCGATCCCCCTCCACCGGCGCAAAGGGGCTGAATCGTTCCCCGTCGGCCTTCCATAGAGCATCTAGGTCCAAATCGGACGGCGCCCGGTCATGCAGTTGCAGCGAGTAGCTGGCGTAGATCAGTTGCCTTTGCAGCCATTGCCCGCGTCCATACGCGCTTGCCGCGTTCATCTTCGCGATCAGACCTGCCGGAATGGTTTCGCCCGTCTGGTAGTGCTTGCCAAATGACTCCAGAATCGCCGGGTCGTGGAACATCTCTTCCAGCATCTGCGAGGGCGATTCCACAAAGTCCCCCTCCACGTCGAAGCCCCCCTCGCCGGACCATTGGCCCTGGCTGCCCAGGATGTGATGCATCAGGTGGCCGAACTCGTGGAAGAAGGTGACCACCTCGTTGTATTGCATCAGCCCAGGGTCGCCCGCTGTTCCGCCTGAGAAGTTGCACACCAGCATCCCCTCGGGTAGCTGTTGCCCGCGAATTCCCGGTAACACAGGCGCGCTGGAGAACCATTTGTCCTTGCCCTCGCGCGGATGCATGTCGAGATAAATGCGCCCCAGTAGCTTGCCCTGGCTGCCTTCCGCCGCATCGTACACTTCGAATGTGTCCACCGAGCGGTCCCAAACCACTGCGTCCTTTACCTCTTTGAACGACACATGGAACAATCGTGCGGCGGTCTTTAGAATGCCTGCCTGCACCTTGTCGTAAGGAAAGTAAGGCCGTACGCTTTGCGCGTCAAACGCGTACTGCGCGCGCTTGTACTCTTCACTCCAGTACACCGCATCGGCCAGGCTGATACGCGTGAGCCCCGGCTGTCGTTGTCGCGCATAGGCCAGCAACTGGGCATTCTCCCGGCCGGCGGCGCTCCGCGAGGCCTCGTCCACCTGCTGGAGCAGCGCCTCCACATTGGCCGCCGAGCCGATCATCTGATCGGCCGTTCCAAGGTCCGCGTAGTGCGCAAAGCCCAGCGTGGTGGCCAGTTCCTGCCGGGCGGCCACAAGGTCCTTGAGCACCTGGACGTTCTTGGGATACGCCCGCTGGTGATAAGCCACGAACATCCTGCGGCGCAGGTCGGCGCTCCTGGCAAATGTCAGCACCGGCCACACGTCCGGCTCATCCGTGGTTAGGGTAAATGTGCCGTCCGCGGCTGGTTTGTGCCGCGCAATGTAGTCGTCCGGCAACCCGTCCAGCTCGGCCCGGGAGGCAGTAATCTTCAGCGTCCCATCGGCTATGTTGCGGTCAAAGGTGAGCGAAAGCGCGGTGATCTTGTCTTGCAGCGCGCGAATTTTTGCTCGCGTCGCATCGTCCTTGTCGACGCCGGCCAGCCGGTACTCCAGCAGCGTCCGTTCCAGGTAGTGGCGGGTCGCCGGATCGCCGGCTGGCAAGGGAATCGCTGCCAGCGCGGTGTAGACCCTCGGGTTAAGGCTCAAGTCGGTGGCGGCGGAGCTGATCCTCGCCTCCATTGCCTGTCCCTTGTCGCGCAGCGGCGCCTCGTCAGCCAGCGAGTAGAGCAGGGAAGCGTTGTTACTGGCCACCGTCAATTGATTCTGGGCATCGTCATAGGGCCGCAGCGTGTTCTCTACCGTTCGCGCCCCGGTAACCGCCAACAGCTTCGCCACGTCGGCGTTTTCCTCAGCCAGCCGTTGATTCACCCACGATTCCAGCGCCGCCGGGTCGCTTCCCTGCACCCAGGCATGCAACGGGTCCGCAACGGGCTGTTGTGCGCCCGCCTTCAGAACATTGGCTGACAGCGCGATCAGTGACACGATAACGATGGCAATACTCTTTGCTGAACGCATGGCACGAGTATTGCACTTCGATTCCACTCAGAAAACGGCAATTTACATAATTTTCGCGCGGCGCGCTCTTCTTTCATAAACAAAGCGGCAGGCGGGTCACCCGCCTGCCGCTTGCTCAGAACGTTTTGGATTAAGCAGTATGCCTTATTTGGGCTGTGTGGCCGCGTTATGCTTCTCGCGGTAAATCTGCCGGCTGGCGCCGTTCTGCTCCTGGTTGATCTGCTTCTTCTCTCCACCGGTCAGTTTTCCGCCGTTCGCTGAGCGGTCGGCATGGACTTGCTGGTTGATTCCCTGCTGGCGATTCTCCGCGCGAGCCGTCTCGCCGGCGGTCATCTGGCCGCTGCGAATTCCCTGCGCAATGCGCTCCTGCTGGTTCTTCTGTCGCGCGCCAACCTCGCCTTTGTAGTTCTGCGTGGCGGCATTGTGCTTGTCTGCGTAAATTGACTTGCTCATGTTGTTCTGCTGGTGGTTCACTTGCTTGTGCTCGGCTTGCGTCAGCTTGCCACCGTTGGCCTGGCGGTCGTCCTTGATCTCGCGATTCACGTTGGCTTCGCGTGTCTCAAGGTTCTTGGTCTCGCCCGCGGTCAGTTGGCCGGAGCTAACTCCATTCGCGATGCGTTGCTGCTGGTTCTCGCGCCGTTGGTTCACTGTTGCCGGCTTGTTGGGATCGTCGGTTTGCGTTGTGGGAGCTGACTGTGCAAAAAGGGAGCCGGTCAGCAAGGTGGATGCAGCGGCGATCATAAGTAAACGCTTCATGAACTTTCTCCTTGGTCTTTCAAATCGGTTCCCTAACATGCAGAGCCGTTATACGTTAGGGAAACCCCGCATCGAGTGGGTTGTTGTGCAAGGATTCGAAGAAAGACTAGAATGCCGCCACAATGACTCGAACAGATCAGAGAAATAATCTGACAAAATCAGTTCCAACGCAGGACACTTGCCCCATCCCCTACACTGATTCTTGTCTCCCATGCCCGTCTGCTGCGAAATCGCGTTGCCTGTTCCGCTGGACCGTACCTTCACCTACGCCGTACGCGAAGGTCAGCTTCCGCAACGCGGCGCGCGTGTCATCGCGCCTTTCCGCAACGAAAAGCTGATCGGCGTGGTCACCGCGCTCAACGTCGAAGCTCCGCCGGACTTCGAACTCCGTTTCCTTGAAGCCGTTCTCGATGAGGAACCTCTGCTGAGCGATAGCCTGCTTGCTCTGGCCGAGTGGATGGCCCAGTACTATCTCGCCCCGCTGGGCGAAGTACTGCGCGGCATGTTGCCCCTCATGGCCGAGGTCCGCCGCACCGTCTACTACCGCATCACCGATCTCGGCCGCGATGTGCTTGCCGGCAGCCTCGACGGAGACTCGCCGCAAATCGGCCGCAAACGCACAGCGCACAAGCCCGGCGCCAAACGCAGCGGCAAATTATCTGCGGAAGACCAGGACCTGGAGCATCGCGTTCTCACTCGCCTGGCCTCCGGCGGCCCGGTCAAAGTCTCCACGCTGCGCACGGCCACGGCAGCCACGCTTCCCGTCCTCGCCGCCCTTGTCCGCAAAAAGTGGATCGCTCGCGAGACCGCCGCCGTCGAACGCGACGCCCGACGCACCGAGCGGTTCGCCGTCTTGATTCCCGAGGCGCGGCTGCCGTCTCTTACGCAAAAGCAGCAGGCCATTTTGGCCGAGCTTGCCGCCTGTGCCGGCGAGCTGCCACTAGCCGAGTTGCGCCGTCGCGATCTGCCCTCCTCCACGCTGCAAACCCTGGTTCGCCGCGGCCTTGTCCGCATCGACGAGCGCCCGGCAGTCTTCCATCTCGGCGGCATCGAGCCAGTCGCACCCCCGTTCCGCCTCAATGAACCGCAAACCGGGGCTCTTGCCGATCTGGCAGCCGCTCTTGGCGCATTCAAGCCTTTTCTGTTTCACGGAGTCACGGGTTCAGGCAAAACCGCCGTCTATCTGGCCGCCATGCAGCGCGCTCTCGATCGCGGCCTCTCCTCCATCCTGCTGGTTCCCGAAATCGGACTCACGCCTCAGACCGTCGGCCTGCTCGACGCCGCCTTCGGACAAAAAGTCGCGCTGCTCCACTCCGCGCTCACCCCAGAGGAGCGCAGCGACCAGTGGCGTCGCATCCGCCGTGGCGACGCCCCTATCGTCGTTGGCACACGCTCGGCCATCTTCGCCCCCGCGCCCCATCTCGGTCTCATTGTGGTCGACGAGGAGCACGACCAGAGCTACAAGCAGGAGGAGACGCCCCGCTACAACGCGCGCGATGTGGCCGTGATGCGCGCCAAGCTGGAAGGTGCGGTGGTCGTTCTTGGCTCGGCCACGCCCTCGCTTGAAAGCTGGCAGAATTCAGCTCGCGGCAAATACACACGCATCGAAATCCGCGACCGCGTCATGAACCGCCCGCTGCCCGAAGTCGAGCTCGTTGACATGCGGACGGAATTCCAGCAGACAGGACAGGAACAGCTATTTTCCAGAGCCCTCGTCGAGCAGACTCGCGAGGCCCTCGAACGCGGCGAGCAGGCGCTCATCCTGCTCAACCGGCGCGGCTACTCTTTTGCTGTCATCTGCCGCGCCTGCGGCGAAAAGCTTGAGTGCCAGAACTGCGCCATCTCCCTGACCCACCACAAGCCGCCAGCCGAGGATGCCGGCATCGCGCGCCAGGGGCAGCGCCTTGTGTGCCACTACTGTGGCTTCCAGCGCACCGTTCCCGCACGCTGTCCCAAATGCGACAGTGAGCACCTGTACTACCTGGGCGCGGGATCTCAACAGGGAGAAGAACGGCTGGGTGAGATCTTTCCTTTCGCGCGCATTGGCCGCATGGATCGCGATACTGTCCGTGGACGCCACGATCTTGAGCGCCTGCTCGCCCGCCTGCACTCCGGCGAGATCAACCTGCTCGTCGGTACGCAAATGATCGCCAAGGGCCACGACATTCACGGTGTCACGCTGGTGGGTGTCGTGGGCTGCGACCACGCGCTCTCTATGCCCGACTTCCGTGCCGCCGAGCGCGTGTTCCAGTTGATGACCCAGGTTTCAGGCCGCGCCGGGCGTGGCGACCTGCCCGGCCACGTCGTCGTGCAAACCTACTACCCTGACCACTACGCCATACTGGCAGCCAGTACACACGACTACGCCAGCTTCGTCGAGCGCGAGCTCAAATACCGCCGATGGATGCATTACCCGCCCTTCGGCGTATTGGCCAATGTTCTGGTGCAGTCGCAAAAATTGGAGCAAGCGGCCGGCTGGTCCGCCGAACTGGGCAAGTGGTTCCAGCAGAACGCCCCTGAAGGCGTCCGTGTCCTCGGCCCATGCACCGCGCCCATCGCCCGCATCAAGGGAACCTATCGCTTTCACCTGATTCTCAAGGCCGCTTCGCGCCGTGCGCTCAATGACGCTCTACGCGCCATGCTCGCGCACACTGAGTCCACCGGCCTGCCGCGCCGCAACCTCGTTGTCGACGTGGATGCGCAGCGCCTGATGTGAGTGTGAGCCTGGCCGCTCCATCAACTCTTGTGAGCGTCGCCTGCGGCCAGAGTATGTAACTCTTTGCCCGGTTTGAAGCGTACCGCTTTGCCGGGGGTTATGTTGACCTCGGTGCCAGTGCGGGGATTGCGGCCAATGCCGGTTTTGCGGGCGCGGACGCTGAAGACGCCAAATCCGCGCAGTTCGATACGCTCGCCGGCGGCCAGAGCCTGTTTGAGACCCTCGAATACCGTATCCACCGCGGCTTCTGCCTTGGTGCGGGGCAGACCTGTGCGTTCGATTACATGATGGACGATGTCCTGCTTAATCAATGGGGTAACCTCGTTCGCCCGACTGGAATGACTGTACTACGCCTTGTAGGGTTGATGCTAGGGGTTTTGCTGCAATTCTGGAATCGAACCCTCAGAATCTCACATTCTTCCTCCGGCGATGTGCCTCTCTTGCGTCTTCGAAAGCCTCTCCGCCCCCGGCAGAGCTCAAATTTTAGAGAGATCATTGTCACTTGCGGGGGCCTTCCGTAAGATGATAGGTGCAAGTTCGAGAAACCCAGGCAGCTTGATCCGGATAAGCAAATAATCCCCACCAGGAGAGGCATGTCGATTCAGAGCGACCGTTGGATCCGGGAGCAGGCCATTCAGCACCGGATGATCGAACCCTTCAGTGAGAAGCAGGTGCACGATGGGGTCATCTCCTATGGGCTCTCCTCCTATGGCTATGACCTCAGGGTCTCCGACGAATTCAAGATTTTTACCAATGTGAACAGCGCCATCATCGATCCCAAGGCCTTTGACGAGCGTTCTTTTGTCTCTGTCCAGGCCGACTCGGTCATCGTGCCACCCAACTCCTTCGCATTGGCTCGATCCGTTGAATATTTTCGTATCCCCAGGGATGTACTGACGATCTGCGTTGGAAAATCAACGTATGCGCGTTGCGGAATCATCGTGAACGTAACGCCGTTCGAGCCGGAGTGGGAGGGATTTGTTACGCTGGAAATCTCCAATACCACCCCGCTGCCGGCCAAGGTGTATGCCAACGAAGGGCTGTGCCAGATTCTTTTCTTCCGCTCCGACCAGGCCTGCGAGATCAGCTATGCCGATCGCAAGGGAAAATACCAGAAACAACAGGGCATCGTGCTTCCCAAGCTCTTTGGCTGAGGTAGCGCGGTTGGCCGGGGCGGCGAATGGGCCGTGCAGCGGTTTTCCAGTTGCCGTGCAACGAGGCCGCTGCCGCCGGGTGCCTTTTTCCAAAGGGTAAGACACCCCGGCTGGTGGTAAGTGAGTGTGAATGGGAGAACCGCTCGGTTCTGTGGGATGAGGAGCGCCGTGCGCTCCATCCCGCACAACGGGCGCAGCTCTCTGCCAAGTGACGGGAGAGCAGAATGTCTGTGATTTGCAATCTCAACCCGATCCGGGTCGGTCTGGTCACCGATGAGCCGATCCGGCTTGAGGGACTCGTAAGTATCTTCGACCAGCCGGCCCGGGAAGGCCACGCTCAGCTCATCCCGGTTATCGGGACTATGGAAGAACTGCTGAACGGTTCCAATCTGGGGTATCTCGTAATCGACTTGAATTCTTCATCCAACGGATTGAAGACTCTGGAAGCCATTCGCCGCGTGCGTCCCGGCATCCGGCAGATCGTCATTGGTCCCATGGGAAATGAAAAGCTGATCCAGGATTCGATCATTGCCGGCGCCAGAGCTTACCTCGATCTGACCTCCGGGCCCGAGATGGTGCGCAAGGCCATTGAAGAAGTGGCTACCGGCTCCATCTGGGCGCCGCGCCGCGTGCTTTCCAAACTCATTGACCGTCTGCTCGCCACACCCGACTCCAGCCTTGCCGAGGCCAACCCCCACTTGACCGACCGCGAGCGCCAGGTGTTGGACTTGATCCTGATGGCCCGCTCCACTCGCGAGATCGCCCAGCAACTCGGCATCGAGGAACGCACCGTAAAGGCCCATGTGGCCCGTCTGATGCGCAAAACCGGCGCTGAAAACCGGATTGAGCTCTCCATGCGCGCGCTCAACCTTTCCCTGCCGCCGCGCACAGGCAACGTCGGCTAGCTCATTGACGGATCACCTGGCCCTGAAACCGCTACCCTGAAGTCGACGCCATCGCGTCTGCCCACCCTCACCCAAAGGGTTACCTAATGTACTAGTCCTTAAGTACTCTTGTGCGATTCAGGCGTTTTCCACAGACTCATTTACAGAAACAACGCAGATCTGGGGAAAGGAGTTCCCAGGCAGCATGTTTCGCATGAAGCCTGGGAACTCCTACTTTTTTGCGTTTTGCCGCGAGAAACCGATCAGCGTTCGACCTGTTCAGCCCTCCCCAACCTCCTTACCCTCCATTTAAAGGTCAAGTGTGGAATTTGTCGCTCTTGATCCGCATGCCCGTGGCAGGATCCGCCGAATGCAATCCTGGCCAGGCGGGAACAAAACTGCAAGCACATTGCTTATCGCGCGTTCGGGTGCGGATGCTGTAGCCTGTTGCAGGAGTCCCAATGGTCGGATTCCGCGGAGGAACCAACTACCCCAAAGTTGCGCCCCATAGCCAGACTTGGGCGATGTATCCCGAAACGTAGCGCTCTAGTCGACTCTACCCTCAGGAGCGGTGATTGAGCCCAGAATCGAGCCAGGGATCGCACCGGGTCGATTCCGGGCGCTTGAACGCGCTCATTTTGATGCAAGACTCAACCGTCCGCGCCGGAAAAGGCTGCGGAATGGAAAGGATAAGGATATGAAGAAGACGATCGCTTCGATCTGCCTCAGTTTCATGCTCACATCCACGGCCTTTGCGGCTTCCTCACGGGACGATCTGCAGGCCCGCATCGACTCCGCCAAGCTGGTTTTGGATCAGATTATGAATGCCGGTGACAGGAGCATCCCGATGAATATCCTGGAGCAGGCCACCTGCATCGGCGTGGTGCCCGGATTGATCAAGGGCGCCTTTGTCTTCGGCGCGCAGTACGGCCAGGGCGTGGTTACCTGCCGCACCGGGCATGGCTGGAGCGCACCGGTCTTCATTCGCATGGCCGGCGGTTCGTTTGGCTTCCAGATCGGCGGCCAGTCCACCGACCTCGTCCTGGTTGCGGTCAACGATCGCGGCTTCCAGGACCTGCTCAAGAGCAAGTTCAAGATCGGTGGTGATGCCGCTGCCTCGGCTGGCCCCGTGGGCCGTAACACCCAGGCCGCTACTGACTGGAAGATGAATGCCGAACTGCTCACCTACTCGCGCAGCAAGGGCCTGTTTGCCGGAATCGACCTGGACGGTACCAGCGTCAGCCAGAACAAGGAGGACACTGAGCTCTACTTCGGCCAGTCGCACAGCTTTGAGTCCATCCTCAGGGGCGATGTCCCAGTCCCCGATGGAGCAAAGCCCTTTGTGCTCGGCGTAGCGCATTATTTTGTCCAATCCAAAAACCACTAAACGCCAAACCGGGGTCCCCAGTGAGCGATTTGGGCTCACTGGGGTGGAAATCGGGGTCCCCAGTGAGCGATTTGGGCTCACTGGGGTGGAAATCGGGGTCCCCAGTGAGCGATTTGGGCTCACTGGGGCGGGAATCCGGTCGGGAGGCTAAACTGTTCTTTGCCTCCAACGATGCGGGATAACCCCATGCACGAAAACCTCGAGTATTGGCTGGTTGTGGCCGTGGCGCGCAGCCTCGGTTTCATTCCGCGCCGTGTGGCGCGTCTGCTGGCCGGTTTGCTCGCCTTCGCCGTCTATTGGTTGTTTGGCCGCCTGCGCCGTGTCGGCGTCCGCAACCTTGAGCTGGCTCTCCCCGAGCTCTCTTCCAAAGCCAGAACGGAAATCCTCCGCGGCGTCTACCAGCATCTCGGCTGGCAACTGGTCGAGTTCTGCCGCATGACCCGCTATACCCCCGAAAACACCCGCAACTGGATCCGCACCGACGGCCTGGATCACTTCCTCGCCGCGCAGGCCCATGGCAAAGGCGTGCTGGTTGTGACCGGTCATCTGGGCGCGTGGGAGCTCTCCAGCTTTTACCACTCCCTCATGGGCCATCCCATGGGCATGGTCATCCGCCGTCTCGACAACCGCCGTCTCGACGATTTCGTCAACGGTATCCGCTGCATGCATGGCAATCGCATCCTCCACAAGGACGACTTCGCGCGCGGCCTGCTCACGGCCATGCGCGCCGGCAAAACGGTCGGCATCCTTATGGACACCAACATGACTCCGCCGCAGGGGGCCTTCGTAAAGTTTTTCGGCATGGATGCCTGTGCCGCCACCGGTCTTGCTCACGTAGCTCGCAAAACCGGCGCGGCCGTGTTGCCGGGCTTCATGCTCTGGGAACCAACTGAGCGCCAATACGTCCTCCACTTCGGCCCTCAGATCGAAATTCCCCACACCTCCGACGCGCAAGCCGATATCCTCGCCGGCACACAACTCTGCACAGCCGCCATCGAGTCCTGGATTCGGCGCTATCCTGACCAGTGGCTCTGGATTCACCGCCGCTGGAAGACCCGCCCCGCGGGCGAACCGGGGCTCTACTAGAAAAGCCCCAGGCAAGCCCGATCACTTGGCGGGTGCGGCTCCAGCCGTTCTGGAATCGAAGCAAAGCGGCAATGTTTTGAAAGGGCGTGGCTTTAGCCGCGCCGCAGTTGGAGCAAAATGAATGTGGGTTAAGCCTGCGAGGGAAATGCCAATCATCTCTCTGATTTCCAGGAGGCACGCATGACGCTGGGTGAACTGGTCGAAATCCTGGGCGGCAAGCTGGTGCAGGGAAGACCGGGACTCATTCTTGCCGGTGTGAACTCGTCTGACCTGGCCGGTCCCGCGCACCTGGCCTTCGCCGAAGACGCGTCCTCGGCCGCAGCTGCTTTGGCGGGTGGCGCGGCAGCGGTCGTTCTCAAGCCTGGGTGCATCGAGGCGTACTCCCAGGAGCCTTGCGCCGGTATCGTCGAGACCGATCAACCCCGCCTCTGGTTTGCGCGCGCCGCCAAGCTCCTTAATCCAGCGCCGCTCGCAACCGGCATCCATCCCACGGCAATCCTCGGCGCACACAGCGCCCTCGCCGCCGACGTCACCATCGGGCCCGGCGCAATCCTCGGCGACCACGCCTCCATCGGTCGAGCAACCCGCATCGAAGCCGGCGCGGTCATCGGTCACGGTGTCCACATCGGCGAAAATTGCCGCATCTATCCCCGCGCAACCATCTATCCCGGCACCACCCTCGGCAACCGCGTAGTCGTCCATGCCGGTGCGGTCCTGGGCGCAGACGGCTTCGGCTACGTCCGTGATTCCTCTACCGGCGCTTACACCCAATTCCCGCAACAGGGAACTCTGCTCATTGAAGACGATGTCGAAATCGGCGCCAACTCCACCATCGACCGCGGCGCGCTCAAGCAGACAAGAATTCGCCGGGGAACCAAGATTGACAACTTGGTCCACGTCGGCCACAACTGCGACATCGGCGAAGACGTCATCCTGGTAGCCCTCACCGGCATCTCCGGCTCCTGCACCGTAGGCAACGGCGCGGTTATCGCCGGTCAGGTAGGCATCGGCGACCACGCTCACATCGGTCCCGGCGTCATCCTTGGCGGCCAGGCCGGCGTCCTCACCGGCCAGACCGTCACCAACGAGGGCCTCAAACCCGGAACAGTACTGTGGGGCACGCCTGCACGTCCCCTCAAGCAGGTCCTGCGCGAGATTGCCATCGTGGCCCGCCTGGCAAAAAGCTCCCGCAAAGCTCCAAACCGGGAGCAGGGAGCAGGGAACAGGGAACAGGAATAGCGCCTCAGTTCCCCATATGGAAGGAAGGCCCATACGGCGCCGCGAACCGCCGTTCCCACGCGCCATTTTTCTTCAGTTGGCTGTTCCAGTAGTGCTGCATGACAGGCAGCCTGCACGCCGCCGACACCAGTGCGGCGGTCAGTGCTGAAAACCGCTCGACGCTGGCGACTGCCTTCAGTTCCGTCTGGCCGAAGCGGCCGTTGCGTGCCAGTTGCCCGCCCAGCGTCCGCAGCCGCGCCCAAAGCTTCTCGTTTGCCTTGTCCGGCATTACCTGGAGCGATTCGCCTCCGGGACGCACAATCGTGCCTGCGTAGGGCGAGCCAAGCCGTCTCGCCAACTTCTCCAGGTAGCGTTCCAGTGGACGCGAATGAAGCGCCTCCGGAAATCCCGACTGCACCAGAAACCCGAGCGCAGGTTTCGCGCCGCCGTCCCGGGCCACTGCCACACGCGACGCAAGGGCCTCGATATATGCCTTTACAATCGCCGGCATCGAGTCCGTGTAGAGCGGCATCCCGATAAGAACCATATCGGCCCTGGCAAACGCCTCCACGGCCCGCTCGAATTCGGCTCGGTGCGCCAGGTGCAGGACCTCGGGCGCTTGGCCCCCGTCCCGCTCCCAGCCCTCGGCCACCTGCGCCAGCATCTTCATCGAATTTGACCGCTTGCCTCGCGGCGACCCGTTAAGCAACAGCAGTGAGTTCATTGGCCACCTCCTCGGCACTGCGGTCCGTGACCGCGGTAAAAACCAGCCTGGATTTCAGGTTGCGCGCCGCCCGCCTCCACATTGCCGTGGTGATCTCGAGGTCCTCGGCGTCGCAATCGCTTCCCGCGCCCAGCAACAGCCCAAACTCCGGGTAGCTTGCATAGCGCGCGCGATGGTGCATCTCGCCGCCTTCGATTAGGACGTACGGATGCACCAGCGGGATCATCTGCTCAAACGCGCGCTTGAGCAGTGCGCTCGTAAAGCCCATGGTGACCGGCGAGGCCAGCACCACTAGGTCGGCATTGATCGCGGCTCGGCGCACCTGCGCGCTGTCGTCCCGCTTTACGCACTCGCCCGGCGTCTTGACCCAGCAACCGAAGCAACCTGAGCATCCCTTCAAATCGAGTTCGCGAAGATCGAGCGTGGTAACCGTGTGGCCAGAGGCCGCCAGCCGCTGAGCAACCTGGTTGACATATTTCTGGAATTCCGACCGTGGATAGGGTTCCCCATTCAGAATCGTGATGCGCATGGGTTTATTCCTTTCATTCAAAAATCTCACTTCTACGATGTAGAATTACGATTCGCAGATAATTCTACGTAGTAGAACTAATTTGTCAAGCACTTTTTAAGCTGAACCCAAATGCAAGGCGGGGGAAGGGAACCATCTCCTTTTCTTTTAGCGACTTGCCAGTTCTACGCCGTATAATTTTCCTGGTCCATAGAAGAACCTCGGGAGGAGCCAGACCCCATGCCAGGGAACAGAAAGCCACGTCAAACTAATCCACGCGACCAGAACTCTGCGTCCCGCCGCAAGCGCCGCGAGGGTCCCGTATCGCCGCTCAAGCGCGAGCGCATCGTCTCCACCGCGCTGGAGCTGGTTGACCGCGATGGCCTCAGGGCTCTCTCGATGCGGAGGCTGGGGGCGGAACTTGGCGTTGATCCCATGGCCGTTTACTATCACATCCCCAACAAACAGGCCTTGCTCGACGCCATAGTCGAGGCGGTCATGGCAGCAATCGACCTTTCTGTCGATAACCCGGCAGACCATCCCGAGGAGCGCATCCTGGCTGCGGCACGCGCCTATCGAGACACGATGCTGGCCCATGTCAACGCGCTCCCCATCATGCTTGCCCACGGTCCGGCCACACCCGCGGCCATGCGTCCGGTCGAGCGGCTCATCGGCATCCTGCGCGACGCCGGTTTGCCTCCGGCCCAGGCCTTCGCGGGCATGCAGATCCTTGCAGCCGCAGTGCGTGGCGCCGTGGGGATGGCGCCTGCTCCTCAAGACGCCAACCCGCCGGCTCCGGAGCAGATTGAAGCCATGTTGCGCCTCTTCCCGCCCAGCGAGTTTCCCAATCTGCTTGAGGCAATGCCCTTCGCCCGCGACTTTTTTGAGCACGGCTTCGACTTCGGCGTCCGCATCCTCGCTCGCGGCCTTCTCACCGAGGCGCGGACCGGTCAGCCGAGTTAATGTGGGAATCCGGTCGAGTTGAGTTCAGTTGAAGGTACTGTCGTTGCTGCGCGGAACGTTGCGACAGAATGTGTGGTTTCTGAGCCTTCGTCCTAAGACGGTTTCTCTGTCAAAAAAGGTTCCGCTTTCAGTGATCCGTCGCGCTGCTTCACCAGCATCTGCACCTTGCCCTCAGCGGCGTCCAACTCCTGCTTGCAGGCAGCGGATAGCCCAACCCCTTCCTCGAAGAGCCTGAGCGACTCCTCCAGGGGCAGGTCGCCCTTTTCCAGTTGATCGACGATGGATTCAAGCTTTTTTAGCGATTCTTCGAACGACGGCATGGCATTTACTCCGTAACATGAGCTGGCAGCACGCTGGCAATCACCTCGGCTGCGGCAGAATAGCGTCCGAACGGCGCGCTTACCTGTACGCCTTCGACCATGGGCCGCACCGCCTCCAGCATCTCTTGCGCAATCTTGATCCCTTCTCGCCGGGCGGCATCGGGCGACTGGCATTGAGCCATGCGCAGCATGATCTCCTCCGGCATTGACACGCGCAGATCGTTCTTCATGAACTCTGCATTGCGTAAACTAGTCAGCGGCCAGATTCCCGCGATCACCGGGATGCGATGACCTTCAATCCGCTTAAGAAACTCTTCCAGCAGCCGCAGGTCGAAGACAGGCTGTGTAATGGCATACTCCGCGCCGGCCTCCACCTTGTACGCAAAGCGCCGCAGTTCCTGCTCAATGTCCGGCACGCCGGGGTTGGCTGCCACGCCGATCGTAAAGTTGGTGCTGGCGCCGATCGCGTTGGCCCCGATGTCCAGCCCATGGTTCAACCGCCGCACGATGTTGACCAAACCGATGGAATCCACGTCAAACACCGCGGTAGCGTCAGGATAGTTGCCTAGCTTGGGCGGGTCGCCGGTCAGGCAAAGAATATTGTGCAGCCCGATCGATGAGGCCCCCAGCAGATCCGACTGAATGGAAAGAATATTGCGGTCGCGGCAGGTGTAATGCAGAACCGTTTCGATGCCGGTGTGTTGCTGAATCTGGATGCACAGGCTCTGTGCGCTCATGCGTGCCGAGGCGCGCGGCGAATCGGGCACGTTGATGCCATGGACCCCCAGTTTCGCCAGCAGCCGCGCGCCCTCGATCTCCTTTGTGCAGTCGATTCCTCTGGGCGTGACAATCTCCACCAGCGTGACGAAGCTCCCCTGCTCCACCAATGCCCCGATGCGGGAACGCGCACCCAGCGGCGCGGGCGGCGTCTCGGTATTCAGCGCCGGAGTTGCGCCGGAACGTTCGATGCGCGCCTGCGCATCGATGGCCCGCATGGCCGACCGCATGGCGCGGATGTGGTTGGGCGTGGTGCCGCAGCACCCGCCTACAATCTGTGCTCCCGCGGCAATCGCTTTGCGGGCGAAACTGGCCATGTACTCTGGCGAGCACAGGTAGATGTTGCGGCCCTCCACGGCGCGCGGCATGCCGGCGTTGGGCATCGCCGCAAGTGGCAGCGTGGTGGCTGTGCGCATGCCCTCGATGGCCGTCAGCACCGTCGTCGGCCCGGTCGAGCAGTTCACCCCGATCACGTCGGCGCCCCACTCGGTCAGCAGGGTCGCGGCGTGCTGCGGCGACGAGCCGTCCAGGCAGTTGCCCTCCTCGTCCATCGTCACCATCACCACCACGGGCAGTTCGGGAGCGGTCTCTCGCGCGGCTTTCAGCGCCTCGTGGGCTTCATCCAGGGCGGGCATGGTTTCGATGATCAGCAGGTCCGCGCCGGCCTCCGCCAAAGCCTTTATCTGTTCGGCAAACGCAGCTCTGGCTTCGTCCAGGCTGGTTTTGCCCAACGGCTCCAGCCTCACGCCGAGCGGGCCTATCGAACCGCCCACCCAGGCCTCGCCGGCCTGCTTTTCTTTCAGGTGTTCCACCGCTTGGCGGGCCACTTTCACCCCCGCCGCGTTGATTTCGCCCACTTTCCCTGCCAGGCCATGCCGCGCCAGCCTGAAGCGGTTCGCGCCAAACGTGTTGGTTTCAAGAATCTCCGCGCCCGCCTGCAGATATTCCTCATGGATGGCAAGAATCAGGCCGGGGTCCGAAAGGTTCAACTCGTCGTAACAGCGGTTGATGAAGATCCCGCGGGCATAAAGTACAGTGCCCATGGCGCCGTCGGCGAGCACGGGACGATTGGCGAAAATGTCGGCGAATTGGGTCATTCTCCTGCCATGCTAAGCCAACCGGCCAGCCCGCGCCATAGGACCGGCCCGCTTTGTTATACTTCGGAAGTCATAAGCTGGTTAGAAACCGGTTCCGGGACGCAGATTTTGGCTATCCGTCTCACCGGCCGGCAACCGCTATCGATTTGTTCACGCTGCGGCCATGGCCGCGGACATAACCCATTTCCAGGGTCGATGTATTTCGAAGGCCGGGATGCGAAGTTGACGCGACCATCAGGAAGCGGCAACCTTGCTCAAAACTTAACAGGGCAAGGAAACCCTGGAAATGCCAGAATCCGCGGCACGCTCCGCGCATTCCGTCGAGGTAGGGGATTTTGAAGAAGAGAAGTCTTTGGATGAGCGCCGCCGCTGCCCTTGTGGTCGCAGCCGCGCTGGCAGGTTGTGGCGGCACTACGTATTTTGCGGGCCGGGTGCTCCCCCCCAGCGGGTTGACCAACCGCGTCCTGATCGCGATCCAGAACAGCAGCGCGTTCACCGCGGGCGCTGTGCAGTTCGTGGACGCCTACTACGATATCCGGTACCGGTATAACAGCACCAATGCGAATCCTGCGTTTACCATCTCCGGCTTTTCGGGTGCGCTGCCCATCTCCATCCAGAACATGCCCGAGGAGCAGTTGGGCGCCATCTACGGTTCCGGCGACGGCAGCTTCACGCTCATCAACTATGCCAAAGAGGCCACCGGCGGTTCAATCAGCGGATTGAACGGTCTCTCCTCCAGCATTTTCCTTACGCGCAATCAGCTTTACGCCTTCGCTGCCAGCCAGTCGTCCCACGTGCTCACGGTGGTCAATAACTACACCAACACGTCCTACTCGCTCAGCCTCCCCGGCGTCTATCGCGTCAGCGTGAATCCAGGCGGATCGGTGGCGCTGGCCTTTGTTCAGAGCTCGAGTTACCCGAATTCGAATTACGTCTATTATCCCCGGCAATTGACGGCCGCGCAGACCATCTCTTACTCCGGCGGACCCTCCACCTGGCCCAAAGCCGCGGTAGATTGTCAGCCGCTGAATTTGCCGGTTTGGTGTCTCTTCCAGGCCCAAAGCCCCGACCACGTTGACGCAACCGGAAACTACTACGGCGCGCCGCTGGTCTTTGACCGGCCGATCAAGGCCGTCTTCTCTGCCGATGGCGGGACTGCCTATATCCTCAGCTGCGGCCCCGAGTGCGGCGGTTCCAATTCCTCCATCTCTCTGTTGCCGGTCGCGCCCATGATTTTTCTTACCGGTCAGCAGTCCGGCCTGCTTCCCTGCAATACCGCGCCTTGTTCCAACGCGCAGACTGTCCCCATTACCAACATCCCCATCCCCGGCGGCGCCAGTAATGCTCTGGTCGATAGCTCCACGCTCTACGTCGTGGGCCAGCGGCCTGTCCAGGTAGAAGGCCAGACCCTTTTCGCCGGAAACATGACCGTGGTGAACCTCTTGAACAACACGGTGGCGCCCTCCACCAGTGCGGCTCCTAATCCGGTCCCGATCAGCGATGGCGCCCCCGGCGCAGTCAGCCGCATGTTGCTCGCCGACGACAACACCCTCTGGATCGGCATGACCAAGTGCAACAACGGTGCGCGCGCCAACAATCCTGGCGCATACCCCGGCGGAGACGGCTGCCTTACCATGGTCAACACCGCCAACAATACGGTCACCCTGCTGGAGCCTTATCTGGGCGACCTCACCGGCATTGCTTCGGTCACCGGTCTGCACAAAATCTATGTTGCGCAGGGCGGCCAGGTGTACATTTACTCCACTGTGGACGGCTCTGCCCTCAACAACGAGTACGTGACTGTAACCGGCACAGCCTACGACGTGGCCTACATGGATGGGACCAGCGACAGCAACAACACCGTCTACTGAGCGGCCGCGTACCGGCTGCCGAGTGCCTCAGGTCCCGATTTTGAGACCTGGGAAACACAAGACTCCATCGTTCGTCTTTTCCAACCACGAGGGCACCGTGCCCCATCCTTCCGCTTTTCTTCGGGCGAAAGAGGGGAAACCACGAGCCTTCGCAGTCCACTCATCGAGAGCAACCGCCAATGACCGGTACTTCTTTGGCTGATCCTCCAGCGACGGATGTCCTCGCTATCGCCGCTCACCGCGATGACGTGGAACAGACCTGCGGCGGAACCCTTCTGCGCATGGCTTCCCGTGGCCTGCGCACCGCCATCCTCGATCTCACCCAGGGTGAAGCCGGAACCCGCGGCGGCGCCGATGAACGCGCCCAGGAAGCGGCCGAAGCTGCCCGTCTGTTGGGCGTGGGCTGGCGCCAGGCCCTCGACCTGCCCGACGGCGCGGTCGAAAATTCCTTCGAGGGCCGCATCAAGATCGTGCACATCCTGCGCCGCCTTCGTCCCCGCGTGGTCATTCTTCCCTACTGGCAAGCACGCCATCCTGACCACGCCATCACCGCCACGCTGGCATACGAAGCCTGTTTCCTCTCCGGCCTCGCAAAAATAGAAACTGGCCTGCCGCCTCACCGTCCCTTCAAGATCGTCTACGCCAGCCTCTACGCTGACGTGCGTCCCAGCTTTATCGTGGACATTACGCCTTTCATTGAGCAGCGCCACGCCGCTCTCATGGCCTATCGCTCGCAGTACGCTAACCAATCTGCCGGCAGCGCCCTCTTCGTCCCCGAAGAGGAGATTCGCGAGCGAACCTTCGCCGAAGCTCGCCACTACGGCTTGCTGGGCGGCGTCCGCTACGCCGAGCCCTTCGTACAGAAGGAAGTGGGCCTGGTCGACGACCTCACCCTTCTGCCCGTCCAATCCATCTGAGGAAGCTTTGAAGGGATGCGCCTTCGACCGCGCCGCAACAGCTTCACAAGAATGACTGCGCTTTAGCCTTCGGACGAAATGTACGCCGAGATCCTCCCATCGGTTGCATCAAGAGAAATCCAATCGATAACAATTGCTTATCGAAATCCAAAGCACAATAACTTTGCATGATGCGCCATCATCCCTCACACTCGGGTCAGAGGCAGCCAATGACGCAAACCTGGGACCCGCAAGCCTATGGCCGGAACGCCGCATTTGTGCACGAATTGGCCGGCGGAGTGCTCGAATGGCTCGCGCCGCAGCCCGGCGAGCGCATCCTCGACCTCGGCTGCGGCGACGGCCAACTGACTCAGCGCATCGCTGCCACCGGCGCTGCTGTTACGGGTGTCGATGCTTCGCCGGATATGGTCGCGGCAGCGCGCTCTCGCGGCATCGCCGCCCACCAGGCCGCCGCCGAGTCGCTGCCTTATCCAAACGCCAGCTTCGAAGCGGTCTTCTCCAACGCTGCCCTCCACTGGGTCGAAGGACAGGACGCCATGATGTCGGAGGTGCATCGCGTTCTCAAGCCCGGCGGCCGTTTCGTCGCCGAGATGGGCGGCCACGGCAACATCGCCGCCATTCGCGTCGCGCTGATGGCCGTGCTGGCACGACATGGTTATGGCGATCGCGAAGATGGCGTCAACTACTACCCCACCCCGGACGCTTATGCAGCCCGTCTCACGCGCCATGGTTTCCGCGTGCGCCAGATTGCGCTCATTCCGCGCCCCACGCCGCTACCCGAAAGCGGCATGACCGGCTGGCTTCGCACCTTTCGCCGAGGCGTCCTCGACGGCCTGCCGCCGGAGATGCGCGAGACCGTCGTGAGGGAAACAGCGGAGTTGCTCGCGCCGGCCCTCCGCGACGAGGAAGGGAAGTGGACCGCCGATTATGTCCGTCTCCGCTTCAACGCGACTGTAGCTCTCAAGCCTGACGCGAAAAAGAAGAAGAGGAGCCGCCCCGAGTAAGTTGACGAGTAGGAGCATCCGCAAGAAGCACGAACAGACGCGCCGCCAGGCTTCTCTTCCGCAAACGCCGGCTCCTTCGAGGTAGGCATTCTTTTGGCCTTGCAATTTGCCTTATGAGCGATACAATTGCAGGAATTCTGGGTCGAAAGAGGAGATTCCAGCTTGCATGACTATCCTCCACTCTCTTGCAAATGAGATATATCTGGAACTTCGAGGATGAGAACATGAAAAAGTCGGGCGCGAGCCAAGGCCAGCCGGCATCGGAGCTTATCTCGAAAAGAATCGCTGAACTCGGGGACTGGCGCGGGGAAACCCTCAGCAGAATGCGCAAGCTCCTTAAGGAAGCAGACCCGGACCTCGTCGAGGAGTGGAAGTGGAGAGGCACTCCGGTTTGGTCGCACGACGGCATCATCTGCACTGGCGAATCCTACAAGAATGTCGTGAAGCTTACCTTCGCCAAGGGCGCGTCTCTGAAGGATCCGGCCCGTCTCTTCAACTCGAGTCTCGATGGAAACACACGCCGCGCAATCGACATCCACGAAGGAGAAGAAGTTGACGAATCCGCCTTCAAGACGCTGGTTCGCCAGGCGGTCGCCCTCAACAGTTCTCGCAAGTCGAAACCTTCGAAGAAAGCCAAGTCCTGACTAAAACGAACGGTCTTTGTGGCTTCAAGCAACTTCGGCGAAGCCGGCTAAGGGCAAGCTGCAGGAGCTTCCGTTCGTCCAGTCTTCTGAGTTCGGGGTTCAGAAACTCGTAACCGCTGTCTACCGGCATGAGGACGAGATGGCCCAACGAGGCTACTACAGCGTCACGCCTGATTCCGGTTTAAATTTTCTTGAATCCGGAGAGAGACAATCGGCGCACTTCCGGCCACCACGGTCTTAGGATTTTCTTTATAGGTTCCGGCACCACTCGTTTTGCCCAGTCACGCACACTTTCGGGCCCTTGTCGTGGCTCTCTGGCCCCGGAGCCAGTTTGAGAGGACCAGACAGTTACATAATCCGACTGTTGCGGTATTCCCTTGAAAATCTCACGCTGCCGCAGACGTCGCGCTCTGACCATCACATAGGCGGGCCGGCTATTCGTGAACTGGACCCGGCGTCCAACCCTGACGGGGTCCTCAATGCGATAGCAGGGGGCGCCGGGGCGATTCTCACACACAAGCATCTCTTCAACAGCGTAGCCATTCGGCTCAGAGAAAATGCGCCAGTAAAGTTCGGGGCTGAACTGGTAAAAGCCATGGCCGGGAAAATTGTTGACTGGCCCGACCCCCAGGAAATGGCCACCCACAGCCACCATCTCCATTGCGTTCTCAATGGCCTGCGGAAAATCGAAAACGTGCTCAAGCGTCCCGCCATCGAACACGCAGGAATACCTGCCCTTGAGATTCTCCGGGATAGGCTTGTTCATGTCGTGTACGATGGTCGCTTGCTCATAGTCTGAGAAATCGAGCGATTCCACATCGCGCGCCCCCAGCAGTTCCAGAACGGGTTCGATGAAGCGGGACGTGTGCGCCGCCTCGATTGCGGATCGGATATTGGTTAAGGGAAAGTTGTTCTGCCGTAACTGTCTCTCCAGTTCTTGTCGTGAGACATGGCACGCCTGCCGCCCGAGCGTAAGGAATCTCTCAAACGAAACCGTGCTTCTGCTGCGCAGCAGAAATCGAAGTGCCTGTGGGTCAACTCCCATGCGTCTCTCCAAAGCGGTCTTTGAGCGGCTGCATCCGGCGGGAACAAGGGTCCAGGGGAAATCGATTCAGTGAGAGGATCCCCGCAATGCGGTCAGCGTCTCCTCCACCGTCGGCTGCACCTCGTCCAGACGCGCCTGGGTTTTTCGTTTAACCAATTCTTCCTCTGACTCCAAGACTGGCAGGGGCTCTGGAATCGGCAAAATCGATTGTAACGGAACGGTTTGTCTTCGAAAGAAACAGTCCGTAAGCGATTCCGTGGGACTCCGCCTCGCAATACCGTTCTAGCGCGTGAAAAACATTCTTCCGCCAATGCCCATCAGTGCCACCGCGAAGATGCGCCGCAACCACACCTCGGGGATGTGCTGCGCGCCCACCGCGCCGAAGTAGCCGCCCACCAGAAACCCCGCCGCCAGCAGCAGCGCCACGTGCACGTCGGCGTTCCCGTTCCGGTAGTACTCAAGGAAGGCGAAGATGCCCACAGGCAACAGCAGCGCCCCCAGCGAGGTGCCCTGCGCCTTGTGCTGATCCATCCCCAGCAGCCAGATGAGTGCCGGAATAAACAGAACGCCGCCGCCAATCCCCACCACGCCGGAGACCACTCCGACCACCAAACCGACCAACAGAATCATCCAGGTCATGCATCCTCCCAGGGCTCGGCAATGAGCCGATGCCGGCCCGGACCCTGCCCAAATCATGGCGTGCGGCGTGGCTGCGGACCTTGCGCACAGAGTCGTCGCAGGGGCTCCCGACCGCGGCCGCCGAGCCTCTAACCGGCTACCTCAATCCGGGGAACCGCCCACACAAGCAGCAGTTCCCCGGCCTTATTCTATGCGGGTCTTCTCAGTCCGCTTGCAGTGCCTTGCTGCGGAACAACAGCCCGGCCACGGCGCCGCCCAGGCTGGGTACCAGCAGGAACAGCCACACCTGCGCCAACGCCTTGCCGCCCACCAGTAGCGCAGGCCCAAAGCTGCGGGCCGGGTTCACGCTCACGCCGGTGATGTGAATGCCGAAGATGTGAATCACTACCAGCGTGATGCCGATGGCCAGTCCCGCAAAGCCCGCTGGCGCGCTCTTTTGCGTCGAGCCCAGAATCACGATCACGAAAATCATCGTCGCAACAAACTCGAAGACAATGGCTGAAGTCATGCTGTAGCCGCCCTGGTAGCCGGGGCCCCAGCCGTCCTGGCCCAGGCCGCTGGCGGCAATATTGTAGCCGCCTTCCACGCCGCCGGCGATCACTGAAAGCACCCAGGCCGCGAGCACTCCGCCCAGGAACTGTCCAATCCAGTAGCCGAGCATCTCGCCGGCTTTCATTCTTCCGGCCACCCACACGCCCAGGCTCACTGCCGGGTTGATGTGGCATCCGGAGATGGGGCCGATCCCGTACGCCGCGCCGATCAGCGACAGGCCAAAGGCGAACGCGATGCCCAGAATGCCCACTTTGTCGCCCGCCACAACCGCCGTTCCACACCCGAAGAGCACCAGGATGAAGGTGCCCACCAGTTCCGCCAGGTATTTCTTCATATTCCCTCCTCTTTCGTTTCCGGTTGATCTCCAGGACTCACGCGAGTCCTGTTCGTGCGCTGCGCATCTCTTTCCGGCAAACTCGGTGTCCTCAACGATGCCCAAATGGCGCCCACTTCGTCACTGGGCTGAGAAACCTGAGTATGGCCCAAGGGGTAAGAGGGCAATGACGCTGGCCGGGCAGGAAGAGAACCGCGTCCAGTAGCTGAATGTGCCCACGGAGTGTTGCAGAGTCTGCGGTGCGGAGTCAACAAAAAGTTCAGTTTACAAGCGCAGCACGCCAGGCAGCGGCCGCTCCGTGCTCCGCATCCCCGGCCAAATTCATCGTACGTTTGCAAATTCTTTGCCTGATTGCATTACTCTGTTAATGGTTCCGTGCGGCCTCCGAATTCCTTGAGTTGAACGGCCGCCGGGCGAGGGCTGACCGTTTGAGCCAAATCGTATTTGTTCTGGAAGATGACACGGATATTTCGCGGCTTGTGCAGCATCACCTTGAAGCTGCGGGATTCGCCGCCCGGCTTTACCACACCCCGACCAACGTGATTCCCGATGCCGAGCGCCAGGCCCCGGCCTTGTTCCTGCTTGACATCATGGTTCCCGGGGGCGATGGTCTCGACGTATGCCGCAGGTTGCGTAGTCACCCCGCTCTTTCCACCATTCCCATCATCTTTTTGACCGCCCGCGCGGGTGAGAACGATCGTGTACTGGGCCTCGAACTGGGGGCCGACGACTACATCACCAAGCCTTTTGCTACCCGTGAACTGGTGGCCCGCGTCAAGGCCGTGCTGCGCCGCTTCGAGCGGCCCACCACTCCCTCGGTCATCAGCTTTGAAGAAGTGGTTATTGATGCCAACGCCATGCAGTTGAAGGTGCGCGGCGAGCTCACCACCACCACGGCCACTGAGTTCCGCCTGCTTGACTACCTGGCGCGGCACCCCGGCCGGGTCTTTAGCCGCGACCACCTGCTTGACGCCGTCTGGGGCGATGCGCGCTTCGTCACCCCGCGTTCGGTCGACGTTTATGTGCGCCGCATCCGTGAGAAAATCGAGGTCGATCCGGAGAATCCCCGCTACCTGAAAACGGTGCGTGGCGCCGGTTATCGCTTCGAAATTCCAAAAAGCGAGTAAGAAACCCAAAAAGGAGACCGGCTCCCGGCCGGTCGCGCGCCGGATGATGCCGAATAGGAGCAGCGCCGATTGACCCGCAAAGTATTCACTAAGCTGCTCGGCCTGTTCGTCCTGCTGCTTGTCTTCCACACCGTGGTGATGGAGTTTGTCTTCCACCGCATGGTGGAACACACGGCAGGGGCGACCTTTCGACTGCTGGGCCGCGAGGCTTTGTGGTCCGGCCTGATCGCGCTTGCGGTTGCCCTGCCCGTGGCGGCATGGGCAGCCGGCAGCATCTCCAGGCGCCTGCAGCGGGTTATCGCTTTCGCTCGGCGCATCGCTGATGGCGACCTGAGCGCGCGCCTGGGACGCGACGGCAGCGATGAGCTTTCCGGCATGGAGACTGCCCTCAACCAGACCGCCGAGCGGCTGGGCCAGAGTTTCGCTGAGATCGAAAGCCGCCGTCAGGAACTCGCGGCCATCCTGGATTCCATGCAGGAGGCCGTCGTCGCCATCACCCCGGAGGGGTATGTGCGCTGGTCCAATGCCGTCATGCGGCGCATCGCCGGCTCGCAGATTTACTCCGGCAGGCCGCTCGTCCACTCCGTGCGCGACCCTGAGGTCCTGGCCTGCGTTCGCAGGGCGCTGGAGCACGGCCCGGACCGCCGTGAGGTCTGCTTTGGCCGTGCCAGTTCGCTGGCGCCGGGCCGTATCTTCGAGATCAACGCCACACCGCTGCCCAGCGGTGGGGCGCTCATGGTGCTCCACGACGTCACCAGCATTGAGGCCGCCGAGAGGTCCCGGCGAGATTTCATTGCCAATGTGAGCCATGAGCTGCGCACCCCGCTGACCTCCATTCAGGGCTATGTCGAGACACTGGTCGAGGACCCCAATCCAAAACCTGAGACTACCCGCGAATTCCTCGGCGTCATCCTCAAGAACGCCAGCCGCATGAACCGGCTCACTGAGGATCTGCTCGCCCTGGCCAGCGTCGAAAGCCCGGACTACAAGCTGACGCTTCAGTCCATGCGCGCCAGCGCGCTGGTCGAAGACGCTATCGAGTCCCTGGGCGGAATCGTGATTGAATCCGAGGTCGAACTGGAATCGGCTGGCGCGCCCGATGCTCTGGTCATGGCTGACCCCGACGCCATGAATCAGGTCTTCGGCAACCTGATTGAAAATTCCCTCAAGTACGCCAAATCCGGCCGTTGCATTCGCGTCGGCGCAACGCTGCACTCGCCCGATGTCGAGTTCAGCGTCCAGGACTTCGGGCCCGGCATCGCCTCTGAGCACCTCGATCGCATCTTCGAGCGCTTTTACCGCATAGACAAGGCCCGCTCTCGCGAGTCCGGCGGCACTGGCCTCGGTCTGGCAATCGTCAAGCACATCGTCCAGGCGCACGGCGGACGCATCTGGGCAGAGAGCGAACTTGGCTCCGGTGCCACCTTCCACTTCACTCTGCCTCTGGCGCATGTACCGAACAGCCCGCAGGCAGTCAATGAGGCTCCGGATCTGGCCGCAAGTCCGCGCGCGCATGGTTAAATTGGCCGCCAGCCAGGGCGAAAGCTCCGCCTTGAACCAAGTCCGCGCGCGCATGGTTAAATTCGGGAAGACCGCTGTTCATCCAGTCCGCTTTCTACAATTGTCTGGCGCAATAACATTTTGAGGGAGCCAATCTGTGAGAAATCTGCCGATTGCCGTTGCGCTGTTGGTTCTGGCTTTCAGCACCGCTTCGGCCCAGAAGTTGACCGGGGCTGGGGCCACCCTCCCTTATCCGATTTATTCAAAGTGGTTTAGCGACTACAGCGCGGCGCATCCCGGTGCCCAGATCCGCTACCAGGCCATCGGTTCGGGCGGCGGCATCCGCAAGGTTACGGCTGGCCTGGTCGACTTTGGCGCCACCGACGGACCCATGTCCGACTACCAGTTGGCCGCTTCCAGAATCAAGGTGATTCACATTCCTACCGTGCTTGCTGCGGTGGTGCCCATCTTCAATGTCCCCGGTGTCAGCGACGTGAAGTTCAGCCCCGCCGTGCTGGCCGGCATCTACCTGGGCGAAATCCAAAACTGGAACGACGCGCGCCTCGCCAGGGACAATCCCGACGTAAAGCTCCCTGACCGGAAGATCGTCGTCGTTCACCGTTCCGACGGCAGCGGCACCAGCTACATCTTTACTGACTACCTCAGCAAGGTCAGCAAAGAGTGGGCCGGCGGCCCTGGCCGCAGCACCTCGCCCGTATGGCCCGTGGGCCTGGGCGCCGGCAGCAATGAGTCCGTCGCCCGTTTGGTTCGCAAGTTACCCGGCGCCATCGGTTACGTCGAGCTGATCTATGCGCTGCAAAACCACCTCAACTTTGGCGAAGTGAAGAACGCGGCCGGCAACTGGGTCAAAGCCACCATCGAAGGCGTTACCGAGGCTGCCGACGGCACCCAGCAACTTCCTCCTGACTATCGCGTCTCCATCACCAACGCCCCCGGCGCCAATGCCTACCCCATCTCAAGCTTTACCTGGCTGCTGGTCCCCGTTCGGTCTGCCGATGCCGCCAAGGCCAGGGTCCTCAAGGATCTGCTCCGCTGGATTATCAGCTACGGCGAAAGCGAAGCCTCGGCTCTCTCCTATGCCCCCCTCCCCAAGCCGGTTGCGGACAGGGTCCTTCAGACCATTGCTTCGTTGCGGTAAACCGGTGCTCACAGGAAGCGTGCAAGCCGGTAGGGATGGGTCCTCACCCATCCGTTAATCCCAGGACGCGGCTTTTCAACGTTTTCGCCAGGCGTTTGCCGTTTTCCGCCCCAAACAGCCCCAAAACCATCGTCTATTCAACTCCCCTTAACATTTGCCGTAGAGAATCGGATGCGGCAGTAATTCTGCATGGGAGATTTACGTGAAAAAGACTTTGGTTGCCGTTATGTTATTGATCCTGGCCATGAGTACGGCTCAGGCCCAAAAGTTGACCGGGGCGGGCGCGACCTTCCCTTATCCGATCTATTCCAAATGGTTTAGCGAATACAGCGCGGCGCATCCCGGCGTTGAGATCAACTATCAGTCCATCGGTTCCGGCGGCGGAATCAAGCAGTTCACTTCCGGACTGGTTGATTTCGGCGCCTCTGACATGCCGATGACCGACGAGATGCTGTCCGCTTCCAAGGTCAGGCTGGCTCACATTCCCACTGTTCTCGGTGCCGTGGTGCCTATCTTCAACATCCCCGGCGTCAGTGACGTCAAGCTCAGTGCCGGCGTAATGGCCGACATTTTCCTGGGCAAGATCGGCACCTGGAACGACGGGCGCATCGCCAAAGACAATCCCGGCGTCAAACTGCCTGACCAGAAGATCATCGTCGTGCATCGCTCCGACGGCTCCGGCACCAGCTTCATCTTCACTGACTACCTCAGCAAGGTCAGCCCCGAGTGGGCCAATGGACCCGGCAAGGGCGCTTCGCCTGCATGGCCGGTAGGCGTTGGCGGCAAAGGCAATGAAGGCGTGGCCGGCCTGGTCCGCCAGTTGCCCGGTGCCATCGGCTACGTTGAGCTCATCTATGCCCTGCAAAATCACATCAGCTTCGGCGAAGTGAAGAACGTCGCCGGCAACTGGGTCAGGGCCTCCATTGACGGTGTCACCGAGGCTGCGGCCAGCATCAAGAATATGCCCGCCGACTATCGCATCTCCATTACCAATGCCCCTGGCGCCAACGCCTATCCGATCTCCAGCTTCACCTACCTCCTGGTTCCGCTCAAGTCTCCCGACGCGGCCAAGGGCAAGGTCCTCAAGGACTTGCTCAGCTGGATTATCAACTCCGGCGAAAGCCAGGCCCCCGGTCTCTCTTATGCCCCGCTCCCCAAGAGCGTAGCGGAAAAGGTGCTCAAGACGGTCTATTCCTTGCAGTAGGCCGGGAAAAGGGATGCCTCTATCCCCACAAACCCTAGATACCCATCCTTGCGTCTGCTTTTCGGCGCAAGGATGGGAAACCTCGAACCTCGGTCGGCGTCGCTCCAAAGCCAACAGGGACGCATCTACCCCTCCAGCCATTCCCGTATCAGCCGGTCGACGAGCGGCAGCAGATGCTCGCCTGTGCGCGGCAGAACAAATGCCGATTCCGACCCATCCCAGTCCAGTTTGAAGCTGGTGGAAAGCGCCGAAATCCAAATCTGCCGCATCGGTGTATTCGGCGTGATCACGAATTTGCCCGCCGGTTCCTCGAATAGCACGTTCACCGCGCCGCCCTGCTCCTCCACCTCGAAACCGGCTCCCTCTTCTTCCTCGCGCAGGATCAAGTGCTGCATCAGAGAGTCAAGAGCAGTTTCGGCCAGATTGCGGAATTCCAGTTCGTCTATCATGGCCCCAGTCTATAGCGGTTCTCCAGGCGCTGTACCCCGAAACCGTGGCCGTCAAGCCGCTTTCTCCCCCTCCGTCCTCACAACTCCGGCGAAACAGTTTCGGCGTACCTACTTCGGGTTTTTCCCCTGTATCTCCTGATTTCCCCGGTTATTTTGGGCCTTCTTGATTATTTTCTTTGCTTTTTCACCGGAACCTAGCAGATTCTTCACCGTCCCGCCGCCATACTCGTCTCAGATCAAAATCCTTGGGTCAGGGGGCAACGCTATGCGTGTGCTTTGGGTGACAGTAGGGATTCTGGCGGTCGCACAGGGCGCCTGTTGCATGAATTCGCAACCGGCTCAGCCATCCATGCCAGCTGGCCAACTGGTGCGCGAGGTCGTCTACAACGAGCTCAACGACCATCAGGGCCACGGCTATTGGCGTTACTGGATTGAGCGCCACACCCCAAGGGAAACCCGTCTGGAAGATCAGGTGGAGACCGCCGAAGGCCCCGTCACCCGGCTTGCCCGCACAAACGGCCTTCCCCTCAGCCCCGACGGCCAGCAGCAGGAGGAGGCGCGCCTTCAGCATCTGCTCACCTCGCCGGCGGAGCAGGCCCGCCATCTCCAGGAGTATCAAGAGGACGAAAAGCGCATCGGCAGGATTCTGGCCCTCCTGCCCGACGCCTTCCTCTACGAATACGCGGGCGAGGAGAATGGCTGCTACAAACTCAGCTTTCACCCCAATCCCAACTATCCCGCCCACTCCATCGAGGCCCGCATCTTTCACGCCATGAGCGGCTCCCTGTGGGTCGACGCCCGCTACAAGCGCCTCGCCCGCCTCGACGGCCATGTCGCGGAGAATCTTGACTTCGGCTACGGCATTCTGGGCCGCCTTTACAAGGGCGGATGGTTCCAGTTGCAGCGCACCCAGGTTAGCGCCACTGACTGGAAGACCGAGCGTCTCGAGGTGCACATGTGCGGACGCGCTCTGCTCGTCAAGTCTTTCGCCCGCGACACCAGCGAGAGCCGCGGCGGTTTTACCCCCGTGCCCGCGAACATGAATCTGTCCCAGGGCATGGCCCTGCTTGAGCAGACCGTTGCCCAAGCCCAGCCCGTGGCTCATCCCCGAGCCAAAACCGCCTTGGTTTCCCCGTCGGCCCTCGCCTTCCATTGAAAGTCTTCATCCAGCCGCAGCGTCCGTGCTAATCTCTGCGTGGACTCCCTCTGCGGCCGGAATCGGACAGAACGTCCTCAAAAAGGATTAAACTTTGCCGCCTCGACGCCGATAGGTCTCGCATCGGGAGTCCCTGCATCGAGGAGCGAGGATGGAGATCAGCCCAATCGCCGGAATCCGCGCCCTGCCGGTCGTGAAAACCCCGCCGGTCGCTCCGGAACTCCCCGCCGTCTTTGACATCGACAACTCCGCCCGAACCGGCGACGAGACGTATTCGCCCAGCAACGGAAAATCCGCTGGCAGCTCTGAAGACCAACCCCCTGAAGACGAATTCGACAGCACCGAAGAAGACAGTCAGCCCGAGCCCGAGCCCGAACCAGAAATCCCCTCCGCACAAAACAACCAGAGCCGCCAGATCAACTTCTTCGCCTGAGCCCGTCGTCCCACGCGGGTTGCCTCATCCTTAACCCAGCCAAAAAGTGAGGGGCACCCAGAGATCTAGTCCTGGGAAGAAGTAATTGGCGGGTGCCCATCCTTGAATCGCTTTTTGATTCAAGGGGGGAAGCCACGAACCTTATCTCGCCGTCCTTTCCACGCCGTAGTTCTGATCCAGGCAATCTGAATATCCGCGATCCCCCGTGAATTCAACAGTTCTTCACACCACGGCCTTGCGCAATCCAGCGTTCTGATGTAATTTACTAACCAGTTAGTTAAAATGACAGCCGCGACTCCAGCCCGAACCCAGACCGAACGCGCAGACCAGACCCGCGCCCGCATCCTTGACGCTGCTATTCGCGAGTTCAGCTCCAATGGCCTGGCCGGAGCCCGCACCGAGCAGATCGCCGAAGCCGCGGGCGTCAACAAGGCGCTGCTCTACTACTACTTCAAAGGGAAAGAAGCCCTCTACTCCGCCGCTCTGGAGTCGGTGGCCGAGAGCGTCAGAGTCTCCAGCATGGCCGTGCTGGAAGGGAACGGCTCTGCCGGAGAGCGCTTTCTCCGTTCGGCACTCAATCATTTCGATCGCATCCACACCAATCCCGGATTCCAGAGCCTGATGCAGCAGGAGATGATCCGTCTGCACCGTGGCGAAGACAACGCCCTCAAACCACTCGCGGATAGAGTCTTTCGGCCCTTGATGGAGCGGATGCAGCAGGTACTCGAAGAGGGCATCGTTTCCGGCGAACTGATCCCCGCCGATCCCTCGCAGATCCGCTACGCGGCGCTGGGAGCCAACGTCTTCTACTTTCTATCCGCGCCGTTCATACGGATGATTCAGGGTACCGACCCTTTGGAGAGAAGCGCATTGGAGTTCCGCCGGACCTCCGCCATCAAGTATCTGGGACAAACCCTTTTTGTCGACCGGGAGCAGGGGGTATGGATAGCCGCGCGAGTGCTCGCAACCACGCCCATGCCCAGGAATGGCGGTATTCTGCCGCGGCCGGCGCCGGAATTCCGCCCAATCGAGAATCAAAAAGTGAGGCGCAAGTGAACGCACGCAATCGAGTTTTTCTCATCCTGGGTTTGCTCGTCGTGGGCTCCCTGATCTGGTACCTGGTCACCACCCATCGCTCCAGCGATTTGCAACTGATCGGTACCGTGGATGCCAACGAGGTGCTGGTAAGCGCCAAGATTCCCGGCCGCATTCAGACGCTGGCCGTCGACGAGGGGCAGGATGTGAAGGCCGGTCAGTTGATTGCCATCATCGAGAGCGACGACCTTCAGGCCGCGCGCAAGGCAGCCGAAGCTACCGCCGCCAGCCAGAAATCGAAGCTTAGCGAAACCGTCGAGACCGTGCGCCAGGACCGCGGCGAAACCGGCAGCGCCACCATCAATGCCGAAGCCCAGCTTCAGGCCGCGAAGGCCGCGCTGGCCCAGGCCCAGGCCAACTACGAGCATCAGCAGGCCGACACCAGCCGCACCGTCGCCCTGGCCCAGCAGGGCATTATGAGCGCGCAGGCCCGCGATGACGCGGCCACCAGCCTCCAGGCATCCAAAGCCGCCGTCGATACCGCCAGGGAGAACGTTGCTGCCGCGGAGGCATCCCTGCGCCAGGCCCGCGCCCATGAACTGCTCACCGGCGTTGCCGCCCGCGCCGTCGACGAGACCCGTGGCGCGGTTGAGAACGCGCGCGCCCTGGCCGAACAGGCCAAAGTCGAGCTGGGCTATTCACAGGTCTTTGCCCCGGTCAGCGGCAAGGTCAATGTCCGCGCCGCCCGCCAGGGAGAGGTAGTGGCCATGGGCGCGCCCATCGTCACCATCATGGATCTCACCGAAACATGGGTCTACGCGCCCCTTCCTGAGACGCAGGCCGACGCCGTCCAACTGGACGACAGCCTGCGCGTCGTCATGCCTTCGGGCGCAACCGTCTGGGGCAAGGTCATCTCCAAAGCCGCCGAGGCCGACTTCGCCACCCAGCGCGACATCAACGGCGGTCCCAAGCGCGACATCCAGACCGTCCAGTTGAAGCTGCTCATCAGCAACCCCGGCGAGCGCTTTGTTCCCGGCATGACCGCTGAGGTCTACATCCCCAAGAGCAAGCTGGTGAAACAGTGACTGCGCCCGCCCAACTCGCTCCGGCTATCAACGGCAACGGAGCCGCCGCTCAGGTCTCGATAGCGGTCGAAAACATCGTAAAGCGCTACGGAACCTTTGAGGCTGTCAAAGGCGTCAGCTTTTCCGTTGCCGACGGCGAGATCTTCGGCCTCCTCGGCCCCAACGGCGCGGGAAAAAGCACCCTCATCCGCATGATGACCACGCTCGTCCCCATCACCAGCGGCCGCGCCATCGTCGCCGGTTACGACGTGGCCAAGGACCCCGACGCCGTCCGCCGCGTTATCGGCGTCATTCCCCAGGCCCTGACCAGCGACCCAGACCTTACCGTGGAAGAGAACCTCAGCATCTACGCCAAGCTCTACAGCGTGCCCAAAGTCCAGCGCGAAAAGAACATTCAGGAAGTCCTCGAGGCTGTCGATCTGGTCAAGTGGCGCGGAGCGCAAACCAAAACCCTCTCCGGCGGCATGCGTCGCCGCCTTGAAATTGCTCGCGGCCTGGTCCACAACCCGCACATCTTTTTTCTCGATGAGCCCACCACCGGCCTCGATCCGGTCTCCCGCATCGCCGTCTGGGAGATGCTGGACAACCTGAGGAAAACCCGCAACCTCACCATGCTCATCACCACCCACTACATGGAGGAAGCCGACAAGCTCTGCGACCGCATCGCCATTGTCGATCACGGCAACCTGGTGGCCCTCGGCACGCCCATCCAGCTCAAGCAAAGCGTTCCCGGCTCCAACGTCGTCGAAGTCCATTTTGACCGCCAGGACGACCAGTGGCAGACCCGTCTGGAAGGCCTCGATGGCGTCACCAGCGTTCAGGCCGAAAGTGCCGGCTTCTATCGCGTCCTCACTTCCTCCGGCTCCAGAACCACCATGCAGTTGGTCGAG
>CAZNAW010000006.1:0-175769 GCA_964571165.1 uncultured Occallatibacter sp. | reverse complement strand
AGGCCATCATGGAGGCCGCGAAGGAAACCCAGTCGCCGGTCATCATCCAGGCCAGTCGTGGTGCTCGCGCCTTTGCGCAGGACAACTACCTCTATCACCTCATCCTGGCGGCCAACGAGCTCTATCCCGAGATCCCCATCGCCATGCACCTGGATCACGGCAACAGCTTCGAAACCTGCGAAAGTGCCATCAAGCTGGGCTTTACCAGTGTCATGATGGATGGCTCGCTCAAGGCCGACGGCAAGACCCCGGCCACCTTTGCTGAGAATGTCGAAGTCACCCGCAAGGTCGTCGATTACGCCCATGAGCGCGGCATCGCCGTCGAAGGCGAAATCGGCGTACTGGGCGGCATTGAAGACGGTCATGGCGCAGGCGGATCGGGCCTTGATCACGTCACTGACCCCGACCAGGCGGTAGAGTTCGCCGAGCTGACCGGTGTTGATTCGCTGGCCATCGCCATCGGCACCAGCCACGGCGCCTATAAGTTCACCAAGAAGCCGGATGGCTCGGTCCTCAAGATGGACCTGCTCATCAAGATTCACAATCGCCTGCCCAAAACCCACCTGGTCATGCACGGCAGCTCCTCGGTTCCCAAGGATCTGCAGGACATCATCAACCAGTACGGCGGCAAGCTGAAGGAAACCTGGGGCGTGCCGGTTGAGGAGATTCAGCTCGGCATCCGCAACGGCGTCCGCAAGGTCAACGTGGACACCGACAACCGCTTGGCCATCACCGGCGCCATCCGCAAGGTTCTGTGGGAGACTCCGGAGAAGTTTGATCCCCGCGATTACATGAAGCCGGCCCGCGCGGCCATGCAGAAGGTAGTTGCCCTGCGCATGACACAGTTCGGTCAGGCCGGACACGCTGGCGACTACAAGCCTATCTCCATCGCCGACATGGCCAAGGGCTACGCCAACGGCACACTGAGCACCAAGCCGCTGGTCGCAGCCAGGTAACCTCGGCTTCGAGCGTCAACGGTTCAAAGGCAAAAGGGCCACTCCGCACCCGCGAAGTGGCCCTTTTCCTGTCAGCCGCAGAATCAAAACGCGCACACTGCTTCCGAGTAGCCTGTGATACACAGGACGAATGTGCAAAGGGGATGCCCTGATCCGGAAATCTCGAAGCAATCGGGACGAATGCGCAACCTAGCTTTTCTTCGAGGTAACGGCTGAGAACGCCACTACCACTTGGGTTACCCGCTTGCCCGCGCAGTGTGGGCACACTACGCCGCCCTTTTCGAGATCCGCGATGTGGAGAATCTGGGTGAACTCCTTGTTGCAATCCTGGCAGAGAAATACGTATTGGGACATGGCCATTCTCCAGCCACATGATAGCGCCTCTGGTTGTCTGCGGGAATCCGAATTGTCGGCGAAAAGGTGCTGGCGCCGGAATGAAATGTCCGCGCTCTCACCGCTCTTGTCGCCGGAAGATCGCACCATCGTGCTGACCCACTACTCACGCGAATTCGTCACATGGCTGGCGCGTGCGAAGGTACGCGGGTGGGGACTGCGATGCCGTTCGTTTCCTGGTCCTTGTATTGCAACTGGTAGAGCTTCCAATAGAGCCCGCGGTTGGCCAGCAGTTGTTGGTGCGACCCCATCTCGCGCAGTTGCCCCTTGTGCATAACCAGAATCGTTTCAGCGCGTTGTACGGTGGAGAGCCGGTGCGCGATCAACACGCTGGTGCGTCCTTCCACCATCCTCTCCAGAGCCCCCCGGATGCGCAATTCCGTGTCCGTGTCCACGCTGGAGGTGGCTTCGTCCAGGATCAAAATGCGCGGATTGTAAGCCAGCGCGCGGGCAAAATTGATGAGCTGTTTCTGTCCCGTTGAGAGCGAATTCCCGCGTTCCTGCACCGGTTCGTCGAACCCGTTCGGCAAACTCTCCACAAAATCCAGCACATTCACGTCCCGTGCGGCCTGGAATAGCTCATCGTCTGTGACCTCTTCATTTCCAAGGCGAATGTTCTCTGCCAGTGTGCCGGTAAAGAGGAATGGGTCCTGCAAAACCACCGCGAAGTGCTGCCGAAGCGCAGTCAGATCCTGCTCCCGCAGATCCACGCCATCGAGCAGAATCTGGCCGGCGGTCACGTCGTAGAAACGCATCATCAGGCTGGTAAGGGTGGTTTTACCAGCGCCGGTGTGGCCCACGATGGCCACCGTCTGGCCGGGCTCGATGGTGAAGGAAACATCCTTGAGAATCCAGTCAATCCCTTCGAGGGAGGCCAGTTGAGCATGTGCAGATTCACTCGCTTCAGCCTGCTCTACCGCGTCCTTCTGCGCCTCGGTAAGCTGCTGATAGGTGAACCAGACGTGCCTGAATTCAATACGGTTCGAGTCGTCGCCCTTCACCGGATGGGCAGGGTTCACTATTTCCGGAGCCGTGTCGAGCAATTTGAAGATGCGCTCGCAGGCGGCCATCGCGGCCTGCAGAATGTTGTATTTGTCGCTGAGGTCCTGGATGGGCCGCCAGAAGCGCTGCGAGTACTGGATGAACATGGCCAGCACGCCGATGGTGACCGCGCCATGGAGAACGCCGAAGCCGCCGCGCCAGATGACCAGCGCAATGGCCACGGCAGAGAGCAGATCGACTGCGGGGTAGTAAAGGGCGTAGGCGAAGATGGTGTCTTTGAAGGCGATCATGTGCTGCCGGTTGACGACCTCGAAGTCGTCAAAAGCGCGCTGTTCGCGGTTGAACAGTTGCACCACGCTCATGCCGGAGATGTGTTCCTGGATAAAGCTGTTGATGCGTGCAATGGCGGCGCGGACGCGGCGGTAGCTCTCGCGGACATGGTCGCGGAAGAGGCGCGTGACAATGAGGATGAGGGGCAGGACGGAGAAAGCGATCAGGGCCAGCCACCAGTTAATGGTGAGCATGAGGCCGGCCATGATGGTGAGATTGAAGAAGTCGTCAACGATGGCCAGAATGCCGGCGGTGAACATCTCATTGATGGCGTCCACGTCAGAGGTGAGGCGGGTGACAAGGCGGCCCACGGCGTGGGTATCAAAGAAGCCAATGTGCATGCGCTGCATGTGGCGGAAGATGTCGCGGCGGAGATCGAACGTGATCTTCTGGCCTGTCCACTGCATGAGATAAGTTTCAATGAATTGAAAGAGATAGGCAGAGATCAGGACAGTCAGGTAGAGCGTGGCCAGGGCAGTGATACCCTTGCCGGGATCGGTTGGGAGCCGATGCGCAAGCCAGTTGGCGCGGTGGCCGGTTCTGCCCGTCAGGTAAGTGTCGATGCCCACCATGACCAGGTAGGGGCCGGTCACGTCGCTCAGAGATTTGAGGGTGATGGAGAGCGAGGAAACCGTCGCCTGCCACCAGTAGGGACGCAGGTAATGAGCGAGACGGCGGACCAGGCGGGAGTCGTAGACTTTTCCGACCGGGTCCTCATCGGGCTTGTGGGGCTTCTTCTGGTCTTTGTCCGCCATGCTGTGGGTGGGGTCAGGACTTCCTTCTCCATTGTACGGGCAGGGGGTGAAGGGCAGGGAACAGGGACTGGAGTCCCCGGTCTGGCAGTTAACCCAAATCTCAATCCTGGGTGGCAAACATGAGGCATCCAGTTCTTTATGAATGGTCAGATGTAGAACCTGTGGCTGGGGACTTCGATTCAGCCTCGCCATTTACACTGGTAGACGGAGATTTGTGTCTTGATCGATAAAGTTCTTACAAAATTTTTTGGCACGTCGAACGAGCGGATCATCAAGCGGCTTTGGCCGGTGGTGGCTACGATTAACGACCTCGAAGCGGCTACCAAACAACTGACAGACGAGCAGTTGCGGGCCAAGACCGTGGAATTCAGGGCTCGGATTGCTGCGAAGCTTGAAGGGATAACGGGCGAAGAGGCAGTGAAGGCTGCCGAGCGGGAGGCTTTGGACGAGATTCTTCCCGAGGCGTTTGCGGTGGTGCGCGAGGCCGGTTGGCGCGCGGTACAGATGCGGCATTTCGATGTGCAGTTGATCGGCGGCATGGTGCTGCATCAGGGCAAGATCAGCGAAATGAAGACCGGCGAAGGCAAGACGCTGGTGGCCACACTGGCCTGCTATCTAAACGCCCTTGCCGGGCACGGCGTTCACGTGGTCACGGTAAATGACTACCTGGCCAAGCGCGATGCGGAGTGGATGGGCAAGATCTATGAGTTTCTGGGACTGACGGTGGGTGTCATCGTTCACGATCTGGACGATGCGGAGCGCCGGGCGGCTTATGGCGCTGACATAACTTATGGGACGAATAACGAGTTTGGCTTCGACTACCTGCGCGACAACATGAAGTTCGAGTTAAAAGATTGCGTGCAGAGGGGACACTACTACGCGATTGTGGACGAGGTGGACTCGATCCTGATCGACGAAGCGCGGACGCCGCTCATTATCTCAGGGCCGACGGACCAGACTACGGATAAGTATGCGCGGGTGAGGAAGATCGTTCCGCAACTGGAGCTGGGCGAGGAGATTGAAGCAAGCGATACCAAGCGCCAAGCGGAGCTGGGTCTGCGCCTGGGTGAGGGCGAAAAGTTTCTGACCGGCGACTACATTGTGGACGAGAAGCAGCGAACGATCGGAGTGACGGACGAGGGGTGGGTGACGATCGAGAAGCTGCTGGGGATCGGCAACATCGCAGACGCGGAGAACTGGGAGCTGAAGCACTACGTTGAGACGGCGATCAAGGCGCACGCGCTCTACAAGCGCGATGTGGACTACGTAGTCAAAGACGGCGAGGTCATCATCGTGGACACCTTCACTGGCCGCCTGATGCCGGGCCGCCGCTGGTCCGATGGTCTGCACCAGTCCATCGAGGCCAAGGAAGGCGTTAGCATCCGCAAGGAAGACCAGACGCTGGCCACCATTACCTTTCAGAACTACTTCCGCCTTTATCAGAAATTGAGTGGCATGACCGGCACGGCGGAGACCGAAGCGGCTGAGTTCGAAAAGATCTACAAGTTGGAAATTGTGGTTATTCCGACCAACAAGCCAATGCTGCGGCTTGAGAATCCTGACGTGGTGTACCGGACGGAAAAGGAAAAGTACAAAGCGGCGGCCGACGATATCGCTCTGCTGCACGAAAAGAAGCAGCCGGTGCTGGTGGGCACCACGTCGATTGAGAAGTCGGAGCGCCTATCCGGAATTTTGCAGCGCAAGGGCGTGCGGCACGTAGTGTTGAACGCCAAGTTCCATGAGCGCGAGGCGGAAATTGTGGCCCAGGCGGGACGGCTGGGGATGGTCACCATCGCCACCAACATGGCCGGACGCGGCACGGATATTTTGCTGGGCGGCAACCCGGAGTTCATGACGCGCCAGGAACTGGTGAAAAAGAACCGGGCGCGAGCCATCAGCGCGAACGAGGGCGCGATCAACCCCATGGCGCCGCCGGGATTCTTGCGGTTCTATTACCAGGGGCAGGAATTCGAGGTTGGAGAGCCGGAGTGGGCTGAGGCGTTCAAAGGACACGCCGAGGCGGCGCAGAAAGATCACGAGCAGGTGATCGAGGCGGGCGGACTGTTCATTCTGGGCACTGAGCGGCATGAGTCGCGGCGCATCGACAACCAGTTGCGTGGCCGTGCCGGCCGCCAGGGCGATCCGGGTGAGTCACGGTTTTATCTGTCGCTCGAAGACGATCTGATGCGCATCTTCGCCAAGCAGTGGGTTAGTACGTTGCTTGAGCGGCTGGGCATGGAAGAAGGCGTGCCGATCGAGTCAAAAATGATCTCGAATCGGATCGAGGCGGCACAGAAGGCGGTGGAGGCGCAGAATTTCGAATCGCGCAAACACCTGCTGGAGTACGACGACGTGATGAACAAGCAGCGCGAGGCCGTGTATGGCGTGCGGCGTCGGCTGCTGGAGGGCGTGGACCAGCGCGAACTGATTCTGGAGGATTATGTCGGAGGCATCCTGAGTTCCGCGCTGGACGAATTTGCAGCGGAAAATCTGCATCCAGGCCAATGGAACGTGAAGGGGCTGGAGGAAAAGCTGGTTGGTCAGTTCGGGCTGAGTCTAGGTGCGGAGGGAATCAAGCCGCTGGAGTTGAGCCGGCACGAGCTGGGCGACACGATCTTTGAGAAGCTGAAGCAGAATTACGAGGCCAAGGAAAAGATTCTAGGGGCCGCGACCATGCGCTACCACGAGCGGATGGTGATGCTGAGCGTGATCGATGGGCTTTGGAAGGATCACCTGCTTTCGATGGATCAGTTAAAAGAGGGGATCGGGTTGCGAGGGTATGCGCAGCAGGACCCGCTGGTGGCCTACAAGCGCGAGTCCTACGACATGTTCGAAGCCATGATGCTGAAGTTCCAGGAGGACACGGTCCGGTTCCTCTTCCGGATGCAGATTCTGGGACCGGATGGGCAGCCGGTGAATGCCGCGCCCGAAGTGCGACGGGAAGTTCCCAAGGCGCCGCCGGTGGCGAGTGCCGCGCAGCCGCTGACGCTGGATGCGGCGCCGCGCGAGATCGCGATCTCCACACGGCAACCCTCGACGACGATCGACGCGCTGGAGAAAGAGTTCCACCGCAAAAAGCAGCGGGAGCTGGCGGCGGCCAGCGTGTCGGGGGGCGGAGACACAAGCCAGCCCGCGCAGCGCCGGACGGGAGAAAAAGTGGGTCGCAACGACCCGTGCCCGTGTGGGAGCGGAAAGAAGTACAAGAAGTGCCACGGCGCGGAAAAATAGCGGAGCGACGCACCGGTTGAGAGAGGATGGTTTCTCAGGTCTCCCCAGCGAGATTCTCAGTCTCTCTTCCTGACTATACGGATCGAAGTCTTCGCCTTTGTTCGCACACGGGCTTTTGGGCGGGCGCGGTGCCTAGGGATAAGAGCGCTCTTATGCTTTTCCCGATTGGGCGGTTTGACGCAGTGCCTTCGGCAAAGGCCAGAGCTCTTTAAGAAAGAGGCCGAAGCTTCTTTTCTTTTCCTGGATCTCGGGCAAGCCGCAGGCTTTTCGAGCCATCTGCCGGATCGCAATCAAAATCGGCGAGTCTTTCTGCGCGTGTGGAGCGGTTGTGCTCTGGGTCTGGCGTGCGGTGGCGACATCGTTTGGAATCTTCCAGTCGACCGGTCTGGTGAGCGCCTTTGTAATATGCCTCTCGTCGAAGAGCAGCGCATTCGGTGTAAAGCGGTTGAGGACAATCTGGAGTCTGCGGCCCCTGTTGGCGAAGAGCTGAGAGATCAGGCGATTGGAGTTGCGCAGTTCTGACACACCCACTTGGGTAACCAGGTAGATGGTGGCCGAAGCGTCAAAAAGCGCCGAACCCCTCAGGTCAAGTCTCGATCCGGCATCGACCACCACATGATCGAAGTTCTGGCGCGCGACGGTCACCAGTTTATCGATGGCGTCGATGGTGGGCTGGGTCTGGGGAAATTCCCCTGGAGCTGCAAGCAAGAACAATCCAGAGCTATGTGTCGTGAGCAGCGAAGAGAGAAAACTTGCGTCCAGCCGGTTGTAGTCCTCAAAAGCTTTGTCGGTCGAGTACTCTGAGACGATGCCCAGGTTGAGCGCAGCGTCTCCCAAGGGGAGACCGAGGTCGATCAGCAGGGTCTTCTGGCCGGACTCCTGGGCCAACTCGACCGCGAACTTGGATGCGATGGTGGTCACTCCACAGCCGCCTTTGGTCCCCAGAAACACGCACAACCTGCCGGTTCTTCTTCTGGCGGCGCGGGCTCCCGGACGGCGAACGGAGGCACGCGCCAGAGCATCGGCCATTTCGGCGGCGGAGAGGGGCAGTGCGAGAAACTCGCGGGCGCCCGCACGCATCGAGCGAACCACGAGTTCCTTATCGGCCTGCGCGGAATAGACCATCACGGTAGTGGAGCCATCTTCGCAAAGGTACTCCGCCACATCGAGGGCGTATTCCTGGTCACTGTCGAGATCGATGATGACGACGTCGTGACGCTGCTCCAGCATCTGCGGCAGATCGTCGAGGTCGGCGGGGAAGGAAGTGAACTCCCGGATCAGCACCCCGGGACATCCTGACAGAGCGCTGGCTACCTCTTTGCGGCGCGGTTCGTCCGGACCGATCAGCGCAATGGATAAAATACTGGCGCCAAGAGCGCCGGGAGCCTGGATCAACTCCACCATAGTGCCATTGCAACTCCACGTTGCCTGCAACAATCCTTAGTTTATCCCTGAGGCTGCTTCGTCGTCAGAACTCGTCCCCCAAAGGGAGGTACATCTTGCATTATCACTTCACATGCAAGCTCTGCCTACCGGGCCGAAACGGTTTGGGCGATGGCAGCGAAAGTGAGGTCCTGCGCGGAAGAGGCGTGCTCCTCGCGCCATAGGTCGAAGAGGCGGCCGTAGCTGAGTGTGATGTAGGCGGATGGGTCCACGGCGAGGCGGGCTGCGGCGCGGTCGATCCATTCTGCGGAGCCTTCGAGCTCGGCGTAATTGCCGATGGGGGTTTCGTCGACGACGCAGTGGCCTTCGCCCAGACGCCACTCGGTGCGCCATTTTTCGTAGCGGAAAGCAGGAACAAGGCCGAGGGAGACAAAGACTTCAGCCAGGGCATTGCCGTCGGAGACTTCGGTTTCGGTTTCAATGCGGTGCTTATGGGTGTCTTCGCCGGGGCCGACATCGGGAAGACGTTTGTGAGTAACGGTCCAGCGGCCGGCGTAGCGGCGGATGCGGAGGATTTCAGTGCGGGCGCGCATGCGGCGGTCGGGGGTGTCGTAGAGAACGTTGCTCTCGAAGTTGCGCGGTGTTTGCAGCGTGAATCCGGCGGCCTGAAGGCGGTGGGTGAGGTCCGGCAGGTCGTCGACGCGGAATTTGATCTCGGTTTCGACGGGCATGGTAAAGAGCGAGTATACGGTAGTTGGTAGATGCCGGGCTGTTAGGGCGAGAATGAAAGAGTGAAGACACTTCGATTGGTCGTGGACCCCAGGCGCCTGGAGACTGCCGAGGCCGAGCAGGCGCTGGGGCGCGCGGTGGAGATTCTGCGGGCTGGGGGCTTGGTGGCGCTGCCTACTGAAACCGTGTATGGGCTGGGGGCGAATGCGCTGGACGCCGCGGCAGTGGCGCGGATCTTTGAGGCAAAGCAGCGGCCGGCGTGGGATCCGGTGATTGTGCATATCGCGAACCTGGAGATGCTCGACGGGCTGGTCGAGGAGGTTCCGGACAGGGCGCGGCGGCTGATGGAGGCGTTTTGGCCAGGACCGATGACGCTGCTGTTGCGAAGGACCGGGGTGGTTCCGGATGTGGTGACGGCGGGGCGGCCTCTCGTGGGGGTGCGGATGCCGGCGCATCCGGTGGCATTGGAACTGATTCGGCGCGCGGGGATTCCGGTGGCGGCGCCGAGCGCAAATCTCTTTGCGCGCACCAGCCCGACAACGGCGGCGCATGTGATGGAAGACCTGGACGGGCGGATCGACGCGGTGGTGGATGCTGGGCCGACCGCGCACGGGGTGGAGTCGACGGTGCTGGATGCATGTCAGAGCCCGATGGTGATCTACCGGCCGGGGGCCGTGACCGCGGAGCAGATTCGCTCGGTTAGCGGGGCGGTGAAGATTTTCAGGAGCGGTCGGCCGTTGCAGGAGACGCCGCGAGAGGCGATGCCGTCGCCGGGGGTGGGACTGCGGCATTATGCTCCCAGGGCGCGGCTGGTGTTGGTGGAGGGCGAACTGGCCGACCTTGGGGCGCGGCTGGGTGAGGCGGCGCTGAGCTGGCCTTTGGACCGGGTGGGGTTGATGCTGCCTGCGGAGGTTCCCGCACCTGCCGGTGCCCAGGTATATGCATGGGGGCATTGGGCTGCGCCGGCGGAGATGGCGCGGAAGCTCTACGCGGGGCTGCGGACGCTGGATGCCCAAGGGTGCACAGTGATTCTTTGCCCTCTGCCGCGAGCAGAAGGAATTGGGGCAGCGATTCGCGACCGGCTGCTAAAGGCAGGGAAAAGGGACTAATCCCTATTCCCTAATCCCTATTCCCCCGGAACGGTTTCATTGTCCGTTCTCGCCGAGTTTGTACATGTACTTGATTGCGGATTTGTAGATGAGGTGCTTCACGCGGCCACGGACTTTGAGGGTATTGCGGTCGTACCACTCAATGCAGCCCTCGATACGTTCGCCGTCTTCGAGAATGATGACCATCGGCGTCTGCGACTGGATCTGCTTTTGCAGGTAGAAGAGTTCCGCATGGCGCAGTGGGGTCTCGTCCTCGACGGAGTGCGCCGGAAAGCGGAAAGGAATCGGTGCGGTCGAGATTCTCCGGGCGTTGGCTTGCGGCCGGCCCGTTTCCGGGCGGCTCTGGTTGCGGACGGGGGGGCGAATGGCTTGACTCGTCAAACTGGGCATAGGAAACGACCCTCCCTGGAAAAGTTTAAAAAATTGGAAACTACGCTGTTCTATACCGATCAAGAGTAGGTAACGGGCAATTCCGCTGGGGTCCTCTTGACGGTTGCGCGGCCAAATACTTCGTGCAGGACCAGAAACTCGCTCTTACGCTGAGGGACCGCCGAATACAGGGCCGCGATAGCGCGAAAGACCTGTCAGACTCCCGTAACCTGCAATCACTGGGGTTGCTTGATACCGAAGAGATGCCTGGGAACGGGCAGGGGTTGCTTTTCTTGTTGTGTACAACGGCGGAGGCGGCAAGCGGGAGCGATGGCATTTTCCGAATTGCCGCGGAGTTGCTGAGTGCGTGCGAGGGGAATTTCTTTGGGGAACAATCTATTCAGCAGTTGTGGCCTTACTCCATCCCGATACGGACGCTGCCTTAGCCGCGGTCGAGGCTGACGGCCATGGCGTCGAGCGAGAGAGAACGGAGCAGGTTGCGGCGCATGCCCTGCTCGACCTGCACGAAGGCGCGGGCGGCCGAGTCGATCCATTCGACGGTGAGGGCTGAATCCCGGACGAGGCGATCGAGTTCCTGGGCGAGGTCGAGGTTTCGGATGAGCTGCGGCGTGCCGGCGACGATGAGGAGCAGGTCTTCGAGGAGGCTCCCCGTGGCGCGGAGGAGATTGATGGTCTTTTCCTGGCCGTCCGCACCGGCTCGGTAACTCTCGGTGGCGTGGAAGAGCTGCGAGTAGTCGGGCTCACGGAGGGCGGTGCGCAGCAGAACGAGCGCGTCCTGGCGGCTGGCGAGGTAGACGCCCAGGTCAATGGAGAGGGCGCGGCCCACGGCGCCTTCGGCCAGTCGGGCAGCCAGGGCGCGGTCTTGCGGATTGAGCTCAGGACGGCGCGACGCGAGCAGGGATTCGAGGTCGGCAGGCGGCAGCGCACCGAGGCGATGAACGATGGCGCGCGAGCGGATGGTGGGCAGCAGCTCCTGGGGGTTTTCAGTCAGCAGGATCAACGAAGTATGCTCAGGCGGCTCTTCAAGGACTTTGAGCAGGCTGTTGGCCGCCTCTTTCATAAAAGCCGAGGAGGTGAAGATGGTGAATGTGCGGCGCGACTCGGCGGGAGGGCGGTAGTAGGCGACGTGAATGACCTGACGGACCTGGCCGAGCTTAATGAGTAGTTGGGGCGGGTCGGGCGGAACGATGAGGACGTCGGGGTGGGTCTGGATGAGGATGCGGGTTTCGCGCTTGTCGGTATCGCGCAGGTCGTCGCGGGCTGAGACGGCCTCGGCCACGCGGGCTTCAAGGTCGCTGGACTCGGCGATGCGGACACAATTGGGGCAGACGCCGCAGAAGTCGGGCAGACCATCAGTTTCAGTGGGGTTGAGGCAGTTGACAGCTTTGGCGAGCATGAGTGACAGGGTGTACTTGCCCGCGCCGCGGGGGCCGGCGAGGATGAGCGAATGGGGAAATCGCCCGGCGCGGATGCTCTCGCGGAGATGCGTAACGGTTTGCGTGTTACCGAGAAAGTCCTGGAAGCCCACGGTTCGAGTCTAGAGCAGCGGACCGGGAGCAGGAAACAGCGGGTCAGCAAGTCAGCGGATCATCTGCCAAAATGGACGGATTTTGCTTGCGCCGCAATCTTGATGCCGGTCGTTTGCATCGAATTACGGAGACCGCGACCGGAGACACGCCGGCGAAATTGGGATTGCCAAAGAACGTCGCGAGAAGGGGCAACGATCACGATGGAACACGACAAGGCTTTACGCGAACATTTACTCAACCTGCTCAAGGGCCGTGGCGCGCACGCGGACTTCGAGCACGCAATCAAGGATTTTCCGGCTGAGTTGCGCGGCAAAACGCCCAAAGGGGCGGAACACTCGCCTTGGCAGGTGCTGGAGCACCTGCGCATCGCGCAGTGGGACATTCTCGAGTTTTCCCGCAATCCCGATCACAAATCGCCCGAATTTCCAGGCGGATATTGGCCTGCCACGCAAGTTCCGCCGGACGCAAAGGCCTGGGACAGGAGCGTGCATGCCTTTGGCGAGGACCTCAAGGCGATGTGCGATCTGGTAGCCGACAAACGGACTGACCTGTTCGCCAGAATTCCGCACGGAGATGGGCAGACGATTCTACGCGAGGCGCTGCTGGCTGCCGATCACAATGCCTACCATTTGGGGCAGATGGTGCTTTTGCGGCGGCTACTGGGGGCGTGGAAGTAGGGTCTTCAGGAACGAGCTCAGAACTTCCTTGGACCTTGCACAGCGTGTTCGGGCACGCAGTGTATGCTGATTGCCTACGAAAAAGCGGCGCCGAACCGCGCAGACAATCGCCATGAATCCGAGGACCGCTGGAATGATGCTGAAATCGCTGGCCGCTCTATCTCTGCTTGCAGTTTCCACTGGACTGAACGCGCAGGTGTCCGCCGCTCCTGCATCGCTTCCGGGCAAGGGGCTCGCGCAGCACGATTTTCTCTATGCGGGCGAATCGCGTCAGCGGAATATCTTTATCGTGCGCGGGGGAAAGATCGTGTGGAGTTACGCTGACCCGGCGGGCAGAGGCGAGATCAGCGACGCGGTGATGCTGTCGAATGGAAACATTCTCTTCGCGCACCAGTTCGGAGTGACGGAGATTACGCCGGAGAAAAAGGTGGTGTGGAACTACGAGCCGCCGCCTGGCCACGAGGTGCATACCGCCGTGCCCATCGGCACGGACCGGGTGTTGTATATCCAGAACGGGGACTCGGCGCTGCTGCGGGTCGTCAACATCGCGACCGGTGCGACGGAGAAGGAGATTACGCTGAAGACCAAGCAGCCGCCGAGCACGCATGGGCAGTTCCGTCACGCGCGGCTCACCAGCCAGGGAACGCTTCTGGTGGCGCACATGGATCTGAACAAGGTGGTCGAGTACGACTCGAACGGAAATGAGCTATGGTCGTTTCCGGCGAAAAGCGTATGGGGAGTAACTCCGCTGAAGAACGGGAATGTATTAATCACGGACCGCGAGGGCGTGCGGGAGGTAACGCGGCGGGGCGATGCAGTGTGGAGTTGGAGCCAGGCCGACGCGCCCGGCTACAAGTTTGCCAACCTGCAACAGGCGTGGCGGCTGCCGAACGGGAACACGGTGATCAACAACTGGGTGGACGAGTGGAGCACAAAGCCGCAGGACGTAGCGGGGTCGTTGCAGGCCATCGAGGTCACGCCTGCGAAGCAGGTGGTGTGGGCGCTCCAGTCGTGGACCGAGCCCGCGAACCTCGGACCGGCGACGACATTCCAGTTTCTGGATGAGCCCTCGGCGCCGGAGGATGCGCATTTCGGGGAGTTCAAGTAGAGCAAGCGGGAGAATCCCAGGCATCGGAATCGAGAGCGGGGGCACCCCGCATTGTGAAGGAAGGTGGGGCGTTCACAATGCTGGTTCAGCCCTGTGCTCCCACCCCCAGCAGCCGTTCGGCGACGGCTCCCACAATTTTCTCGTGGACTTCTCCGATGGAGAGGTCGCCTTCAATGAGGACGACGCGGGCCGGTTCGCGGAAGGCGATCTCGCGATATTTTTCCCAGACGCGGCGGTAAAAGGCGTCCTGCTCCTGCTCGAAGCGGTTTTCGTCCTGGCCGGATTTCTCACTTTCGCGCTGGTTGCGGCGGCGGGCGCGGTCGAGTGAAGCTTCGAGCGAGGGCAAGAGGAGCAAAGTGAGGTTAGGCTGGAGGTTGCCGCAGAGAAGGCGGTGGAGTTCGAGAACCTGCGCGGAGCCCAGCTGACGGCCGCCTCCCTGGTAAGCCTCTGTCGAGTCGGTGAATCGGTCGCAGAGAACGATTTTACCGGCGGCAAGGGCGGGCTCGATGACTTCGGCGATGGCTTGCGCGCGGTCAGCGAACATGAGCGCCATTTCCGCCATGGGCGCGAGGGTGGTGGAGCGGGAGTCAAGCAATAGGGCGCGGATGCGGTCGCCGGTGGCGGTTCCGCCGGGCTGGCGGGTGACGACGGGGTCGGCATCCCCCGCCTCAGAACCAGCACCTTGGGCACCCGGGGTGTGCTTCTTTAGCCAGGCGGCCAAACGCTTGATTTGGGTGGTTTTGCCGGAACCGTCAAGGCCTTCGAGGGTGATAAAGAAACCACGCGGCATGGGCTGAGTTTATCACCGGGAAAAGCGCGCCTCTAAAACAGGCCCTCACCAATCCTGCGGCTTGATGGAGAGAATCTCCGCACAAATCCTGTTGTAAAGCAGGCAGGGGCTAACGCCCGCGTTGATTTTGCCCGATCATCCGTAGGGGTCAAAACCCCGGCCTGCAAGCCCGTATCACTCAAACCGCGGCCTCAATCCAAAATTCCCGAAAGTGAGAGGAGACGAGTGTGCTTCGGATGTGTTACAAGGGAATGACTTTGAACCTCACCGGAGGCAGGCGACTGCGCTCCACTGGAGTAGAACGACTGTGAACTCCCCTGACTTTTCCAAGCTCTCCGTTTGCGGCCTGCTCGTGGTCGCCATGCTGGCGGCAGGCCGGCTCAACGCACAAAACCTGACTCTGGAAGGGCAGACGGGCGGGTTCATCACGCCGACCGCCTACGTGGTCTATGGTGACAAGGGCCAGTTCTTTTCGCACCCGGCCTTGGGCTACCACTTTGTGAACGCAAATAAGGTGATCGGCGATCTGCACACCTTCAGCATTGCAGAGGGGTTCGCGAACCGGGCCGAAGTGGGCTACACGCGCAGCGTGCACTGGGTGGGCGACAGCCCGGCGTTCAGCAGCCTGTGGCACTACGCGGGGATGAACATCTTCAACGGCAAAGCGGTGGCCATCAAGGATGGGCAATTCGGCCCGTGGACGCCAGGGCTGGCTGCGGGGTTTGTGGTGCGCACAGGCGACCATTTTGTTACCGGGGCGCTGGATGGCAAGACCTATACCAATGGGGATATTTACGTAGCGGCGACGAAGACGTGGCTGCATCCGCCGCTGCCATTCCTGGTGAACCTTGGCTGGAAGGCCACCAACGCCTCGATCTACGGAATCGGCGGGCAGGCAACGCGGTTTGGCGGACGGTTGTTCGGCGGGTTGGGGATTCCGCTGCCGGGACCGTTCAAGACGGCCTTTGTGCCTTCCGCCGGAATCTCCCAGGAGCCGCCGACGTCGCAGAATCTGGGCCCCATCCCTGCGAATCCCCTTGCGCCGACAAGTGTCTATCTTGAAGGCGGCAGGGCGCATCTGCCGAGCACCCTGGACTACGCGGTGCGGGTCACCCAGAAGGAGCATCCGCATTTTGCGCTCGACGTTGGCATTGGACAGGTGGCGGGGATGATTGGGACAACCCTGGTTCCAACCGGCTTGCCTTCGCCCTATCCGCCTGTTGTTCCGCTGCCGGTGAATCTCGAAGCGCGGCACATTATAGGCGTGGGCTTGAGCATTCGGCCCTGAATGGGAATCTCTCGATAGTGGAAGAGATCCTCATTCTGAGCAGCCCGTACGGATCCCGTTGGCTAGTTTGACCGTGGTGCAAGCTCGGGCAGGGGCAGTGCCTGAAGAACAGTGGGCGCGCCCACCTGGGCAACAAGAGTCATAATTTTTCCTATCCTGCAACTTCTGGTGGCGGGGCGGGTTGGAAATGACGTAGACTGAGCGCGAAAATGCGTCTCAGGCCTTATCGACTCGAAAATTTCAGGAGGTTTTTCGCATGAAACTGTCCCGCTCCGCGCGTTGGCTGCTGCTGGCGCTGCTTTTCGCTCTAATTCCTGTGTCTTCGTACGCGGGAGTCTTCATCAGCGTCGGCTTTGCTCCGCCGGTGCTGCCGGTTTATGAACAGCCGCTTTGCCCCGAGCCGGGGTTAATGTGGACGCCCGGTTATTGGGCCTACGGTCCCGACGGCTACTTCTGGGTTCCGGGCGCGTGGGTTCCGGCTCCTTACGTTGGCGCGCTGTGGACGCCGGGGTACTGGGGCTGGTCCGGTGGACTTTTTGTATTTCATGAGGGCTACTGGGGACCGCACATTGGCTACTATGGCGGCGTCAACTACGGCTTTGGCTATGGCGGCATCGGTTTTGCGGGCGGCATGTGGCGGGGCGGCGTTTTCGCCTACAACACAGCGGTTATGCGTGTGGGCGTGGGCGGGGCATGGGGCAGTCGTGTCTACGCAGACCGCGTGGCAGTGGATCGCGGCTATGTTGCCAGAGACAGCCATGTTGCGTTCAGCGGTGGGCCGGGCGGTATCCACCACGATCCCAGCCCCGAGGAGCGGATTGCCGAGCGTGACCAGCACCGGGGCCCAAGCGATGTGCAACAGCACCACGCCGAGGCTGCCAGGGTTGATAAGTCCTCCTATGCAAGGAACAATGGTGGACACCCGGCTACTGCGGCCGTCGCCAGGCCGCTAGCCGTATCGCACCCTGCGGCTGCTGCATCGCATCCGGCTTCTGCATCGCATCCAGCGGCGACACCAGCATCGCATGCCGCAGGAGCACCTGCGTCCCATCCTGCGATGACACCCGCATCGCATCCAGCAGCGGCGCCTGCATCCCATCCAGCAGCAACACCTGCGGCGCATCCCGCGGCGACATCAGCATCGCATCCAGCAGCGGCGCCTGCATCCCATCCAGCTCCCGCATCGCACCCATCTTCAAGTGGTGGGGGCAAGCACAAGTAGCCAGAACGCTTCTTCGGTCCCAACGAGGCTCACGGGAAACCGTGGGCCTCTTTTTTCGCGTTATACGCTTGCCATCTCAATTCCCGCGATCTCGACTTCGAGTCCGCCATATTCGGGATGATCGTTTTCGCGGATGCGGTAGGCGATATCGATGAGACTGCCTTCACTCAGTCCCAGAGCGGCGGCGCGGGCGGCGAGGTCCCAACCGACGGCGCGGATGGCGGAACTGGATCTGACCAGCGCCGGGATTTGTGTTGGATCTTGGACGGCCGGGGTTTGAGCCAGTTCAAGGCGGATGTGCCGGTCCTTCATGATGCGTGGGTTGGCTTGGAGGCGGGCTTTGCGGGCAATGAAGATCGGCTCGGGGTTACCGTGGCCAAAGGGCTCGAGCTTGCGCAGCCAGCCTGCGAGTACTGGGGTGATTCGATCCAGGGGCAGTTCGGCGTGAATGCGGAGTTGGCGCTCCGGTTCGCGGGCGGCCAGATGCTGTTCGGCGTAAAGGCCCAGGCGGCGCTTGAGTTCGGGAAGGGCGGCAGCGGGCATGGCAAAGCCTACAGCGAAGGCATGGCCTCCGAAGCGGGTGAAGAGATCGGCGCAGGATTCAATGGCGTTGAGCAGGTGGAAGCCATCGACGGATCGCCCGGAACCGTGGGCCACTCCGTCTTCGATGCTGACCACGATGGCCGGTTTGGCGGTGCGCTCGACGACGCGCGAGGCGAGAATGCCGATGACGCCGCGATGCCAGCCGGTGCCGTCGATCACGAGCAGGCTGCTGTCGGCCAGTTCGGCGCTTGTGGCCAGGCGGATCTCGATGGCGGTGAGAGCTGCAGCTTCGGCGTCGCGGCGCTCACGGTTCAGGCGTTCGAGCTTTGAAGCCAGTTGGGCGGCGCGCGCAGGGTCGCGGGTGCAGAAGAGCTCGATGACCTCTGAGGCTACGTCCATGCGGCCGGCGGCGTTGATGCGCGGGGCCAGGCGGAAGGCAACATCGAAGCCGGTGAGCTGTTTGGCGGCAGGATCAAGGGCTGCGACGGCAAACAGCGCGCGGAGACCGGCGCTGCGGGGTGAGCGCAGTTCGCGGAGACCGAGGGCAGCGATGACGCGATTTTCGCCACGCAGGGGAACAGCGTCGGCGATGGTGGCGATGGCGGCCATTTTCAGGAAGCTGGGGAGTGTTTTCTCGCGGGTGCGGGCCGGGTCGCGGCGGGCCAGGATTGCCTGAGCCAGTTTGAGCGCGATGGCCGCGCCGCAAAGGGACTTTTCAGGATACGGACAGCCGGGCTGGTTGGGGTTGAGGATGGCGAGCGCAGGAGGGACGGCGTCATCGGCCTGAAGCAGGTGGTGATCGGTGATGATGAGATCCAGGCCAAGCCTTTGTGCGGTTTCGGCTTCGGCGAAGGCTCTCATGCCGGTATCCACAGTGATGACCAGCCGGGCTCCGTCGGCATGGGCGGCTTCAAGTACGCTGGACTGCAGACCGTAGCCTTCGTTGAGGCGGTGGGGGACGTGAAAACGAGCGGTGCCGCCGAGCATCTCGATTGCGGTCTTCAGCAGGACTACGGCGGTGGTGCCGTCCACGTCGTAATCCCCGTAGAGCAGAACCGGCTCATGGCTCGCGATGGCTTGCTCAAGCCGCTCGACGGCCGCGGTCATGCCCAGCATGAGAAAGGGATCGTGGAGATGAGCTGGTTCCGGGTTGAGGAATGCATAGGCCTGGCTGGCGTCGGTGATACCACGGGCGATCAGCAACTCGGCAAGGACCAGTGGCAAGCGGGCCACTTTGGCCAGCGCGGCAGCTTCTTTAGGATGGGGCTCGGCGAAGGTCCAACGCTGGCGCGGTGCCGCCGGGCGGGGCGGGGCGGACTGCGGGGCTGGTTGTCGAACTGGGCCGCTCTCCACAGCTCCCACTGAACTCACCCGCCTTACTCGTCCTCTTGGTCGTGATCGTGGTCGTCGATGACGATGTCCTGGAAGCTCTCAATGTCTTCAAGCAGAGCCTGATAGCGCTCATACCACTCGGTGGTGGTTTCGTGCAGGAAGGCGACGCCCTGGTAAACGAAGCCAAGCTGGATGTAGCCCAGATTTCCGGCGTACTTGCGCAGCCATTGGGCCTCGACCAGTTCGGTGGCTTCTTCATCGGGGAAGTTCATTTCGCCGGCTTCCTCGATCAGGGCGTCTAGTTCCTCGCGTTCCAGCGTCATCTCGCTGAAGGTCACAAAGGGAGCGCCCACATGCTTGGCCATCTCCACGAAGTCTTTCCATGCGTCTGGGTTGCCGTTTCCCTCCCAAACAATGGAGGGGATGTCCTCGGTGACGTAACCGGGAAGGCGGTGCAAGCCGTGGCCTTCAATAAAGGCCACCATGTCGTCTTTCAGCGAAAGTAGGTTGTCCGTGCTCATAGTCAAGTTCTCATTTTCGCAGATGTGGGCGGGTAGGCGCGTGAGGATTGTGGAAAGTTCAGGATTGGCAAGCTGTTTTCGCCGGTCTTGAAAATCGGGAACCGGGAACCCCTCTGTTGCGGTCGAAGCTTTACTCTGGAAATGACCGCACTCAGGAGGAGCCCCGCTTGCCCGCTTTTGAACGTCACGTCTTTGTATGCCACAATACCCGCCCCGCCGATGCGCCACGGCCGTCCTGCACCGTGGATGGAAAAAGCGATCTGCACACCCAACTACAGCAACGGGTCAAGGCTGCCGGGCTGGGGGACAGGGTGCGGATCAACAAGTCCGGGTGCCTTGACCAGTGCGAGCATGGTCCCATGGTGGTGGTTTACCCCGAGGCGGTGTGGTACGGCAACGTAAAGCCTGAGGATGCCGCGGAAATCGTGGAGGAGCACCTGGTGGCCGGGCGGCCGGTGGAGCGGTTGCGGGTAGCCGAGGAGTGTCTGAATACGAAGAACTGCCCGCACCGCGGCTGATGAGCGGCCAGGCGGCTCTGTCAGGCATCGCGCTTTGCCGTCGTCGATGCGTGGATTTGGCTTGGGCCTGTTCGGGGACCGGTGTACACAGGGTGGGCCAATGGGGTATCCTTTGCTTTAGCCCATGATTTTTTCCCGCGATTACATTGGGTATCTGGCCCGCCGCACGGTCAAACACCTCATTGACGCCAAGATGATCACCACCACTGACTTGAAGGTGGTGGAAGCGCGCGTTACACAGGGGTTGATCGAGGAGATATCCCTGGAAGACCGCATCAACGAGGAAGTTCGGGTCATTCTGGACACATATTCTGAGGAGATGCGCAAGACTGGTGCGCAATATGCCGAGATGTTCAAGAAGGTGAAGACCGAACTGGCCAAGAAGTACAAGGCGGTGCTATGAGGATCAGCCCTGACAAGCTCAACAAGCTGGCTCACACCGTGGCCGACACGCTCGCCGAGATCGACGAGGTAGGGTTTCTTGAGGATCGCAACACGATTCGCCAGGAGGCGCGCAAGGCGCTTACCGCTTTGCTGACCCAAGAGGCCGGAATTGACACAGCGGCGCGGCTGAAGATCGCCAACCAGCGGAAGATCATCCTGGAAGGCTCGCAGGAGTGGGAGATTCTGTATCGCAAGTATTACAACGATGAGGTACGGAAGCTGGGGATCTGAAGGGGCGCTCTGCGGACTCCGGCGTCTTTGGCATTAGGGTATATTTTTGTTAAAGTAAGTGAGTGGCCGGTGACGGCTTCCCCCTCCAAGTGTGGCGCTATCGTCTAGGGGTTAGGACGTGAGATTCTCAATCTTAAAACCCGGGTTCAATTCCCGGTAGCGCTACCAAAGTTTTTCCCCTTCTGTCCAAAATCCTTTCAAGTTTGATTGCTGTAGCGGCCTGGGCGTAGTCTTTGTGCCGTGCTCGCGGCAGGGCTATTGTCGGGCAAAATACATGGGGCCATTAGGCCCAGTCAACGGTACGAAATCTGTCTCGTCTAATGGAGTGAAAGTGTGTACACTTTGACCGCTATGCGAAACCAATCCGTTTTTTGTCTTCCCGTATTGATGTTGACGTTGCCCTGGCTGGCCGTGGCCGGCGGGGCCCAGCAGCCTGCTACCGATCTGCCCGTCGCGACGTTGAAGATTCAGGCGCGCGAGGTGGTGCTCCCGGTGACCGTGCGCGACAAGCACGGCGCCCTGGTGACCAGCCTGAAGATCAGCGACTTTACACTGACCGAGGATGGCCGTCCGCAGACCATCAAGAGCTTTACGCGGGAGAGCAACCTGCCCTTCCGGCTGGGTCTGCTCGTCGACACCAGCCGCAGCGTTTCAGGGGCGATGGAGAACGAGCGCAAGGCCGCGGGAAAGTTTGTCGACCAGATGCTTCCGGCCGACGCTAAGGCTGGAACGCAAACGGATCAGGCCTTTCTGATCCACTTCGACCGCGAAGTTGAGCTTCTGGAGGACTTTACCAACTCGCGCGATAAGCTGCATCACGAGTTGGAGGAGATGGGGCCGACGCATGGGGCGCAGAACACCAGCCAGGGCCCGGAGACGAGCGGGGACGACCGGAGCGGGCAGACGCGCAGCCGTGGGGGTACGCAGCTCTATGACGCGGTTTTTCTGGCTTCAGATGAGTTGATGAAGCCCAAAGACGGGCGCAAGGCGCTGGTGGTCTTCTCAGACGGAGTGGACCGCGGGAGCAAGGAGACGCTGAACGACGCGGTGGATGCGGCGGATCGGGCCAATGTGGCCGTGTACACCATTTACTTCAAAGGTGAACAGGAGAACGGCCAAAACGGTTTTCCCGGCGGCGGACGGCGCGGAGGCATGGGCGGCGGTGGGTATCCTGGCGGCGGAGGCTATCCCGGTGGGGGTGGCGGTTATCCAGGTGGCGGTGGGCGGCGCGGCGGCGGCTCCAGTGAGCCGAGTGTGGACGGCAAAAAGATCTTGGAGAAGATTGCCGAGCGCACCGGAGGCCGTTACTTCGAAGCCAAAAAGAAGGACAATCTGGACGATATATACGGACAGATCGCCGAGGAGTTGCGCGGGCAGTACCTGCTGACCTATACGCCGGACCTGGTGGACAAGGAAGGCGGCTTCCACAAGATCGCGCTGAAGGCCAACAAGGAAGATCTGGCTGTGGTTACGCGGGAAGGGTATTACGCGCCGACGGACAAATAGTGCAGTGCTACAACCTGTTCCGGAATGCCGCTGGATACGGCAAGGGCGTCCGCTTGGCGGACGCCCTTGAGGTTTTTATCGGTTGGTGAATCAGCAGGTGCCGCTGTGGACGTCTGGTGACTGGATTTCCTGTAGCGCGGCCTGGGCAGCGGCCAACCTTGCGGTCAGTAGCCGGAAGGGCGAGCAGGAGACGTAGTTGAGGCCGATCTTGTGGCAGAACTTGACGGATTCCGGATCGCCGCCATGCTCGCCGCAGATGCCCACCTTCAGGTTGGGCCGTGTGTTGCGTCCCTTGGCTGTGGCCATCTTCACCAGTAAGCCGACGCCCGCCTGATCGAGGGTGGCGAAGGGATCCTGTTTGAAGATGCCGTGCTTCAGGTAGGCCGGCAGGAAGTTGTTGATGTCGTCGCGGCTGATGCCGAAGGTGGTTTGGGTCAGGTCGTTCGTGCCGAAGCTGAAGAACTCAGCCTCCTCGGCGATCTGGTCGGCGGTGAGGGCTGCGCGGGGCAGTTCGATCATGGTGCCCACCATGAAGTCGACGGTTTCGCCCTTCTCCTTGAAGACATCCGCGGCGACGCGGCGAACGATGTTGGCTTGGTTGCGCATTTCTTCGATGGATCCGATGAGCGGGACCATGATTTCGAGGTGCGGATCGCCACCCTTGCTCTTGATGGCGACGGCGGCCTCGAAGATGGCACGAGACTGCATTTCAGTGATCTCGGGGAAAGTGATGCCGAGGCGGCATCCGCGCAGGCCGAGCATGGGGTTCATCTCGTGCAACTCCTGGACCCGCGCCAGCAGCGGACGCAGTTCCTTGAGTTTAGGCGAGCGTGGCTTGGTGTCTTCGAGGTGCTGGATCTCGACCAGGAGGTCCTCGCGTTGGGGCAGGAACTCATGGAGCGGGGGATCGAGCAGGCGGATAGTCACGGGCAGCGACTCCATGGCCTTGAAGAGGCCGGCAAAGTCGGCGCGCTGCATGGGCAGGAGCTTCTTGAGGGCTTCGCGGCGATCCTTCTCGTTGTCCGCGAGGATCATGGTGCGCATGTGTTCGATGCGGTCTTCGGCAAAGAACATGTGCTCGGTGCGGCAGAGGCCGATGCCTTCGGCGCCGAAGAGGCGAGCCTGCTTGGCGTCGCGAGGAATATCGGCGTTGGCGCGGATCTTGAGCCGGCGGACCGGGTCGACCCAGCTCATGAACTTGACCAGATCGGGATCGTCGGGCTGCGCGGGCAGGGTCTTGAGCTGACCGTTGATGACGCGGCCGGTGGTGCCGTCCAGCGAAATCCAGTCGCCCTGTTTGAATACGTGGCCCTTGACGCGCAGTTCCTTCTTGGCCTCGTCCACGGTGCAATCGCCGGCGCCGGCCACGCAGCACTTGCCCATGCCGCGGGTGACGACAGCGGCGTGGGAGGTCATGCCGCCGCGGGAGGTGAGAATGCCGGCCGCGACTTCCATGCCCGCGATATCTTCAGGCGTGGTTTCGCCGCGAACCAGAATGATGGAGCGGTAGGCGCCGCTGGTGTGGAACTTGACTGCGTCCTCCGCTGAGAAAACGATCTGACCGACAGCCGCGCCGGGTGAGGCCGGCAAGCCGGTGGCCAGGACTTCAATCTTCTCGCCCTTTTCAATCAAGCGGGGAACAAGGAAGTCGTACAACTGGTTGGGCTCGACGCGGAAGATGGCTTCTTCCTGGGTGATGAGCCCTTCACGCACCATGTCGATGGCGATGCGAACGGCGGCCAGGCCGGTGCGCTTGCCGTTGCGGGTCTGCAGCATGTAGAGCTTGCCATCCTGGATGGTGAACTCGAAGTCCTGCATGTCGCGATAATGCTTTTCCATCTTCCACGTAATGGCGCGAAGATGGTCGTAGACGTTGGGCATGGCGCGCTCGAGCTCGCTAATCGACAGCGGAGTGCGGACGCCGGAAACCACGTCCTCGCCCTGGGCGTTCATCAGATACTCGCCGAAGAAGACGTGCTCGCCGGTTGCGGGATTGCGCGTGAAGCCGACGCCGGTGCCTGAGTTATCGCCCAGGTTGCCGAATACCATGGCCTGCACGTTGACCGCTGTGCCCAGCCAGTCATCGATGTGGTTGATGCGGCGATAGGTCTTGGCGCGATCGTTGTTCCAACTGCGGAAGACGGCGTCGCGGGCCTGGACCAGTTGATCCAGCGGGCCCTGGGGAAAGTCCTTGCCGGTTTCCTTGCGGACCAGCTTCTTATATTCGACGATGATTTCTTTCAGTGCTTCGGGCTGCAGTTCGTAGTCAAACTTCACGCCCTCGCGCACCTTGATGCCGTCGAAAATGTGCTCGAACTTCTTCTTTTCGACATCCAGAACGACGTCGCCGAACATCTGGATGAGGCGGCGATAGGAGTCGTAGGCGAAACGGGGATTGTTGCTGAGCTTGGCCAGCGCTTCGACGGCCTGGTCGTTAAGTCCCAGGTTGAGGATGGTGTCCATCATGCCGGGCATTGAGAACTTGGCGCCGGAACGGACAGAAACGAGCAGCGGATTCTCGCCCGTGCCCAACTTTTGTGACTGCAGCTTTTCGAGGCGCTCGAGCGCGGCGTGCATTTCAACGTCGATTTCGGGACTGACGGCGCCGCGCATGTACTCGCGACAAGCCTCGGTCTGGATGGTGAATCCAGGAGGAACAGGCAATCCTGCGTTGGTCATTTCCGCGAGGCCGGCACCCTTGCCGCCCAGCACATCCTTCATGCGACCGTTTCCATCTGCCTTGCCGCCGCCGAAGAAATAGACATATTTGGTTGGGGTTGAAGTTGAGCCTGCTTTTCCGGCAGACGACTGATCCACCACGCCCTGCGTCATGGGGTAAAGCCTCCGTATGTAGGATTCCGCGGCGGCGGTACCTATGAGAGGGTGGCGGAACGGAGGCTCAGCACCTTAACAAAAGCGACCAGTTAGCAGGCTGAGTTCGTGCAAGTCATCCAGACATCCGACTGCGCGTCACGGCATTATGAGTCGCAAGTACAAATAACTCCGCCAGCATACTCCTGCCTGTGTTTTTCGTCACAGACGGTTCGCTTGCAAAAGGAGCCCCGTACTATTTTTGAGAGGTAATTTTCGCTATTTGAGACGATCGATGACGCTATGAGGAATTAGTGAGACGGAACGGGCGGAATCAATCCGTGGGGAGTTGCAGGCAAGGGCCGAAATATGAAATATGAACCGTAATGTGGGATTGAGCGATTCGATTCTGCTAGTCCAATGCCATCTCTTCGCAACCCGTCGGCTTGACTTGCAGATGGCGTTGCAAACGGTGCAGCGACGGCCCGCTTTGAGAACGTCGTAGCCGAACGAAATCTGTGCATGCGCCAAGGCCTCCAACCAAGGTTGAAGGCCCCGGCGGTTTTGCGCGGTTGTTCGAATGCATCAGTTCACTGTGAGCAAGAACGTGGTGGAGTGTTGCAGCGTTCCCGACGTAGCGGTTATGGTCACCGTCGATGTGACGGCGTGTGGCCCGCACCCGGTGAACAGAGTCAGGCCAGCCAGGCTCACCGCCAGCAGCAGAAATGTCTGCAAGCGCCGCCGCTTTCTGAAACCAAAGCAGCACAGCGCCACCGCAAGTGTGGCTTCCGGAAATAGCGGGCGAGAGTTGCGGTGGAGGGCCGCATTTGCCGAAGAGGGGAAGACAGTGACCGGTGAAACAGACGGCTCTCCCGGCGCCACGACATTGTCCGGTTCGCCGTTGCAATCTTCCCCGGAAGGTGTCCCCGAGCAACTCACCGAAACGATCTCGGAGAATAAATTCACCGACGTGATCGTTACCGTGACCCTGCCGTCCTTTCCGGATGCAACGGTGAGCGATGTCGGAGAGACGGAGATGGTGAAATCCCGCGGCGGGTAGGTATAGGCGACCGAAGCCACCGGGCTGTTCACGTAGTTCGGGGCTACGGCAATGGCCTGAATGGTTTCAGTGGCAGAAACCTGGATGGCGCCGGTGTAGGCTGCCGTGGTCGAGCTGGCGAGCGGCGCTGTGCCGTCCGTGGTGTAATAGATCGTCGCGTTCGGCGTTGAGTCGGTGATTGTGACGTTCTCAACGGTGTTGTACGTACCCGCCGGGAGCGAGAAGGTCGGCGTGGCTGCCGCCCTGGTGGTTTCAGTCCCGGTAAGCGTAAGCGTCTGCGTCGTCGCGGTGGTGTTCAGGGTGTTGGTGGTCACCGTCATACTCTCGCTGAGGGCAAGGAAGGCATTGCCATCAAGGGGTACATCGGGCGTGAAGTCGATGGTCAGCGTGCAGGTGGCCTGGGTAGCCAGCGAGGTACTTGAAGTGCAGTCGCCGGTGGCCCCAGCGTTCTCAGGGAAGTCGGTAGCATAGCTGACCCCGGAAAACTTCAGCACCGCGCTGCCCAGGTTGGAAACCGCCACCGTCTGCGGGCTGTCTGTGCTGGTTGAGCTGGGGCCGTGGTGGCAAAGGTCAATGTTGGCGGGTCTGCGAGATTCTCTTTCAATACGCGGGAATTGCCGGTATCGGCGATATACAGATTACCGCCCCCATCCACAGCGATTCCACCCGGCTCGTACAGCGTACTGGTGGCTATTGTGCTCTGGGTGTAACCGCTCGCCGTGGCCGTCTCCTTGCACACCTGACCACCTTGCAAATTCTCGGCATACATGAGGACGTAGACGTTGCCGCTCCCATCCAGCGCGATCCCCGTCTCTGGGATCGCCCCGCTGATCGTTGCTATTGGGGTTGCGCCATAGACGCCTGGCTGGGACGTTGGCGATGCCTTCAATATCTCGTCGATGTCAGAAATATAGATGTTACCATTCCCGTCCACCGCGACATCAGCGGGATCACTCAGACCGCCGACAATTATGCGCTGAATGTAGCTGGATGCCGTCAGAGTATCCAAATACACATTGCCGCCAGCTCCATCGCAGAAAAAGACGTTTCCTGTTCCGTCCACCGCCGCGGAAATGGGTTCCGTCCCGCCATCGCCCGAGAAATCAACGACAACGCTTTCGGAATAGCTCCCCGCCGACAGCGTCTCCTTCAATACCCGCTGATTGCGGGAATCGGCAATATACACGTTGCCGGCTCCATCCACCGCGACCCCTAAGGATCTATTCAAGCTGCTGGTTGGTACCACACTCTGGGTGTAGCTGCCCCCGGAAAGCGTCTCCTTCAGCACCTGGTTGCTGGTGTAATCGACGATGTAGACGTTGCCGTTGCCATCCGCCGCAACCGCGCTTGGCTCGCCCTCACCAAAGAGAATCGTGCTCTCAGTGCCCGGCACAAAAGTTGGTTACGCCCCGGCGCCCGGCGTAAAGGTTGCCTGCGGTCCGGCGCCTGTGCCTTGCAGATACGCTGTGGCGACAACCCCGCTTGTGTTCGACAGGACCACCGCGCCATAGCGTGTTCCCGCAAACCTGGGCGCGAAGGTTACCTGAACCGTGCAGGTGACGTTGGCGGCGTAAGGAGTGCCGGTGGCGCAGGTTCCCCCTCCGGCATTGGTAAAGTCCAGGTTCGGCGCTCCCTGGGTCACCACGGCGATGCTGGTCAGAGTGGCTGCGCTGGGAAGGGTAACGGTAACCGTGGATGTTGTGCTGCTGCCGATATTGACTGAGCCGAGGTTGGTCTGCGCGGTGGCAGTTAGTGACAGAATGGTGAATCCGAACAGGGCCCCCAAAAGAACGCTTGATAGCGAACCATGCTTTCTCATTGAACTTCCCTCCACGGAAACGGCGTACAGTCCCGGGGTCAGGAACATTTCCAACCCTCGCGCCGTTTCCCGATCGATCTGCCGGTTGACGGTGGAAGACAGAACAGAGTCCATCGATTCCGCAAGGATTGAGGTACTCTGTTTCATGCTCCGGCCAAGGGCATGAACGAATGTACCCGGAGAGCAATAAGGTCAGGCCGCATCCATGAACGTGCTCGAACTGATTTTCAGTCCTATTCCCTTGTTCGAGTCGCCTGTTTTTGATCCCTTTGACGGCCCTCGAAGGAAAAGGTATGCATAAGATTGCAACCGATGCATGCTTTATTTGTCAGATTGGCCTTCTGACGATTGTTTTGATCTCATACTCCGTCATACCATCCGAGTTAGCGGCGGCGGGAAAACGATTGGGACGCTTTCCCGCATGCGACGGCGCCAAAGCAACCACGCTGAGTTAGTGAGGCAGGATAATCAGCCTCAGGCGGCGGTGCGTTCCATGCAATGGCCGGAATGGGAAACATCCATCCTATCTTGTGCTAGAAGAATGCGGTCCAGCCCGACCAGCGCCAGAATCTCCGCCACCCGCGGCGAAGCATTGCTGACCGTGAAGCGGTGGCCCGCTTCGCAGGCGCTGCGATAGAGCGAGATAAGCGCTGAAATACCGGCGGCGTCAATGCGCTGGACCGAGTGGAGATCGAGCGCGATGCTTTGCTGGCGAACCAGCGGCTCCATACGATCGAGCAGACGCTGATCCTGGCCTCGGACAAGCTCAGTCAGGCCGGGGATTGCGGTGGATTCATCTTGCCCGGCAAACTTCGCGACTGCCGTGCTGAACATTGTGCCGATCATAGAAACCTCCTTCGAGAAACCCTTTTGTGGCCTGGGGCCGGCCTTGATTGGTTAATGCCTTACGCTCTCTGATAGCAGCACTCCGACGGCCAAAGCCACGCGAAGGGAATATGCTGCAATCACGGGGGATACGAGCACTCCAGTCTTCCCTGTCGCGGGCCCAGGTGTTCAGTTTTCGATCCCGGCGTCCGCAAACGGACATAAGTATCCATACGTAAGAAGGAGTGGCGCCGGTTCCATGAGCAATTCAGAACAAACCCCCGTGTTCCGCCTGACCAGGGAGCAGGCGCGCGCCCTGGCGCTGGAGACAGGGTTCGCCGAAGCCGGTCTGGTTGCGCTTCCCTATGCTGACGAAGCGCGCGACGCAGCCCGCTTCGAGGAATGGGTGCGGGCAGGCTACGCGGGGACCATGCGCTACCTGGCGCGGAGCACCGAAGGCGGGCAACTGGTGCGGGCGCGGGTGGCGATTCCGTTTCCCTGGGCGCGGACGGCGATTGTCTGCTTTGCCGGTTATGAGAGCGCTCAGCCGCATTCGACGGAGCCGGCCGCAAACGGTGTGGGTTGGATTGCGCGCTACGCATGGTCAGGCCGCACGGATGCAAACGGAGTGCGGCGGCCCAGCGACTATCACAAGGTGCTCAAGAAGCGGCTCACGGCGCTGGAGGCGCGACTGCGCGAGGAGTTCAGCGGATTTGAGGCGCGGGGCTATGTAGATACCGGGCCCGTGGTGGAGCGGGCGCTGGCCACGGCAGCCGGGCTGGGCTGGACGGGCAAGAATACTTGCCTCATTCATCCCAGGCTGGGGTCGTTTGGGTTTCTGGCGGTGCTCTTGACTTCGTTGGAGATACAGGAGGCAAGAACACCACTGGAGCCGCTTCCGGATCGCTGTGGAAGCTGCCGGCGCTGCCTGGACGCGTGCCCCACCGGTGCGCTGATCGCTCCCTACCAGATGGATGCCACGCGGTGCATCTCCTATCTCACCATCGAGCATCGTGGGACAATCGAACCGGATTTGATGCAGAGCATGGGTCGTCAGGTCTTCGGCTGCGATATTTGCCAGGATGTCTGCCCGTGGAATTCTCCGCGGCGCACGCCGGTGAGCGCCGACCTGGACCTGGAGGCGCGGCCGGAGTTGGTGAATCCGCCGCTGGAGTGGCTGGCCGAGCTGGATCAGGCGCAGTTCGAGCAGTGGTTCAACGGTTCGCCGGTGCGCAGGGCGGGATTTGTGGGGCTGCGGCGGAACGTGGCCATTGCGATGGGCAACAGTGGCGATCGGCGCTTTGTGCCCTTGCTCGAAAAATGGGGGCTGCGGCAGTGGGCTGCAACCCCAGACGATGGTCTGCGCAAGGCGGTGCGATGGGCACTCGAAAAACTGAAAGCTTTAAGAGATCCGCAAGGCGCAGGCTAGGGATTATTGAGCGGGGCCAAGCCCGATCTGTACCGGACCGAGCTTACGCGGTGAAACAGCCGGCGTGCCGTCTACCGGCTGGAATCGCTCGCCCGGGCCGTCGCTTGTCTTGTGTATACGGTATCTGCCGCCTGCCGAGGCTGCCAAGGCGATCACCGATGCGCGGGAAGCTGCAATTACCGAAGCGCCTGTTCTTGCGTCCGTGACACTTACCTCTTCTCCAGGCCACGGATTCTTGATCTTGATAAGTTGCTTTCGTTCCACATCGAGGCCAACCGCGGTTGGAATTCCGTTCCTTACCTGCACATCCACGGTGGTTCCGAAGCGGGCGGAGACACTGCCATCGAAGTCCCATCCTGGCGGCACGGCCGGTGCAATGCGGATCACGCCGTCATAGTCCTGGACAAGGGCTTCCTGCAATGCGAGGGCGACGTTGCCGATCTGTTCCACATAAAACTCCCGGTCGTCGGCGCCCCATTTTGCGAAGCCGTTGATATAGCGTTGATTGTTCTGCGTAATCTTCACAAGAGTGCTGCTTACCTCGCTGCCGAGGCCAAGCCTTGCAGCCTGAACCGGATCAAAGCACCAATCGATATTGGCGTGGTTGGGGCGGGTGGAATAAGTCCGTCGCGCCAAGGAAAGCAGTGGCGAGTCTTCGCCGATCAGGTTATAGGGCCACACCGGTTCAAGGCCGATATTTTCCACGTTGTGGATGGGGTCGCCGGGTCGGTACGACATGGCAATCACATCCGTGCCCTCCGCGTCCGCGGCTGCCGGCAGCAGCGTGGAGGGCGCGCTTGGATCAACGCGCGGCAGCGGCGGAATTCTGGGAATCGCCAATTTCAACTGGCGCACGAGCTCAGGCTCAACCCTCAGAAGCGAGGCGGCTTCGATGGTTGCCGCGTAGAGGGCCTGACGCGCCAACAAATCCGTGGTCGGATCGGTTGTATCCCATTGCGTCTCGTGGGAGTTCGATGGGCCGGTGTGAAGAAGGCCATCGGGTCCGGGTTTTTCGTAAGACAGAAGAAAGCGCACGGAGTCGGCCATCACGGGAAAATTCTCCCGCAGAAAGGTCCGATCTCCGGTGATCAGGTACTGCTGCCATATCCAGAGGGAGACTTCAGCGCCGGTGGAAAGCGTACGCGCGTTGTAGTACACCGCCGATGCCGAATCGCAGTCCCATCCGCTCACCTGGTGCGTTTTGTGCGATCGCAATTCGTACTCGATCCCTGGGCCGTTGAAGCGCATGGTCTCGGGTACGCAGACGCCGGGCGCTCCGCTCATATGCTCTTTCGTCCAGCTCTCGATGCTAGCGAGGTTGCCGCGATACAGACGGAAGTATGGCGTGTTCAGTTCAGGCACTCCAGCGCCTAAATTTGCGCCCACCTGCATGCGCAGGTTCCAGTGCCAGAAGGCTGCGGGGTCCCAGTTGTGCTGGTCGCCCGCGGCGGAAAACAAGTCGGCAACGCCGGCCTGCGAGCCGGGGTACTCGCCGGCGCTCTCGGCCGCGGCGCTGAACAGGTAGATATTTCGCAGATTCTCCATGTACTCGCCGGCGCCATCGCGTGAAGATACTTTGATAATGTGGGCGCGATGCCAGAAGCCATGCCACCAGTTCAGGTGCGCGTGAGAATCGAGGTCCGCAAGCGCCTTGGCGGCCAGAGTTTGCGCGGTGTTTGCCGCGCTGTCCCCCTCGTAATGCGGAGAAGCGACAACCACGCGGAAGTGTCCACTTGCATCGGGGAAAAATGTGACTGTGATGGTTCTCTTATCGGTGACCGCTGCCGACACTTCGCGCCCGACGGCCGTGATGGCGGCGAGCGAACCGAAACGGCGGTCGGAAGCTCCGGGCTCGTCGTTGTCGAGCCAGCTTTGCGCCAGTAGTCCGGTAGCGCCAAAGGCCGTGGCCTGCGGCTCGCGTGGCTCCCATAGCCTCAACAGCGCCGTTTGCGCCTTTGCCGGGTCGGCGCCCGTCACGTCCACAATCAAAGTGTCGGTATCCGGTTGGACGTAGACGGTTGCGGTCATGCCGCCGCCGCGTTCTTCCAATGCGCCGTCATAGAGATTGAGCCTGCCCGCGTAGTCGCTTGCGGCGGTGAGAGCGGATAGTCCGGGAATGACAACCTGTCCGGTCGCATACCGGTAGGGAAGAGTATCCCCGCGGTTCAGTTGTGCGGTCAATCCGTCCGCGGACCAGACAGCGATGCCCAGGCGTCCGTTGCCCAGCGGCATGGCTTCCGATGAGTCTCGATTGGGACGGGCCAGCACAATATTCGAACGGCCGATGACTCCGGCCACATCAACCTTCAGGTTTCCATCTGCTCGCACGAAGGTCTTATCAGCCTTTTGCGAGCTTGCCGAAAGTGCATATAGGACGATGGAGGCACATACCGCCATCCGAGTTGCGTTCAACATAAAGGTCTTCATTTCACGCTCTGGCTTGCGAGCTGAACCAATCGTGCTCACAACGCCTCTTTCCATTCATGCTTCATCTGGATTCATGCAGCAGGAGCGAATCATTTGCATTGTACCGCCCACGGCATATTGCGGGAACAACACGGCATCCGCGCTGCGTACATCCCTGCATGGAAAGCGCCAAAGGGCTATCCTTGAAGAAGCATCCATACGGCGGTTGCGTTCCTAAGCGCACTTGAACCGTGGAGATGTTTTGGTTTCAGACAGGGAGTAATGCGTGGCTCAGGTCTCAAATTCCGGCACTGTGAACGAAACGGAGATCACGATAGACGTAACGGTCGATGCAGCGGAACCGGTTGCGAATTCCAAGTGGTACCAGTGGCGCAAGGACGGCAAGGCGCTGGTGACGTATCTGCTTGACAGCGAGGTGCACACCTTCGCCTTCAGCGTGGCCGCCAATGCGATCCTCTCGTTCATTCCGTTCATCGTGCTGCTCTATACGCTCACTCGGTCGGTCTTCCGCTCGGCGGTGATGGTAAACGTGGTGAGTGAAATGGTTCACTACTTCTTGCCATCGAACCAGGACTGGGTGGCGGCCAGCCTTGCGGCCGCGGCTCCCCGGCATGGGGTGCAGGTGTTTTCGCTCATCATGATTCTCATCTCCTGCACCGGGATTTTCCTGCCGCTGGAGGTAGCGCTGAACCAGGCCTGGGGCGTGACCAAGAGCCGCAACTACCTGCTCAACCAAATGGTGGCTTTTGGATTGGCGCTCTTGATGGTGGCGCTGGCGCTGGGGAGCATCGTCGTGAATGCGGGCGCGCAGGATATGCTGACGGTGATGTTCTTCCATCATACGGATAACTTCGTCTTTCAGGGGATCAGCTATCTCTGGCTGGCTTTGTCGAGCGGCGTCGCCTGTATCTTGTTCTTCTTTTCCATTTACTGGATTCTGCCCAACCGGAAGGTTCCGTGGCGGCCGGTATTGCGCACCTCGGTATGGACCGGAATCATCTGGCTGGTGGCAAAGTATCTGTTTGTGGCGGTTCTGCCGCTGCTGGATTTGAAGGCGCTGTATGGGCCGTTCTATGTGTCGGTGGGGCTGCTGTTCTGGGCTTATGCTTCGGGGCTGATTCTGTTTGCCGGAGCGCAGTTCAGCGTGGCGCGCCTGACGGATAAGAAGAGTTAGCAAGGCAGCGAGTCAAGAGCTTGGAGTTAGTGGAATTCCAACTCACAAGGCCGAGACCTGGGGCATCCGAAGAACCGCAAAGCAGGTCCTTCGATTTTGTCTGGTGCAAGATGCGCGTCAAGCTGCCCTCAACATGACAGCCTGTTGGCTAACTTAGGGAACGGAAACTCAGGGCAATTTGAACGCTTTGACGACGATCGCGTTGGGAGCGCGGCCAGTGGGGAGCAGGGTGAACAGGGACCGCGAGGCCGTGCGGACAACGGCTACGTCGCCGGAGCGGGCATCGACGACGAAGAGCAGCAGACCGGAGCTGGAAAAGGCAAGGGCGGAGGGACCGTCGCCGACGTGGATGGAGCCAATGCGCCTTCCGTCGTCAATGGCGTAGACGGTAACCCACTGTGAGCGCAGATTGCCCACGTAGAGCATGGAGTTGTCGCTGGAGACGAGGCCGCGGACGGGATTGTCGCCGATCATATAGGCGCCGCCGACGTCGTTGGTGGTCGTCACAACCTCTGAGATCGAATCGCTGAGCGAGTTGGAGACGAAGAGCTCGCCGCCATCGGGCTTGAGAGCCAGTTGCACGGGGGCGTGGCCCACGTCCATCAGCGCTTCAAGGCGGTCAGGCTGGGCGGGATTGGCTTTGGAGTGGGCGAGGCCGATGGCCATTACCTGGTGACCGGCGGCGCAAGCCACGAAGGCTTTGGAGGAGTCAGGAAGGATGACCACATCGCTGGCGCCGGGACAGCCCTCGAATACCTGGCGGAGGGACTTGGCTCCGAGGTCGATGATGCTTACCGAGCCTCCGCGGCGGTTGGCGACGACAAGGGTCTTGCCGTCGGGGGCAATGCGGGCTGCGACGGGCTCTTCGCCAGCTCCGATCTGGGCAATCTCGCGGCGGGCCTTGAGGTCCAGGACAGAGATGCTATTGGACCCGGAGTTGGCCACGTAAGCCAGCGCGCCCTCTGGGTCGAGATCAATGGAAACGGGCTGGCGGTGGACCGGAATGGTGGCGGCAACGGTATTGCTTTCGGCGTCGATCACCGAAACGGAACCTTGCGAGGCCGAACCCTGCGTCTCCGGCGCTCCGGAGTTGACGACGTAGACCTCATGACGGGTGGGACTCGCGGCCACGGCAACGGGATTCTGGCCGACGGGCAGCTCGCGGTCCAGGCGCACATTCACCACATCCAGAACGGTGACGGTGCCGCTGTCGCCGTTCGTGACGTAGGCATATTCGCGGTAGTTGGGCGGGTACTGGGGAAAGTCGTGAGAACGGCAGGCGGTTAGGGTGAGCGCCAGCAGGGTGAACGTTGCGAGGCTGGCCGGCTTGGCGTGCAGCGAATTCATGAGGTGAGTCCGGGAATCAAGAATGGTCCGGGGTTGGATTTGTGATTTTCCGCCCTTGCGATAAACAGACGCCGCAAGATTGGGGTACCCGGCATCCGACTGTTTGACGAGACGGTCATGCGCTCAGACCGCGGTGGCTTCGATGTGGATGCCGCGGGGCAGAAAGCGTCCCACCACCGGGGCGATCTGCTCCAGTTCGTTCATCATGCTCGCAAACTGGGCGGGATAGATGGACTGGGGGCCGTCGGAGAGGGCCTTTTCCGGTTGGTGGTGAACTTCCACGAGGATGCCGTCAGCGCCGGTGGCGATGGCAGCGCGGGACATGGGCAGAACGCTGTCGCGCTTGCCGGTGCCGTGGCTGGGATCCACCAGAATGGGCAGATGGCTGAGGCGTTGCACAGCGGGAATGATGCTGAGGTCGAGCGTGTTGCGGGTGTGGTCGGCAAAGGTGCGGATACCGCGCTCGCAGAGGATGACCTCGTAGTTGCCCTCGCTCATCACGTACTCGGCGGCCATCAGGAACTCGTCAAAAGTGGCTGAGAGGCCGCGCTTGAGCAGGACAGGCTTGCGCAACCGGCCCGCGCGCTTGAGCAGGGAGAAGTTCTGCATGTTGCGCGCGCCGATCTGGATGATGTCGGCATACTCGGCGACCAGATCGAGGGATTCGTTGTCGATAGCTTCCGTGACGATGCGCAGGCCGTAGCGATCGCGGATTTCCGCCAGAATGCGAAGAGCTTCGAGGCCGAGGCCCTGAAAGGCGTAGGGCGATGTGCGCGGTTTGTAAGCGCCGCCGCGGAAAAACTGTGCTCCGGCCGCGGCCACCTGTTCGGCGATGGCGAAGGCCTGGTCACGATTCTCAATGGAGCAGGGTCCGGCAACGATGGCCAGGTCGCGGCCGCCTATGGTCGCGTCCGTTCCTGGGAAGCGGATGATGGTGTCTTCTTCTTTGACGTCCCGGCTGGCCAGCTTATAGGGCTTCGAGACCCGGATGACCTCGGCGACTCCGCTGAGCGCCTCCAGGTTGCCGCGGTCGACCTCATCTTTGTTGCCGGTGATGCCGATGGCGGTGCGCTGGGCTCCGGGAAGTGGGTGGGCACGGAAACCCAACTGCTCAATGTGGTCGCAGACAGCCTGAATCTCTTCCGGCGTAGCCTGCGCTTTCATGACAACCAACATAATGTGCCCTCAAACCATCAGTTTAATGGGTTCGACGGCGAAGGGCAATTTCATTAGGGGTTGCTGCTGAGCTTGCGGGCTGGTTTGCTCCACAAGTTCGATGGCGGTTCGGGGTTGGTTTGCCGCCAAAACCGCAAAGCTGGAAAGGGTGCTTCGGGGGCTGAGAGGCGCTTACTTTTCAGTGACCTTGGCGCCGGACTTGGCGGCGACAACCGCAGGGGCCACAACCATACCGATAAAGGCCAGGGCAATCAAAAGATCATGCATCATCTTGTCTCCTTGTGCGGATCGTCGAGCCAGTCCACAACTGGATGATCGAATGGTTTGGGCAAAACTGAAATACCACTAAGACATTGTTAGGTGGGAAGCAGGTGCTATGCGCTTCCCACTTAGGTGGTATGCGGAAGGGATTATGTGCCGTGCAAAAGCGGCCAGGAACCTGCGTTGGTGGCTTGGCTGCTGTTCTTTAACTATCTGAAATAAGATGAGTTGCTGCAAGGAGTGTCGTTCTTATTGGGGATTGCGGCTGGCGCGGGCTGCGTTGCGTTTTTGGGCGCGCCATTTCAGGGCAAGCCAAACGACATAAGCCAGTTGGATGGCCCAGGTGACGGCATAGGCGGCTACGGTGAACTGGTGGTCGAGAATCGCTCTTTGATCCATTGCTTGTCCTTTCGGGTTAGATATCTTGCCGGGGAAATCAGGCGTTGAGAGCGTCCTGGGCTTCCTGGGCGGCATATTTCTGCTGCTGCCTCTCGACGTGGTAGCGGAGGGCGAGGATTAGCACTCCCCAGGCCAGCCATGCCAGCACATTCCAGCCGAAGGCGGCCAGCATGGCCGGGTCTTTGATGCCGGAGTCCTCGCCACCGCCGAAGACGGGAGCGGGGTGTTGCGTCCGCCACCAGCGGTTTGACATGTAAACGATGGGCACGTCGAGCGCGCCGAAGATGCCCAGCACGGCGGCCAGCGTCTGCATCTGCGGGCCGGCGGCAAAGCGGCGCAGCAGCAGATAGCTGACATAAATGAGCCAGAGTACGAGGGTCGTGGTGAGCCGCGCGTCCCATGTCCACCAGATGCCCCAGGCCCTGCGTCCCCACAGCGGGCCGGTGATGAGCACCACGGTGCAGAAGACCACGCCGACCTCGGCGCCGGCCAGAGCCCATGCGTCAGAGATCTGCGCCCAGGCGGGGCGGTTGCGGCGGAAAGCGAGGTAGCCGATGGAGCCGGCCAGCGAAATGGCGAAGAACAGGAAGGCGACCATGGCCGAGGGCACGTGGTAGTAGAAGATGCGCTGCACTTCGTGCATGGTCTGCTCGTCGGGAGCGACGTAGATGGCCTGATAGAAACCCCAGACCATAAGGGCGAGGGTGAGGATGGCGTAGAAACCGATGGCAAGTCTCTTCATGGGGAATCCTGGTGGGACGTTTTCAGTTTACGACGGCGAGGGTAGTGGGGCCTCCATCGGAGGTTGGATCAGGCAGATTGTTGGCGGGGCCTCACCTTGTTGATCGTTCTGCTCTTGGAGGCGACCCAGAGATCGTGGCCGCTTTGCAGGCCGATCCAGAACTGAGCGGAGTTGCCAAAGTAGCGGGCAAGGCGCAGAGCAGTGTCGGCGGTGATGCCGCGCTTGCCGCGCACCAGATCATTCACCCGTGGGGCAGAGATATGAAGCTCCTTGGCAAGACGGTATGCGGTCAGGCCGAGGGGTTCCATGAACTCGGTGAGGAGAATTTTGCCGGGATGGATGGAGAAGGCAAAGGGGATCTTGTCCATGGGTCCTCCTAGTGGTAGTCCACAATCTCAACCATGAAGGCGTCGGTGCCTTGCCACACAAAGCAGAGACGGCACGGATCGTTGATACGGATGCTGTGCTGCCCTTTGCGGTCCGCCACGAGCGCTTCAAGATGGTTTCCACCAGGAACCGCCAGGTCGAAAAGACTGGTGGCCCAATGGAGAACGGCAAGCTTCTTCAGGGCCACGCGGCGGATGCCGGCTGGAATTCGGCGGGCCTTCCCCGTCTCCCAAAGCAGCAGGGTATCGGCGTCGTTGAAGCTCCTGATCGCCCAAAATCATAACGAAGTCCGTTATGAACGTCAATCGTTAAATCTTGGGATCTATTCCGCGTGAAACACCACGTCGAACAGCAGCAAACTGGCGGTGGTGAAGATGATGTCGTAGCCCAGCAGCATCTTGATCCACAGGGTGGGATCGCTTTCGCCCGTGAGAATGGCGGTGGTGGCCTGCACCATGGCCAACAGAGCCGGAATGAAGATGGGAAAGAGAATGAGCGAAAGCAGCAGTTCGCGGTTGCGGCTGCGGATGGAGAGCGCGGCGAAGAAGATGCCGTTGGCCACCAGCGCCCAGGTGCCGAGGGGCAGAACCAGCAGCAGCAGCCAGCCCTGGCCCTCGATGTGGAGGTTATAGAAGACCAGAAAAACCGGCGCCAGCAGCAATTGAACAATGGAAACAAAAAGGAAATTGGCTAGAACCTTGGCAAGGAAGAGTTCCGCGCCGGGGGTGGGGGCCATGCGCTGGGCGTCGAGGACCTGGTGCCGGATTTCGCGCGCCCAGGCTTGGTTGAGGGCGCTCACCGAGGCGAACATCGTGGCCACGCAGAGAACGCCGCCGGCGATCTGCTGAGAAAAGGCTCCGCGAGGATCGAAGGCGATGGAAAACAGTACAACGACCAGCCCGGAAAAGAAGAGCATGGAGATAATGGCGTCGAGGGATCGCCACTCAATGCGGAGATCTTTGATGAGGTGGGTCCAGAGGGCGCGGGTCATTTTGTCCAGTCCTCTGGAAGGGGATGATTCTCCGTGATCGTGGTGGCCTTCGTCAGGTCGGCGGTCTGGACTGTTGCTCCAAGAGTTGCCGCGGCGCGGAGGTAGTCGTCGGGGCTGAGGATGAGCTGGGTGCCGCGGGACCCGGCGGAGACGCTGATCTGGTCAAAGAGGATCACGGTCTCATCAACAAAGACGGGGTAGGCTTTCTTTGCGCCGAAGACGGTGACGCCGCCGCGAATGTAGCCGGTGAGCGGCTGGACTTCTTTGAGGGGGACCATCTCGGCTTTGCGCAGGCCGGCGGCGCGGGCTAGTTTCTTGAAGTCAAGCTCGGCGTCGCCTGGGATAACGGCGAAGACATACTGGCCGGGTCCGCCGGTTGTCAGGAGGGTCTTGAAGACCTGCTCCGGCGGCATGGCGATCTTTTTGGCCACGGCGATGGCGGAAAGGTCATTGGGGTCGACTTCGTATTCGCGCAGTTCGAAGGGAATGTCGAGGGATTCGAGGATGCGGGCGCCGTTGGTCTTCATAGGGTAGGACTCCCCGGCTCGAAGGATTTTACCCGCCCCGCCTGCAATGCAAGGACCCAGTCGGCGATAGGGGCGGCCAGCTCGCGCTGATGGGTGGTGAGGACGATGGTGCGGCTGCCGTGGCGGAAGCCGGCGAGCAGTTCGACCATCTGTCGCGCGGATTCGATGTCCATGTTGGAGAAAGGCTCATCGAGCAGAAGCAGCTCTGGGACCGGAAGCAGGGCGCGGGCCAGCGATGTGCGCTGGCGCATTCCCTGCGAATACTGGCCTAGCGTCCGCGTCAGCTCGGGGTCGAGGCCGACCTGGCGCAGGGCCTCGGTTGGCGAAAGGCAATGCCGGCCGGGGTAAAGGCTGGCAAAGTAGCGCAGGTTTTCCTGCGCGGTCAGCTCGTCGTAGAGCATGGGGGCGTGGCTCATGTAGCCGATGCGGGCGCGGGCCTCATGCGGTTCCAGACCACCGGATTCCAGGTCGCCGAAGACCCGCACCGTGCCGAAGCTGGGCCGCAGGAGTCCGGCGAGGATGCGCAGGAGGGTGGATTTGCCGGCTCCGTTCTCGCCGATGAGCACGTAGCAGCGGCCGGGCTCGAGTTCTGCCGTCACTTGGCGAAGCGCCGCGAAGGAGCCGAAGAGCTTTGAGACCTGATGCAAACTGGCAGAGACTGGGCGTGCACAGGAGGAAGTGCTGGCGGCCTCGGCGGGGGGTGGGATCATTCGATCAGTTTGCGGCAGGCGCGTTGACGGGAGGGACTGCGGGCGCGGAGGCGGATGCGGCGCGCGGACTGGCGGCAGGTGCGGCAGCCGGCTTGCCGTTGGGTCCGGAGGGCGCGTATTTGCTGGCGCACTTGGCCTGGAGCACGCTCGCGTGGAAAACGCCATCGCGGCCGAACGACCCTTCAGCCAGGGCTTGGGAGTCATCCTTGAACGTATCCGGGGGCGGCTCTGAGCCTTTGTACGTGACCTTGAGGAGACGGCCCGAGGCAGCTTTAGGGGAGTGGCTTTCAAATTCGTTGAGCACAAAGTCGACGTGGGGACCGTTGTGTTCGATGGAGCCCGGCACAACGAAGCCTTCCACGCGCAACTGGCTGTGGTAAGCCTTGTCGCCCATGCCTCCGAGCTCGGCGATGGTGACGTAATAGCTCTTGTTGGCGCTGTAGCCGGACATGGCAAGCCAGACGATGGTGCCAACGATCACGGTAGCCGCAATCCCGATCCGCAGGGTATTTGGGGAAATTTTCATACTCAACTTTTAACGATACGAGCGGAATGGGGTGGGGTCAACCAGTCGGCGAATGATGCGTGATTTAAATCACATTTTCAGATGGCCTGCCTAGGACAACTTCAACTTCAGCCGCCAAGTGCTTCAATGCACGGATTCCAGCGTTTGTGCGGCGCGGTCGAGCGCCTGGGTCAGGACGGTCAACTGTTGCGCGGCGCGGTTGGCGTCCCGGGCGTCGATGGCCTCATTGACGCCGGGGATGACAACGGCGGAGTAGCCGGTGAATTCGCCGGGAGCGTAAATGGTGTGCCGGTACCAGGGCCGGTTGGGCAAACCGGCGTCTGACAGGAGCGACGTCTCCGTCTGGCGGAGGGCGAGATTGAGTTTGGCCAGGTCGCCGGAGGGCGCAAGTTGGAGGGTGCGTGCTTTTTGGGCCGCGGAGGCAAGACGGGCCGACGCGGCTTCGGCAGGAGCAAAGTCAAGGGAACCGAGGTGGGCATCGACGGCCTTCCGCTTGGCGGCATCAATGTAGGCGGAGATCTCACGGGCGTAGTTCACATAGTCGTAGGGCAGCACGTCTGCGTCGGCCATGCGCAGGGCTTCAAGGCCAAGCACGCGGGCCATCTCCTGGAGATAAAGGAAGTGGGGATCGGCGTTCTGGGTGTACCAGGCGTAGTTGTCGAAGACGGAGTGATACACGCCATAGGGACCGCCGGAGCCGATGTCGGTGGAGGGAACGCCCGCATGTTGCAAGAAGGGCGTGAAGTCGGAGCCGGAGCCAAGATCGCCCACGCGGGCTTCTTCTCCGGGTTCGGGCGGAGCGTTGGATGCGCGGTGTTCGTTGTCATTCGAGCGGTTGATTCTCCACTGCTGATAGACCGAGCCGCTCAGAGGGCTGGGAACCGAGCGGGTGAGTTCGCGAAGGAATTGCTTGAGCGAGGGGACGGCGGCGGCGGAGAAATCCGGACCGGAGACGGCTACGTCCACATTAAAGTAGGCGACGGCGCGCTCGAGGGTCTTGGAGTGCTGTTCAACCCACTCGGTTGAACCAATGAGGCCTTCTTCCTCGGCGTCCCAACTGCAGAAGACGATGGTGCGTTTGGGGCGCCAGCCCTGCTGGAGCAATACGCCGACGCCGTGGACCGATTCGAGCATGGCGGCGGTGCCGCTATTGGGATCGACGGCGCCATAAACCCATGCGTCGCGGTGATTGCCGACGACCACCCAATCGCCGGGGTACTCCGCGCCTTTCACCGTTCCAATCACATCCCAGATGGTTCGTCGCTCATAGTCCTGCTGCGAGACGAGGTGGACCTTCACGCCGCCAGGTCCAAGGTGATAGCGGAAGGGCAGCGCGCCCTGCCAGCCTTGCGGCACTCCTGGCCCCTTGAGAGCCTGGAGAATGGGCGCGGCATCGTGATAGCTGAGTGGGATGGAAATGATGTGGGGTTGATTGATTTCAGGAGAGATCCGGGCGGAGTCGGGTAGATCCAGCGTGGAGGCCACGCCGGGCGTCTCGGGATCGCCGGGATAGCGGAACAGATATTGGACGGAGCCACGCTGGACGCCGGTTTCAGGCCGCCAGGGCCCCATGGGATAAGCGTCGCCCTTGTAGTAGCCGTCGTCCTGCGGATCGGAGTAGATGAGTACGCCCGCTGCGCCGCGCTGCTCGGCAATATAAACCTTGACACCGCGGAAGTTGGCTCCGTAGCGGCATAAGACGATCTTGCCGCGGAGGTCGATGTGCTGGGCGGCAAGCTGGTCGAAGTCCTCGAGGCGGCCGTAGTTGGCGTAGACCACTTCGCCAGTAACGTCCCCGGAGCCGGAGGAGCCGTTGAACGGCATTACGACGCGGGGATCGTCCTGGTAGGGGTCGCCCTGGACATGCTCGCGAGTGGGGCCGGTCATCAAGGGGCGGCCTGAGGCGTCGAATGCCTCAACGCGCACGACTTTGGGCTGGTTCATCAGCACGCGGTAGGGAACAATTTCGGTATCGAGGCCTGCGGCACGGAACTTCTGCGCGACATATTCGGCGGTCTTGCGGTCTTCCGGCGTTGAGGCCAGATGCGGCTCGGCCGTAAGGGTCTTGAGTTCCTGCCCGGCCAGTTTGGCATCGGGCACAGCGAGAAATTTCTCCTCGATTTTGGCCTCGGCGGTGAAGTCGCTGTAGCCGAAGACTATGGGAGCGGCCAGCTGGGCAGAATTCTGCGCCGGAAGGGGGCTGCAAATGAAGGTGAGAGGAACGAATGCCAGGAGAAGGACGAAGGAAAGCGGCTTGCGCACGATCATGAGCGGAACCCTTCGAAGCGAGATGGGGTGGATCAAAATGCGGTGCGGAAACACGAACGACAGCGATGCCACGCCACAATAAAGCCACAGCTTACACTAACCCGCAGGAGGTGATTTCTCTGAACGCCGGCCGCGAGTTGGATGAGGAACCCATGGGCGCCACGCCTGAAGAGACGGCGGCTGTGGCGCAGGCGCTGGCCGACACAGAGGCCGACCGGCTGCCGCAGGTGGTGCGGGCGCTGCGCAACCCCAATTTCCGGCTCTTCTGGAGCGGCAACTTTCTGTCGAACATCGGCACCTGGATGCAGAATGTGGCCCAGGGCTGGCTGGTGCTCACGTTGACCGCGAACTCCGCCTTCTGGCTGGGAGTGGTGGGGTTTGCGGGGTCTATTCCATTTCTCTGCTTCACGCTGTTCGGCGGGGTGATTGCGGACCGCGTGAACAAGCGGCGGCTGCTCCTGTTCACGCAGTCAACCATGATGATTCTGGCCTTTCTGCTGGCCGGGCTGGCGTTTTGGAAGGTGATTACCGTGTGGGAAGTGGCCGTGATCGCCTTCCTGAACGGGACGGCGATGGCCATGAACCAGCCCAGTTACCAGGCGCTGGTGCCGCGGCTGGTCAAGCGCGAAGACCTGACCAACGCCATCGCGCTCAACTCCGCGCAGTACAACATGTCGCGCATCCTGGGGCCGACGCTGGGCGGCTACGCGATGGTCCTGATGGGCGTGGCCGGCAACTTCTTTCTGAACGGCGTGAGCTTCCTGGCCGTGCTGTGGGCGCTCACACGGATCCGCTACCCTGAGGAAAAAGCGTGGCGCCGGGAGAGCGTGTTGACGAGTCTGCGCGCCGGACTCGGCTACGTGCGCGGCCGGGCGCAGATGTTTGTGCTGGTATGCATGATCGCCCTGGTCAGTTTGCTGACCATGCCGTTTCTCACCTTCATCCCCTATTTTGCGCGCGTGCAACTGGACGCGGGCGCCAGCGGGATGGGGTGGCTGTTCGCCGCATCGGGAACCGGGGCGGTGCTGAGCGCCATCACCGTGGCCTGGCTAGGGAATATCCGCCATCGCGGCTGGGTGATCGCCTTCGGCGGCGCGGGCGTGGCAGCGGTGGTGGTCGTCTTCTGCTACACCCACATCTTCGCGCTGTCTGTGTTCCTGATGCTGCTGGAGGGCTACGGCATGATTCTGACCATCTCTTCTGTCAACGTGGCCATGCAAACTCTCTCCTCTGACGAGATGCGTGGCCGCGCCATGAGCATCTATGGAACCTGCTTCCTGGGGCTGCCGCCGCTGGGCTCGCTGCTCGCCGGGGAGTTGTCGCGGCACATCTCCACGTCGCACGCGCTGGCGGCAATGTCGGGAGTGTCGCTGTTGGTGTTTCTTGGATTCTTCGGTTTCTCTCGCGCGCTGCGGGAACTGGATTGAGAGCAGCGAATCAGCGGGCCGGCAAGCCAACGAGTCAGCCGGCAGGATTCTACGCTACCGGCTGAGCGCAGTGGGCGCAGCGTTTGGCGGCCAGAGGAATTTCACTGAGGCACTCGGGACAGGTCTTGGTGGCGGGAGGAGCCGGTGGCTCGGGCTTCTTGATTCGGGCCAGCAGCGCGTTCACGGGCAGCACGATGGCAAAGTAAACCACGCTGGCCACAATCAGAAACGAAATGACGGCATTGAAGAAGTTGCCGACCTTGATGTGTCCGCTGCCGATGTTCAGAATCACGCTGCTGAAGTCGGGTTTGCCCACCGTGGCGGCAATGAGCGGGTTCAGCACGTCACCCACCAGCGACGCAACAATGGCGTTGAATGCCGCGCCCAGGATGACGGCGACCGCCAGGTCCACAACGTTTCCACGCAGGATAAAGTCTCGAAAACCTTTCAACATATCTTCCTCCAGGGGCTTGCCGGATGCTTGATTCGGGAGCGCGATGGTGCGATGTGCCTCATGGTACACGCTGGCAACGGCATGTGGTAGCCGGAAATGGGGTCCGGCGTCGGCCGTGCAACAGGTGCGTCCAGTGGCGCTCTACGGATAGAGGCAAAGGAAAAACACCAGGGCCAGAATCATCAGTTCCGAGTAGAGCAGGATGAGGACGCCGGCGTGATAGAGGCTCCATTTGCGGTCGAGGCAGCGCGCTGTCTCAACCATGCCCCACGCGGCGGTGAGCGCCACAAGAGTCTGCCAGCGCGAACCGTGGAGCGCGTCGATGTCGGGGAATCCTGCGAGGCGCAAACTGGCCGCGAACGCGCCGACCGACAGTACGATGCCGCGCAGGAGCGACCGTTGCCGCAACCGAAGGATGGAGGGCCGGGGACTCACCAGTCCGACCATTGTAGACCGTTTGGTTTATTGCGCGGCCAATGCCATTTCGCGAAGCGACTCGGTGTGCGGGGCGCGCAGGACGCCGCGTTCCGTAATGATGGCCGTCACATACTTGGCCGGAGTCACATCGAAGGCTGGGTTGCAGATGCCTACGCCGTTGGGCGTGAGTTGCTTGCCGCCGTGGTGGGTGACTTCGATGGCCGGGCGCTCCTCGATGGGGATGGCTTCACCGGTTGCCGTGGCCAGGTCAATGGTGGACCACGGTGCGGCCACGTAGAACGGAATGCCATGCTCTTTGGCCAGGATGGCCACGTTGTAGGTGCCGATCTTGTTGGCCACGTCCCCGTTCGCCGCGATGCGGTCCGCGCCGACGACCACGGCTTGGATGCGGCCGGCGCGCATGAGGCTGGCGGCCATGCTGTCGCAGAGGACGGTGGCGGGGATGCCGTCGGACATCAGTTCCCAGGCGGTGAGGCGCGCGCCTTGCAGGAACGGACGGGTTTCATCGGCAAAGACGTGAATGCGTTTGCCCTGCTCCACCGCGGCGCGGATGACGCCGAGAGCGGTGCCGTAGCCGCAGGTAGCCAGAGCGCCGGCATTGCAGTGGGTCAGCACACCGCCTTCTTCGGGCAGCAGCGCGGCGCCGAATGCGCCCATGGCCTTGCAGGCGGCGATGTCTTCCTGGTACATGGCGTGGGCTTCCGCCAAAATCCTTTTCTGGATTTGGACCAGGGTTGCGCCAGAGGACACCAGATTGGCGAAGAGGCGCTTCATGCGGTCGATGGCCCAGAAGAGATTGACGGCGGTGGGACGGGTTGCGGCCAGCCGGGCGCAGATCCGGTCGAACTCAGGGGCGAATTCGTCTACCGTGGCAGCTTTGGTGTGTTTTGCGCCGAGGGCGATGCCGTAGGCGGCGGAGACGCCGATGGCAGGTGCGCCGCGGACGATCATGGTGACGATCATATCGGCCACCTGCTCATAAGTCGTGGCCACGACGTAGCTCTCCTCAAGGGGGAGTTTGGTTTGATCGATGAGACGGAGGCCGCCGGGAGTCCAGGAAAGGGTAGAAATCATGCATATCCAGTGTAAACCGCCGGGGATTGTGCCACGGGTGATCAGGCGATGTTGAAAACCTTTTCAATTTTTGCTGGACTTGACTCCGCTCCACTGCGTAGAGTTGTGTCGGTACTTTTCAGCGCGATTTTCCAATTCTGTTGCCCTCGCCGGCGACCAGACTCAAGTGTGCGACGGTTGCGCGCAGGCAGGAATTGGAAGGCTGCAAAGACCAGACGGTTTCTTCGAGGGAAACGGGGGAAAGATTTTCATGGCTACACGATCCACACCACCAGCGGCGACAAACGCGCCCAACTATGTTGGCCCGTTCATCACGGTCACCATCCTGTTTGGCATCTTCGGGTTCCTGACCAGCCTGAACAACACGCTGGTGGCCAAGCTGGAGGACGTCTTCAAACTGACTCACGGACCGGCCATGCTGGCGACGGCGGCGTGGTTCTTCGCTTATCTGGTCTTCTCGGTTCCCAGCGCCAAGCTGATTGAGAAGGTTGGTTACAAGCGCACCATGGTCATTTCGCTTTTCATTATGGTCGGGGGCGCGCTGCTGTTCATCCCCGCCGCCAATCTGGTCAGCTTTCCTCTCACTCTAACCGCGATCTTTGTGCTGGCGTCAGGCGTCTGCGCACTGCAGACCTCGGCCAACCCGTATGTCTCCATCCTCGGGCCTGAGCACAGCGCCCCGGCCCGGCTCACCCTGGCGCAGGCTTTCAACTCCCTGGGCTCGGCTGCGGCTCCCTGGGTGGCGACTCACTTTATTCTGGCCGGATCCAGCAAGTTCACCACCTCGGCGAGCGCTGCCCGAATGCTGCAAGGACCTTACATTGCCATTGCCGCCGCGCTGCTGCTGCTGGGCTTTGCGGTCATGTTCATGAATCTGCCCGCCATCGCCGCGACCCGCGCCTTCCGCCCCGCCTCTGAGGGCGACCCGTTGTTGGGCCGCAGCATCTGGAGCTATTCGCACACGGTGTTGGGCATGGTGGGCATCTTCTTCTATGTCGGCGTTGAAATCTCCCTGGCCGCCATTACCATTCAATACTGTCAGGCGCAGGGGATCGGCAATGTCGAAACTGCCGGCCTCATGCTCATTCTGTACAACCTCTTTATGATGGCTGGCCGCTTCCTTGGCAGCTTCATCATGACCTGGATCAAGGCGGAAAAGCTGCTGGTCGTTCTGGGCTTCTTCGGCGTCGTGCTGCTTCTGGTTTCCATGTTCAGCTCTGGACCGGTCGCCATTTGGAGTCTGGTGCTTTGCGGCGTCGCCAACTCCGTCATGTATCCGAATATCTTTGCCCTGGGCATCGCCGAACTGGGACCGATGACCAGCAAGGGTTCAGGCATCATCAACGTCGGAAACGTAGGCGGAGCAATCATTCCGCCCCTCTTCGGCTTGCTCGCCGATAAGGTTGGCATCCAATACGCGTTCATCATTCCCATCATCGGCTACCTCTACGTGGCCTACTATGGCCTGTCAGGCTTCAAGCCCACGAGGACTGGCGCAGTGTAAGCGGAGCATTTTGTCTGCGCGTTCCACGGCCCTCCGGTTTGCGCCGGAGGGCCGTGGCGTCTGTGGCGAATTCCCCCGTGGAATGGGTCCCCGAACAGGTTCATATCCGTCGAGCTTCTGGACTTGCCCTCGCAGGGCTGAGTACAGTGATTTCAAGGCCTACCAATTCAAGGAGCCATTCGTGTTGAACTTCACCTCAGTCGACTGGCTGATCATGCTGCTGTATTTCGTCTTTGTGCTGGGCATCGGCTTTGCCCTCAAGCCGCGTATGAAGACGGCCAGGGACTTTCTTCAAGCAGGGCGCGCGCTGCCCACATGGGTGTGCGGCCTGGCCTTTCTCGGCGCCAGTCTCAGCGCACAAGAGGTTATCGGGATGGGCGCCTGGGGGGCCAGGTACGGCCTTGAGACGGCGCACCTCTACGGCATTGGCGCAATTCCGGCCATGATTTTTGTGGGCCTCTTCATGATGCCGTTCTATTACGGCTCCAAGGCGCGGAGCCTGCCCGAGTTTCTGCGTATGCGATTCGACGAGAAGACGCGCGCGCTGAACGCCTGCTTGTTTGCGGCGATGACGGTGTTCAGCTCGGGAATTTCGATGTACGCGATGGCCCGGCTCATGCAAGCCGTTCACGTGTTTGACGGGTTGTTTTATGCGCTGGGCTGGCCTCAGCAGGGTAGCTTTACCTTCTGCATCCTGTTGTCGGCCGTGATTGTGCTGGCCTATGTTTTTCTGGGCGGCCTCACAGGCGCCATGTACAACCAGGTACTGCAATTCTTCCTCATCATTGCGGGTTTTCTGCCGCTGGTGCTCATCGGGCTGCACGGCGCCGGCGGATGGAGCGGGCTGAAGACGTCGGTGGCCGCAGTCGATCCCAGGTTATTGCATGAGTGGAAGGGCATGGCGCACGCCAGCACCAACCCCATGGGGATTGAGATCATCGGCTTGGGCATGGGTCTGGGGTTTGTGCTTGCGTCGAGCTTTTGGTGCGCTGACTTCCGGGTGATTCAGACGGCGATGGCGGCGAAGAATATGGAATCGGCGCGGCGCGTGCCGCTGATCGCCGCCATCCCCAAAATGCTGTTTCCATTCCTGGTAATCTTGCCCGGATTGTTGGCGATCACGCTGCCGACGCCACACACGACGACCGTGACCCACATGGTAGACGGAGCAATCCTTCGCGAGACAACTGTGGTGTCGCCCCAGGCGGAAGCGGGCAGGGGACTGGTTCCGGCGAAGATCAACCCAGTCACGGGCAAGCCGATGCTCGATGCCAACGGCCAGGCGCAGCTGGACTACGACATGGCCACGCCGAATATGCTGCTGCACTTTTTGCCCACCGGCCTGTTGGGGCTGGGGCTCACGGCTCTGCTGGCCAGCCTGATGAGCAGCATGGCTGCCAATGTGACGGCCTTCAATACGGTGTTTACCTGCGATATTTACCAGGCCTGCATTCACAAAGGCGGCAGCGACCGGCAAACCATGGCGGTGGCCCGATGGGCGACTGTGGGCGCGATTTTGATGTCGATCGGGACGGCGTATGCGGCAATCAACTTCAACAGCATCATGGATACGCTGCAACTGGTGTTCGCGTTTGTGAGTGCGCCGCTGTTCGCCACCTTCCTGCTGGGCGTGTTCTGGAAGCGGGCTACGGGGCACGGCGCGTTTTCCGGACTGATTGCGGGCATGGCGGCAGCCATGCTGCACCACGGACTGACGTTGCCTATCGAGGCGCAGACGGGCATCCACGGCGGATGGATCGCGGTGCTGCGCCACTATCCGAGCGACATGGCGCAAAACTTCTGGACGGCAATTTTCGCATTCGGCGCCAACTTGCTGGTGACCGTGGTGGTGAGTTACTGCACCAAAGCGAAGCCGGAGGCCGAACTGGTGGGGCTGGTTCACTCGCTGACCCCGAGGCCTGAGGGTCCGCACATGGCATGGTGGAAGCGCCCCGAGGCGCTGGCAGTAGCCATTCTGCTGGGCGCGATTGCCATAAACATCTTCCTTTACTGAGGATTTGTTCTAATCCGCGGGCGGATGGGCCTGCGCGCGGCACGATAGGAGAAAGAGATGAATTTCGATTTGCGCATTCCCATGGGATGGATGTTCACGCTGGTCGGCGTCATCCTCGGCGCGTTTGGGCTGGCGACCAGAGGCAATCAGAAACTGTACGCGCCGAGCCTGGGGATCGACGTGAATCTCTGGTGGGGGCTGGTGCTGCTGGTCTTCGGGCTGACGATGTATCTGTTTGGCCGGCGGGAACAGGCGCGGCTGGCGACCCCGCCGCCGGAGGCGATGGTGAAGGGAAAGCGCGGCGAGGGCGCTGAGAAGAGCTAGTTGTCAGTGGTCAGTCTTTCGCGCGTGAGGGCAATGGCGGCCATGGGCGGAATTTGGCGGGCGCAGCGCAGGCGTTCGATCCGAGAGTCTTATTTTCCACTGAACCGGAGATTTGTACGTTCTTTATTGATGTGCCGCTACACTTATAGATAGACATGAAGCGAAGAACGATCGAACACTACGAGATTCTTCGGCGGCTGGGCGCCGGGGGCAGTGGGGTGGTCTACCTGGCCAACGACACGCTCCTTCAGCGTCCAGTGGTGTTGAAAATTCTGCGCACCGGGCTGCTGTCGGCGGAACAGTTGCGCACCACGGTGCTGCGCGAGGCGCGCCTGGCCTCGGCCATCGAGCATCCCAACGTCTGCGGCATCTACGAAGTGGGCGAGACCGGCGACGAAGGCTACATCGTGATGCAGTATGTCCCGGGGCAGTCTCTGGACCAGTTGATTGCCAGAGGGCCGGCGAGTCTGCAACTCGTGCTCTCGGTGGGTATTCAAATCGCCGACGGATTGCAGGCTGCGCACGCGCTGGGCATCTTCCATCGCGACCTGAAGCCGCAGAACGTGATGCTGACTGACGGTGGCCTGGTGAAGATTCTGGACTTCGGCCTGGCGCGGCGGCTGCGGCCCGAGGATGCGAACTTCGACCCATCGAAGCCGGGCCTGGCCAAGGACGCATCGATGGCTGCCACCTACACGGCGCGCGGCGGGACCATCCGCTACATGGCGCCGGAACAGTTTGTCACCGGGCAGTCGAGCGTGCAGTCGGACGTCTGGGCGCTGGGGGTCATCCTGTATGAGCTGGCCAGCGGACGCCATCCATTTGCCCGGCCTGACGCCGAGGACTTTCAGGCCATTCGCGCCATCCAATTCTCTGACCCGCAGGATCTGAGCCAGATTGTGCCGGACATTTCGCCGGAACTGAAAAGCGTAATTTCGACGTGCCTTGAAAAGAATCCGGCGGCGCGATACGCATCGGCGGCAGAAGTGCGCGAGGCGCTGAAGACGATAATGAAGGCGCTGCGGATTGAAACCGGAACCATCCCCGGCGATGCGGCGGCCAATCTGCCCACCACGGGTGCCGAGGCGGAGAAACGGAATACGGGATTTCTGTCGATGCTGGCGGAGCGGTTTCGTGAGTCGGCGGTCGACCGGGCAACGCAAAACTCGCTCGTAGTCCTGCCGTTTACCAATCTCGGCGCAACGGAGGTTGCCCCGCTTTACGGCTTTGCGCTGGCGGATGCGATTGCGGCGCGGCTGGCGCGGATTCCGGCGCTGGTTGTCAGGCCATCGAGTTCGCTCATGCCGCTGCCGATCGCGCAGATGGATCCGCTTTCGGTTGGGCAAAAGCTGCTGGTTTCGTTTGTGCTGGCCGGGAGTTTTCTGCGCTCCGATGAAGGGTTCGATCTGAACTGGCAACTGCTGGATGTGGGTTCGCAAAGCGTGCGCTCGGGCGGTGCCATCCGCGTGGCCTCGCTGGATCTGATTGCAGTCCAGACAGAAATTTCCAATGAGGTGTTTGCCGCGCTGCACGGGCTGAGCGCAGGAGATCAGATCGACGCGCCGCGCGCCGGATCGCGGGAAGGGGCAAGAGATGGATCATTGCCGGGGCCGGTCAGCGAGGAGTACCTGCAAGCGCGGGCGCTGCTGAGTTCCTTCATGGTGCGCACCGGTTCGCGAGCCGATCTTGACCGCGCGCATGCGCTGTTTTCAAGCGTAACGACAACCGACCCGGAGTTTGCGGCTGGCTGGTGTGGAATGGGCATCGCGGAGCTGCAATATGTGCGGCACGGCTTTGGAGGACAGATTCACGTGATGCACGCGCGGCGGGCATTCGATGAGGCGCTCAGGCTCGATCCTGCCTCGACCGAAGCGAATCTCTACCGCATTTATATGCTGCTGTCGCGCGGCGAAAAGGAGTCGGCGCGGCACGGCATCGCCAACCTGCTGGCCGGAGCAGCCAATGACTGGAACGTGCACATGGTGGCGGGCATGGCGCTGCGCGGAGACGGCATGTATGACGAGGCGCTCCACGAGTTCAACCGCGCTCTCAAGCTGAACCCCGCCAATGCCGCACTGCTCTACAACCACCGCGCCCGTGTGTATCACTATCAGAATCAAATCGAGCTGGCCGGCGATGAACTGGCCAAGGGCCTGGCGTTGGAGCCGCGCCATCCGCTGCTGAGGACCTCAGCCGGCTACCAGCAGATGCGGCTGGGCAATCTGAGCGCGGCCATCGAGATTCTGGAGGGCGTGGTCCGCGATGATGATTCGCTGCGCATCGCCGTGCCCACGCTGGCGCTGTGTTATGTGCAGGCGGGCGAGCGGGAGCGGGCGGCCGCGCTGCTCAAGGATGAAACGTTGGCCGCCGCCGAGGCTGACAGCGAGATGGCTTACCGGCTGGCGACTTACTTCGCCGTCGAGGGCGATTCGAGCGAGGCGCTGCATTGGCTGCGTCGAGCTATCTATTTAGGCAATGAGAATTATCCGTGGTTCCAGAAGAATCCCGCGTGGAATAACCTGCGGACGAATACCGATTTCGAGCGGATTCTTGAAGATTTGAAGAAAGGTTTCCGCAAAAACCAGAAGACATGGAAGCGCCTGCTGGAACAGGTCCCGCCGGAAGAAGAATAAGTGCGGGTTGAGAGTGGACATTCTCAAAAAGCTATTTCATAACCTGGTTTTGAAATGCCACGGCTTCAGCCGCGCCGCTGCGCCTGTTATCCATCCCGATATTGCGTAAGCTATGACCTCGCCAATGCTCTAAGCGTTGGACAATGAGAACTGGCAGAAACCGGCAAGCCCCAGGAATACATAGGCCACAGACACAACACGGGCTACAGGTTTCCATTGAATGGAGATTATGCGCAAGATCGTACCCATATTGACAGCATTCTACGCCGAACCTGACGGCATCACTCTTCTTTTTCAGGCAGCCGTTCATACGGCAGATAGACAGGTTCCCAAACGTAAGCCCGTAGTTTTTCTTTGAGGGTTGCTGCGTCGGCTAACTCAGCCACGCCGTTGGCCATGGCTTGGTTGGCCACGGCTTCTGCAATCACAAGACTCAGTTTGCGGGAGTCGGCAATGGGTGGAAGAAGCGGGGCGTTCTTGTCTTCGCGGGCGGGTGAGAGGTGTGCAAGCGCGCGGGCGGCGGCCATTATCATTCCATCGGTGACGCGGCGGGCGCGCGAAACAAGGATGCCCAGGGCCAGACCGGGGAAGATATAGGAGTTATTGGTCTGGGCGACGGAAATCAGCTTGCCGTTGACCTCGACGGGAGCGAAGGGGCTGCCGGTGCCGATAATGGCGCGGGCATCCGTCCAGCGGAGCAGGTCAGCGGGCGTGGCTTCGGCGCGCGAGGTGGGGTTGGAGAGCGGGAAGATGATGGGGCGAGGCGTGTGACGGGCCATCTCGCGGACTATCTCCTCAGTAAATGCGCCGGGCTGCGCAGAGGTGCCCACCAGAACCGTGATCCTGGCGTTGCGGACCACGTCGAGAAGAGAAATATCTTCGCCGCCGGTGAGCTTCCATCCTTCTACGTCCGCTCTGCTGCGTACGAAAGGTAGTTGGCTTTCGCGAGTGCCGCGTCCACCCTCCACCAGCAGTCCATATCGGTTGAAGGCATAGATGCGGCTGCGGGCCTGTGCCTCCGTGAGTCCTTCTTCCTGCATCGCGGTCAGCAGCAGGTTGGCAATGCCGATGCCGGCTGAGCCGGAACCGAAGAGCGCAATCGTCTGGTCTTTGGGCGGAATGCCGGTAGCGTTGACGGCTGAGATCAGGGTCGCGGTGGTCACGGCGGCGGTTCCCTGAATGTCGTCATTGAAAGTGCAGAGACGGTCGCGATAGCGGTCGAGCAGACGAGCGGCATTGGTGCCGGCAAAGTCTTCCCATTGCAGGAGGATGTGGGGCCAGCGGCGCTCAACGGCGCTGACGAACGCCTCAACGAAGTCGTCATACTCCTGGCCGCGGACCCGCTTGTGCTGCCAGCCGATATAGATGGGATCGTTGAGCAGGGCTTCGTTGTCCGTGCCCACATCGAGCAGGACCGGCAGACAATGTTCCGGAGGGATACCGGCGAGAGCGGTGTAGAGCGCCATCTTGCCGATGGGAATGCCCATGCCACCGGCGCCCTGGTCACCCAGGCCGAGGATGCGTTCTCCGTCGCTGACGACGATGCAGCGGACGTCGTCGTAACGCGGATCGGCGAGGATTCGCTCAATGCGTTTTTTGTCAGGGAAGCTGATGAAGAGGCCGCGAGGCTTGCGCCAGATCTCACTGAAGCGCTGGCATCCCTCGCCGACCGTTGGCGTATACACGATGGGTAGCAATTCTTCAATGTGGTGGGCAATGAGCGAGTAGAACAGAGTCTCATTGGTGTCCTGCAGATCGCGCATCTGGTTGTACTTGCCGAAGGGCGTATCGCGGTGATCCAGAGCCATCTTGCGGCGCTCCCGCTGCTCCTCGATGGTTCCCACGTTGGGCGGCAGCAGGCCGTGCAGACCGAAGGCATCGCGCTCTTCTTCAGTAAAGGCGGTGCCCTTGTTGAGGCGCGGATTCAGCAGAAGGTCAAATCCGGAAAGCCGGGTGCGAACCACGGCGTTGCTGGTGCGGCTGGGAGCGGGGGAATCTGCACTCACTTCAGTGTTCTCCTTGAGGTAAACGGCATCGCTACGAAAGAGGGAGCGAAAGAGCCTTCGATCAGGTTGCTATCAGAGACATGGGTCAATAGAGCATTCCCTCGCAAGCTGAAGCCGAGGAAATGCAGGGGAAGCGCTGGGTGGCGCGGCTAAAGCGGCTCTCAAATTGCCATACCCCGAAACCACATCGGATGAGTGGCTTTTTCCTCAGAAAAAGCCACCTTGCGCGAGGTTGGAAGGCGTACGTGAATTGGAGAACCGCTTTAAAGCCGCGCCTTGTCAAAAACAGCCAGATTGCTACTCTTCGATGATAGCTACATCCCATGGTGCCAAAGTTAAAACGGAGGCTTTGGCTACGGATTTTTCGTCGAGAAGATTGGTCCCGGCGCCATAGGGGTAGGTCACTTTGACCTCCGCGCCGGAGTAGTTGAAGTAGTAGTGGAGGCGCTTGCCGAGACGGTTGACGCCGTGCTGAACGTGCACTGCGGGCGGAAGTTGCTGGTCGAGGCCGGTGAGGCCGGCTTTTTCCAGCGCGCCCTTGAGTACAGCGGTTTGCAGTTTGTCTGAGAGATACGTCCCCTCATAGAGCAGGGTTCCAGCGCCGAATTCGTTTTCGGTGATGGCGGGCCAGCGGCCAAAGAAGGGGTGGTCGTAGAAAGCGATGGGTTTGGCGTGCTCGGGAATGAGAAACTCGGCCCAGTATTGCACTTGATTGGCATCGCCCGCGTGGAACGGGTCGCCCTTGAGGGCCAGCGGGTGCTCAAGGTTTGAGAACTCCTGATAGCTGAAGCCGGCGGCTTCGCGCAATGGGCCTGGGGCGCGGACCCAGCGGACTGCGGAGTTTTCATTGGCGAATCCGCTCTTGAAGGTCATCACCACGTGGCCGCCGTTCTTCACGTAATCGGCAATGCGTTGCAGCAGGGCGTCGTCGGCGATGTAGAGTGCGGGGACAATGAGCAGCTTGTAGGCGGAGAAGTCCTGTGTGGTAGGAAAGACGAAGTCCGAGCCGATGTTGAGGTCGTAGAGGGAGTGGTGGATTTGCTGCACAAGCGAAGCATAGTCGGCTGTCGCAGTCCCGAAGCTCCATTGCGGCCCGGCTGAGGTGAAGGGCATGAAGCTGATGCCGTTCAGCGAGTCGCGGCTCCAGAGGATGGCCACCTCGTTGTGAATCTTCAAGCCGGCCAAATGCGGGCCGATCTTTTGCAACTCATGGGCGGTGCGGCTGACCTCGGCGTAAGCGCGATTGGGTTCCAGATCGTGCGAGAGCACGCCTTTCCAGTACATTTCCTGGTTGGCGGGAATGGAGGCCCAGTGCCAATACTCCACCATGTTGGCGCCGTTGGAGAGATGCGTGTAGACATCCTGGCGCAACTGGCCGTCGTAGGGCGGAAACTGGGAGGCCGAAGTCCAGTCGGTAGTCTGGGCGTTGGTCTCGGTGACAAGGAAGTTGGAGTGCTTGAGGGAGCGGGTGAAGTCCTCCTGGATAGACTGCACCGAGCCGTCGTAATGGTCTTGCGTGCCGTGATAGACGTTGTCGGCGGGGATATCGAGGGCGTCGGCGATGGCTTCCTCGTTCCTGTCATAGCGCATCATGCCGCCGTAGTCGGTGGTCACGAATTGGCTGGGCGACGCGCATTCGCGAACCAGCGCGGCCTGCCAATGAAGGAAATCGGCAACGCGCATCTGGCTCCAGCGCGTCCATTCAAGTTTGTAGCCCGTGGAGATGGTGCCGTCGCGCGTGGGCAGGTCCTCCCAGGTGTGCAGGTTTTCGCCCCAGTAGTTGAGGAACCAGGCCTTGCTGAGCGCCTCGGGCGTGCCGAATTTCTTTTCCAGGTAGTGCTGGAAGCCGATGAAGATGTCGGGATTGGCGGCTTCGTAGCTTGAAGTTTCATTGTCGAGCTGCCAGCCGATGACGGTGGGGTTGTCCTTGTAGTGGGCCACGATGTGGCGGATGAGGCGCTCGGCGTAAAACCTGTACGCTGGGGAATCGGTGTCCATGTTCTGGCGCATGCCGTAAGTGCCCTCGACTGTGGCGCCGCCGAAGGGGCCGGCCGGGATGTGGCGGGCCAGGATCTCAGGGTGCTGATGAGCCATCCATGCGGGAATGGAGTAGGTGGGCGTGCCGAGGATCACCTTGATCCCGGCCTTGCCCATGGCGTCCACAACGCGGTCCATCCAGGCGTACTCGAAGCGCCCGTCCTCGGGTTCCCAGAGGCTCCAGGTGGATTCGCCCATGCGCACCACGTTAAGGCCGGCGGCCTTCATCAGGGCCACGTCCTTGTCCAGCCGTTCGTAGGGCATGTACTCGTGATAGTAGGCCGCGCCATAAAGCACGGTGGGGAAATCCAGGGCTGGGTTCACCTGTGGTTGCTGGCCGGTTTGCTGTGCGTTCGTCAGGGCGACCGCCAGAAAGAAGGCCGTTCCAAATATGCCGAGAAAGCGTTTGCTCAAAAACTGCATTGTCGTCCTCTTTTTCGATTCGAACACCAAGTTTATAACAGAGAGATCAAAGAGCCGCTTCTACTCAAATGTAATCAAAACCACTTCGGAACGGGTCCCGACACGCATGGGGGGCCCCCAGGTTCCGGCGCCGCTTGAGGTGTACACCTGAAGCGGGCCGAATGGATGCAGTCCGTAGGTGAACTTGCCAAAGACGCGGCGAACAAGCCAGGTAAAGGGAAAAAGCTGCCCGCCGTGGGTGTGGCCGGAGAGCTGCAAGCTCACGCCGGCCTGTTCCACGATGGGCAGGCGGTTGGGCACGTGGTTTAGCAGAATACTGGGCTGGCCGGCAGGAAGGCGCAGGCTCTCCAGCGTGGAGCGCAGGCGGAGCAGGTGGGTAGAGTCGCCATAAGGCACGCCCACGATGGGCAGGCCATCCACGGTGACCATTTCGTTGGTCAGGACGCGGATGCCGGCTCGTGTAAGGGCGTCAACGTAATGGGCCAGGTCGCCGTATTCGTCGTGGTTGCCGGTGGAGTAGTAGATCCCCAAAGGCGGCGAGAGAGGAAGAAACGGTGCGGCCAGGCGGAAGGGATCGGTTCTGGTTCCATCGAAGAAGTCGCCGGGGAAGAAAACGATGTCCGGGCAAAGACGGGCAGTCAGGTGCGCGATGCGGCGGCTGAAGCCGAGACCGTTTACATTGCCCAAGTGCAGGTCGCTGACCACGAGGGCAGTGCGACCGCGCCAGGATGAGGGCAGATTAGGCAGATGGATGGGGATACGCCGCACGCGAATCCACAGGGCATTGACCAGGCCATAGGCGCCGGCCAGCAAAGCGCATGAGAAGAAAACGGCGGCAAGGTACGGGCGATAAATCCAGGGGTCTGGACGCAACCTGGTCAGCAGGAGCGCAAACCAGCCTAGCCAACTCAAGCAGGCCGCGAGGAAGAAGTAGTTGAGGAACCCGAGCCACACAGCGGCGAGCCGATAGACAAAGGCGACCAGCAGGTTGGAGAAGCTGAAGCTGAGCAGGGCGGCGAAAATGAAGCTGAAGGCCAGCAGAAAGAGCGCGCTCCGCAGCGCCAGGCTATCCGCAGGGCTCAGATTGGGCCAGAAGACGACCAGGGTGTGATAGATGAACCAGTGAGCAAGAAGCAGCATGGCTTGCATCAAGAGAACGCCTAAGACAGGCCATGCTTTCAAACCGGAATCTCCTTATTTCCATGATTGCATAACGGAGATCAGAGGTCATGGAACAGGGCGCGGGCAGGAGCCTGGCTGCGGAAAATCTCATCCGGTCAGAGGTATCACTGGCGTATCAGGCCACGGCTTTACGGCCTGCGAAAAACTCGATCCGGAGGGAGGTGGGGGTTTCAATCCCCGCACAAAGCCAACAAAATCGGCAAAGGCTTGAGCCCCTGGGGCATGTTTTTCTGGGAATTCCCGAGCGATTTGCCTTTTCTACATAGCCTTTGTGGCCGTGAAACAATATCTCGCATGCTGGTTCCGAACCACAACGCGCTCGGCCTCTACATTTCGATTCCCTTCTGTCGGTCGAAGTGCACCTATTGCAACTTTGCCTCGGGTGTCTATCCGGCCAGCGAGCATGCGCGCTACGTGCAGCGGGTGATCGAAGACCTCGCCGCTGCCGGGGAGTGGGCCGCGCAAATGGGCGTCGAGCTTCCCCGCCGGGTGGATACCGTCTACCTTGGCGGCGGAACGCCGACTCTGCTTGAGCCGGAACTGCTGGCGCGGCTGTTTGCCGCCATGCGGGCGGAGTGCGACTTCGACCCGGATGCCGAGATTACGGTGGAATGTGCGCCGGGGCAGCTTGCGGACTCGACGCTGGAGGCGCTCACCTCCGCGGGCGTAAACCGCGTGAGCCTGGGCGTGCAGTCGTTCATCGACCGCGAGGCGCAAGCCAGCGGGCGGCTGCACAGCCGTGCTTTGGTGCTCGCGGACATCAGTCGGCTGCGGGCTGCGGGCATCGCGAACCTGAATGTGGACCTGATAGCGGGTCTGGCCGGGCAGACGTTTGCTTCGTGGAACGAGTCGCTGGCGGCGCTGATCGAGAGCGGCGTCCCGCACGCCAGTGTCTACATGCTTGAGGTGGACGAGGACTCGCGGTTGGGCCGCGAGATGCTGGCCGGAGGGGCGCGGTACCATGCCGGCCTGGTTCCCACCGACGATGCCATTGCCCAGATGTACTCGGTGGCAATCCAGAGACTGGCGCAGGGTGGGCTGAGCCAGTATGAGATATCGAACTTTTGCCGGCCCGGTTTTCCCTCGCGGCACAACTTGCGCTACTGGCAGCGACGGCCGTATCTGGGGTTGGGGCTGGATGCGTCTTCGATGCTGAGGGAGGCAGCCCATGCGCCAGATGTCACGAGACCCGGCTATGTGTTGAGATCGACCACCACCGACGATCTGGCGGAGTATCTTGCCGGGCCTCGGCCAGTGGAAACCGCGTGGCTCTCGCCGGCGCGGCAGCACGAGGAGGCATGGTTTCTGGGACTGCGGCTGAATGCGGGCGTGGACGTGGCCGCGCTGCAGCGGGAGTTCGGCCCGGAGACGCTGGCGCGGGCAATGGCAGCGGTTGGCCGAATGGTCGAAGCTGGGTTGCTGGCTTCGGACGGCAAAACGGTTCGGCTGACCGCGCGGGGCCAACTGCTTTCCAACGAAGTCTTTCAGGAGTTTCTGGGGTTGGATGCGGAAGAGAGCCTGGAGGCGCATGCGTGACTTCGTAGTTTCCCCCCCGTTGAATCAAAAGGCGATTCAAGAATGAGGGCGTGTCCAAATCTCAATCCCAGATCATAGGAATGAGCACCCGGAATTTCGACTCTGAGATTTGCGATGACGCAAACCATCCCTCAGCTTCATGCGGAAAGGGTGGGCAGGCCCGCCTTGCGGAAAATATCCGTCCACCGGCGCACAATGGCAATAGAAGGCATACCGGGAAGGCGTGAGGCATGCGAAACACCCCCCCCCCCCCCCCCCCCATATTCGTCATTTGTTCGCTTTTTGCCGAATGAGTGGTCCACGCCCTCGTCAATGACTTCCTTCCTCGGCACAGATCGCCGGGCGTGGAGTCAAGGGGAAACCCGGCGTCCATGGTTATGCGGAAGAGCAGGTTTCTTGCACCTGGCAGCGTTCCCGTCACCACGCAAGGAGTTCGTTGCCGGAGCTTGGGCAGAGATAGGTGACCGGGGCGGCGGAAGAGTACTGTGAGCCGCTGAAGCACTGAATGGATTCGGGCCCGGCATCTTTGGCCAATTGCAGCGCCTCTTCCGCCTCGCGCAGAACCACCAGCGGGGAGCGGCCCTGGCTGGTGGCGATGCCGAAACAGGCCGAGAGACGGATGCATTCGCGACCGACGTGGAAAGGTAAGCAAAACACGTCGATGCGAACCCGTTCCGCCAGCAGCACGGCGCTCATGGTGCTGCAACCGGGCAGCGCCACCAGAAACTCGTCCATGCCGGGTCGGCCGAGCAGGTCGTAGCTGCGCAGCAGGCGCGTGGTGCGGCCCACTACCTGGCGGAGCAGATCGTCGCAGGCGTCCGCGCCGAGTCGCGAGTTCCAGTGGCCGAAATCGTCAATGTCAAACAGAATCATGCACAGGGAGGACTTCATCCGCTGCACGCGGTCGGTCTCGCGAAACAGCTTGGCGAGCAGGGTTTCCCGGTTGTAGACGCCCGTCAGACGGTCCATTTGCGCATTTAGTGCGGTGGCCTCGTGAAGAGCTTCGAGTTCGCGTGCATTCTGCAGGGTGCGCAGTACCATGTCCAGCCGGAGCCGCCAGTAGGCCGACCCCGTGGAGCGCAGAATCACATCGTTGATCACACCCTCGGCCAGGCGGTCGATCCATTCCTGTGTGACTGTGTCTGTAATCAGGACAATCGGAAGGCGCTTGGAGGAGACGTTGGCTCGCACCGCGGTAAGTAACTCGTCCATTGGCACGCCTGGCAGGTTAACGTCGAGCAGGGCCAGCGTGGGTGGATTGGGCTCGGTCATTGAGGCCAGGGCGGCCTCGGCAGAGAGGGCGATCTCCACGCAGGCGCCGGAAGCCAGGAGCAGCGGTTCAACAGCAGCCAGTAGAGCGGGCTCCGGAGAAGCGAGCAGAAACGTGGGGGAGTTGTTGGCGAGCATCCTCAAAAGACCTCCGTACAGGATGCATCGGCAATGATTAGAAACTATTTAGAGAGGGTCGGCGGATTCTTTGGGCGCTTCAATGACCTTTGGGCTCGATACGGATGCCGAAGGTACCGCGTTCCTGTCAGCCCACCGGCCGCGGAACGCGCTTCCCACCCTTCGCATTTCTTCCTCGAAAAGCCGCGAAGGATGGGAAGCCCATAATCCAGTGAGAATGAGCTAGTCGATGAAGTCCACCTGGGGAGCGATGGGGATGATGCCGCGCTCGTGGCCCAGGTCGAGGAGTTTGTGGATGGCCTGGCGGCCGTCTGGGCCGTAGTCCAGGGTGCGGTCGTTCACGTACATGCTGACGAAGCGGTTGGCCAGCCGGGCGTCCAGGTCGCGGGCGAACTGCATGGCGTATTCGAGGGCCTGTTCGCGGTGGTCGAGGGCATGCTGAATGCTGTCGCGGACGGCCTTGGTGACGATGCGCATGGAATCGGCGCCCAGGGAACGGCGGATGGCGTTGCCGCCGAGCGGCAGCACCAGGCCGGTGGTTTCGCGCCACCAGATGCCGAGATCCAGCACCTTGTAAAGGCCGCTGGAAGAGTAGGTGAGCTGGCCCTCGTGGATGATAAGCCCAGCCTCGAAGTTGCCGGCCAGAATCTCGGGGATGATGCGATCGAAGGGGACGGTTTCAGTCTGGATGGCGGGATTGAAGATTTTGAGCGCGAGATAGGCGGTGGTGAGGTTGCCCGGAACGGCGACCTTGATCCGGCCCAGCTCCTCGGGCGTCAGCGGCTTGCTTGAGACGACCATGGGGCCGTAGCCCTCGCCCACGCTGCCGCCGCAGCCCATCAGCGCGTAGTTCTGCTGCAGGTAGGGGTAGGCGTGAAAGCTGATGGCCGTGACGTCGTAGAAGGCCTCGTCCTGCGCGCGGCGGTTCAGGGTTTCAATGTCGCACAGCGTGTGGGTAAACCGGTAGCCGGGGACGCGGACCTTGCTTGTAGCCAGGCCGTAGAACATGAAAGCGTCATCGGAGTCGGGACTGTGAGCGATGGAGATTTCAAGCGGAGCGTTTGGTTCAGCGGTTGCGGGTGTCGGGTTGGTCACTGGGAAGTTGGTCCTTTCAAGGCAAAAAAGCTGCAACAACTCTTGGATGAGGCTAGTGGGTAGGGCGGTGCATGCGCTGGAGACTGGCGGCCAGCGCGGCGGCCGCGGCAATTTTGAGTGCGTCGCCGGGCAGAAAGGGAAGCACGGCGAGGGCCAGAACCGACGGAACTGAGGTGTGGGTGAGGAAAGCAAGCCACAAGGCTCCGCAGGCCAGAATGGTGATGTTGCCCGCCGCGGCGCTGAGGGCGGCCGCGGCAAATCCGCGCCGGGTCCGGCGGAAAAGGAAGGCGATCAAGGGCGCGGCCAGCGGATAGGCGAGCAGGTAGCCGCCGGTGGGCCCAAAAAGATGAGTCAGCCCGCCGTTCATTGTCAAACTGGGCGCAAAGACGGGCAGTCCCAGAACGCCCTCGGCCAGGTAGGCGCCGAGGCTGGCTGCGGCCAGGCGCGGCGTCAGCAGCAAGCCCAATAGCAGCACCGCAAAGGGCGCCAGCGAAAGCGGAACCGGCGTGAAATAAAGAGGCAGCGAGACATGGGCGCAGGCGGCCACAAAGGCGCTGCCGGCAAGCACAATGCCGGTGGTGCGCAAACCCGTTGCCGCGGTGGCGGTGGGGGCAGCGGCCTGGGCCAGCGGTACTGAAAGTTCTTTGCTCAAAGAAATTCCCTCACGGTTCCACGTCCAGGTCGGGAGCAGGAGCGGCGCCGGCCGACGGCTTTTGACGAAGTTTCACGTGCTGCAGCCAGATGTGACGCGCCACGCCCGCAGCCGCAAACAGCAGCACTCCGAGAGAGACGAGAAGACCAATCAATAACCAGCGCATCGCAGAAAAGAGAACAGCAATCCAATTTTGCCGGTCGTGCCTGAGCGTGTTTACCATCTGCGGCAATTGGGAACCGCTGTGGGCCAGAATATCAGACAGATGGGAACCTGCCGCGGATCAGGCCCTGCCAAGGCTGTCTTGCAACCAGTCGAGGTAGGGCTGGCTGGCCGCTTCGACGGCAAGAACAAGAAATTCTGGCGTCTGGTAGCTGTGCAGTTCGTTGAGGCGCGCTTCGAGTGCGGGTAGTTGATCCGGGCCGGTCTTTAGCAGCAGCAGGGTTTCCGTAGCGGACTCGATCTGGCCCTGCCAATGGTAGATGGATTGCACGGCAGGGATCACAATGGCGCAGGCGGCGAGCCGCTCCTCGACCAGAGTGCGGCCCAGGCGGCTGGCCTCCTCAGCATTGGCCGTGGTGGTGAGGACGATGCGTGCTGGCGGGGTGGTTTCGGGCATAAGGCCGCTCCATGGTAAGAACCGTTGTCAAAGCCAATGTATTCCGAATTGCCCCGGCAGAGCGGTATTTTCCCAGGAAGTTTAACCTTCCGGTCATCGCTGCGGCTTGCCGTGCGCAGCCGAGTGAGGCAGTATGGACCTTGGCGGTTCGCCACGGCGGACAAAGGAGCGGAACGACAATGACGACAGCGATCAGGTTTGGCACCTCGGGATGGCGGGCGATTGTGGCCGATGAGTTTACGCTGGCCAACATCCGGCTGGCGGTGGCGGGGATTGCCGCCTACGTGAAGACGCAACCGGAGCCGCACCGCGTGCTCGTGGGTCGCGATCCGCGGTTCCTGGGCGAGACGTTCGTGGCTGAGGCGGCGCGGGTGCTTGCCGGGGTGGGAGTCACGCCAATCGTGATTCCCGAGGCCGCGCCGACGCCGGCCATAGCCTATGCGGTGCGCACACTGGAGACTTCCGGGGCCATCAACTTTACCGCTTCGCACAATCCGCCGGAGTATAACGGCATCAAGTTCTCTACCCACGACGGCGCCCCGGCGCTGCCGGAGGTGACCAAACAGATTGAAGCGGCGATTGCGCGCCTCAGCGACGACTTCAGGATTGCCGATACCAGCACGGCCAGCTTCGATACCGCCGACGTCAAGCCGGCGTTCCTGAAGCGGCTGGCGGAGTTGGTCGATCTCAAGGCCATTGCCAAGTCGGGCATCAAGGTGGTCTACGATCCATTCTGGGGCGCGGGGCGGGGTTACCTCTCTGAAATATTGCGCGAGGCGGGCGTGTCCGTGGAGACGGTTCACGATTATCGCGATGTACTCTTCGGTGGCCATGCGCCGGAGCCCTCCGACGAACTGCTGGGCGACGCCAAGGCCAAGATGCGGGAGATTGGTGCGGACCTGGGTGTCGCTACGGATGGCGATGCGGACCGGTTCGGCATTGTGGACCGCGATGGAACCTTTATTTCTCCGAATTACATCATTGCGCTCTTGTTTGACTACCTGGTGGAGACCCGCGGCTGGAAGAATGGTGTGGCCAAGAGCGTGGCAACCACCAACCTCATCAATGCGCTGGCCGAATACCACAAGGTTCCGCTGTACGAAACGCCGGTGGGGTTCAAGTACATTGGCGAGCTCATCAACGACGACAAGATCGCTATCGGCGGCGAGGAGTCGGCCGGCCTCACCATCCGTGGCCACGTGCCTGAGAAGGATGGCGTGTTGGCGGGCCTGCTGGTTGCGGAGATGGTGGCTACCCGTGGCAAGAGCCTGGGCACACAACTGAAGCAACTGTTTGCCAAGGTTGGTTCCTTCTATCCGGTTCGGGAGAACTTCCACTTGACCCCGGAAGTGAAGGCCGCGTTCACTGAGAAGATGAAGGCCGATCCCAAGGAGTTGGATGGCCGCAAGGTTTCCAAGGTGGTTCGGACGGACGGGCTCAAGCTGATCCTGGAGGATGGTTCCTGGGTCTGCTATCGGCTCTCCGGGACCGAACCGGTGGTGCGAGCCTATACCGAAGCGCGCAACGAACGGGACACGGAAGCGCTCAAGGCGGCGGCGGAGAAGTTTGTGCTCAGCTAAGAGCAGACCGAGGTCGAATGCCGGACGGCAAGATGCAAGTGGAGAAAAAAGGGGCTGGATCAGGATCCGGGCCGGGCCCAATGCCTAGGCGGGCGCTGAACTGGACGATGCGTGTGTGGCGTCCGGCGGGCACCGTGGTAGCCGTAGGACTGGCGCTTCTGCTTACCTGGCATGTGATCAACGGCAAGCACGGGCTGCAAGTGTGGCAGCAGAAACGCGTCGAAGACCAGCAGTTACGCAAGGAGATCCAGGACCTGCAGCAGGAGAACGCGCGGCTGCGCGACCACATTGAGCGGCTCAAGTCCGATCCGGATGCCATCGAGCACGAAGCGCGAGAAAAGCTGCACTATGCCAAGCCGGGCGAGGTCATCTACACCCTGCCTGCCCAGCCGCCAACACAAGCGCAGCCGGCCGGGGCCGGGAAGTAGCCAGCTCCCTGATTTCTGTTCCCTGTTTTAAAAATCCACGTGTGCGCGGAAGGAACCCACCCAGGCCGGGCCGCGGTCGCGGTTGTAGCCGGGGTTGTCAATGTGCTGCACGTCGACGGCGTAAAACAGGCCGCGCCAGGCGTGGTAGTTATAGTAGCTTTCCACAATGTTCTCGCGCCCGTAATTGAGGTTGCCGTCGCCCAGCAGGAAGCCGAGGCCGCCCAGCTTCAGATATTCCTGGTGGTCGCGCTTGATGGCGTTGGAAACGACGGCCAGGCCGATCTTGTCCACCGGACGGTGCCAGCGCGTTCCGGCGTAATCGGCTCCACCTTCGACGGTCTGGTCCACTTCGGTGTAGGCGAAGGACTCGTGCTGGCCTTCGTTCCAGCCGAAGCGGCCGAAGACGCGGAGATTCTCAGTTACTTCCTGTTCGGCGTTATAGCCCAAGCCGTACTTGAGCGCGCCGAAGTGCTCGTGGAGGGTGATGGTGGGTGTTGGGTCGGTTCCTGCCAGAAAAGCGTCCACAGCCTCGCGGTAAGTGCCCATGTGAGCGCGGTTGGCATAAAAAAGGATGCGTTGCGTCCCTTTATGCTTGGGTACGAAGCTGTGCCGCAACTCGAACTCGCCGTTCTGGCCATGGGCGCGGCTGAAGGCCCAGTCGAGGTCGATGCCGTTGGCGATCACCGGCATGGCGAAGATGCCGTAGCGCAGGCTCCATATTTTGTCGTCATACTCGGCCATGCCGCCCACCGTGTAGCCGCGGGTGTCGGCGGCGTAGTCCCACGCGCCGTTGTTGTCCACGGTCCAATTCATGAACTGGAGATGACTATCCGAGCCGACCTCGTTTACGTCGAAGAAATCGGGTAGCGTCAATTTACCGATGCGAAACTCGACTCGGCGCAGGGGTACGCTGGGAGCCAGGGCAAAGGGACCTGGATCCTGGCTGGTGGTTCTTTGCGTAAAGCCGAAGATCTGGTGGATCTCGTAGCGGGCGATGTAAGGAGCCTTGCCCAGGTAAGGATTGCGAACGACATCCAGGTTGGTAAATCCGGCCAGCCCGAGAGCTTCGCTGAGGCCGCGGCCCTCGCACGTTTCCAGATCGAAGATCAGATCGGTGTTGTATCGGATGGAGCGGGTGGGCCGCCATGCTGTGAAAAGCGTGCCGACCATGGAGGTCTTGTATTCAGCCGAGTTGTGGAAGCTGTTGGGGCCCTCGTAGAGGGAATGAAAGGGCAAACGGCCCTGGTAGATGATGTTGGCCTGGCCGGAGATCCACCAGGGCGCATTTTCGGGGTGGGGGGCCATGGCGACGATCGGGGCATCCTGGGGCTCGCGGCCCACGGGGCTCATATCGGCGGGGCCTGCTCCGATGCCGCCGCGCTGGGAGTCGAGCGCGATCTGGTAGGGAACGGTCTGATCAGATTGTTGCAGGATTCGGGGCTGTGTCTGCGGCTGTGGAGCGCTGGGCAAGGAATCGGGGGTTTGTGCCGCGGCCGTGGCCGCACCCAGCGCCAAGGCGAAGGCGAGTGCGCGAGCTGGGCGAAGAGGGGAGAGCCAGGGCATCAGGGAGCCTTGCTTGGGGAAATTGGGGTTACAATGAAATCGCAACTATACCCCCACAGGGTAGATACCATACCAGGGGTGGGTATTGTCAAGTGCGGGAGGCAGTCGATGTTGCATCAGGAGCGGGAAAAGGCTAAGTTGTTGCAAAGATTGAGAAAGCTTCGCGGCCAGTTGGACGCTGTAGAGCGCTCGCTGACTGCGGACGAGGAATGCGGGGGGCAACTGATGCTGCTGGCGGCGGTGCGGGGCGGGGTGAACGGGCTGATGGGCGAGGTTCTGGAGACGCATATCCGGTTTCACCTGGTGGATGGGGCGAAGGAGCAAATTGCCCCGGAACTGGCAGAGGACCTGATCGACCTGGTGCGCGCCTATCTGAAGTAAAGTCATTTGAAATGAGCGCCTTGCTTTCCTTGGGCGAGGATGTTGCGCAGCCACGCCTGACCACCTCGGCAACGAAGACCTGTCGCTAGGAACCCGCATGGGAACGGCTCCTGCTTATCGTATCGGGCGGATAGGGCGGGAATTGTTAAGGTTTGGCAAACACAGGGAACAGAGGTCTGACTCCGTTGTTAATCGGCCATGGGCCTGCCGGGCTGTGTGGCCCATGCCTGCGCGCCTGGACTTTGGCAGGAGAGCGTTGCGATTTGTGAGGCCCAGCGAAGCGCGGGTTCAAACTCCGGATTGCGGGCAAAATAGTGGCAGAAGGCGCCATGGAGCACGTCTCCGGCACCGAGCGTGTCGGTTGCGGCGATGCTGCCTACCTCGATCTCGAAACGGCGCCCGCGATCGCAGGCGAGGATGGATCTTGCTCCCCGCGTGACAGCCACATAGGGAACGCCCTTGGCAGCAAACCAAGTCAGGATGTCGGCTGGTTGGCTGGGTTGGCCGGGGACGGCAAACCGCTCGCTGCAAATGGCCACGGTGAGCAGGCCGGCCAGTTCGGCGGTTCCGGGTTTCCAACTGCCGCTGTCGAGGCAGAGCGCGGCCCCCGCGGCCTTGCAGGCGGCCAGCAACGGCGAGGTTTCCTCAAAGAAAAAGCCATCGCTGAGGACGACAAGCGGCATTGCGCCCCACGAGGCGGGCACCTCCGCATCCCATGTGCCGCAGAGGTGCTTGAGTTGGACCTGCGAGATGGGCGGATTGACAACGGTGCGGCTGCCGTTGGCGGCGTTGATCAGTGCGGTGCACAAGGGCGTCTCATAGGCCGTCCCGTCGGCGAGGTCGAGGAGGTCGATCCCTTGGCGTTCCATTTCCGCGCGGACGGGCACGGCCCAGGGGCCTCCGCCAACGGCGCTGACCAGCATGGCTTTGCCGCCGAGCAGGGAGTGGGTGATGGCGGCGTTGAGTGCCGGACCGCCGGGCGCGGACTGCAGCGCACGTGCATACACCTTGGTGTCCTCTTCCGGCAATTGGTCAAGCCGGTAAAGAACGTCCAGGGTGGTTCGTCCCAGGAACAGGACTCGAGATTCGTGCATCCTTTGCGCGGTCCTCTCCGGTGATTCTTCAATTCTACTGTCAGGACGGGTTAGGTCGCTGGTTGCCCAGGTTTCAAAGGCGAAACTTCGGGGCACCCGGCTATGAGTTGAGCGAGCAGCCGTACTCGCACCGGCTCATCGACGAAAGCCGCACGCAGTGCCTCGCGGTTGCAAGCCAGCAACTCTTCGTCGCCCCAGCCGAAATGCTCTCGAAGCCGAAGATACTCCTGCTCCAACGTCACATTGGTGATGGTGCGCGCATCCGTGTTGATGCCAAGAGATACACCGGCCCGCAACAACCGATCGACAGCGTGGTCCTTGTAGGCCAGGCAGGTGCGTGTCTGCACGTTGCTGCTGGGACAAACCTCAAGATGGATGCGTTCACGCCGCAAGTAATCCACCAGTGATGCGTCCTCGATGCTGCGCACTCCGTGGCCGATTCGCGACGGCTGGAAGGCCCGCAGCGTTTCCCACACGCTGTCAGCTCCCCGCGCTTCTCCGGCATGAGCTGTGCGATCAAGGCCATGGTCAACCGCATAGTGATAAGCCGGAATATGAGCGTCGACGGAAAACCCCGCTTCGTCTCCGGCGATATCCAGCGCCACCACGCGGCTGCCCTTGAAGCGTTCCACAAGCTGTGCTGTCAGCAGGCTTTGCTCCCGGTCGAAGTGCCTCAGCGTGCATAGGATCAGGCGCGCTTCAATGCCGGTGGCCTGGATGCATTGCTCTGTCGCGCGATCAACGATCGCAACCACAGCTTCCGGCGTGAGTCCCTTCGCGATGTGCAGCAAAGGGGCGAAGCGAATCTCGGCATAGAGGACGCGATCCCGATGCAGTTGTTCAAACAGGTCTTCGGTGACGATGCGCAGCGCCTCTTCGCTCTGCATGAGTTGGAAGCCGCGAGGGGCGTGGGTCAGAAAATCCGCAAGACTCGTGCACTGGGGCGGCGCGATGAACTCGGCATCGAATTCCTGGCGCGAAATGGAAGGGGCAAGCCGGGACACGGCCTCATAGCTCAGCGAGCAGTCCAGGTGCAGGTGCAACTCCACTTTTAACATTTGAGCCATCTGCTGAATTATCGCCTAGCGGTCGCGTTCCGCCAATCCGAGCTAGGGCGTTTCGGTGAGGGCTTCAGTGGCTTTTGACATTTTGGCGGTGCGCTTGATTTTGTCCCAGTTGAAGGGCTTGCCGTCGATGGCGCGCTTGAGGGTCTTGAAGAGGACGATGGAGAAGACCTGGCGGTAGGCGAAGCGCTGCAGCCAGATGTGGAAGAGAAGCCAACGGTCTCCCTTGTTGGCGGGATGGCGGCGCTCGAGTGAGAAAGCTACCGACGAGGTCACGAAGTCGATGAGCAGGAAGGCTAGAAAGTAGGCCAGTAGCTTCTCAAAGCTGGCTGCGGAGGCCGCCTCGGGGTGGTAGTGGCGATCGATGAAGTAGTTGACCACGCCAGCCGCGAACAGAAGGTCAATGAAGGGCGACACCAGGGGCAGAAACATCTGGAAGATGAGGATGTTCGGCAGGGCGAAGAGACCCATGGCCTTGTTGCGGATGAAGGCGGCGCGATGTTTCCACACAGCTTGCAGCGTGCCGAAGGACCAGCGGAAGCGCTGGCGCATGAGGCCCAGCATGTCGATGGGGGCTTCTGTGAAGGCCAGCGAGCGGTCCTCGTAGTCAACTTTCAGGCCCTGTTCGAGCAGGTTCATGGTGAGGTCGGCATCTTCCGCGACGGTATTGAGGGGATAGCCCCCGGCGGCTTTCACGGGCGCGGTGCGCCACGCGCCGATGGCTCCGGGAACGACGGTGACGACGTGGAATAGGTCGAGGGCGCGGCGCTCGAAGTTCTGGCTGGTGATGTATTCGAGGGCCTGCCACCGGGTCCATAAGTTGACGCGGTTGCCGACCTTGGCGTTGCCCGCCATGGCGCCGATGCGGGGGTCCTCGAAGTGGGGGATCAGCTTGGAGATGGCGTCTGCGGCGATGACGGTGTCGGCGTCGATGCCAACGTAGATCTGCTCGTCCATGCGTTCGAGGGCGTAGTTGAGTGCGGCGGCCTTGCCGCCGTTGGGCTTGGTGAGGACCTGGACGCGTCCTGCGGCGATCTCCTGGGCGTAAGCTTCGCGGGCTACGTCGAAGGTGCGGTCGAGGGAGCCGTCGTCGATGACGATGACGTGGAGGTTTTTGTAGTCCGAATTGAGAACCGAGCGGATGGTGCGGACGATCACGGTCTCTTCGTTGTAGGCGGGGATGAGGACGGCGACGCGTGGGTTGTAGCCGGGCGAGGCCGGGCGATGGGGCTTGCGCAGACGGTCGATGATGGCAAGAAGGCCGATGATGATCAGGCGCGCGCCCATCAGGATGTTGCCCAGGAAGAAGACCATCACGATGAACTTGACGATGAAAGCCGCGCTTGAGAAGGCGATGGAGTCGGGCAGCGCGCGCACGTACTGGAAGAACGTGAGCTTGGGCATCACTTGGGCGGTGGTCTTGCCCATGAGCGTGGAGACCGGGACGATGTTATAGCCGTGGGCGCGGAGGGCATCAATGAGGACTGGCAGCGCGGCGACTGTGGCCGCGCGGTCGCCGCCGCCGTCGTGCATGAGGATGATGGAGCCGCGGAACTGCGGCTTGGCTTTCATGTTCTCCAACTGGCCGAGGACCGATTGGGTGATTTCAGCAGGGGATTTGCGGGGATGCTCGTTCCAGTCGTCGGTGTCGATCTTGTTGCCGATGATGGTGTAGCCATCCTTCTGGATCTGGACGACGGGAGCGGCCTGGTCGTCGGTGTCGGGTTCTTCGTCGATGTCGTAAGGCGGGCGGAAGTAGAGCGGCTGAATGCCGAGTTTACTGGCGAACAGGCGCTCAGTGAGCTTGACCTCGATGTCGAGTTGGCGCGGGGAGATTTCGCTGATGTCGGGATGGGTGTAGGTGTGGTTGCCGATTTCGTGGCCTTCGCGCACCACCCGCTTCATGAGGCCGACATTCTCGGCGGCTTCGGCGCCGATCAGCATGAAAGTGGCTTTCACGCCTTTGTCGCGGAGGATATCAAGGATTTTCGGCGTCCACTTGGGGTCCGGTCCGTCATCGAAAGAAAGAGCCACCTCATTGGTGTGGTAGCCGTACTGCTCGATGACGTAAGTGCGGGGATAGATATCCATGTGCTCATCGATGATGAGCTTCTTGCGCGGATCGGGCTCGTCGCTGTCAACGGTGACAGTGCGCCTGCCAGGCTGGGGTAGGCCGGTCACGCGGAGAATGTCGCCGTCGCCCTCATTGTCGACGTCGTGGCCGGGCTGCACGGAGGCCAGGGCCTGCACCGAGTCAGGGCTGCTTGGCTTGTCCCATACATTCCACAGAGAGCTGTCTTCCATGCCCAGACGCCAGAGTGCGAAGGTCTGCAGACCAAGCTGGCGGGCGGCGCGCAGCTCGTTCAGGAGGGTGACTCCATCGAGGAACCAGACGACATGGCGCTCGTTCAAGTCTTCATCGATGTACTCGAAGTGGGGATTAAGGGTGTCGTAATCGAGGTCGAGATCGGCGTCGGCGTCGGAGGCTCGCTGCCATGCATCGGAGACGGTGAGGTCTTCCGTATTGAGGACCTGGGGCTTGGAAACCTTGCGTGCTCTCCCTTTCTTCGGAGGGCCGGGGATGGAAAGGGTCCAGTCGTAGCCGTAGCTGCCCAAAGCGCAGATCAGTTTCTCCTTGGGCATAATCTTGAGTACGCGCTGCAGGTTGCCGACGAACCACTCCTGGCTGGCGACGGGGCCCGGATCGCTGGTGGTCTGGTGTTCGTCGTAGTTCATAAGGATGATGCCGTCGGAGTTGGCGGCAATCAGTTTCAGATCGGCGTCGGGGGTTGAGACCGCGGTGTTGACGTAGAGGCGGAGGTTGCGCGGATGCATGTCCGCGTAGAGCTCCTGGATGAAGCTCAGGTAGGCTGGAGCAGCGCCGTCAGGCAAGCTTTCGATATCCAGCGAGAGGCCGCGGTAGACGGGAAATGCCGTGAAAAAGCGAAGAATTTGCTGGCGCAGCGCGGCGCGCTTGTCGGGGTCGGCGAGTACGCCGCCCATGGCGGCATCCCAGCTCTGTGTGTGTGGATTGAAGTTGTTCAGGTGGGGAAAGATCTCGGTGTCTTCCCTGCTTCCCTGGATGACGCGCTTCACCTTGTTCATGTCGTCGGGGTCGTGGACCGTGGCGCCATCAACGACAGGAAGCTCGCGCAGGTTGTCGCCGCTCATCTCCATGAGCGTTCCCGAGGGGGCGTTGACGTGGAGCCACTGCGGGAACAGCAGGTCGATCTGGTGCACGTGCTCCTTGAAGGAGGAGTAGCTGGCATCGTCCTGCACGTAGTAGGCGGCGCGCAGACCTTCGCCGGTGTTGAAGGGAATTTCAGAGGGTTTGCGGCCGGATTTGCGGCGGGCAGGTCGCGCTTTGGCGCCGTGTAGTAACGGGGTTCGATCGGGCAGGGCTCTGAAGTTGTGGCGGGGGGTGGGCAGCAACAACTCGGGCAGGTGCTGATTGCGCAGCACGTTGAAGATGAAACCAGCCAGAACAAGGGTGGAAACGACGGCCGTCGCGTCGAGGATGCGTCGCAACCGCTTCCATCGCTTGCGTTGCGGGTCGAAAAAAATCTGCTTATCTGGCATGGACGGCTTGGTTTACCTATGCGCGGAAACCGTCGAAACGGTCTACGCTATACATTACGAATCGTATGGAAGCCGACTCAGAGAGTCAATTGGCGACGTTCGGCCGAAGATTCAGCAGGCCTATAGGCGTGGCGCTGGCGATTGCCAGCGGTGCGTGGCTGCGCGTGTGGATGCTGAAGGAGTTTCCGCAGGTTTCAGGCGACACGCTGCTCTATGGGGGACTTGCCAGGAACCTGCTGCTGCATGGGCAGTATGCCATTACCGACGGCAGCGGCGTACTGCACGAGACGCTGATCCGGCTGCCTGGGTATCCGCTGTTTCTGGCCGTGTGTTTCCGACTGTTTGGCATGCAGAACTACGACGCGGTGGCCTACATGCAGATCGCGCTGGAGCTGGCCGGGTGCCTGTTGCTGGCGGGGTTTGTGAGGCGCATCGCTTCAGACGGAGCAGCGCTGTGCACTCTTTGGCTGGCGGCGTTGTGTCCCTTTACGGCGTCGTATGCGGCGGCTCCGCTCACAGAGGCGGCGACGCTGTTCGCGATTGCGCTGGCGCTTTGGGCAGTGGGGTGGTTCCATGCGCGGCCTGGGTGGGGAAGCGCGCTCGCATTCACGTTTGCGGTTTGTTTTGCGGCGCTGCTCCGGCCGGATGGGGCGCTGGTGGGCGTGGCGCTGGCCCCGGCGCTGGTGGTTGGGCTACAGTGCGGGTCGGCTTCGCGTGGCAAGCTCAAGAGGATGGCGGTGGTTTGCGTCTTGCTGGCGCTGGTTCCCTTTGCGGCGTGGACGTGGCGAAATTGGCGGGTGTTTCACGTCTTCGAGCCGCTTGCGCCTCGATATGCCACCGATCCCGGCGAGGAGATCCATCCTGGCTGGCAGCGCTGGGTGAAGACCTGGTGCCTGGATTTCGTTTCGACCTACGACATTTACTGGAATGTGCCGGGCGGCCCGTTCGATTTAAGCAAGCTGCCCGCCCGGGCGTTCGACTCGCCTGCGCAGTATGCGGAGACGGCCGCGCTGGCTCGCGCGTATGACGACAATGGGCAGGACTTTACGCCGGATATGGATGCGCGGTTCGCGCGGCTGGCCCAGGAGCGGGTTGCTGCACATCCGCTGCGGTTTTACTTGTGGCTGCCGCTGGGCAGGGTGGCCGACATGTGGCTGCGGCCACGGGTGGAAAACCTGCCCATCGACCTGGACTGGTGGGTTTATGCGCATCACAACGCGGAGACGGAGTTTAGCTGGGCTTACGCGGGGTTGAATGCTGCGTATCTGCTGCTGGCGCTGGCCGGGTTGTGTTTCGCGCCGCGGTTCTGGCCGTGGATGCTGGCGTATATGGTGCTGCGCAGCGGTCTGTTGATGACCGTGGAGGCGCCGGAAGCGCGCTACACGCTGGAGTGTTTTCCCATGCTGTTTGCGCTGGGGGGAGTTGGGGCTTACCGGTTAACAAATTGGGTTTTGCTGTCGGTCTTGAAGGTGAAGGCCTCGCCCGGCAAAGTCTGATTGGTTTTGAAGTGGGAGTAGGTGCAGACGCGGTAGGCGTTCGGCTGATCGAAGCGCTGCTTGAGGCTGACCGCGTGTTCGAGGTCGATCCAGATGGTGACCTTGGTGATATTTTTCCTCACTTCAGGATCTTTGGCCACCAGTTCCAGCTTTTCGGTTTTGACACCGTCGATTAGCTCGGAGCCCATGTATTGAATGTTCCACTTTTCAGCTAATTCTTTGCCGCTGGCCCCGAAGCCCAACATGATGTAGCTCTCGAACTGGCTGGCCTTGTTGAATCGTGTTACCTGGTCGATGGGTTTGTCATAAAAGGTGAGCAGGCCGTTGGAGTAGGTGTAAACCTTGCTGACGGGCTTCTTGTTGACCTCGTTGATGTGCGCCGCCATCTTGAAGGTCTTGCCGTCGCGCTGGTAGTAGACCGTCCCCTTCTGGATATCCGTATCAGGAACCGGGTCAACCTGTTCGGTGTCGAAGACGAAGTCGGCCGAGGTGGAATGGAAGTTGAGGGCTGCGGCGTTGAGGCGCTCGAGCACCTTTGCCTTTTCATCGGAGGATGCGGGGGCTGCGGCGGGGGCGGCAAAGGCGGCGCGGCCGGGCAGCAGGAACAGCGCGATGGACGCGGCGAAGACGATTTTCGTTCCGAAACGCATGAATCTCCTCAACCTATTTGACGCGCCATGCGCGCCGGAAGAAACAAAGAAAAGTGGAGTTAGCGGTGGGCCCAGACCTTCCAGGCAGAATTACCCTGGGCGTCGGTAACTGTTTCCCAATGTTCAACAAAGACAGCGTCGCCAGTGACCGGTTCGATAGCCTTGCGAAGGGCCTGCTTGACGACTTTGTCCGATGCGCCGGCGGGGACATTGGCATCGGCGGCCTGGACGGTGACGATCAGGCCGTGGCCATCGTTGCCGATGACCTGGATGGGATGAAGAGGACCGGCGATGGAGGAGGGCTTGTCGCTGAAGTTCCAGAAATGCGGCGTGACGAAGATGAACAGGAGAATCATCGTCACCATGATGTCGTAGTGGAAGCTGCCGCGGGGATAGGTCCAGTAGAAATAGCTCAGCAGGATCTGCTTGGTGGTGCGGCGGGGTTGCAGAGCGGGTGCGGTAGGACTCAAGGGTTCCATTAAACTTCCTTCACAATTCTGTCCCGGCCGCCCATGTATGGGCGGAGGGCCTGCGGAATGAGCACGGAGCCGTCGGGCTGCTGGTAGTTTTCAAGGATGGCGAGCCAGGTGCGGCCGACGGCGAGGCCGCTGCCGTTGATGGTGTGGATAAACTCGGGTTTGGTCTTGGAAGAGGCCCGGTAGCGGATGTTGGCCCTGCGGGCCTGAAAGGCTTCGAAGTTGGAGCAGGAGGAGATTTCGCGATAGAGCCCCTGGCCGGGGAGCCAGACTTCGAGGTCGTAGGTTTTGGCGGACGAGAAGCCCGTGTCGCCCGTGCAGAGCAAGACCCGGCGATAAGGCAGGCCGAGGGTTTCCAGAATTTCTTCGGCGTCGCGGGTAAGGCGCTCGTGTTCGGCTTCCGAGTCTTCGGGCCTGGTGAATTTGACCAGTTCGACCTTCTGGAACTGGTGCTGGCGAATGATGCCGCGGGTATCTTTGCCCGCGGCGCCTGCTTCGGCGCGGAAGCAGGGGGTGTAGGCGGTGAGGCGAATGGGGAGACGTGCGTCGTCGAGAATTTCGTCGCGGTAAAGGTTGGTGACGGGAACCTCGGCGGTGGGGATGAGCCAGTGATCGTTGTCTTTGAACTCGCCGCGAGCTACGGCTTCAGGGTCCGTATCGGAACAGCGGAAGAGGTCTTCAGCAAACTTGGGGAGCTGGCCGGTGCCGAAGAGAGACTTGCTATTGACCATGAAGGGCGGCAGGACTTCGGTGTAGCCGTGCTTCTGTGTGTGCAGGTCGAGCATGAAGCTGATGAGGGCGCGCTCCAGACGTGCGCCTGCGCCCATGTAGACGGCGAATCGAGCGCCGGAGAGCTTTGCCGCGCGTTCCAGATCGAGGATGCCCAGGGCTTCGCCCAGCTCCCAATGAGGCTTCGGTTCAAAGTCGAAGGCCGGCTTCGTGCCCCAGGTCTTGACGGTAGGGTTGTCGGCCTCGGATCTTCCGGTGGGAACTTCGTCGCGGGTGAGATTGGGGATGCGGGCGAGGGACAGGCGCAATTGCTCGTCGAGCGAGGCGGCGGTTTTGTCGAGCTCGTCCAGCTTTTCCTTCAGGGCGCGGGTCTCATCCATCACGGCTGTGGCGTCCTGGCCGGATTTCTTGAGCATACCCACCTTCTGGCTCAGCTCATTGCGGCGGGCTTTCTCCTGCTCCGCGAGGGTGATGGCTTCCCGGCGGGCTTGGTCAAGAGCGCGGAAATCGCCGAGAAGCGCGTCGGGGTCGGCGCCGCGGGCGCGGAGTTTTTCTTCTACAAGTTCCAGGTTGCCCCGGACAAATCCCAGGTCGAGCATCGCTCTTCCAGTTTACTCGACTGAGACGCGAGGCAGGCTTTTCGTGGTTCATGGCCTCCCTCCCCGGCCGTAAAAAACCGCCGCGCCGGACGGCCTGGCGACGTGGAGGAGGGTGGTTTCCCAGCATCTTTCTGGCTACGGCTGAGACTGCTTGGCCCGTGCGCCACGCCAATAGAGGGCAAGTCCCAGCAGGATGGAGGCGACCGTGCCCGCAACCAGCTTCAATTCAAACCCCAGCTTGTTTGACGAATCGCCCGGCGGGACGAGCGAAACAAGAATTCCGATCAGGACGACGATGAATCCCAGACCGCCGCAAATCCAAACGCCTGCAATTCCTCCCGGCACCAGCACGGCGTGCGGATTCTCTTTGCGGTCTTTGCGGCGCGCCAGCTTGATCACTGCTGCGAACATGTACAGAAATGGAATGAAGTAGAGAATAATGGCCGCATCGATGAGAAATTGGTAGGCGCCGCGCGTGGTTTCATTGATCTGACTACCCAGCAGAATGGCTCCGGAAACGATGGCCTGCACGAGGATGGAGACATAAGGAGTCTTCCACCGGGGATGAATCTTGCCGAAAGCAGCGGGCAGGTAGCGGTCGATTCCCACCACAAACGGCACGCGCGCAATGCCGGCCACGGTCGAGCCTACGCCGCCTGCGTTGCCTACGGTCACCAGGATGGCCGCCAGCATTCCCAGCAAGCCGAGGCGCAGGGCGACCGATCCAACGGTAATGGCGTGAAAGACGCCGCTCTGGGGATCCAGATCGGCGGCGGGCACGAGCGATAGGACTGCGAACGTCCCGGCAATGTACATCAGGGCAATCAGCGCTCCGGCGCCAAATACGGCCCGCGGCAAAGTGCGGCGCGGATCGCGCACTTCTTCGCTCATGGCAGACACGAGTTCCAGTCCCGTGAAAGCAAAAGCAATCTGCGACCAGAAGTTGACCGTGTCCCAGTTCCACGCGGGCAACATGTTGGAGACGGTGAAATGGGTTGCGGAGCCGTGCCGGAAACAAACGATCGCGGCAATGCCCGCGAGCATCAGTAGGGGCACGTAGGTTCCGATTCCGCCGGCATTCTGCAGCCACTTGCCGACGTTCAGCCCGATGATGTTCAGGAGCACGGCGACCACAAGCATTGAGAGTGAGACGACAAGCAGAAATGTCCGGTCTTGCGCCAGCGCGGCGCCGCGTCCACCCACAATGTATGCGCTCATTGAGGCGCTGGCGAGCAGCAGGCCGGGAAAATAAAAAACGGTATAAATCCAGTAGGTCCATCCGGCGATGAAGCCGTGAAAGGGGCCGAAGGCTTCGCGGGACCAGGCATAGAGGCCGCCCTCCTCAGGGAAGCGGGAGGAGAGCTCATTGATCACCAGCGCTCCGGGCACGAAAAAGAAGACTGCGGCGAGGACCCACAAACTGATGGAGGAGGTCCCGTTGTGGCCGGCGGCGGCGATCCAGCGTGGTCCAAGCACGGTGGCGATGTTGAACAGCAGCACATCCCAAAAGCCCATGGTTTTGCGGAGTTGGGATTTGGAATCGAGATTCGGTGTGGAGATCGTCATCGAGCCACCTGGGTTCGGGAAAAATCAGTCTGGACTTGGAAATCATAAAGGACCGGGGCGGAGGATCAGCGAGATTCGGGTCACGCTGGATTTCCAAGATTGCTTTCATCGGTTCTTTAGAGCGGCTTCAGATTCCTCATGGGTCCCGGCCACATCTGGAGGAATTTGCGCGGCGTGAACCCGGGGGTTGTAGAGCCGGAGCCGGGAAGAGCGTATGCTGCCTCTATCGAAAATGATGCCACCCAACGAGGATTGAACATGAAGCAGTCTATGCTTGCTGTACTTTGGTGCACCCTGTTCTTCGCCAGTTCCGCATGTGCGGTCGCGGCGCCCATCCGCGTGATGATTCTGGATGGACAAAGCGGAGGCGCGTACCACAACTGGAGGCTTACGACTCCAGTGCTGAAGGCGGAACTGGAGGAGACCGGGCTGTTTGAGGTCACGGTGGTGACAGCGCCGAAGCCGGATGGGGACTTCAGCGGTTTCAAGCCGGAGTTCAGCCATTACCAGGCAATCGTGTGGAACTATGACGCTCCAGACTGGCCTGCCGATCTGCGCCGGCAACTGGAGGACTACATCGGCAACGGCGGGGGGCTGGTGGTGGTTCACGGGGCTGACAATTCCTTTCCCAACTGGCCGGAGTACAACCTGATGACAGGCATCGGCGGCTGGCGAGGCCGGACCGAGCAAGCTGGACCGATGTGGTATTTCAAGGATGGCAAGCTGGTGTCCGATTCTTCAGCCGGACCGACGGGCTCGCACGGGGCGCGTCTTCCGTTTCAGGTGGTGACGCGCGAGCCGGAGCATCCGATTATGAAGGGATTGCCGGCGGCATGGATGCACTTTCCCGACGAACTCTACGCGACCCTTCGCGGCCCAGGGAAGAACATGACGGTGCTGGCGACCGCGCATTCCGATCCGGGAAACAGCGGCACAGGCCGGGACGAACCCATGCTCATGGTTGTGCGCTATGGAAAGGGAAGAATCTTTCACACCACGATGGGGCACGACGTGGCTGCGTTAAGCTGCGTGGGATTCATCACAACCTTTCAGCGCGGCGCGGAGTGGGCCGCCACGGGTAAGGTAAGCCAGAAGGTTCCAACCAGCTTTCCCACGGCTAATACGGTGAGTTATCGCGTGGATATCGCAGCAATGGACCCTGCCTCCCCGCATGGCGCGACCCCAGCCTCGACCGGTTCTGGCGCAGTGAAAGCGCCTGTTGCCGCACAACCTGCTCCCGTGCAGAAATGATCGCCGATCTACCGCGCGGGGCGTGGCGGCTGACGCGGGGGTGAGCCAGCCGCGTGGGATTGCCGGGGGTCACACTTCGGGGTAGAAGCTGAAGAATGCGTCCAGGCTGCGCTTGAGTTGCGTTTCAATCTCTTCCCGCGAGCCCTCGATCAGGTGCATGGTGACGTGGGCCTGATGGCCGTTGGCCAGTTCGAGCGTTGCGTCGTGGACCTCGGTGACCTCGCCTTCGGGGAGCAGCCGCAGTCCGTAGATTAGAGTCAGATTGGCCATACGTCTTATCCTGAGGAACATTCAGAGCGGAATGCTGTTCTACACATAGTCGACCAATGCCATGCACACCAGATGGAACGGCTGGACTTGAAAGCTGATGTACGATCCGGCAGTTGAGAAAGTGATCTCTTTCTGTTCAGGCAGGAGGGATACTTTCCGCGCTCGATGTCCCGCCGGCACTTGAATGCGAAGAGTCGCGGCCACCGGTATGGTGGGAACTTGCGCTTGCAGATTGAGCATCCCCACCAGCAATCTGTGGCGATCTTCCTGATGGAAGAGGGTGACCTCGACTGCCCGGTCAGCATCGGCCTCGAATTGGTAAGGCGGTTGCAAGGCTCGCTTGAGCAGAAGCACGAAGACGCTGGCATCGACGGCATCGCCGCGAGACTCTATGGGAGTTGCCGCCCAGATTGCTTTGCCTTTTCCGAACGTATTGATCACAATTCCCGGATTCAGTCCGGGTTGTGAGGCGGGAGGATTGCTCCAGATTTGAGCGAAATGCGCGCCGATAGCTGTCCCTAACTCAGGATCGACAAACGGGAGGGTCACGGTGGCCAGCACCTTTGCGGCCGGCTCGACTTCAGCCTTGACCATGGGTCCACTGAAGCCAAGGTTCTCCTGCGGCCAGATTGCAGAGGTTATCTCCTGGTCAGTGGTAGAAAGGTAGGTTGTTCGTCCTCCCATTTTTCCCACATACCGGACACCCAGCACGTCGGCAAGAAGGAATCTCTCGTCTCCCTCTTCGGGAGCGCTCATCGACGAGATGCCGCTGGCATAGAGAATTCCGCCATTCCGGACAAATTCACGGAATATCCGTGCCTGATCCGCGGTCATTTCAAGTACGCTCGGCAGAATCACCGCGCGATATCGACTCAGCTGATCCAGAGATACATTTGTAATTACGCCAAAGGGTATGTGGGCTTCGCGAAGAATACGAGCCGCGCCAACAGCAGCGTCAAGATGCGGCAGATTCATCTTTGCAGCCGCCTCCCCCGTCTTCAATCCATTGACGGCGGGATCATAAGTGGAACTCTTGTCGTAATAGATGGCCACGTCCGCGAGCATCTCGCCGCCCAGAAACGGCTCGTAAGGATCATGCAGCGCGTTGATTTGCGAAAGGTACTCATACGCTCGATGGTTCAGAACGCCTGTAGGCTTGATCGCATCAATGATCAGGCAGGCGGAAGAATGAATCATCGGGATCATTGATTCAAGCGCGAGTTGCTCGAAGGGCTTGGTCGTCTCAAAGTCATTCAGGTTGAGAGTCCGCGAGGTCATGAATTCAAACGGGCGACTACGCGAAAGACTAAGATACGCCTTGCATACAAGCGAAAATTGCGCCGCGCCGCCATAGAAGTCTCCACCGCAAAAATCGGAGGCTCCTTCAATTTGCTCCAGTGAAACCGCGGCGGGCCACGGGCTGAAGATCGTGCTGTCCTGATGGAGAACCTGAACTGGGCGAATCTGCTTGATAGCCTGGGTAACCGACATTGCGAACTCGAGCAGCCAGCGCTCGCGGCTCTTCTGGAATGTGCGCCATTGCGGATCTTTCCAGTCGACGATGCGTGGCGGCTCCACTCCCTGCTCCTTCCAATAGCGAGCGGTGCAGTAAGGGCAGTAGCAGATCACGGGCCAGAATGTCATGTCGAGGAAGATACATTCGAAGTCATAGTTGCCCACCAATTCTCTTAGGCAGGCGAGGGCGTGCTCACGATAAGGTGAATTGATGCAGACAGTCCCTGTACGGCTATGGAGTTGTGAATCGGAACCGTCCTCGGGTAAGGTTCGCCAGTCAGGATGGGTCTGGTAAGCCCAATCGTCGTAGATGAGGCTGTAATAGGCCACGCGGTGCAATCCGTGGCGGCGACACTGCTCCATAACTTCGCCGAAGTAGTCACGGCCCTTCATATTGCGATGCATTTGTCCCACGTTGGTGTGCCACAGGCAGAGACCGACGTGTGAATTTGCATATTGCATCAAGGATTGGAAGCCGGCGCCGGCAATGGTGGAGACATAATCAACTGGATCGAAGCTGGCCAGAAGTTGGTCGTCCCAGTCGGGCACATGCGTGTCTACCAGGAGCCGGCGGTACGTCCGCGATGGCCAGTCGACCGCCCGCGCCGGTATATGCGCGGTTCCATGAGATTCCGTCCCCGATTCGGTGTTCGATTTGACGGGCGATGTGGAGGGCTGCGCGCCGAGAGCTGCGTGGCTCGACAGCGCATGAACCGCTCCCAGCCCAGCCAACTTACTGAATGTTCTTCGATCCATTGCCATCTCCGAAGCGAACTTTTGGGATGTTTTAAACGAAGATTTGAATTGTGTTTTCCTGACTCCGCGCAATTATACCTCCGGTTAACTCCACTCCGGTTCCGCGGGGTGAGCGGCTGGATAGAATGGACCTGGGCGGGCTGGAGCGGCGGTTCTGCCGTGCAATGATTTCAGAGTGCGAAAGTTTGCGGCGCAGGTTGTTTGTGAAGTGATTGCGCCGGGGAGTGCACCATGGCCGAGATGAGCCGGCGAGACTGGCTAAAGGGAGCGACCGCTGCACTGGCGATCACGCAGAGCGGTCGGGGCGGGGTTGCGGCGTTGGCAGCGGAGTTGCCGCATGGGCGGCCGCGACTGCTGGCCGCGGCTCTGGGTTGAGTCGGCGAGCGGCGGGGAAACATCTAAGATCAAGATGGGAAACCTTATGACAGAGATTCGCGATAGCGTTATTTTGGGCTCCGGCTGCGCCGGGCTTACGGCGGCCATTTACACCGCACGCGCCGGGCTGAACCCGCTGGTTCTTGAGGGTCACGAGCCTGGGGGACAGCTCTCGATCACCACGCTGGTGGAGAATTTTCCGGGGTGGCCGGAGGGCATCCAGGGGCCGGAACTGATTGAGAACATGAAGAAGCAGGCCGCGCGGTTTGGGGCGAGCTTCCAGCTGGCCCATTTGAACGCCGTTGAACTGGGAGCGCATCCAATCCGGCTGCAGACTTCTGCGGGGGAAATTTGCACGCGGACGCTGATTGTGGCGTCGGGGGCAAGCGCGCGCTGGCTGGGCCTGCCGAGCGAGCAGGCGCTGATTGGGCATGGGGTTTCAAGCTGCGCCACATGCGACGGGTTCTTCTTCCGCGGCAAGGAAATTGCGGTGGTGGGCGGAGGCGACTCGGCGATGGAGGAGGCGCTCTTCCTGACCCGCTTTGCGTCGAAAGTCACGCTGCTGCACAGGCGGGAGAGCTTTCGCGCCTCGAAAATCATGCTGGAGAGGGCGGTGGCGCATCCCAACATCGAACTGCGCACCAACACGGTGGTTGAAGAGGTGTTGGGCGTGGAAGAGAAGGAAGTGCGCGGGCTGAAGCTGAAGGATGTGAAGACGGGTGTTGAGTGCGATCTGAAGGTCAGCGGGCTGTTCCTTGGCATTGGGCACGAGCCGAATGCAAAGATGTTTGCCGGACAGATGGATCTGGACGAGGACGGATATATCCGCACCACCGGCAACGTGCTCACGACACTCAACGGCGTGGTGGTGCCGGGGGTGTTTGCTTGCGGAGATGTACAGGACCGGCGCTACCGGCAGGCGATTACAGCGGCAGGGTCGGGATGCATGGCGGCGCTTGAGGCGGAGAAGTTTCTGGAAGAGCACGGGCATTGAGCGACCTCGGGAACAATCTCGAACGGCTGGAAGAGGCGATTGCGGCGGCTTGCAGCAGGGCTGGGCGCGGGCGCGGCGAAGTGGAGTTGATGGCCGTTTCAAAGACGCAGCCGGCGGCGAAGATTGCCGAGGCTGCGGCGCTGGGGCTGAGGCTGTTTGGCGAGAACCGTGTGCAGGAGTTTGGGGCTAAGGCAGCGCAGTTGGAAGGGCTCCGGCTGGCTGCGCCTGGGGGCGTTTCGGGCGGGCCGGCGCGGGTGCATCTGATAGGGCATCTGCAATCGAACAAGGCATTGCGTGCCGTGGAGTTTTTCGATGGCATCGACTCATTGGATTCGGTGCGGCTGGCAGAGCGGCTGCATGAGGCGGCAGGGAACTTGGGCAAGCGGTTGCCGGTGCTGATTGAGGTGAAGTTGAGTCCCGAGGAGACCAAGGCTGGTCTCGACCCCGAATCTGCCGAGGCCGCGCAATTGCTGGAGCGTCTGCCTGATCTGACAAATTTGGAGACGCGCGGGCTGATGACCATTGCGCCCTGGGGCGTGGCAGAGGATGTGACGCGAGCTTGTTTCCGCAGCTTGCGGGAGTGGCGGGAACGGTGGGCGGCCGTGCATCCAAAGATGGCGCTCGAGGTGCTTTCAATGGGTATGAGCGGGGATTTCGCTCTGGCGATTGAAGAAGGCGCCACGCGGATTCGGGTGGGCACGGCGCTGTTTGGAAAGCGCCAGCCTTGGACGGGGACTGAGTGATGGTGCGCGCCACGGCGGATGGGGTGATGCTTGCGGTTCGTGCTCAGCCGGGGGCAAGGAAGACGGCGATCACCGGCGTTTACGGCGAGGGTGCGGCGGCGCAACTGAAGATTGCGGTACAGGCGCCGCCGGTGGAAGGAAGAGCTAACTCGGCGCTGATTGCCTTTCTGGCAGAGACATTTGGGTTGCCGAAAAGCGCGGTACAGTTGACCGCAGGCGAGTTATCCAGGAGCAAAGTTTTCCTGCTTCGGGGAGTTAAGCCGGCTCAGACTGAGGCGCTGCTGGCTAAGTGGACTTAAAGAATAGATAAAAAGCTGGATGGGCATAAACATCTTGGGCTATCCTTGCTTCGATCCAAACTCAGGAGTTTGCACATGAGGTTTCGTTTGCCGGCGACTTGAAGACGAAGGCTGACGTGGGCACAAACGATTGGGTGCATTACATGGGCAAACGCGACAAGGACGGCGCGCTCGTAGCCACACGAGTTCAGTGCTTGCCAGGCAAGCCGGCCAGGATCAAGGTTGTGCCGGGATTGGAGGAATCGAATTGGCGTGTGAAGCCGACGGGTGCCAACTCCAATCAGGGCAAAGCAGACCATCCGGATAACTCCCTGAATGAAGGCGCACCTCTGGGGCAGGACGAAAAGATAAAGATGGGGCCATCCGAACGTTGGCGCACTGTTCCGGCCGACCAGCCGTTACAGCAGAGGGTTAAGCGTGTGGGAATGCAGGTTGTTCCGGAATACCAGAAGCAGTTGCCGGACAATCATCCCTCAAAGATTCGTTTCCCGTTCTATGCTGTGGACGACGCGAAGGTCCGGTCGGACATCTGTTCCTTCGAGGGGTTGATCCTGGTGCCTGAACGAGTGGTGGAGCGGTTGAAGAAAGACGACCAGTTGGCAGCGGTGCTGGCCGATGGGGTGGCCTTCAACCTGCAAAGGCGGGCTGCACGCGTGGTTGCGGATAGTCGCGTAATGACTGGCACCCTGGTCGCCGGCGACCTGGCTGGTTACTTCATTCCTGGAGCCGGTCTTGCCGTCCTGATTGGCGATGAAAAGGCGGCAAGCAAGGTTAATACCGCCATGGAGGAGCAGCGTGGGCGAATCGCGCTGGCGCTGATGGCCGATGCGGGCTATGACCCGTGGCAGGCGCCGGAGGCGTGGCGGCTGTTGGAGCCGAAGCATTTGCCCAGGGATCTGGACTCGCTGAAATATCCGAATCGGAGCGGGTATCAGCTTGGGATTTTGAACCTGCAATACAAAGCGGATCAGGCGGGGGCGGTGGGTAAGGCCCCGTTGACTGGAATCGCGGGTGCGGAGAAGCGATAGAGGCTGGCGGCGCTAGCGGCTGTTGGGAGCGAAGGCGGCGGCGAGGGCTTCTTCGGGCTCGGGGCGGACGCGGAAGTCGGCGTGGGCTTCAGCGAACAGGACGCGGCGGTCGCGGCCCAGAACGTAAGTGGCGGGGATGGGGAGACGCCAGCTATCGTCGCCGTTGACAAAGGGGATGTTGACCAGGACCGAAAGATAGTAATCGCGGTGGTACTGGGGGACGGTGTAGACGAGGCCGAACTTTTCGGCGAGGGCGCAACCGGGGTCGGAGAGCACTGGGAAGGGCAGACCATGCTGGCCGGCCATGAAGTCGTTCTGGCGCTCGATCTGCGGGCTGATGGCAACCATGAGGGCTTCGCGCTCGCGGAGCGTACCGTAAAGATCGCGCCAGGCTTCAAGTTCCGTCATGCAGTAGGGGCACCAGCGGCCACGAAAGAATTTGATGACAAGAGGGCCGAGGGCGAGCAGGTCCTCGCTGCGCACCAGGCGGCCGGTGGCGTCGCTGAGGGCGAATTCGGGAGCAAGGTCGCCGACGGGGAGGATGCGGTCTTCAATGCCCGAGGCGAAAAGCTCCTGAACGGCGCGCTCGCCGACCGCCATGCGCTCGGCCTGCACCAGGTGGCGGGTGTTGGCGGTAATCTCGTCGAGTTGGTCTTGAAGGCTCACGGTCGTCATGGAAGCGCCTGATTGCCGGTTGGACTTTGTGAAAGGCCGCGAAATCTTACCGCCCGAAGCGTTGTTTACCGCCCATGCCCATGGCGCCCATGCCGCCGCGCATCATGGTTCTGGCCAGGCCGCCTTTGCCCATTTGCTTGAACATCTTGGCCATCTGCGCATATTGGCGGAGGAGCTGGTTTACGTCTTGAACCGAGGTGCCGCTACCGGCGGCGATGCGCTTGCGGCGCGTGCCGGAGATGATTTCGTGGTTGCGGCGCTCCTTGGGGGTCATGGAGTTGATGATGGCTTCCAATCGGACGAATTGCTTTTCGTCTACCTGGCTCGCGGCCTGTTGCATGCCGGCGAAGGGGCCGACAGAGGGGAGCATCTTCAAAATGCTCTCCATGGAACCCATCTTCTTGATCTGGCGGAGCTGGTCGCGGAAGTCTTCGAGAGAGAAGCCGTCGCCGAGGAGGGCTTTCTTGGCGAATTCCTCTGACTTTTTGCGGTCGAGGGTCGATTCCGCCTTCTCGATGAGCGACATCATGTCGCCCATGCCCAGAATGCGGCCCACAATTCGATCCGGATGAAACGGCTCGAAGGCGTCCGCCTTTTCCCCTACGCCGATGAACTTGATGGGTTGGCCGGTGACGTGGCGGATGGAGAGCGCCGCGCCGCCGCGGGCGTCGCCATCCATTTTGGTGAGCACGACGCCGGTCAGGCCCAGGCGGGAGTGAAAATCCTGAGCCGAGTTGACGGCGTCCTGGCCGGTCATGGCATCGGCGATGAACAAAATCTCAGACGGGTTGAGCAGCTTTTTCAGGCGCTCCATCTCGCCCATGAGATCTTCGTCGATGTGCAGGCGTCCGGCGGTATCCACGATGAGGGTGTCGCAGCCCATGATGCGGGCCTCGCGGAGGGCCTCTTTGGCCAGGCGCTCAACGAGAGCTGAACCAGCCGGCTCGCCTTTCTGGTCGCCTTCGTAGAGGCGGACTTCGACGGATTTGGCGACAACTTTGAGCTGCTCGCGGGCTGCCGGGCGATATACGTCAACGGATACAAGCATTGGCCGATGCCCGCCCTTTTTGAGCCACGCGGCGAGCTTGCCGCTGGTGGTGGTTTTGCCGGAGCCCTGCAGACCGGCCATGAGAATGACGGTGGGCGGCTGCGAGGCGAACTTGAACCGGGCCGTGTCTTTGCCGAGCAGGGTGATGAGCTCGTCGCGGACGATTTTGATGACCTGCTCGGAGGGCGAAAGGGCGGTGAGCACTTCGGTGCCGACGGCTTTGACGCGGATCTGCTCGATCAGGTCGCGGGCCACGTTGAGGTTGACGTCGGCCTCGAGCAGGGCTACGCGGATTTCGCGCAGGGCTTCAGCGATGTTTTCTTCCGTGAGCGTGCCTTGGCCGCGAAGCGTCTTGAAGGCGCGCTGGAGTTTGTCTGTGAGGTTTTCAAACATAGGTCAAGCTCAAGTGTATCGCGGGGCGGGATGGGAGGTTGGGGTCCGTGTTTTTCCCAGGCCTCGAAAACGAAATCTGGGACACCGGTTTTTGGGGACAGACAGAGCCTATTCCGCCGGGGCAATAAGGTATTGCTCCAGCTTGCCGTCGGGATAGGTGTACGTTGTGAGCCTGAGGTGCTTGCCGGGGTAAACAATCTCAAAGCTGTGGAAGGTCATACCGCCGCGCAGCTCGGTGGCTGTCTGGACGAAGGTAAGCGGCTCGCCCAGGGGCGCCAGGCTCGCCTGAAAGTCGGCCAGAGCCTCGGCGGTGAAGTAGTCGCTCAGGTTGGGCGCCAGCAGGCTGCGGTCGATGCGGCCTTGTTGAAGATCGTGGTAGATGGCGAAAGCCTGCGTTTCGGCGGATGAGGCGGCCATTATGCCGAGGACAACGGGCGTGGCGAGCCGGGCAATGGTGGCGGCCGCTCCCACCGCGTCCTGGTTGGTGAGGACGGCCACGGCCACTCCGTCGTCCACCAGCACCTCGTTGTCCGAGACGAAGCCGGAGACTTCGCCGGAGTGCTCGATGGAGCGGTGGCCGTTGCGGGCTGTGACTTCAACGCCGAGCCCGTAGTGGGTGCCCTTGCCGTCTTTGAGCTTGATCTCCGTGAACATCTCTTTGTAGCTCTCGGGTTTGAGGATGGATTGAGCGATAAGGCTCTGATCCCAGAGGGCTAGGTCGTGGGCAGTCATCGCCAGCTCACCGGCGGCAAACATCCAGCCTCGGCCCTCCTTCGGGGCCACGCGGAGGGGTCCGAGGGCATGGCGATAGTAGGCCGTAGCATCGACAGAGGTGAGTTTGGCTTCATCGGAGTTCCACACGGAGTTCATGCCGAGGGGGCGGAAGATCCGGCGGGTGAGGAAGTCCATGAGGGGTGCGCCAGTGACGGTCTCGACGATGCGGCCGGCGATGACGAAATTGGTGTTGGAGTACTGCCATTGGGTTCCAGGCTCGAAGTCGAGGGGCTTCTTGGCCCAGGTGTCGAGGATCTGCTGGGCGCTCTCGGGGTGGAGCATGGGAGTCATCACATAGTCTTCGGGCCAGTAGTCCTGGTAGCCGGATGTGTGGGAAAGAATTTGGCGGATGGTCACCTTATCCCCTTGAGTCAGACCGGGGATGTACTTGCCCACCGTGTCGTCGAGAGAGAGCTTGCCTTCTTCCTGAAGCAGAAGGATGGCGGCGGCCGTGAACTGCTTTGAGATGGAGCCGATGGAGTAGCGCATCGCGGGCGTGGCGGGGATGGCGGGAGACGTGTCCGTGGCGAGGCGGGCGCTGCCGTAGGCATGGGTATAAACGAGCTTGCCGGATTTGACCACGGCGACGGAGGCTGAAGGGACGCCGGTCTGGTCGAGGACCTGCGATACGATGCGATCGATTCGATTTTGGAGGGTGGGGTCAATGGTATCGACGCTCTGCGCCTGCACCAGGGCTGAGCTAATCAACATAAGCAGAATTGCAGAACCGAAAAGTCTCTCAATGTGTTTCATAGTCGTTCTTTTCCTTTGGGTTACCGCTCGCTTGTAAAACTGACACCGACAAAGGTATCAGTTCGGTCAGAGGTGCGATAGGCTGGGCTGAGACGGGCGCAAGGCCCGGAGGTGGGGAAATGGGCGGGGGGCGGATGGATCGATTGATTGAAGGGCACAAGCGGTTTCTGTCAGAGGTTTTTCCCGGCAAGCGCGATCAGTTTCAACTGCTGGCCGACCGGCAGTCGCCGGAATGGCTGTTCATCACCTGTTCCGACTCGCGGGTGGTGCCCGACCTGATTTTGGGTACCGGACCGGGAGACCTGTTCATTACGCGGAATGCAGGCAATGTGGTGCCGATTGCCAGCCAAGACGTGGACGGGGTGACGGCGACGATCGAATACGCCGTCGAGGTGCTGAAGGTGAAGAGCGCGATTTTATGCGGGCATTCGGACTGCGGGGCGCTGAGGGCCGCGCTGGACCGCGAGGGACTGGAGACGATGCCCAAGGCGCGGCGCTGGCTGAGCCACGTTGAGGCGGCTTTTTCGCACCGGCAGCCGCTGAATCCAGCGGATGGGGAACACGCCGAGCTGGCCGCGCTGATTCGCGGGAATGTGGTGGCGCAACTGTGGAATCTGCGAGCGCAGCCTGCGGTGGCGCGGGCGGTGGCGGAAGGGCGGCTAACGGTGCACGGATGGTACTACGACATTCTCAGCGGGCGGATTGATCAGTGGGACGAAGAGGCGCTAAGGTTTGTGGCGTTGGCGAATTGAGCCGGTATGGGCACCGAGGCGACGGGCTTTCGCTGTTGGGAGGTCCGAGTTTCGCCCGTGCTCTTGAAAAAGCGCGCCGGTGATCGCCGGCAGAGACTGAGAGCCCTTTTGAGAGCCGCCTCGGCCTGCTGATTCAGCACGGGGACCAGGCCGTCCTGCTTGCCATGGTCCGGAAGGACGCGCTCCGCCTCAGAAGCAAGCTGCTGCCAATCGTGCCACTCGCCGGCGGCCACATGCATCTTCCTGAGGACTGCGGCCAACTGTCTGGCCTCTGGATCCGTTGGGGCGGAAATCTCAGCCAGGTACAGGGCTTTCTTGATGCGCTTGCGATATGCGTGAAGGTTGGCGCTGTCGAGGCCGGGAACCTCGTCGGCCAGCTCGCTGAACAGGCGCAATGCCACCTGTCGAGTGTTACTTGTCCCGGAGGGCATGCGAGGGGCAAGCGCTGCCTCCATCTCTTCACTAAGCCGGTTCAAGTGTTTGTTGCGAGCATCCATCACGGCCATGAGCCGGTCGACGCCCTTCCGGCGCCGTCGCTCCAGGCGGCTCAACAGTTTGCCGGTCTCGCGCAGGCAGCGGGAGCTGGGAAGTATATCGCTGTCTGGTGAACCGGCGAGGTTTTCGCGGAGGCCGGCCAGGCGGGCCATGTACACATCCGCATTGCGAACCGGCTCCAGCGCACGTCGCAGCTTCTTCCCTTCTCGATTCCAACGCGTGAACGCATGGGCACAGGTCGATTCCGCGGCGTGTTCCTCGAGCAGAAACTCCAGCACTGTGCGCAGGCGCAAGGTGAGGCTGCGCAGGGCATGGACGCGCTTGCGGTTGGGCTTCGAGGCGCATTGGGCAAGCAAATCGCGCCATGCGGCAAGCTGCCTCTGCCACTCCGGTTGGAGAGATACACCGTGCTGTTCGCAGGAAGGAAGAGAGCCTGAATTCATCAGATTGTAACCTTCCTGCTCTTTATTTTGCACCTTGCAGGCCATTTGCGGGGAAAAAGGCTGCGCAGGAACTGGAGCGGGGCAGGGAATGGGTCCGAAGCTGCCGTGCAGTCAGCGATGCGGACTGACCGGTGCCAGCACGGAATGCTCTGGGAACTCTCGATTGCTCTCTCAGTGCATGCCCGGCGGCGGTGCGGCGTGTTTGGCGGGCTTTTTAAAGAGCCAGGCGGCGCCCGCGCAGATGAAAGCCAGGAGGGCGGTCCAGCGGAAGACATCGACGTATGCTTTGAGGGCGGCTTGCTGTTCCATCAGGTTGTAGAGGAGGCCGAATGTGCCGGGACGAGCCTGCGCCGAGCCGAGGCGGTGGCCAAGATAGGAGGCAATGGCGGCGGACTTCTGCTGCAGCACCCAAGTGGAAGGAGTCACGTTTGCGCCGATGCTGGTTTGATGAAGCGCCGCGCGGCGTACCAGGGCAGTGGTCGCCATGGAGATTCCGATGGAGCCCCCAATGTTGCGCAGCATGTTGGAGAGCCCAGTGGCGTTCCCCATTTCCTTATTGGGGATGGTGGCCATGCTCAGGGTGGCCATGGGCACAAAAACGAAGGTCAGCGCAAAACCCGTCACCAGGATGGGAACCAACAGCGTGTAGGGGCCAGTGCTGAGGTCCACGGTGCCAAACAGCAGGGCGCAAAAACCGAAGCCGAGAAAGCCGGCGGTGAGCAGCTTGCGGTTGTCGATGCGGGAACCAAGAAGGCCGATAATGGGCGAAGCGACAATGGACCCCAGGCCACGCGGAGCCACAACCAGGCCGGCAGTAAAGGCCGTGTAGCCTAGAATCTCCTGATAATAAAGGGGAAGGATAGCGATGGTGATGTAGATGCACATCCCCAGCATCGCAATCAGGATGCAGCCGGTGCGGAAGTTGCGGTTTTTGAGGACGTGAAGGTCCAACAGGCCATTGGGATGTGTCCAGGAATGCCAGATCCAGAGCGCCAGGGCAACCACCAGCGTCGCTACCGCCCAGCGCACCCAGAGGGCGCCGAACCAGTCGTCTTCCTGTCCTTTGTCGAGCACAATCTGCAGGCAGCCGGTCCACACGGCCAGGAGGCCGAAGCCGATGTTGTCAAACGGGCCAACCTTGGCGTGCTTGATGTAGGGCGGATCGTGGACGAAGCGGCTGATCATGTAGACGGCCAGAATGCCCACGGGAATATTGATATAGAAGGCATAGCGCCAGCTGAACGTATCTGTCAGCCAACCGCCGAGCGTTGGTCCCAGGACGGGGGCAACCACGATGCCCAGGCCATAGGCGGCCATGGACATGGAGCGCTTGGAGACAGGAAAGCTCTCCAGCAGGATGGACTGCGAGAGGGGTTGCAAAGCGCCGCCGCCAGCTCCCTGAAGGACGCGGGCGAGGAGGATGACGCCCAGCGACGGAGCGGCGCCGCAGAAGAACGAGGCGATGGTAAAGATGATGACGCAGGAAAGCAGAAAACGCTTGCGTCCGAAGCGCCGGGCAAACCAGTTTGAGGCGGGAAGGATGACGGCGTTGGCCACCAGATAGCTGGTCAGAACCCATGTGGCCTCGGAGTTGGAGGCCGATAGGCTGCCGGCGATGTAAGGGAGGGCCACCGATGCGATGGCCGTGTCGAGCACCTCCATGAAGGTGGGGAGCATGACCGAGGCGGTCACAAGCCACGGGTTGACGCCCTGGGTGAGCGGGTAGCGGGCTTGTGCGGCAGCGGTCGTCATGACGGAGGGAATGTTCTGAGGGTAAACGATTGGGGGGATGGGCGCCAGTGACGGGAAGTCGATGTGTTGGCGGGATGATGTTCTGGCCGCGGCTGGAGCGGTTGCATCGTTGGCTTCCCAGGTCTCAAAGACCATCCTCGAACTCCACCGGCGAGAGCCTGTCGCCGCGGGCGCAGAGTCCGGGGCACCCGGGCGCCGCGAGAGGGAACGGAATCTTTATGGAGATGCAATCAAATAAAGTTGACACTATCTCACTCAATGATGCATCTTAAAAGAGTCAGAATTTTATTAGACAGGCAGGAAATCCAACCATGGCAAAGATTATCGGCATTGACCTCGGCACCACGAATTCGTGCGTGGCCGTTCTGGAGGGCGGAGAGCCCAAAGTGATTGCAAATGAAGAGGGTGCGCGGACAACGCCCTCAATTGTCGCGTTCTCGAAGAGCGGGGAGCGGCTGGTGGGCCAGGTGGCCAAGCGTCAGGCGATTACCAACCCCGAGAACACCATCTTCTCGATCAAGCGATTTATGGGACGTCGGTACAACGAAGTGAACGACGAGATGAAGATGGTGCCCTACAAGGTGGCGCAACAGGGCGACCATGTGGTCGTAGTGGCGCAGGGCAAGGAATACACGCCGCCTGAGATCGCGGCCATGATTCTGCAGAAGCTGAAGAAGAGCGCCGAGGCCTACCTGGGCGAGACAGTGACCGAGGCCGTGATCACGGTGCCGGCGTACTTCAACGACGCGCAGCGGCAGGCGACCAAGGACGCGGGCAAGATTGCCGGGCTGGATGTAAAGAGGATTGTGAACGAGCCGACCGCGGCGGCGCTTGCCTATGGACTGGACAAGAAGAAGAACGAGACCATTGCGGTGTACGACTTTGGCGGCGGCACCTTCGATATCTCCATTCTTGAAGTGGGCGAGGGCGTGATCGAAGTGAAGTCCACGAACGGGGATACCCACCTGGGCGGCGACAACCTTGACCAGCGGATTGTGGAGTGGCTGATCGCCGAGTTCAAGCAGGAGCAGGGGCTCGATCTGGCGTCGAAGGGCAACGAAATGGCACTGCAGCGGCTGAAGGATGCCGCGGAAAAGGCCAAGATCGAGCTGTCGACGACCATCGAGACAGAGATCAATCTGCCGTTTGTCACGGCGGATGCGACCGGCCCGAAGCACTTGGTGCGGAAACTGACGCGCGCCAAGCTGGAGCAGCTGGTCGAGGACCTGCTGGAACGGTCGCTGGAGCCATGCAAGAAAGCGCTGACGGACGCGGGCGTGACCACAAGCCAGATCGACGAAGTGGTTCTGGTGGGCGGGCAAACGCGCATGCCGAAGATCCAGGAGATTGTAAAGACGATGTTTGGCCGGGAGCCGCATCGGGGGGTGAATCCCGATGAGGTTGTGGCCGTAGGCGCGGCAGTGCAGGCGGGTGTGTTGGCCGGCGAGGTAAAGGATCTGCTGCTGCTGGACGTGACGCCGCTGACGCTATCGATCGAGACGCTGGGCGGCGTGGCGACGACCATGATTCAGCGCAACACGACGATCCCGACCAAGAAGACAGAGACTTTCTCAACGGCGGCGGATTCGCAGACTGAAGTCGAGGTGCATGTGCTGCAGGGCGAGCGGCCCCTGGCTGCGCAGAACCGGACGCTGGGCAAGTTCAAATTGGGTGGTATTCCTCCGGCGCCGCGCGGGATTCCGCAGATCGAGGTCACGTTCGACATCGATGCCAACGGAATTTTGAACGTGACGGCAAAAGACAACGCGACGGGCAAGGACACGCGCATCACCATTACTTCAAGCTCGGGTTTGAGCAAGGAAGAAGTGGAGCAGATGGCCAGGGAAGCCGAGTCGCACTCCGCCGAGGACAAGGAGAAGCGCGACGAGATCGAAGCGCGCAACCACCTGGATTCGCTGGTCTACAACATCGAGAAGATGTTGAAGGAGAGCGGCGACAAGATTCAGGGTCCCGAGAAGGTCGAGGTTGAGTCGGTTCTGGCTGAGTCGAAGAAGGTGCTGGAAGGCACGCCTACATCGAAGGAGCTGAAGGACGCGCACGAGAAGCTGACCCACGCCAGTCATAAGCTGGCCGAAGTGATGTACAAGGCCAATGCGGCTTCTGCCGCTGCGGGAACAGGACCGACCGTTGCACCGGAAGATTCAGCAGCCGGGCAGAAGAAGGACGAAGGCGTGATCGACGCGGAGTATGTGGACGTGGAAGACAAGAAGTAGGACTGGCCGTCCAGGCATACCCGCCGTTCCGGCGGAAAACTTAGGGGTGGGCGACGGTTCGTTGCCCACCCCAACTTCTTTCAATATCTTCCGCCCATGGGGATGCCGAGAGCGAAGACGACGTTGATGGTTGTGTTTATCTCGACGGGTTCACTATTCACGAGAAAGGGTTTATACACCCACGCTCGCACGGCGTCTATTGCTGCCTGCTGTAAGATTAGCGGGCCGCTGATCACGCGCAACTCTTCGATATGGCCGTCCAGACCGATCACAGCCTGGAGAACGACTGTTCCTGAAACGCCTGCAGATCTAGCCGCAGGCGGATAGGACGGGGAGGTTTTACTGAGGAGATGACCCTGGGTTACTCCGGCGGAAGCGTCGATTCTTTGAGGCACCAGCATTGCATCGGGAGAGGGCGTGAAATCTATCTCATCGACCGGATTCAGTGATTCAACGACGTCAATCTGAGCGGTTATGGCAAGCTTGCCGGAGCGTAGTATTCGAAGGTCCTGAGCGATGAAATGGCCTTGGAAACTCACGATTCGGTTATGAAGAGCTTGGGTCCACCCGCCGGCAGAAGCGGCGATTCGGAGAATGGGCTTATCGGCAGCTAGACAGTAGGTGCGGCCGGAGTCTACACGCGCGCCCGTTACTGTTAGGCAGGTAAGATTTCCGCCACTTGCCTCTCGTTGTTGCAACTCGAAACTCTCGTGCTCAATTTCCTGCTCGCTCGGCATGGGGTTAACGAATTCACGGTGAATTGCGGCTATTTGAATCGACTGCGCATTGCGAGCGCCTGATCGTAGAACGCCCTTCTCTGTTCCGTATTCAGTTAGCGTGAATGCTGTGCTGGCATAGGTGCGCTTGAATTTTGTCGGGCTGACGTAGAACTCCTCATAGGTCCCATGGTCAGTGATGCTGCCCTTTTCGTCGAGTAACTGATAAGTAGCCTTCAAGTGCCAAGGATGAACGTCGGGACCTGTCAGTCCATTGGTTTTGACTGCTAGCATCATCAACGCCTTTGGGTCGCTGGGCAAAACGGCTGCGGCAGCAGGAGCGGCTTTGCCTGAAGCAGCGACCGAGACTGGCGCAGGCACTGGGGCTGGCGTTGCATCTTGGGCGAAGGTTTGTACGCAGACCAAGCAGAGTGCGGGGAAGCAGAATAGGTAGCAGAGTGTGCGCACGAAGGTCGTCTTTCGCATGGCGAAACGATAACACACATATGGAATGCTTACCGTTTCCCGTGTTACGATAAACGTTAAGCATGATCCAGTCCTTCGCCGACGATGTGACGGAAGCGATTTTCCTGACCGGAACGAGCCGGCGAAAGGCGAACATTGCACGGATCGCGGCGCGGCGGTTGCAGGCTTTGGATTACGCGAGCGCGATCGAGGATTTGTTGAAACCACCCGGCAACCGGCTGGAGAAGCTGAAAGGCGACCGGGAGGGCCAGTGGAGCATCCGCATCAACGACCGGTACCGGGTTTGCTTCCGCTGGGACGGCAGCGACGCTTGGGACGTAGAGATTGTTGACTATCACTAAGGAGGGTCGGCCATGAGTATTCCGCGTAAGCACGAGGAGAGAGGTGTGCCGATCCACCCCGGCGAATTTCTGCGTGAGGATTTTCTTGTACCGTTGGGACTTTCAGCCAATGCTTTGGCCCTTGCATTGCGAGTACCCGTAACTCGGATCTCCGAGATTTTGCGAGAACGGCGGGGGATTACAGCGGACACGGCGCTGCGGTTGGCGCGGTACTTTGGGACGACGCCGGATTTCTGGATGAAGATGCAGATGTCGTACGATCTGGCGCTAGCCAGCCGGGAGGTAATGGCGCGGATCGAAGTAGAGATTTTTCCCGCACCACGGGCGGAGAACGGGGATTTGAAGGCCAGACAGATCGCCTGAGTGGATACTGCTTAACGAGGAAACGAGTCCAAACAGACTATGCCAACGACCCAGAACAAGGACTATTACGCAACGCTTGGCGTGAAGAAGACGGCGACGCCGGAGGAGATTCGCAAGGCGTTCCGCAAGGCAGCGCGGCGGTATCACCCGGACGTGAACCCAGGGGATAAGAAGGCCGAGGAGAAGTTCAAGGAAATCTCCGAGGCCAACGACGTGCTGAGTGACGAGAAGAAGCGAAAAGTGTACGACCAGGTGGGGTTTTACTCTGACCAGATCGACCCGGCGGCGGCCGAGGCGTATGCGCGGCAGCAGGGCGCGGGCTCACGGTCTTCGGTGGACTTTGACGGATTCGACTTTTCCGGCTTTGGCGGGCCGGGCCACCAGGCGGGGCAGCAGACGGGTCCGGGTTCGGCGGGGTGGGGCAGCTTCAAGGACATTTTTTCGGGGATCTTTTCTGGGTCGCAGCATCCGCAGCGGCCGCGCGGGCCGCAGCCAGGTACCGACCTGGAGTACCAGGCGACAGTGGACTTCTGGACCGCCATTCGCGGCGGACAGGCGCGTATCCAGGTGAACCGGCAGGAGACGTGTCCAACGTGCCACGGACAGGCGCACACAGGCGGGCCGATGCAGTGCCCGGAGTGCAACGGCTCAGGGCAGGTGACGCAGATGGGCGGACGGATGAAGTTCAACATTCCCTGTCCGCGGTGCAATGGGACGGGCCGCATTTCGAACGACTGCGGAACCTGCCACGGCGAGGGAGTGGTGAGCCGGACGGAGACGGTGGAGTTCCGGATGAAGCCGGGAACGCGGGACGGGCAGCGCATCCGGCTGCAGGGCAAGGGAAACGCGGGGCTGAACGGCGGCGCAGCCGGGGACCTGTTTGTGATTGTGCGCACTGGGACGCACCCGGTGTTTTCGCGGGTGGGAGACGATATCCACCTGACCGTGCCGGTGACCATAGCCGAGGCTTCTTTAGGAGCCAAGGTGGATGTGCCGACGATCGACGGCCGCGCGCAGTTGAAGATTCCTCCGGGGACGCAGAGCGGGCAAAAGCTGCGCATGCGGGAAAGGGGCGTGGAGAATGCGCAGCGGCCGGGCCAGCGCGGCGACCAGATTGTGACCGTCGAGGTGGTAGTGCCTACGCTGCACGACGAGCGCAGCCGGGAGATCATGCGCGAACTGGCCAAGCTGAACAACCAGGACCCGCGCGTGTCGCTGTTCGACAAGCTGTAGAAGGCAGGGCTGGGGCACTGAATAAAGGGACTGCGGTAAGCTGGTTCGGGACGAGACGATGGCGGCTAGACGCAAATCGAAGGGCGCGTACATGATTTCGGCGGTGGCCGAGATGTACGAGATTCATCCGCAGACGCTGCGCCTTTATGAGCGCGAGGGTCTGCTGAAACCGTCGCGCACCGAGGGGAATACAAGGCTCTACACCGATGAGGACCTGGAGCGCCTGGAGTTCATTCTGAACCTGGCGCGGGACCTGGGGGTGAACATCGCGGGCATCGCCATCATCCTGCAGATGCGGGAGCGGATGGAAGAGATGAACCGGCAGATGCAGAGCTTTGTGGAGTATGTGCGAACGGAGATGCTGGCGCGGTTCCAGCAGAACGTGCCCGGTTCGACCGGGGCGATTGTGCCGTTGCGCAGGCCTACAATGGTGGCCAAGCCGGGAGCGCCTCGGAAACCGTAGCCCCTGCGCACGTTTCTTTCCGGTCGATTGCCGGCCGAATCCCACTGCGGAACCTTCATCGCTGAACTTGCCCCTGGACAGGTATGCTTAGACCTGCATGTTGTACGTTCTTCTTGGATTGGCCGTCATCGGGCTGGTGACGTCTACGGGATTTGCCTGCATTGTTCTGGCGGCGGTGCCGGGGTACCTGCGGGAGCGGCGGCTGGCGCTGGCAAAGCTTGAGGCGCGGCCGGGGTTTACGCCGCCACTGACTCTGCTGAAGCCGGTGCATGGGGCCGAACCGGGGCTCGATGCACACCTGGCTACATTTTTTGAGCAGGATTATCCGGAATACGAGATTCTTTTCTGCGCGCGGTCGGCCCAGGACGCCGGGTTGGAGACGGCGCGCCGAGTGGCGGCCAGGTATCCGCAGGTTCCGGTGAAGTTTCTTTCCACCGGCGGCGAGCCGGATTACATCAACGCAAAAGTAGCCTCGATGGAGCGGATGGAAGCCGAGGCAGCTTTCGACATTCTGGTTATCAGCGACAGCGATGTGCGGGTGACGCCCGATTATCTGCGGGCTGTAGCGCTGTCGTTTGCCCACGATCGGGTCGGCGGGATGACCTGCCCGTATCGCGGCGTCGCGGTGCCCCGGAGCGAGTCAGGGCCAGGATTGTGGGCGCGTCTTGAGGCTGTGGGGATGAGCGTGGAGATGACAGCCGGGGTACTGGCGGCGCGGGCAATGGAAGGGATGAAGTTCGTGCTGGGGCCGACGATGGCGTTCCGGCGGGAGACGATCCGCCGGATGGGCGGTTTCAAAGTGACGGCAGACTATTGCGCCGACGACTTTGTTCTGGGGAACGAAACCTGGAAGCTGGGGCAGACGGTGGTGCTGAGCCACCACGCCATCGATCACATGGTGATCAATTCGAGCTTGGGTTCTTCTCTGAAGCACCAGGCAAGGTGGATGCGGTCCACGCGGTTTTCGCGTCCGGCGGGGCATTTTGCCACATCGCTCAGCTTCAGCGTGCCGTTTGGGCTGCTGGCATGGGTTACGGCTGCGGCGCTGGGGCATCCGTGGTGGGGGTTGGCGTTGTTTGGCTGGAGCGTGGTCACGCGGCTGGCACTGGCCGTTGCGGTGGGTGGGTTGGTGGTGCGCGATGCGGACTGGTTTGGGTTGCTAGTGCTTTACCCGGTGCGCGATCTGATGGGGTTTGGCTTTTGGGCGGCCAGCTATTGGGGTAGCCGGGTGCTTTGGCGAGGGCAAGTGTACGAGTTGCTGCCGGGAGGGAAGATGCGGGCAGCCGGGTAGTCTCCCCTGCCGTCCGCGTCTTCCCTATTGCAGCGGTCGGTCGGTCCAGAGGGCCTTGTCGGCTAGGGATTGGACCTGATAGAGGCGGCCGGCAAGCAGACTCTCGGCTTTCAACTGGTTTTTGTCCTGGGCGAAGAGCCATTTGCGCTCGCCCGTGCCCCAGACTTTGGAAAGCTGGTCTTCCGAGAGGAAGATATTGGGCGCGTCGGGGTAGCAGGAGCCCCACAGCAGAGGCGTCCCTTCGCCATGCTGGCCGCAGCGCGGAAGCACCAGCAGGGCTGGCCTGCCCTGGAAAAAATGATGTGTGTAAAAGACCACCGAGGAAGCATCGGACTGCTCACCGAGGATGATGAACGTGTCAGCAGACGAGCCTTTCTTGATGATGGTATCGGCCAGTTGCTTTGAGCCGAGCATGGGATCAAAGCGGGCGAAGGCGATATGCGCGGCCACCAGGAAAATGGCCGCGGTCAGTGCCAGGCTGATGGTGGCGGCCAGGTGTTTGCCTTTGAGGCGCAGAATCCAACCCACGGCGGGGCCGATGAGGAGGGTGATGGCGGCCAGAGCGGCTGGCAAACGTAGGGCGGCAAACGAGGCGCCGGTGAGGTCGAAGAAGTGAGACATCGAGAGGGTGTAGTCGCCCACGCCTCGGTGGGCCAGCAGGGTTCCGATGTCAGCGACGTAGGGCAGGTTGCGGGAGTCCCACAGTCCCCAGGCCAGAGCAGCGGCGATGAGCACGCCGATGACGGCGAAGACTGCTTGCGCGCCGGTGAGCCAGCGGGTGGATAGCAGCGGTTTGTTGCTGTTCGGGCCGGCATCCGTGGTCCCGTCCAGTCCGCGTTTTTCCTCGATGCCGGCGACTATGCCGGCGATGAGAATGAACAGCGGCGGCCAAACGGGGAAGGTGTAGTACTCCTGGTTGGTTGAGATGGAGAAGAACAGCAGACTGAAGGCGGAAAAGAGGCTCAGCAGCCAGACTGTGCGGACGCGGAATTTGAGGTGGAGAACAAAGCTGGCCACATCTTCGCGGGCGGCGTTGTCCAGATAGAAATCCACCGTGTGCCCGGCGTCGTGCTGGAGGTGTTGGAGCCAGTGGTGGCGAGTCTTCCAGGCAACGGCGATGAGCGCGGGCAGAAACAGGCTCCAGGGAAAGAGCCAGACAAGGTGGAGGAGCCAGTAGGCGGCAGCGGGGAGCTTGTTGTAGTCGTGCGGATAGCGCTGCCCGAAGAAGCGCAGGTAGTGCTCGTTGACGAGGTAGAAGTACCAGAAGCCGTGGACGTTGCCAAGGGTGGGGTGGTTGCCGATGGGATGGCCCTGGTCAGGATTGGCGAGGCCGCAGAGGATATGCCAGGGCGCGGCGATGGCCAGAAAGAGCAGGAAGCCGGAGACGGGCTTCATCGCGCGCCAGCGACGCCATTGGCCGGTAAGCAGCAGGTAGGGAATGACCGCGCCCAAGAAGAAGACGGGTGCGATGAGGCCCTTGGTCAGCAGAGCCAGGGCGACACCGGCCCACATCCAATAAAAACGGGCTGGACGGTCGGACTCCAGGCCGGTGAGAAGGCCATAGAGCGCAATCAGGAGAAAAAGGCTGAGTTCCGCTTCGGGAATGATGAATCGGGTGAAGAGAAAAGGCCCTATGGAGGTGAGGACGCCGAGCCCTGCATAAAGACCCGCGCGGGGTCCCCAGGCGCGGCGGGCCCAGAGCCACGCCAGCCATGTGAGGCCCAGCATGGCCAGGGAGTTGGGCAGGTGGGTGGCAAAGGTGTTCTCGCCAAAGATGAGGTAGGAGCCGGCGACGATCCAGTAGGGCAGAGGCGGCTTTTCAATGTAGCGGATGCCATCGATCTTCGCGGTAACCCAATTGCCGCTTTCAGCGATGTGTTGCGCGGCCTGCGCGTGTGAGGCGTCGACGTCGTCCATGAGCGGCGGCGTGAAAAGCGAGGCAAAGTAGACAGTAATGAAGATGGTCGCGAAAAGCAGCCAGGTGGCCAGCGTAGAGGGGACTTGCCGCGGGCTTTGGTATGTCTGGGCTCGATTTGTCGTCGCGGAAGGTAACATGCAGATAAGGATATCAGTCGGGCAGGTGCGGATCGTTGCCCAGTCTCAGGGCCGCGTGCGTCAATTGCCAAGCAATACGTAAACGGATGAATTCTGAAGCCGTCCAATTCATCAGGCCGGGTGGATGCGGCCCGGCGGAAAGGCCTTCGTCATGCGCGTTCGAAGGTTTTCTTTCTTATTTCTCCTCAGCTTGTGTATTGGGTTTTCCGGTACGCTCGGTCTGGCGGCGACGCCGGGGTTCTCAATCGCGGCGACAAACGTGACCCTGACCGCCAGCGGCACAGGTTCGACCGCGTTCACCCTAACTTCGCTTAACGGCTACACAGGCATAGTTGCTGTAACTTGTGATGTTGCGAATCCGCCGCCGGGAGCCAAGCTGCCCTATTGCGGCGGGGGCCCTGCCTTGGCTTATACCCTAACCGCCAACGAGGCAGTAAACGGATCGATGGACTTTTATACACAGGCCGTTCCAGCAGTCACTGCCAGGCTGGCGCTTCGTCCAGGCCTTGGGCAGGCTGCCAGCCTGGCCCTGGCCGGGGCCATGTTTCTTGGGTTGGGTTTGCGGCGGCGGGCGCGTCACTGGCTCATTCAGGCTGTGCTTGCCGTGGGCGCACTGGCCGGTTTGGTGGGAATTTTCTCCTGCGGCGGCAGTGCGAACGGGCTGACGCCAGGAACCTATCAGTACATCATGACCGCGGAAGACACAAAGACGTCTGCGTACGTGACTTCGCCGTTCAGCGTGACGGTGCCGTAGGCTTATTCAGACTAAAACCAGAAATGTCAGGCTGGTGCGCACAGCCGCGCCTTTTCCCGCAGCGGCGTGGCGGCGCGGTCGTGTATCTTGGCCCGAGAGGTAGATTCCAGATCATGGAGAGTGTTCCGGTCCACTATGCCTACTAATGCCGCCATTGATATCGGTTCGAACTCGTGCAGACTCAAGATTGCGAAGGTTGTTGCGCACCAGTTGAAGACGCTGGCGGAAGACCGCGAGGTGACGCGGTTGGGAGCGAGCGTGTTCGACTCGGGGCTGATTTCGCCGGAGGCGATGGCGGCCACGCTGCGGGCGCTGAAGCGGTTTCAACGGGCGGTGCAGGCGCATGGGGTGGACCAGATCCGTGTGGTGGGGACGGCGGCCATGCGCGACGCGCGCAACGGGCCGGCCTTTCAGGCTTGGGTAAAGGCAGAGACGGGCTGGACGGTGGAGATCATCTCCGGGCTGGAAGAGGGAAGGCTCATCCACCTCGGGGTGATGGGAGGCGAGTTCCGAACACCGGGACCAGGTGTGGGCCGACGGGTGTTGCTGGTGGATCTGGGAGGCGGAAGTTGCGAGATTACGCTCTCAGAGCATAAGCGGATCAAGGAGACCATAAGTTTGCCGCTGGGCGCGGTGCGGCTGACAGAAGAGTTTTTGCCCGTGGACCCTGCACCGGCGGATGGACTGGCGCGGATGCGGCAGTGGATTGGCAGGGAACTGCGGCGCGCGCACCGGAGGATTCAGCCTGAGGGAGTCTCGGTGGTGATTGCCACCTCAGGCACGGCGGCAGCACTGAGCGAGGCTTGCGCGGTCGGGGCCAAGGTGGGTAAATCAGCAAGTCAGCGAGTCGGCAAGTCAACGGACCAGCGAGTTGCCGGGTTAACTGGGGGGCGGAGTGGGGCTCTGCTGCGGGCGGGGATTGCGACGACGACCGCGGTGCGCAAGCTGGCCACGAAGATGGCGAAGATGACGCTGCCCGAGCGCGAGGCGGTGCCGGGGATTGGACCGCGGCGGGCGGAAATCATTGTTGCCGGGGCCGAGGTTTTCGCGGAGTTGCTGGAGAGCTTTGGACTGCCGGGGTTTCGCTACTCACCGCTGGGGCTGCGGGACGGGATTCTGGCGCAGATGCTGGCCGAGCAGGACGCGCGGGCTACGGCGCATCTGGAGTTTGAACACGAGCGGTGGGAGAGCGTGCTGGCCACGGCGCGGCGGTACGGGGTGGAACTCAAGCAGGCGGAGCCGGTGCGGGCGCACGCGGCGCAATTATTCCATGAGTTGAAGGCACTGCACCAGTTGCCAGAGGAGTATGAAAGCTGGCTGGCTGCGGCTGCTCTGCTGCGCGACACAGGGAAGTTCATCAATCATCAGGGACATCACAGGCATACGCAGTACATTGTTTCGAGCTCTGAGATTTATGGGTATACGTTGCTGCAGCGGACCGTGATTTCAGCAATTGCGCGATACCTGGGCAAGAGCCGTCCACAGCCGGGAGACCGAGCGCTGCGCAACATTCCGGCCGAGGAGCACAGGAATGTGCACCGGGCGGTGGTGCTGCTGCGACTGGCGGTGGCTCTGAACCAGGATCGGGCCAGCGATGTACTGCGAGTGGTGGCGAAGGTCTATCCCAAGCGGGTGTATCTGGAGCTTGAGCCGGGACGGACGGGCGCGGAACTGGAGCTTTGGTCGCTGCGCAAGGAAGCGGATTACTTCCGCGAGGTCTTTGGGCGGGAGCTCTTTGTCACGCTGGCGTAGATGGCGCGAGCCATGCGCGGATCGATGAGCCACTGCAATTGAGGCGGATGGCGGTCGAGGTCGACACGGGCGATGGAGCCCTTGCGCATACGCAGGTTGGCGCCGCCGTTTCCAGTGACCAGACGGCCCAGAAACTGAAACAGGTTGGGGTTGTGGCCGACGACCAGGATGCCTTCGCGGTCAGCGTATTTGGCGAGCATCTGCTGGAATGTGGTGTAGTCGGCGTCAAGCGCGAGGGCGCGGCTGATTTCGACCTTGGCTTCGTAGCCCAGTTCCGTTCCCACAAATTGGGCGGTTTGCATGGCGCGCTTGAGGGGGCTGGAGACGATGACGTCAACCTGGACCTTGAGCGCACTCAGAACGCGCGCCATCAACATGCACTGTTCCTTTCCCTCCTTGATGAGGGCCCGCTTGGCATCAAGAACAGGGTTCTCGCGAGGGATTCCTGCATTGGCGTGGCGCATGAGGTAAAGGTTCATCGTGGTTGATCCGGAGGGGACTGAGTGGGTTCAGCCAGCTCCTTGAGGCTCGATATTAACACACTTGTAACATTCCCAAACCAGGTAAATCGACTCTGGGGTTGTGGTTAGAACGATTCCGGAGGACTGGCGGACGACAGTTCGCTGATGAGCAGGCCGGGGCTTCCAATATTCGGCCGGTGGCGTGGCCCTGCGACTTCGGATTGGCCAGGGATTGCGGCATATCTCCCATAGTGGGAGATATCAAACTTACCAACGATAGTTGGGTAAATTCCATGCAATTTCCTGGGCGCTGGAGTTGTGCATAGGTTTCTTCGCTTCCGGCGCAAAGATGCTACACGTTAAGCAGGGCGCGGCCAGGAGCGGAATACCAGAGTTAGCGAGTTTTCCCTGGTTGGGCGTCTAATACCTTGTAGAGGCAACGTGCCCCGCATCAATCAATGGAAGCGCGCGAGCGGCGCACGCACCTGGCAAGGAGAAATTTGCATGAGGAATCCGGGAATGGTTGCTTGGATGGCATTCGCGACCCTGCTGGTGGCAGGGCCGGCACTTTCTCAGAACGCGGGAGATCAAGGTCAGGGGCAGGCCGTTGTGACGGTCCTCCCGAAACATGAAGGTGAGACGCCTGTGAGTGTCGCCAATCGGGACCTCTCGGTGAGGGTGAATGGCAAGAACGCCAAGGTGACGAAATGGGCGCCGTTCCAGAGCCCTGAGAACAGTCTGGAACTGGTGTTGCTGATCGACGATTCGGCCCGCACCAGTCTGGGAAGCCAAATGAATGACATCGAGCACTTCATCAAGAGCCTCCCGCCGAATACGAAGGCCGCTATTGCCTATATGCAGAATGGGCGGGCTGTTTTTACCACGCCGCTTTCCGCGGACCACGAGCAGGTGCTGCGCGCGCTTCACCTGCCTGCGGGCTCATCCGGTCCCAACGGCAGCGCGTATTTCAGTCTCTCCGACCTTGCGAAAAACTGGCCTTCCAGAGAGCAGGAGGCCCGGCGAGAGGTGGTGATGGTGACCGACGGCGTGGATAACTACCAGAGGCAATTCGACCCCGAAGACCCTTACGTGCAGGCCGCAATCACCGATTCGGTTCGTGCGAGACTGGTCGTTTATGCGATCTACTGGATGAATCAGGGCCGCGCCGCCGGGACCATGGTCGAGAACAATGCCGGACAGAACCTGCTGGAAGAAGTGACACAGGCGACGGGCGGCAAGAGTTTCTGGCTGGGGACGGGCAATCCAGTTTCATTCGAATCGTATTTCGACGAACTTACGCGCCGCTTGCGGAATCAGTACGAACTCGGATTTACCAGTGGTGTGGGCGGCAAGCCGGAGGTGGAAAACCTGAAGCTTAAGCTCAGCGCTCCGGGGACTGAGATCGATGCGCCGCAGAAAGTCTTGGTGGTTCCTGCAGCCGGCGCTCAGAAGTAGGGTCCGCCGACGCGGCTGTCAGCGTGGCGGCGGTGACGAAGGGCGCAAATTCTTCACGACGCAAGCAGCGGGGTGTGCCGGGCAAGAATGCTCTTTTTGACCGGGCCAGAGGACGACTTACTCATTCTGCCTCGTCCAATGCCTGACGCAGATCCTTCGCCATTGCGAGGAGTTCACCCGTCAATACGGCGCCGGAGTTTTCTTCGTCGTAAACGTTGCGCGGTTCTTCAGCATGGAGGCGGCTGGCCTCTTGTTTCAGAAGAAGTTCGACGGCTTTCACCAACTGCTTGAGAATCGTCTCAATACTTTCATTGGTCATATCGCGTTGGCCTTTTAAGCATCATGATGGTCGCCTGACCGGGGCGTGTCAACGGAATACTAGGACTTGGGAGTAGCCGGCCAAGCATCAATCGGCAGCGTTGGATTTTCTCTGGGAATCCCTTTCGTTGAGACTTATGGGAATCGGCGGGGGAATGGCAGCGAGATCGGTCTTCCCTTCCGCCAGGTGCATGAGAAAGTCCTGGCTGGAAAAGGCTGGGGCGTCCTTGAACAGCTTGCTTGCGCGGATGTAACTGCCGTCCGGCTGCTGGAGGCGGGCCTTGACGGTGTCAGCGAGGTAAGCGGGAAGGATCTCGTCATGAATGCGGGCGATGGCGGCGGGGTCGCGGACGGGGAAGACGACCTCACAGCGCTCGAAAAGGTTGCGGGGCATCCAGTCAGCTGAGCCGAGATAGATCTCGTTCTTGCCGCCGTTGGCGAAGTGGAATATGCGGGAGTGCTCAAGGAAGCGGCCGACGATGGAGCGAACGCTAATCCTTTCGGAGAGGCCTTTCACTCCGGGGCGAAGGATGGAGAGGCCTCGAACGATGAGGTCAATCTCGACGCCGGCCTGCGAAGCCGCATAGAGGGCCTCGATGACCGAGGGCTCGAGCAGGGCGTTCATCTTGGCGACAATGTGTGCGGGACGGCCGGCCTGGGCATGTTCCTGTTCGCGGCGGATGAGGCGGAGGAAGCTTTCGGCCATGGTGAGAGGCGCCACCAGCAGGGGGCGGTAGTCGTCGATCTCCGCGTGGGCGGTGAGGTAGTTAAAGACCATGTGCACCTGCTCGGTAATCTGCGGATCGGCTGTGAGCAGGCTGAGGTCGGTGTAAAAGCGGGCGGTGACGGGGTTGTAATTGCCGGTACCGAGGTGACAATAGCGGCGGGTGACGCCGTCCTCATCGTGGCGAACCAGCATGGCCAGCTTGCAATGGGTTTTAAGTCCAACAACGCCGTGGAAGACCTGGACACCGGCGTCCTCCATGCTGCGCGACCAGCTGATGTTGGAGGCTTCGTCAAAGCGGGCCATGAGTTCGACAACGAGAGTGGCTTCTTTGGTGGCTGCAGCCTCGATGAGTGCCTGGAACATCGGCGAGTCGTGGCTGGTGCGGTAGAGGGTTTGTTTCATTGACAACACGGCGGGGTCCTGCGCACCCTGCTGAATGAAACTGACCACCGGATCGTAGGAGTCGTAGGGGTGGTGGAGCAGGATATCGCGGTGGCGCAACTCGTCAAAGATGCTGGTGGCTTTGCGGCTCAAATGGAGCGGTCGGGGCGTGAAAGGGTGGAATTTGAGGTCGGGGCGCTCGACATCGCCGTAAAAGAACATGAGACGGGAGAGGTTGACCGGGCCCTCGCCGCGAAAGACCTGGCTCTCTTCGAGTTCGAAGTTGACGCGAAGGCGCTCGACGATCTCAGGATCGGCGCCAGTCTCGATCTCGAGGCGGACGGCATCGCCCTTGCGGCGATTGTGGAGTTCGACGCGAATGGTTTCAAGCAGCGACCGCGCTTCTTCCTCCTCGAAGTAGAGGTTGGAGTTGCGGGTGACACGGAAGGCCGCGTGGGCCAGAACCTCATAGCCGCGGTACATGCCGGCGAGGTTCTGGGCGATGAGGTCCTGGAGAAGCAGGTAGTCGAACTTGCCGTCAGAGGCGGGCAGCCGCACGAACCGTGGCAGGGCGCGTGGGACGGTGACGACGCCCAACACCTGCGGGCCGGAACTGCGGCGCTTGGCGCGGAGCAGCAGGGCCAGGCAAAGAGCCTTGTTGAGGACGCGCGGAAAGGGATGGGCGGGATCAATGGAGATGGGGGTGAGAAGGGGATCGACCTCGCGCTGGAAGTGGCCCTGGGCAAAGGCGCGTGCTTCGTCTGAGAGCTCCTTCCACTCCAGCAGTCGGACGCCGTGCTTGCGCAGTTCGGGGAGCAGGCGGTCATTCCAGCAGCGGTACTGAGCAGCGACGAATTCGTGAATGTCGGCGGTTAAAATGGCCAGGGACTCCTCCGGGCGGAGGCCGTCATAGCCGGGCTCGCGGTAGCCGTCCTCGATGCGCTGCATGAGGCCGGCCTGACGAACCTCAACGTATTCGTCCAGGTTGTTGGCGGTGATAGCCAGGAACTTGACGCGTTCGAGCAACGGATTCGCCGGGTCCTCGGCTTCTTCAAGGACGCGCCGGTTGAATTGCATCCAGGAGCGGTCCCGGCCGTTGAAGAGCTTTTGTTTGTGCGAAGTTCGTGCCATCGTGTCAGTCCAGTGCGCCGTGTTGGCAGTCTACCGCTTTTTCCCCGGAAGCGGCACGTGAGTTTCCGCTGCGGGAAGAACTGCCCACTACGCAATCCATACAGTATGAGGGCCCCCAGGTGTGTTAAACAGCGGGGAAAATGAGTATTGACAAGTGTGGGCCGGGGTTCACCCCAGGTGAGGCCGCTACAGGCCCATGTTGTGAGCCGCGCGACCCACAATATGAAAGGATTGCTTGTAACACCTTCGGTGCGGCCTGGATTGACTCCCCGGCCCGAGGAGGCGAGGATAAAATTGAATCAGCTTGCTTCAATCCCCTGAGAGGAGCTGTCCCCATGCAACAGGAACCTTCTACTCCGAGTTCCAGCCTGATTCCTGAGCGACCGATTCCTGCCGAGGCGCAGGCGTTCTCAAAGCGGGTCCACAGGTTGATGGATGGCCAGCCGAAGGACGATGCGACGGTTGCCCAGGCTCTGGACGGCATGGACGATGTCTACGAGTTGATTGCTGCCGGGCTTTACAGCCTGGCTTCAATGCTGGTGGGCGAAGGCGAGGAGAGCATCCGGCTGGTCGAGAGGACCATCGCGACGGCGGAGGTCTCGGCCTGTTCTGATGCAGCTGAGTCGCGCAAGAACAGCCGGCAGGCATTGTGCACAGCAGCATTGGAGATCCTTGAGCGGCGCGCCCCCGGCAGTCTGGCGGCGCCGGAAGGGTTGGAACCGGCAAAAACCTGCATCGAGGACGATGATCTGGAGGCGGCGGGTGTGGCGCGCCAAGATCTGGCGCGGATGATCACGGGACCGGACCGGGACCGGGTACGGCAGTGGTTGGAGGGCCTGTCCACGGGGGTGCGGACAATCTTCGTGCTGCGGGCGGTGGCAGGGTTCACGGCGGTAGCGACGGCCGAGCTGCTGAAGGCGCATGGCGGCCCGAAGGCTGCGGGATGGACCGCGGACGCGGTACGCGAATTCTTCCGCCAGGGATTGTGCTCGCTTGCATCGCAATTGCTACAGGCTGCTGCGGCGCGGTGATTTTCATTCGCCAGCAGGACTGAGCGGAAGTGCAGCGGGCTTGGGTGGTATTCCGATACACTACATTTAGAACCCTAGCGCCCATTCCACGCATCCATTATGGGCAATCCTTTTCGTGTTGTAGCGTTTCGCTGTGAGTGGAAGACCCTTGATTTCGTCAGAACATTTGAGAGAAAGTACGATCCGTCCCTGCGCCTGCGGCCTGCTGTTGGGCCTTGCAGTATTGGCTTCAGGGGAGCTGGCGGCGCAGACACCGCAGGCTCCCAATCAGACGGTGCCGACCGCGTCGAGTTTTCAGGGCAGCGTGACGGCAGGCGAGGCGACGGCGCAGACCATCGACTTGTCCCTCGACGAGGCGATCCAGCGAGGGCTAAAGAACAACCTGGGAGTAATCCTGAGCGGGACGCAGACGGCGGCGGCGCGCGGCCAGCGGCTAAGTCAACTGCAATCGCTGCTGCCGGAGGTGGATGCCAGCGGCAAGGAATCCGAGATGCAGACCGATCTGCCCGCGGAAGGGTTGCGCATACCGGGCTTTCCCACAATTATCGGTCCTTTCGCATTCACGGACGTGCGGGCTTCACTGAATTTGTCACTGGTGGATGTGACATCGCTGCGCAACTACCTGGCGGCGCGGCACAACTTTGCCGCCGCCCAGCTTTCGGCTGAAGACGCGCGGGAACTGGTGGTGCTGACGGTAGGCAATGCGTATCTGCTGGTCCTGGCCGATGAGACCCAGGTGAGCAGTGTGGAAGCGCAGGTGGCCACGGCCAAGGTATCGCTGGACCAGGCGGTTGCCAATCACCAGGCGGGGACGGCGCCGTTGCTGGACGAGCTGAGGGCGCGGGTGGATTCGCAGCGGCTGGAGCAGCAGTTGATTGTGGCCCGCAATGCGCTGGCCAAGGACAGGCTGGCGCTCGCTCGGACCATCGGGCTGCCGCTGGCACAGAGCTTCAACCTGAGCGACAAGGCGCCTTATGCGGCGTTTGACCAGCTTGATGTGGAGGCGTCCATTCGCCAGGCCCATTTGAATCGCAAAGATCTGGCGGCCATGGTGGAGCAGACCAAGGCGGCCGAGGAGCAGCGCAAGGCGGCCACGGCCGACCGGCTGCCGACGTTGAAGTTCGAGGGAGACTATGGGGACATCGGCACGACGCTGTCGCACTCGCATGGAACCGGAGACGCGACGGGCGTGCTGAGCGTGCCTCTGTTCAAGGAGTTTGCCTTGCGCGGCGAGGCGCAGGTGGCGCAGGCGCAACTGGACACGCTGCGGGACGAGTTGAGCGACATGAACGCGCAGGTCGACGCCGATATTCGCGACGCGCTGCTGGACATCGCCTCGGCACAGAAGCAGGTTGAGGTTGCCCGGTCGAGTGTGGATTTGGCTAACGAGGCGTTGAGCGAGGCGCAGCAACGGTATGCGAACGGCGTGAGCGACAACCTGGCGGTGAGCCAGGCGGAGCAGTCGGTGGCGCAGGCCAACGATCAGTACGTGACCAGCCTCTACCGGCACAATGTGGCCAAGCTGAGTTTGGCACGGGCCCTGGGAGCGGCGCAGAGTTACAAGAATTATCTGGGAGGAAAGTAAACGTGGCGGATTCAACACCAACACCGGGCCAGCCGGAGGCGGCGGCAGAGACAGAGATCGAGCAGCCGAAGTCGCGGCGCAGAAGCATCGTTGTGGTCGTGGTCGGGGTGGTCGTGCTGGTTGCGGTTGCGCTCTGGTGGCATTCCACCTTTACCGAGGATACTGACGACGCGCAGGTAAATGGGCATCTGATCCAGGTGAGCGCGAGGATCGGCGGTCAGGTGCTGAAGGTCGACGTGGAAGAGAACCAGGTAGTGAAGGCGGGGGACGTGATCGCCGAGCTGGACCCACGGGACTACGAAGTAGCTGTCGAGAACGCGCAAGCCGCACTGGCCAGCGCGCAGGCCAACGCCGCGGCGGCCAACGTGAATGTGCCGATCACCACAGTAAACACTGGGAGCAACCTGCGTTCGGCGGACGCGGATGTGAGCGGTACGCAAGCCAGCGTGGCCCAGGCGGAGAAACAACTGGAGGCCGCGCATGCGCGGGTGGCCCAGGCGGCGGCCAACAACACCAAAGCGCAGGCCGATCTGGAACGGTACAAGCCGCTGGTCGAGAAAGACGTGATCAGCAAGCAGCAGTTCGATGCGGCAGTGGCCGCGGCGGATGCGGCCAAGGCAGAGCTGGCCGACGCGCGGGCCACCGAACAGGCCGCGGCGGACGGGGTGCGTGTTGCGCACGACCGGGAGACGCAGGCTCGGGCGATGTTGAAGTACGCCGAAACCGGACCGCAGCAAGTGGCCGCACAATCTGCCCGCGCCAAGCAGGCCGCGGCGCAGGTGGCGCAGGCACAGGCACAACTGGATCAGGCGAAGTTGAACCTGAGTTATACAAAGATTGTGGCCCCGGCGGCGGGCATCATCACGAGAAAAAGCGTGGAGATCAATCAGAACGTGGGAGTGGGACAGAACCTGCTGACGCTGGTCTCGCTCGAAGACATTTGGGTGACGGCAAACTTCAAGGAGACCCAACTGCGGCATATGTCCGCTGGGCAGCCAGTGGAGATCGATGTGGATGCTACGGGCAAGACCTATCACGGCAGGGTGACGCAAATCGGCGGTGCGACGGGGTCGGTGCTGAGTTTGTTCCCGCCGGAGAACGCGACCGGGAATTACGTGAAGGTGGTGCAGCGGGTTCCGGTGCGGGTGGACTTTACCAATTTGGCAAATGAAGACCCCAACCACTTGTTGCGGCCCGGATTGTCGGTTGAGCCTAAGGTCAGGGTGAAGCCGTAAGGCTGGTTATCAGTCTTTTGCTTTTTGCCCCCAGCCTTGAAGCAAAGGCTGGGGGCGTTTGTTTTGGGTGCGGCACGAGTCAAATCCGTCGTCTTCCATTCCTTACATAGAAAATGCGGAAAGGGTTGGACATCCTGCAAATTGTTGTGGCTGACAGCTGACTGCTTTTTGGCTCACTGCTGTGAACTGCTCTACCGTATAGACTGATTGCACGACTGCGATGAAAGACTCCATACACGTTTCGAAAGAGAATTACCTGAAAGCGATTCTTGAGGCTGAAGCCGAGGGACGCGAGGTGATTCCGGCCCTGTTGGCGCACTGGCTTGAAGTTTCAGCGCCCGCGGTGACCATGGCGCTGAAACGGCTGAAGCGGGACGGGTGCGTGGAGGTGGGCGCGGACGGAATTGTACGGCTGACGGCGCCAGGACGCGAAACGGCTTACCGCATCGCTCTGCGCCACCACCTGATCGAGCGAATGCTGAGCGAGATCTTCGGGATGGAGTGGTATGAGATCCACGAAGAAGCGGAGCGTCTGGAACATGCGGTTTCGCCGGCATTCGAGGCCAAACTCCGGGAGAAACTGGGCGAGGGCGGGGCGTGTCCGCACGGAAATGCAGTGCTGCCGGAGAACCCGGCAGAGCGGAAACGACGCGGCGAGGTGCCACTGTCAGAGGCTCAGGAAGGGCGAAATTACGCGGTGACCAGCCTCCATGAACGCGATCCCAAGTTGCTGCTGTTTCTCCACCAAGCGGGGATGGGGCCAAATCAGAGGCTCAGGGTCGTAAGCCAGAACTACGACCAGACCGTTTCGATTGAACTGCCAGCGGGCGAATCTGCTCAAAGTTTGATTCTGGGGCGGCTGGCGGCTGAGGCGGTGTGGCTGCGCCCGGAACTGTCATAAATTCGAACTGATGAGGCGTGAGGACGTTGCATCATGGTTTCCCGTCCTACCCCCATTTTTTCTCGCAGGCTCGTGGAAAAGATGGATCACCCACGCCATTGTCAAGGCCGGAATTTTTATTGTAATTAAACATAAGAAAATTTGTTAACCATGATTAACAACCTGTGGCATACTTGGGTTGAGGAACGAATTGGTCTCTTCTTCGCAAGCAATCATGTCAACAGAATTGTTACCACCAGTCGCGCTCCCTGAGCCCTCCTTGCCGGAGGTGCATTCGAGCGTGCGTATCTCCGGATCGCCGCTCACCTGGCGGCGTCTGCTGGGTTTTCTTGGGCCCGGGTTTCTGATTTCGGTGGGGTATATGGACCCCGGCAATTGGGCCACCGATATCGCTGGCGGGTCGCGCTTCGGCTACACCTTGCTGTTCGTGATCATGGCGTCAAATCTGATGGCCGTTCTGTTGCAGAGCCTGAGCCTGAAACTGGGGGTGGCCACGGAGCGGGATCTGGCGCAGCTCTGCAACGAGAGCTACGGGCGCCGGGCGAGCTTTGTGCTGTGGGTGGGCGCGGAGATCGCGATTGCGGCCTGCGATCTGGCCGAGGTGATTGGATCGGCAATTGCGCTGCAACTGCTGTTTCACATTCCGCTGTTTTATGGCGTGCTCATTACCGGGCTGGACGTGCTGCTGATTCTGCTGTTGCAGCGCTGGGGGTTTCGCTGGGTTGAGGCGCTGGTGATTGCGCTGATCGGAACGATTATCGCCATGTTTGGCGTGCAACTGTTCTTTTCGAGACCGGAGTACTGGCCTGCGCTGAAGAATCTGCTAATCCCTTCGTCTCATATCGTTACCAACCCGGATATGCTCTACATTGCCATCGGCATGCTGGGGGCGACGGTGATGCCGCACAACCTGTATCTGCACTCATCGATCGTGCAGAGCCGCCGCTACAAGCGCACGCCGGAGGGCAAGCGCGAGGCAATCTTCATGGCCAACATAGACTCTGCGCTGGCGCTGACGGTGGCGCTGTTTGTGAACGCGGCCATTGTGGTGGTGGCGGCGGCGGTGTTCAACCGCAGCGGGCACTATGAGGTTGCGGCCATTCAGGATGCCTACAAGCTGCTAAGCCCGCTGGTGGGCGCGGCGGGGGCGAGTACGCTGTTTGCGATTGCGCTGCTGGCGAGCGGGCAAAACTCGTCGATCACAGGCACGCTGGCCGGTCAGGTGGTAATGGAAGGGTTCATCCACATCCGCCTGTCACCGTGGCTGCGGCGGCTGATTACGCGTTCGCTGGCCATCATCCCAACCATCATTGTGGTTGCGATTACCGGCGAGCAGGGCACGGAAAAGCTGCTGCTGCTGAGTCAGGTGATTTTGTCGCTGCAACTGAGCTTTGCCGTGATTCCGCTGGTGATCTTCACTGGCAGCCGCAAGAAAATGGGCGAATTTGTGAATAAACCCTGGCTGCAGGGGTTGGCGTGGTTTACCGCAGCATTGATTGCGGGACTGAATGCATGGTTCCTGGTGTTGATGTTTCAGGGTAGCTGACTCCTGATTCCCCAGCGGAGGTTACGCATGAAATCTAATCGAATATCCGGGTATCTTTTCGGCTGTTTTCTGATGTTAACTATAGTTAACTCGCAGTTATTGGTGGCGCAAAGCGGCACATCGAGTGCCATTTCAGGAACGGTGGAGGACTCGAGCGGCGCGGCACTGCCCCATGCCGCAGTTATGGTAACCGATGTAGATACAAAGGCCACCCGCGACGGAGAAACCAACGCCGACGGCCGGTTCCTGTTTTCCCAGGTGAATCCCGGTACCTATACGGTGACGGTGAGGGCCAGCGGGTTCGTGGAGCAGACATCGCGGCCCGTTGCTGTTGGAGTGGGGCGGACGGTGACTTTGAACCTGAGTCTCTTCGTTTCCTCGACGGCGCAGACCGTCGAGGTGACGGCGCAACAGGTGATGCTTAGCTTGGAGAACCCAAATACCACGACAACGCTGGAAAACAAGACGATTGCGAGCCTTCCCAACCCTGGACAAGACCTGACGTACATTGCCCAGTTTGCACCGGGAGCGTTGATGAATACGGCGGGGTCCTCCAACGACGCGAAGGCGGCCGGCGGTTATGGAAACGTGGAATTCAACGGGCTGCCCGCCACATCGAACGGTTACGTATTGGATGGATACGATACCAATGATCCGTGGCTTGGACTGAATATCGGATTATCGACGAACCTTGTTATTGGACTGGATGCGGTGCAGGAGGCGACCGTCAATACAAGCTCTTACTCCGTCGATCAGGGCAGATATGGCGCGTCGCAGGTGAATTACTTCACCAAGTCCGGGACGAATCGATTTCACGGCGACCTTTACGAATTGTGGAATGGGTCCCTGTTGAATGCGGAAGACTACTTTCTTCACGCAAACGACACGGCAGACAATGTTGCCAAGAAACCGCGATCGACGGTGAATGAATTTGGGGTGAGCATCGGCGGACCCATGCGGCCCGATAAGCTTTTCTTTTTTGCCCACTATGAGGGAATCCGGATCGCTCTGCCTCTGGTTTCGCAAGCAGTGGTGCCCTCGCCCGCTTATCAGCAGTATGTGCTGGGGCAATTGGCACATGGCGGGGCGGACGCGATCACTGGAACCGTGATGCCAGCAGAGCCGGAGGAGATTGGGTTCTATCAGTCGATGTTCAAGCTTTTCAACAATACGGGCGGAACTCCGATCTCAGTGAATTCCTGTCCTCTGGACGCCAGCGGGGCTATGCTTCCCGGCACCCAGACGAGCGGTAACGTCTTGAATGGAAGCGGTTGCGCGAACCAAAGGCAGGAGTCCCTGACGAACAGCGACGCTGAGAACCTGGTCGTGGTCAAGATCGACCACATCATTGATCGAAATAACAGCGTCTGGTATCGCTTTCAGCAGGATACGGGTTTGCAGGCCGCCTTTACCGATCCGATCAACGCGCTCTTCAACTCTTACTCACCCCAGCCGCAACGCACTTTGGTTGCCGGGTACACGCATGTCTTCAGTCCGAATCTCGTCAATCAGTTCAACCCTGGTGCGAGCTGGTATGCAAGCATCTTTGAGCCCGGTAATTTTGCTCAGGTGCTACAGACCTTTCCCATTGTGCTGATGGCGGGCAGCAACAGCGCGCCCTTTACAACGATCGGAGGCAATAACAATACCTATCCCCAGGGACGCAAGGTAACCCAGTGGCAGATCAACGACAACCTTATCTGGACGCGGGGAAGAGACACCTACAAGCTTGGGATCAATACGCGGCGGATCGACGTAAGCGACTACGATCTTGGCGCAGGAACCGTACCCACCGTCGTATATAACGATCTTGCTCAATTCACCTTTGGCGCGGCCTACACCGCGAGCCAGACGTTTCCCGTTTCCCTGAAAGAGCGGGTGGCGGCAGGCAATTTGGATATGTACGCGATGAATACGTACAAACCCACGGAGCGTATGACACTGACTGCCGGAGTGCGGACCACGTGGAATACCAACCCCCTGAATCAGCAGCGGTTGTTTGCGCGTCCGGCCGGGTCATTTCTGGATATTTCACACAGCATCAGCCAGCCGCTCGATCAAGTGATTCAAACTAAGGTGCGGGATCTATTTCCAGCTACGCCGCTGCTGGTCTGGCAGCCGCGCGTCTCCGCGGCTCTCGAAGTTACTAGGGGCACTGTATTGCACGCCGGTTTTGGAGTTTTTAACGACATCATTCCGGCACAGATCGCGGATCTTGCCGCGACCAATGCTCCTTATGCACCGACCTTTGTGGGTGGGATCGGCGGGCAAGTGGGCGGCCTGGGGATTGCGCCGAACGAGAATGACAGCGCTGTGGATGCAACTGCCGAAGCCAACCAGAGATTCCAAAATCTCTTTGGCGAGGCCGCAGCGCCGTGCGCCGGAATTGCCGCATGGGCAGCAACCTGTCCACTGGCCGTGGGCTTGAACAGTTTTCCGAGCGGCACACTCAAGACGCCTTACTACTACCAATATAACTTTGGGATGGAACACCAGGCGGGCGCGCATGGTGCCGCGCGGATCGACTATGTTGGCACACGCGGCGTCCATGAGCCGTATCAGGTGGAACTGAACGGCTACCAAGACGTATGTGATGGGTGCTTTGCGCCTTATCCCTACCAGAAGCCGCTCGATCAAAGATTTGGGAGCGTGAATGAGTTTGAAACCAATGCGAATAGTAGCTATTCCGGATTGCAGGCCGGCATCTCAGAGCAATTCAGCGGTCTTACTTTGCGCGGCAACTACACGCTGAGCCATTGCCTGGATGAAGTGTCGAATGGAGGATTGCTTTCCTTTTCCACACAGGGAATCCTGTCGCCGCTGCCGGGGGAACTGAGCCGCCAGTATGGCGACTGTGACTATGACGTGCGGCACAATATCTCAGCGTTTGGGATATACCGGATACCTTTCCGTTCCTCTCACGCGTCTCTGCAGGCAGTGTTAGGCGGATGGTCGTTTTCCGAGACAGCGTTCTTTCACACCGGGCTTCCGCTCACCGTGCTCAGCCAGCCTTATACGGCAAACGGAAATGGCATCTTTCAAGCCAGCGGGCCGCAGTTTGCTCGCCGAGTTCCCAGCGTGCCGATTTACCGGAAAACTCCCTACTCCGGCGTCACAGTGGCCGGAACCAGGCAGTGGTTGAATCCCGAGGCTTTTGTCTCTACGGTTAATCCGACGACGGGGGCTTGCCTCGGGGGCGACTCAGCGGCCAACTGCCAGTTCGGAGACGCGGGGCGAAATACGGTGCGCGGACCGCACTTTACCTACTCGGACATTTACGCGACGAAGCGGATTCAGATTTCGGAGGCGGTGTCGCTGCGGTTCGACACGCAGTTGTTCAATGCGTTCAATCATCCGAATTTCGCGCTGCCCAGCAATGTGGAAGCAGGAGTGCCCGGGGCGTATGTCCCGGCAAAATTCGGCACGCTGGAGGGCACGATATCACCGCCAACCGGGTTGCTCGGCGTGGGGCTGGGCGGAGACAGTTCGCCGCGCATGATTGCATTTCAGGCAAAGATCGAGTTTTGAGGAACCCGGAAGCTGTTGCAGGTCTCTCATGCACTACCATGGATGGCATGCACGTTCTTTCTGCTGCCGAGATGCAGGCCTGTGACCGCGCGACGAGCGAACGGTTCGGGGTTCCGTCGCTGGAGCTGATGCGGGCGGCGGCGGCGGTCGTGGCGGCGTTTGCGCGGGAGCGGTTTCCGCAGGCGCGGCGCGTGACGGTGCTGTGCGGCAGGGGCAACAACGGTGGCGATGGCATGATGGCCGCGCGCCTCCTGGCCAATGCGGGGCTGGAAGTGACCACGCTGCTTCTGGGCGATCCAGCGGGGTTGGCGGGCGACGCAATGGTGGCCTATTTGGAGCTCCTGATGAGTGCGGGCGAAGCGGGTACCAGCAACCCTCCGCGCGCGATCCGCACGACGCAGGATCTGAAGGCTCACCCGGTTCCGCTGCACACTGATTTGATTGTGGATGCGGTTGTAGGCACAGGGTTCAAACCGCCGTTGAAAGGTCTGGCGCTGGCGGCGGTAGAGTGGGTGACCGGCAGTGGGACGCCGGTGCTGGCGGTCGATTTGCCCTCCGGGTGGGCGGCGGACGCGACTGGGGCCACAGCGGAAGGGCCGGTGTTTCCCGCGGATGCGGTGATTACGTTTACAGCGCCCAAACCGGCGCACGTCTTTGGGCAATTGACAAGGCGGTGGGACCAGCCAGTGGTGGTGGCGCCGATCGGGTCGCCGGAAGAACTGGTCGTCTCGGCGCTAAGACCGAATTCCCCTGGATTGCATTGGGCTGGAAGTTCGATTGAGGTGACACATACGCCTCGCGCAGCGGCCGCCAACAAAGGCAACTTCGGGCATGTGCTGGTGGTGGGCGGGACATTTGGAACAGCCGGGGGCAAAGCAGGCGCTCCGGCCATGGCGGCTCTGGGGGCGCTGAGGGCTGGGGCGGGGCTGGTGACGGCGGCAGTTCCGGCTCCGGCGCTCGGACCGGTGGGCTGGGTTGCGCCGGAGCTGATGACCTGGCCCCTTGTGGCGACCGCGGAGGGGCAGATTGCGGCGGAGAACCAGGCTCCGGAGCGGATTGCGGCGCTAACGGCAGGCAAAACGGTTCTGGCTCTCGGGCCGGGACTGGGGCAGGGGCGTGAGACGGCGCAGTTCACCACAAGCCTGCTTTCGGCGACCAGGATTCCTGCGGTGATCGACGCCGATGCACTGAACATTCTGGCTAGCTTGCCGGAGTTGCTGGCCGAGCTTGCGGCGATGGCCAAGAGCGGCCGCACGATGGTGCTGACGCCGCATCCTGGGGAAATGGCGCGGCTCGCCGGGATTTCCGTGGCAGAGGTACAGGCCAGACGGCTGGAAGTGGCGCGCGCCTTTGCCCAGCGCACGGGCATGACGCTGGTACTGAAGGGCGCACGGACGCTGATTGCTCATCCCGATGGACGGGTGGCCGTGAACACGACCGGCAATCCGGGGATGGCCAAGGGCGGGAGCGGCGATTTGCTGACCGGGATGGTGGCGGGGCTACTGGCGCAGTATCCCGACGAGGTGGCACGGGCGGTGGAAGCCGCGGTTTTTTTGCACGGACTGGCCGGAGATCTGGCTGTGCGTGAGGGCAATGAGCACACATTGCTCGCCACGGACAGTCTTGCACAGCTTTCACGGGCTTTTGGCTTTCGCTCTCGCGGGCGGAACGGGTATGTTTGGTTGCAGGGGCTTGTGGCGGAGTTGTGACCCGCCGCAGTCTCCCACGAGGCACCTGAATGAGCAAAGCCACACCCACCGCTGAAGGGCGGATTCGGGAGTTCACCACTTACAGCGGCGCAGACACCATCGAGGTGGGTCGCAAGCTGGCACGCTTGCTGAATCCGCCGCAACTGCTGATCCTGCGCGGTGATCTGGGCACAGGCAAAACCACGCTGGTGAAGGGGATTGCGCAGGCCCTGGATGCGGCCGAGGCGGACGAGGTGACCAGCCCGACGTTTACGCTGCTGCACGAGTACGACGGCGCGCGGAATGGCAAACCCGTGAAGCTTTATCACTTGGACGTCTATCGGCTGGAAGGCGAGCGGCAATTGGAGACGCTAGGGCTGGACGAACTGCTGACCGAGGATGCGCTGGTGCTGGTGGAGTGGGGTGAGAAGTTCAAGAGCATCCGCAAGAAAGCTACGGGCGAGATTGCCATTTCTTCTGAAGGCGGGGACGCGCGCAAGATTACGGTGACGTTGAAAGAATAGCGGCTTAACGATGAGATGGAAAGACTGGCAGCATCCCTCGCGGAGTCGCTGCTAGAATATTTCGCATGGACACCATCCAATTTAACCTTCCACAAAGCCGCATTCCGCAGGCCTGGTACAACATCCTTGCCGATTTGCCAAAGCCCATGGCGCCGGCGCTTCACCCCGGCACACATAAACCGATCGGACCGGACGATCTGGCTCCACTATTTCCGATGGGCCTGATTCTTCAGGAAGTGAGCACCGAGCGGGAGATCGAGATTCCCGGCGAAGTGCGGCAGATGTATGCGCAGTGGCGTCCCTCGCCTCTTTTCAGGGCGCGACGGCTGGAGAAGGCGTTGGATACGCCGGCGCGGATCTACTACAAGTACGAGGGTGTGAGCCCGGCAGGCTCGCATAAATTGAATACCGCCATTCCGCAGGCTTATTACAACAAGGTGGAAGGCACGAAGCACCTTTCCACGGAGACGGGCGCTGGGCAGTGGGGTTCGGCTTTGTCCATGGCCTGCGCCATGTTTGGCCTGGATTGCAAGGTTTTCATGGTGCGGGTGAGCTATAACCAGAAGCCGTACCGGCGCGCGCTGATTGAGGCTTTCGGGGCCAGTGTGGTCGCCAGCCCGAGCAATGAGACGGAATCGGGGCGGGCGATTCTGGCCGTGCATCCTGACTCGAACGGTTCGCTGGGGATTGCGATTTCAGAGGCCGTGGAAGTGGCCGCGAAGGACCCGCACACAAAGTATGCGCTGGGCAGCGTGTTGAACCATGTGCTGCTGCACCAGACGGTGATTGGCCTGGAGGCGATCGAGCAGATGGCCCTGGCCGACGATGAGCCCGACGTGATCATTGCGTGCGCGGGCGGCGGATCGAACTTTGCGGGCTTGGCGATGCCGTATTTGGGGCGCAAGCTCAAAGGTCAATGCCATGCGCGCGTGGTGGCTGTGGAACCGGCCGCGTGTCCCAGCCTGACCAAGGGCAAGTTCATGTACGACTTTGGCGACACCGGGCATCTAACTCCTTTGGTCAAAATGCATACGCTGGGCAGTACCTTCATGCCTCCGGGAATTCATGCGGGCGGATTGCGCTACCACGGGATGGGGCCGCTGGTGTCGCATGTTCTTGACATGGGATTGATTGAAGCCGCGACAGTGCAGCAGTTGGACGCATTCGCGGCGGGGATTCAGTTTGCGCGCGCCGAGGGCATTGTTCCCGCGCCGGAAGCCAATCACGCCGTTGCCCAGGCGATCCGCGAGGCGCTCGCAGCCAAAGAAGAAGGCAAGACGCGGACGATCCTCTTCAACCTGAGCGGACATGGGCACTTCGACATGCAATCGTATCTCGACTATCAGGCCGGTAAGTTGGAGAACTACGACTATCCGGCAGAAGAGATTGCGATGGCGCTGGCGGGGCTACCGATAGTAGGGTAGGTCGGGGTGTGGATGGCCGGAAACCTTATGAACTTTGGGGTACGGCCATATGGGAGACGTCGGATGAAAAGAAACCAGCAGCAAAACGAGAATTCTCAATTGAGTGTAAACCGCTTGCATAAGCTCATGAAAAAGGGAATCTTATTTTCATCGGTCTTATTCGCCGTTCTTTCATTCCAACTGAAGCCGCTGACTGGTCAAGAGGCTTCGGAAGGTGTAACTAAAAGTGCGACTGATATTGCCTGCTGGGAAGCCAATGTTCCGGAAAAGGCCCAAGGTCTGTCCCTGGTTCGAGACAAGTACGCAGATTGGCGGATCGAGAAGCTGAAAGGTGTTTCAGTAGCTTCGCTTGTTCCGGTGAACGATTATCGCCTGCGTGCGTCTTTTGCGGTGCGTCTTGACAAGCCTTCTGCCGGTCCAGCCTGGCTGACTGTGGAGTACCTGGATCTGGGTTTCGGAATGATCTCGATCTCTTCACCCACACCTTTCGTGGACCAATGGGGTGTGGCACGGCTGAACACTGGAAAGCTACGCAAGGCATGGTTCCGGCTTGCACCGTCAGCCTTTGCGCAACCCTTGCGGATCTATGGCCTTGAACACCTGCGGTCGGTGCACCTCTCAGAGGCCGAGCCGGCTCGGGAACCCATTCCCGATGTTCAGTCCGCCGTGAAGTTTCAGCGGCCAATGACGCTGGTAATGGGCGGTCTGGAAGGGGATGTCCTGAAGGCGAAACGTCCGGAGACGGTAGCCCAATTGCGCAACCAACTTCCCCTGGTGCGAGCACTGGGCTTCAACGGTATTGAGAGTTATGTAAAGTGGAACGCTGTAGAGAGTACCCAGGGAGTCTTTGACTGGAGTTACTATGACGCAATTGTGGCCGAAGCCAAAGCACATGGATTGCAATGGTCCCCATTTGTCATTGCCGGCCCTGCCTATACTCTGCCTGCATGGTTCCACGACGGGTCGGATTTCCTTGGTTATGAATGCCTCGAGCACCGGCAGCGTACGGATATCCAGACTATCTTCTCGGGCAAGTGGCCAAAATACGTCCAGCGTTACATAACGGAGTTCGGCAAACATTATCGGGACGGGGGAGCGCTTCTGGAAGTGAATCTCGGCATAAGCGGTGACTACGGGGAGGTGCTCTATCCGACCTCCGCAGGCGCCGAGATGGGGTATCCGGGACGTACGCTTCATGCTCATTTTGGCTATTGGGCAGCCGGTAATGAAGCCGTGCTTTCTTTCCGGACCTGGCTGCGTGCCCGCTACTCTTCCATTGATGATTTGAACAAGGCCTGGCAGACTGACTTCGCCTCGTTCGACAATGTCGAAACGTTCTTGCCGGAAACAGCGCGGAGTCCCAGGCAGAAGATGGACTTCTACGACTGGTATATGGATTCCATGAGCGACTGGGCAGATCGTTGGGATGAATGGGCGAAGGAGGCTTTGCCGCAGGTTCCAATCTACCAGAAGGTCGGTGGATGGCAGAATATCAATGAGGGCGCCGACTTCTCCCGAGTCACGCGCGACGCGGCCAAACGAGGAGTCGGGGTCAGGGAAACTGCTGATAATAGTAACTTCACTTTTAACTTCGGATTGACTCGCTTGTTATCATCCACCACACGCTTCTATGGCACCCGCTACGCGATGGAACCTGCGGGCGAAGTGACAGCCGCCGGCGTGGTTTCGCGGATCTTTGGCGCGATGGTCGATGATGCCGATCAGTTGTTCTTTTATAGCGACAATCTGTTTGAGAGCGACCAATCTATAACAAAGTGGCTAAGATACGCGCCATTGCTTGACCACCGGGCCAAACCCGTGATCGATATAGCTGTATTCTTCCCGACTACAGCAACCAAACTGGACGAAACAGGGAGAAGTCTGGAGGGTCCGTTCTTCAGCCGTGCGGAGTCTCTGCGTACCATAACAGATCACGATTTTGTTAGTGAGAAGATGATCCAGGACGGGGCTTTAAGCCGTTATAAGGTGCTCATCTTCCTCTGGGGCGGCACGATGGAAAAACCGGCCCTGGATCGGATCGCGCAGTGGGTCAAGGACGGAGGAACCGTGATTGCGCCATTTATGCCGCAGACCGTGGAGGGAGATAACTCAGCGTCGCAACTCTGGAACCGGGGCGAGACAGGCAAAGGAAAATTCATCCTGGATCGAGAAGACCAACCTGGCCTTTCGGATTATTACATGCGCTTCCTGCGTTCCCGTCTTCTGGAACTCAAAGGACTCGATCCTGGCATAACGAAGGCACTACATATGGAGAAACCAGAAACGGTTTACTGGAGCGTATTGCGGAGCGGTGAACTGGCGCTGCTGAACTACGATGACGCACCCGCTACTGTTCGCTTTGACGGGGTCACAATGCAATTGGAACCATACAGCATCCGGCTGAAACAGCTCACCCGAGAAGCGCCTTCAATGAAGTGACTTGATAATAAAGCTATCCCATGGGGTTGAAGGTTGAGGGGTAAAACGGACTGCCTTCCTCTGTGGGGGACTCCTGCTATTTTCAGAACCCCATGATGTTGTAGCCGCAGTCGACGTACATGATTTCGCCGGTGATGGCGCTGGAGAGGTCGCTGGCGAGGAAGAGGGCTGCGCCGCCGACTTCGAGCTGGTCTACGTTGCGGTGGAGGGGGGCGCGATCGGCGTGGGCCTTGAGCATGTCGGTGAGGTCGCCCACGCCGCGAGCGGCCAGGGTCTTGATGGGCCCGGCGGAGATGGCGTTTACGCGAATATTGCGTGGACCGAGATTGCAGGCGAGGTAGCGGACCGTGGATTCCAATGCGGCCTTGGCGACGGCCATCACGTTGTAGTTGGGGACGACCTTTTCGGCGGCGTAGAAGCTAAGCGTCATGATGCTGCCGCCCTCGGTCATCAAAGGAGCGGCGGCGTGGCTGACGGCAATGAGCGAGTAAACGCTGACGTCGAGGGCGATGCGGAAACCTTCGCGGCTGGTGTTCAGGAAGTCGCCGCGCAGGTCGGCGGCGGGGGCGAAGGCGACGGCGTGGACGAGGATATCGATCTTCCCGAATTTTTCCTTGAAGCCGGCGAACAGGGACTCGATTTCAGCGTCGCTGGAGACATCACACTGGAAGCCTTGAGCGCCGGGGAGTTCGTCAATGAGGCTTTGGGCCTCCAATCTCATGCGCTCGCTCTGGTAACAGATGGCCAGGGTTGCGCCGGCTTCGTGGAGTCTTTGGGCGATGCCCCAGGCAATGGAACGCTTATTGGCCAGCCCGAAGACCACGGCCGTCTTACCCGCCAAATCAATCATGCTTGCTTTCTTCCTCCAACGGCATTACCAGAGATACTGCGTCCTACTCGGTATTGTGCAGGGTCGCCGCTCCCCGGTGGTTGCGTCGACTTTGGGGTTGCGGTTCCAGGGGACACCTTCCCTGGCTATGCGGTCGGCCCATGCAGAGGGGATGCCGGGCCAACCATTTCCTAGAATATCAGCCGCCGAGGTCTATCAGTTCGACCTTGCCGGTCGGGCGGCCTAAAAAGCGGGAGCCGAGGCGCTCGAATTTATCGACCGAGTCGGTAGCAAAGCAGCGCAGTGCGGCTTCCTGGAGTCCTCTGCCGGGTGGGGGCGCGGCGACGCGAAGGCCGAATTGGCTGACGGCGGCCTGAGCGGCGGCTTCGGCGGAGTCGATGACGCTCATCCCTTGCGGAACGGCCTGCTCAATAAGCGGGCGCAGCAGAGGGTAATGGGTGCAGCCAAGGACCAGGGTGTCGGGGTTCAGGCCCTGGGCGGCGGCTTCGGCGGTGAGGCCGTTGAGATAGATGCGGATGACCTCAGCGGTGACGGAATGATCGGTCCAGCCCTCCTCAACCAGGGGGACGAGCAGCGGGCAGGCTTTTTCGAGGGTGCGGAGCCCCTGAGCGCGACAAGCGACGGCGTAGGCGTGGCTCTGGACGGTGGCATCGGTGGCAATGACCAGGACATCGCCGGTGCGAGAGGCGGCGCGAGCTGCCGAGGCGCCAGGTTCAATGACACCCAATACGGGGACGGGAACGGCGTCTTGGATGGCGTCGAGCGCAAGGGCGCTGGCGGTGTTGCAGGCGATGACGAGGAACTCGGCGCCTTGCTCGCGGACGAGGAACTGGGCGCTTTGGGCGGCGTAGCGGGCGATGGTGCGGCGGGACTTGGAGCCGTAAGGGAGCCGGGCGGTGTCGCCAAGGAAGGCGAATTGGCCGCTTGGCAGGCGTCGGATAAGCGCGCGTAGGACGGTGAGGCCGCCGAAACCGGAATCGAAGACGCCGATGGTGGGAGGAGTGGATCCGGAAACGGTCATGGATGGGTTACCTCGGTTGGAGCGGCGTCGGCGGTGAGATAGGTGCGGGTGAGGTCGGCATGGCCGGCGAGAGTCGCGCGGGATTGGCCGTCGACCAGAAAGCGGACCTGGGTGACGCGGGGCAGGTTGGCATGGAGAGTGCCGCAGATGGAGAGCAGGGTGAGCGTTTCGGTTTCGAGGCCGGAAGGGTGGCCGGAAACGAAGGCGCCGGTGAGGTTGACGACGGCAAGCTCTGGGCCAGTCTGGCTGGAATTGGTCATGCCAGGTTTGGGTTCAGTGGAATTGGTCGAGTTGGGGGCGCTGTTTGGACCTGTGTCCGGTCCTGTGGCGGGGATCTGAGTCTGGGCCGGCAAGAGGAAGACCTGGGCGATGGAACTACCGCCGCCGGGGACCGGGTGGGCCGCATCGGGAGCAGCGTAGAGGTCGAGCAGTTTGCCCAGGACGGCGCGGGCGCGAGCGCCAGGGTCCAGGGGCAGGGGCAGGGACTGAATCTGGGCAAGCAGGGAGCTGTCAGAGTCGTTGGCGACCAGAAGGGTTGCCTGTTCAGAGGGCGCGACCTGGGGCGCCTGGGTGGGCGCGGAGTCTTGTCCGGCGATCAGCCGCTGGTGGGCGCGCTCGCGCAATTGCCATAGCACCACGCTCATGACCACCGAAGCCACGAGCAAAACGACGAAGAGAATGGTCTGGTAGCGGGGGATCACGGCTGATGAGCCTCCGTGCGCCACTCGAGCAGCGCAGCTGCCACGGCCTCGGCTACGCGGGCCTGGTAAGCGGGGTCGTCCAGTTCGGCGGCTGACGGATGGCCTGGCACCCGTTCCGGAGCGATCTCGATGGCTATGGCGGGGCAGGTCATGCTGTCGATGGCGGGCAGCGCGATGCGACCCAAAGTGACGTTCATGCCAGCGTGAAGGAGGGCGGAGTTGAGCACACCGGCGAGGGCCAGACTGCGCGTCACCCAGGCTGCCTGGGCGGTCTTCCAGGCGGGGAAGCGCGCGGGCTGGGCCGGGGCCAGCGAGGAAGCGAAGAGATGAATGCCAGAACCACTCTCAGAAGCGTGCAGGCTGAGGCATGCCTGGGCGTTGGCGTGGTTGGCGATCTCAGCCCGGCGGTTGGGGGCAACAGTGGCGTCGGATTCGCGGGTGGTGACCACTTGGATGCCGCGCGCGCCAAGTAGAGAACGCAGCCTGATGCTGAGGGCTAGAGTGAAGGTCTTTTCGGGCTGGCCGTTGCTCAGGCGGCCACCGGGGTCGTCGCCGCCGTGCGCGGCATCCAGCACAACCAGAAACCGGGCTGGAGGAGATACCGGTGCGGGCGGAGCCTGCGCCACAGCCGGTTGCGAGGCCGCCACGCAGGTCACCACGACACAAACAGCCAGGCACCCTCTGAGCGCCCGACTACTGGCTGCGGAAATGCTCCCGATTTTGAAAGGGCCCGGTTTTCGCCGCGCCGTAGAACAGCCGCGATTCATTTTCATTTTTTCTGCTGAGAAGTACTGAGCGCGAACTTGTTTGCAAGGATCTGCCCCTCATCGCTGTCCAGTGGAGTCAAATCCATATCCGTCGTGGCCGACGACTCGCTGCGGAAGAAGGTATTCTTCACCTCGAAGTAGTAGACCCCTCCAGCTTCGGCGGTGAAATGAGCCACAGATGTTTTGTGACCTTGCCCCAAGATCACGCCAAACTGCCAGCTTGCGCAAAGATGATGCACACCCGGATCAATGGAGAAATACAGGTAGGAGTTGCCGTGTGTGGCTCCCACCCACTTGCCATCCACGCCCGCTCGAGTGGTGGGCTTGGGAAACGACTTAAAATTCGAATCATTTTCAATGAAATAGACCAGCGCTTTACCGGTTTCAGGTTGAGCTAGATGCTGCCCTTTGTCAGTTTTCACTTCAAACTTGGCTGTATCATCGCCACAACCTGGAGTACCCGCAGATGCCGCACCGTTGTTTTGTGCCAGGACTGTTAGTGGAAGCAGAGACAGGGAGAGTACAGATACTTTGATGGCAGTTCCAAACATGGAATTCACCTCTTACCTACCTTAGCGCCTTCTGTAGAGCTTGGTTGAGAGGAATTCAAGGAGTTTTGGATCCTTTATGGCGCAGCTAAAGACGCACCCTTTCAAAGCTGTAAACCTATCCCAACGAGTCATTTCCTCTTCCCGTACTTACTCCAGCGCGTAGATCGTCAGGCCACTGAGCAGCTTGGGGAAGAAATCTGTAGACTTCTGCGGCATAACCTCGCCGGCAAATGCCACCTCCCGCAGTTGCTCCATGGAAACGGGGTTGGTAAGGAAGGCGACGTCGGCTTCGCCGCGGCGGACTTGATCCACCGCTTCAGCGGCGTCGCGGAGATAGCGGATATTGGTCTGTTCGCGGACCATATCGGCGTCCAAGCCGAGCAGCCGGTCGAGCACGATAGAGTGCAATTGGCTCAGGTCGAGCTGGCGCTGACGCTCGGGCAAATCGTACAGAGCGGCGGCTACGGCTTCCGGTTTGGAGCGCAGCAGCAGAGCCCCGGCACGGGTGACGGCGACAAAGGCCGTTCGTTCCTGGCGGCCAAGCAACTCGACGTAGTCGGCGGCGGATTCATCCGGGAGCGCTTCCACAGTGAAGAACTCCATGGCGGCCAAGGCAAAAGCGACCGGATCAAATGCGCCCGGCCCGCAACCGTTGAGGCTGTGGACCACTCGGTGGGTGGGCAGGATCACCAGGCCATCGGAGTCCATGTTGACGAAGGTCATCATGACGGCGGCTTCAGGGTAGGCCGGGCGGGGCAACTGGTTGATGTTGTATTCGGCCAGCGGCGGACCCGCGGGTTCGTGTTCTTTGGAATAATTCAGCGCAGTCTCATAGCGGTGATGGCCGTCGGCGATGATGAGTTTCTTGTCATCCATGGCGGTGATCAGCAGGCGGATGGTTGGGGGATCGGCGATGCGCCACAGGCGGTGTTGCACACCGTACTCGTCAGTGACCTCGACTTCGGCGGGGACGTTGTCATCGTAGAGAATCTTCTCCACACTGCCGGCGGGATCAGAGTAGAGCATGAATATCTGGCCAAAATGTGCATGGGTGGCGTTGAGCAGGTTGAGCCGGTCACTCTTGGGCTTGGAAAGGGTCTGTTCGTGGCGGAATACGACCCGTTCGGCGTAGTCGTGGAGCTTGCCCAGGGCGATAAAGCCGCGGCGCTCCTTCACGATATCGGTTCCCGGGACGCAAAAACGCTGAGAATAGGCGAAGATGCAGGGATCTTTCTCCTGGATCAGGACGCCCTTTTCACGCCAGTCGTGGAAGTCGCGCGCCGCGCGGGTATAGACACTTTCGCCACGTTCGGCATCGAAAAGTTCAGGCAGACCGAGGATGATGCGGGCCAAATTGTATGGGCTGCGCTGGTAGTATGCCTGCTGCATGGAGGGGGAGATTTTGTCGTAGGGTTGGGTGACCACGTCCTCCAGCCGGACTGTGGAAGAATTGTAGCGCCATGCGCGAAATGGATAGATGCGGGCCATTCGAAAGGTCTTGCTCCGAGGGGAAAGGCGAGATTTGCGCGCTGCAATCCCGTCCTGCCCACTGCGGGACGGCGGCACGCTTAGGGTCGATTGTAACCCAGTTCCCAGATGGGGCATCCGTGCCGGGGGTGGCCGCCATGGTACGAGGGTTTTCCGATAGCGGGAGGCAGGATTTGACGAGAGCAAAACGGCTGCGCCGGCCATGCGCGAACCGTGCTAATATCGCCATCAATCCCTGGTGGTGGGACATGAGGATGATTCCGATCCTGCGCAGAGTTCCAACTGCAAGCGGCCGCTTGCAGTGGCTGAGGAACTGGCTGTGGATCTGCGGAGTGGTGGCAATTCTTTGCGTGACACGCGCTCAGGCCCAGGACCAGGAAGATCCGCTCAACAAAGTGCATGTGCCTCCGCCTTCCGCGAACGCCCCGCCGCCAGCGGGAGCTCCGGCAGGAGCAGAAGCACCCGCGTTGACGGGCGCCGAAGCGCTGAAAGTCCGTCCCGGTGCATTCATCCGTATGAACGTGGATATGGTGTTGGTTCCGGTTACGGTGACCGATCCCATGAACCGGCTGGTGACCGGGCTGGAGCAGGAAGACTTTCAGGTTTTCGAGAACGGCGGCCAGCAGAAGATCGGCACCTTCGCCAGCGAGGACGCACCGGTGTCGATCGGCATCATCTTCGATCTTTCCGGCTCAATGAGCTCGAAGCTGGTGCGGGCCCGGGAGTCGATCCTGCAGTTCATCAAGACGGCCAATCCGCAGGACGAGTTTTTCGTGATCGGTTTCAATGACCGGCCGGAGTTGATTGAGGACTTCACCAACTCGGTGGAGGACATTCAGGCGCGGCTGGCCACGGTGCGCAGCGGGCATCGTACCGCCTTGCTGGATGCGATCTATTACGGACTGGCCAAAATGAAGGATGCGCGGCATGAGCGCAAGGCGCTGTTGGTGGTGTCCGACGGGGGCGATAACCGGTCGCGCTATACCGAGGGCGAAGTTCGCGCGGAGGTGCGGGAGGCCGACGTCGAGATCTATTCGATCGGCATATTCGATGCCTATGCGACCACCCCTGAGGAGCGCACCGGCCCGCAACTGCTTGACGATATGTGCGAGGAAACTGGTGGGCGGCTGTTCCGGGTGGATGATATTGCCGAGATGGGCGACATCGCCGAAAAGATTTCCACCGAGTTGCGCAATCAATATGTGATCGGATACCGGCCCAAGGATCTGACTCGCAACGGTAAGTGGCGTAAAGTGAAAGTGAAGGTCAATCCACCGCAAGGACTGCCTCCGCTGATTGTCCATGCTCGCACCGGCTACTATGCGCCTTTGCAATAACGCGGTTCTCGTGGTTCTCTTGTCCGCAGTAGCGTTTTCGCTGCCGGCGCAACAATCGCCCACCCAGTCAACCCCCGCACAGACTCCTCCGGGCCAGGCTCCCTCTGTGAGCGTGGACCGCGACCCGGTGCGTTCGCCGGATGCTGAGCCGCCCGCGGTTTCTGCCGAGCCTTTGCACAAGGAGGGAGCGGGCTACGTTCTGCACACCGACGTGGAAGAGGTAGTGCTGAATTGCACGGTGCTGGAGGGTAACCGGCTGGTTCCGGACTTGGAAAAAGGGGACTTCACGGTCTTGGAGGACGGCGTAAAGCAGAACCTTATCAGCTTCCAGCACACCGACCTTCCGGTCTCCATCGCAGTGGTGGTAGACAACTCGGGGTCCATGTCGAGGAAGCGGCCGGCGGTGAACAAGAGCGCGCTGGACCTGATCGCGGCCTCGAATCCGCAGGACGAGGCGTTTGTGGTGAACTTTTCCGACGAGGCCTTCATCGACCAGGAATTTACCTCGGATGTAAACAAGTTGAGGGACGGGCTGAGTCACATCGAGTCCAGGGGCGGCACGGCGCTTTACGACGCGGTGGTTGCCTCGGCGGACAAGCTTGTGGCCGACGCCAAGCGGCCCAAACAGGTGCTGATCCTGATTACCGACGGGGAAGACAATGCTTCGACGCTGAACCTGGAGCAGACCATTCGCCGTGTGCAGCAGTTGTCAGGGCCGGTGATCTATTCCATCGGATTGTTGTTTGGCGACGAGATGAGCCGCGCCGAGGTGCGCCATGCGCGGCGGGCGCTGGAAATGCTTTCGACCGAGACGGGCGGCATGGCATTTTTCCCCAAATCCATTGAACAGATTGACGAGGTCGCCGCCGAGGTGGCCCGTGATATTCGGAACCAGTACACGCTGGGCTATCACTCGACCAAGCCGACTACGGAACCAGGTTTCCGGCGGGTGCAGGTGACGGCTGCGGCCACAGGGAAGAGCAAGCTGAACGTCCGCACCCGTACCGGATACTTTCCCGTAGTACGTGTGGCCAAGAAGGGCGCAGCGGCAACGCAAAAGTAGGTTGGTGTCGGCTCTGGGTTAGACTGAAGCTGCCATGGCCGTTGCGAGTTCAATCTCTCCCGTCCCGCGTATTGCAGCGGACATCACTCAACTGGTAGGTCATACCCCGATGCTGCAACTGATGCGGCTCGCGCCTGAGCCAGGTGCGGCGGTGTTTGCCAAGCTTGAATTCCTGAACCCCGGCGGCAGCATCAAGGACCGCGCGGCGCTGGGCATGATTCTGGACGCCGAGACGCGGGGACAGCTGCGTCCCGGTTCGACGATCATCGAGGCTACGGCTGGGAATACCGGTGTGGGGTTGGCGCTGATTGGCGTCAATCGTGGCTACGCAGTGAAGCTGTTTGTGCCCGAGGGGTTTGCTGAGGAGAAGTGCATCTTGATGCGCGGTTTCGGCGCGGAGGTGATTCGCACGCCCGAAGATGAGGGCATGGCGGGCGCGATCCGGCGGGCGCGTGAGGCTGGGGCGGCGATTCCGGGCTCGTTTACAGCGCTGCAGTTTCAGAATCAGGCCAATCCGCAATTCCATCACGACACAACAGCCGTGGAGATCTGGGAGCAGATGGAGGGCCGTGTAGACGGCTTTGTGGCCGGTGTGGGCACGGGTGGAACGTTCTCCGGCGTCGCGCGCTTCCTGAAGGAGCGGAATCCAGCGGTGGTGAACGTGGCCGTGGAGACCGAGGGGTCGATTTTGCAGGGTGGGGCGCCGGGAAAGCACAAGGTCGAGGGCATCGGCGTGAGCTTCATTCCGGAGACCTTTCATCGCGATGTGTGCGACCGGGTGGCGATGGTGACGGACACGGACGCATTTGCCATGGTGAAGCGGTTGGCCGCGGAAGAGGGTCTGGTGGGTGGATCGAGCGCGGGGGCGGCGGTGTTTGCGGCGGTGGAACTGGCGCGGGAGTTGGGCGCGGGAAAGCGGATCGCGGTGATTATTCCGGACTCGGCGGAGCGGTATTTATCTAAGAAAATCTTTGAGGGTGGAGTGTAGGAAGCTTCGGCTTTTTTGCACGAGTACAGATCCATATCAAGCTTGAGATCATGACCTGATCGAATCCGGTCACGCCATACAAACGGGCAGAAGCCGTTCATTGCCTGTAATCGCTTACAATTCGGTGCGCGGTGAGAATGACATTCCGCAGGGCCTGCTGTGATTTCTTGCGCCCGGCGGAGCGGCATTTCGCCGCGGAATGGAGAATGAGGGGATGCAACAAGAGCGGAGTGGGAAAAGTGCGCTGCGGGTGGTTGCTGCAAGCGCGGCGGCGTTGTTTTTCTGCCTGGCGTTGTCGGTGGCTCCCGGATACGGGCAGAGCCTGGCGGGGCGCTGGGCGGCTACCGGCAAGACGCTGGATGACGGCGAGGTACAGAAGGCGATTTTTGCGCTGGCGCAGACCGGCAGCGACCTGAAGGGCAAGCTGACCGCGCTCGGTTTCGAAGTAGGCCTGAAGGGTACGGTGATAGGAAACCACTTTGAGATTTTCGGCGCCGGGTGGGAAGACAAAAAGCCGTTTGTAGTAGGCGACCTGGTGAATGGAGAGTTGCACCTTACCATGTGGGGCGACGCGTATGTGGCCAAGCCTGCGACCGCGGCCGACGAGTTTCCGAAGCTGCCGTATCTCGATCCTCCGCCGCTGCACAACGTGCCCTACAACGGGCTGGCGAAGACTCCGCCGATGGGGTGGAACAGTTGGAATTTGTTTGCGGGCAGGATCGATGACCAGACGGTGCGCACGATGGCCGACGCCATGGTATCCAGCGGGATGCGCGATGCGGGCTATCTTTATGTGAACATCGACGACACGTGGGAAGGCCTGCGGGATGCGCAGGGGAATCTGCAATCGAATCACAAGTTTCCTGACATGAAGGCGCTGGCCGACTATGTGCACTCGAAGGGACTCAAACTGGGAATCTATTCCTCACCGGGACCGCGCACCTGCGCAGGGTATCCGGCCAGTTATGGGCACGAGGAGCAGGATGCGAAGACCTTTGCGGCCTGGGGCATCGACTATCTGAAATACGACTGGTGCAGCGCGGGCAATATCTATAAGGGCGAAAATACATTGCAGCCGGTGTACCAGAAGATGGGCGACGCGTTGGAAGCGACGGGCCGGCCGATCATCTACAGCCTGAGCATCGGTTCGCTAAGCGCTGCCCAATGGGGTCCGCCAGCGGGCGCGAATCTGTGGCGCACCACGACGGACATCAACGACTCGTGGGCGAGCATGATCAGCAATATCGAGAAGCAAGTGCCGACGGCGCCGTATGCGCGTCCCGGATACTGGAACGATCCTGACATGCTGGAGATCGGCAACGGGCACATGACGACCGATGAATACCGTACCCACATGAGCCTTTGGGCATTGACGGCCGCACCGCTGCTGGCGGGCAACGACATTCGCATTATGTCGGATGCCACGAAGTCGATCCTGTTGAACAAGGAAGTGATCGCGATCGATCAGGACCCGCTGGGCAAGCAGGCGTCCCCGGTAAAGAGCGGCGATCTGGAAACATGGATCAAGCCGCTGGCCGACGGCGGCGTGGCTGTGGGCGTGGTCAATCTTGGGCCGGCAGCGGCGCAGGCCACGGTCAAGGTCAGCGATCTCAAGCTGGGCGGAGCGGTGAAAAAGGCGCGGGATCTATGGGCGCACCAGGACGTGAAGTTCACGGGCGGCACGTATTCGGCAACGGTGCCGTCGCACGGCGTGCTGCTGCTGAGGGTGAGCGCAAAGTAGGGCCACAAATTGCGCGGCGCCTGCGATTGCCGGCGTCGCGCAATTCCAACTGTCGGTAAGCCGATGCCGGCGCGGCACGATAAGCTAGAAGCCAGGAGCTGATAGCTAAAAGCCGACCATGTCTGCAATCAAATATTCGACCCTTGCCGTTCATGCCGGGCAACATCCCGACCCTCTTACTGGCGCGGTGAATGTGCCGGTTTACCTTTCTTCTACCTTTGAGTTGACCGGAATCGGCACAGACAAGGGGTGGGACTACTCGCGCGCCGGTAACCCGACAAGGGACCGGCTGGAAGCGGCGCTGGCGGCGCTTGAAGGCGGGACTTCGGGCCATGCGTTCGCCAGTGGTATGGCGGCGATTTATGCACTGGTGGCTACGCTGCACACGGGCGACCACGTGCTCTGCTCGCATAACGTCTATGGCGGGACGCAGCGGTTGTTCAACGAGGTGGTGCGGCACTACGGCATCGACATCGAGTACGTGGATACGGGGAACCTAGATGCTGTGGCGGCGGCCATCCGGCCCGAGACGAAACTGATTCACATCGAGACGCCGACCAATCCTCTGATGTCGCTGACCGATATAGCCGGGGTGAGTGAGATTGCGCATGCTCGCGGCGTCGAGGTCAGCGTGGATAACACGTTCATGTCACCGGTGTTGCAGAGCCCGCTGGCATTGGGGGCGGATATCTCAATGCACTCCACGACCAAGTTTCTCAATGGACACTCGGACGGGTTGGGCGGGGCGCTGATCGGCTCCAAGCCGGAGCATAAAGAGCGGTTCAGCCTGGTGCAGAAGGCAGCAGGAGGGATTCTGTCGCCGTTCGAGTGCTTCCTGGTGTTGCGCGGCATCAGGACGCTGCCGCTCAGGATGAAGCAGCACGAGGAGAATGGGCGGGCAGTGGCGGAGTTTTTGGCTACGCAACCCAAGGTGAGCAGGTTAGCGTATCCGGGGCTGAAGAGCCATCAGCAGCATGAGTTGGCGGCGAAGCAGCAGAGGGGATTCGGGTCGATGATGAGCTTCGATCTGGGTTCGCGCGAAGCGGCGGGGCGGTTCCTAGGCGCGATCAAGATATTCCTGAGCGCCGAGTCGCTGGGAGGGGTGGAGTCGCTGGCTTCGCACTCGGCAACGACGACGCATGCGGCCCTGAACGACGAGGAGCGGCAGCGGCTGGGGATTACGCAGGGGCTGGTCCGGCTGTCGGTTGGGATTGAGGATAAGGACGACCTCATTGCGGACTTGGGGCAGGCCCTGGCGGCTGTGTAGCACCGCTCTTAGTGCCCCGCTTTCACCGCTGCGGCCTTCTTTGGCCTCTTCATGAGGAATGGAAGCGGGATCAGGATCGCGGTAATCGCGACCATCACCCAGGTTACATCCACATAGGCCAATAGGCGGGCCTGGATCTGGGCCATGCCGTAGATCTGCGCACCGGCGCGCTGGAGCGCGTCGGGCATGGCGCTGCCGCGTAGCTTCCAGGCGCCAGCGAGACCGGAGCGCAGGGCATCGAAGGGGCCGTTGCCGGTGACAGTGTGTGCTCCAAGCATGGCCAGATGCTTCTGAGTCAGACGGGCAAGCAGGGTGGTGACAAAGCTGATGCCCACGCTGCCGCCCAGGTTGCGCATGAGCGCTGCGAGGCCGCTGACTTCGTTGTACTTCTCCTGGGGAATGCCCGCGTAACAGAGTGTGTTGATGGGGATAAACAGAAAGGGAAGACCGAGGGCGATGACCGCCCGCCAACTCACCGCCATCCCGAAACTAATGTTGAGTTCGAGTCCGGTCATGCGGTACAGACCGAAGGTGGTGATGATGAAACCCATGGCCACCAGCTTACGGGGATCAAACTTTGGCGCCAACGCTCCGGCCACCGGGAAGAGAAGCATGAGCACCAGGCCGCCGGAGGAAACGGCCATGCCCGCCTGCTCGGCGGAGTAGCCCATGATCTCCTGAAGAAACTGGGGAATGAGCACGGTGGAGGAGTAGAGCGAGACGCCCATCATGAACATGACAACCATAGTGGCGCCCACGTTACGCTGGAAAAAGAGTCGCAGGTCGAGGATGGGATGCTTGATGCTGAGCTGGCGAACCACGAAGATGACCAGTCCCACGGCGGAGATAACGGCGCAAGTGGTAATGAAACGGGAGCTGAACCAGTCGTCTTCCTGGCCTTTGTCAAGCATGGTCTGCAGGGTGCCGATGGTGACCACCAGCAGGCCAAGACCCCAGTAGTCGATGCCCTCGCGGCGTTTGCGGATGGCGGCCAGATACGGCGGGTCCTCGACCAGGCGGCTGGTGAGGTAAAGCGAAAGAATGCCCACCGGGATGTTGATGAAGAAGATCCAGCGCCAACTGTAGTTGTCGACGATCCAGCCGCCGACGGTGGGACCGAGCACCGGAGCCAGCACAACAGCCATGCCATAGACAGCGAAGGCCATGCTCCGTTTGTGCGGGGGGAAGGTATCGGCGAGGATGGACTGCTCGCTGGGTTGCAGTCCTCCGCCGGCCGCGCCTTGCAGCACGCGGAGGAAGACCAGCACGCCCAGCGTGGGCGCCAGTCCGCAGAGCAGCGAGGCTAGCGTGAAAAGGAAAACGCAGCTCATGTAAAAGCGCTTACGGCCCATGCGATTGGCGATCCAGCCGCTGAGTGGCAGGACGACGGCATTGGCGACCAGGTAGCTGGTGAGCACCCAGGTGGCTTCGTCGCGGCTGGCGGAGAGTGAACCGCCAATGTGAGGCATGGCCACATTGGCGATGGAGCTGTCGAGGGCCTCCATGAATGTGGCCAGAGTGACGGTGAAGGCGATGACCCAGGGGTTGGCGCGGGGCTTCCAGGTGTCGTGGAATGAGAGTGTCGCCGCAGCGGCCAAGGCTGGTCTTCTCCTATGTACTCATGGGTTTGCCCTCGCCTGGGCCTTGCCGCCCTTGTGCGCCTTGCTGCGCTCGGGGCAGCCGTTAATTGAGCGTGATGCTAATAACAGAGTACCGGATGGGGTTGGGTGAAAGGCGAATCTGTGTGGAAGCGACGGCTGCGGCTGTGTCATGCTGTGAAGTTATGCAAACGAGTCAAATGCACTCGGTAGAGTCTGCGCACAGCCTCAGCCTCATGCTGGGAATCGATACCTGTGGGCCGTCGGGCACAGTAGCGCTGGGACGGCTGGCCGCGGGGGTGGTTGAGGTTCTTGGCCAGATCGAACTGGAGGGGCGGAGCTATTCGGCGACGCTGGTGGCGGCGGTGGGCGAACTGCTGGGGCGCGGCGGCTTGAGGGTGAAAGACCTGGCTGCCATGGTGGTGGTCAACGGGCCGGGCAGCTTTACCGGTGTGCGCGTGGGGTTGAGCGCGGTGAAGGGGCTGGCCGAGGCGGCGCAGATTTCGGTGGCTGTGGTTTCGCGGCTTGAAGTCCTGTCCTGGAAAGCTGCAGTGCTGTCGTCGGCGCTGGATGCCCATCGCGGCGAAGTGTTTTTACGGGTGGGCGGACCGTCCCTGGAGGCCAGGGAACTTTTGGCTGGAGCCGCGGATCTGGCCGCAATCAAAGAGGTTCCGGAGCGAATTGCGGTTTGCGACAATGCTGCGGGCTTGCTGCTGGGGACGGCGTGGCCAGGGGCGGAATTGGTTCGCAGCCCGGCGCCTACGGCGGCGGATGCCTTGCAGCTTTGCGCGGGGCGCGTGGCGAACAGCGAGTTTGTTGATGTAGCGCTGCTCGACGGTCATTACCTGCGGCGTTCCGATGCGGAAATCTTTGGCGAGGCGGCTGCGGCGGGGCTCCAAGGCGCATGAAGATTTCTGCTGCGGAGTTGCAGATTCGGCGCATGACGCCGGCGGACGTAGACCGGGTGATGGAGATTGCGCTGAGCCTGAAGGACGCGCCGCACTGGCCGGCGGCGGCCTACCTTGCCGCGCTGGCTCCGCAAGGCGTTCTGCAGAGGATTGCGCTGGTCGCGACAGCGTCCCAGGCCGGGACTGTTCTGGGCTTTGCGGTGGCTAGCCTGCTGGCGCCGGAGGCTGAGCTGGAGACGATTGCGGTTGCCTCGGGGAGCCAGCGAGGCGGCGTGGGCCGGCGGTTGTTCGCCGCGATGGCTCAGGAACTGAGCGCGGCGAGGGTGAAGGACGTCTCTCTGGAGGTGCGCGCGTCAAACCATCGGGCGCTGGCCTTTTATCATTCTCTTAAGTTCGTTGAGACCGGGCGCAGACCACGCTATTATGTTGATCCGGTTGAAGATGCGCTTCTTCTGGGGCTGCGGCTTAACTAACCGCCGTTGGCTGGTTCCAAATGCGGCACGATGCGATCCTCGGCGCGCCTGTCCGGTTTTGCCACAGAAATCCACAGCTTCAGATAACTTTCATTCGATTTCTCGGGGTTTCCATCTTGCGGGTTGCGTGGCTGCGGGGGTATATGTAAATGTTCTGTAACACATATTCGATTGGGACTACCGGAGGTGCTTGATGGACGAAGTATTGGATCCGACGCTGAGCGAAGAGATTCATCGCCTGCATGCCGAACATCATCGCTACGCTCAGCGGCTGGAAGAACTTCTTCAAAAGCCCTATCTCTCCGAAGACGAACAGCTTGAAGAAGTACGGCTGAAGAAACTGAAGCTGCATGCCAAAGACCTGATCTTTGCGCTGGAGCGGCGGTCGCCGGCGGTGGCTTAAGGTTTTTCGGCTACAGTTTTTGCAGGCAATTTGGCAAGTGCGGTGCCCGGGCGGCCTCACCGCGGGTCGTGTGCGGATTATGCGCGCTGAGTACAGGCGACCGACTAGCAGGATCACCGTATAATCGTTGGGGACGATGGTTCGTGACGGTTACATCTACGGTTTGAGCTTGCTCGCGGTGGCGGTTGCGCTGGCGTGGGCCACGGGCAACTGGTGGTGGGGCATTGCGCCGCTGGTATTGGCGGCGTTTTTTCTGTGGTTCTTCCGCGATCCGCAGCGGACGGTTCCGGCTGGCGACGGTTTGATTGTGTCTCCAGGAGACGGGCTGGTGACCGAAACGGCGACCATAGCCACTCCAGAGGGGCCCCGGCAGCGGATCAGCATCTTCCTCAGCGTTTTTGACGTGCATGTGAATCGTTCGCCCATCGGCGGCGTGCTCACAGGTGTGCGTTACCACAAAGGCCAGTATCTGAACGCGATGAATCCGGCCTCGGCAGACCACAATGAGCAGAACGTGGTGACTGTGCGGGGCGAAGGGATTGAGGTCACCTTCAAGCAGATTGCCGGCCTGCTTGCGCGGCGGATCGTCTTCGATCCACGCGAGGGCGACACGGTAGAGCGCGGCCAGCGTGTGGGGCTGATCAAGTTCGGCTCCAGGGTGGATGTGCTGTTGCCAGCCGAAGCGACGTTGCGGGTGAAGGTAGGTGAGCGAGTGAAGGGCGGATCGAGCGTGTTGGCAGCAATGGGCGACGGAGCAGGGCTATGAACGGCCGCGATCCAGCTCTGGCCAGGGCCAACGCAAAAGCACAGCTGCGGCGCGGTATGTATCTGCTGCCTTCGCTGTTTACAGTGGGCAACATTGCAGCCGGCTATTTTTCCATCACCGAGACCATCAAGGCGATCAGCGGCATTGGCGACGCGCAGACGCATTTGGACTGGGCGGCTATTGCCATCATTTTTGCCATTCCGTTCGATGCTCTGGATGGGCGTATCGCGCGGATGACCAATACCACGAGCGAGTTTGGCAAAGAGCTGGATTCGCTTGCCGATGCGATTACGTTTGGAGTGGCGCCGAGCCTGCTGGCGCTGATCTGGGGATTTCATTTCCTGCCGGATTCAATCAACCCCAAGTTGCTGCAGCATCTCCATCAGGCCGGGGCATTTATCTGTTTCCTGTTTTTGATCGGCGGGGTGTCGCGACTGGCGCGTTTCAATATCTCGCACGATGCGCAGCCACGAAATCCGGGGCGGCCGGGGCGCAAATACTTTGTGGGCATGCCGATTCCGGCGGCGGCGGGACTGCTGGCTTCTACGGTGCATTTGTGCTACGGCATTCCCATTGAGGACTGGTGGTGGTGGGTTTCGATTCCATGGTTGATCCTGGTGGGGCTGAGCGGATTCCTGATGGTGAGCACATGGCGTTTCTGGTCGGGCAAGGAGATCAACTTTTCCCGCAGTCATCCCTTTCAGTTGCTGTTCCTGCTGGCGGTGGTGTTGTACCCCATCATCGAGTATTCCCGAGTGGTACTTTTTTCGATGGCGCTGATTTACATGTTCTCAGGGCTCTGGGCGCGGGCGGCGTACTCGTGGTCGCGCCGGCGCCGTAGAAGGCCGACGGACCCACCTGTCACCGAAGCAACGGCACAACCCGATCCATTGAGGCCCTCGTAACCTTTCCAACCCATAAAGGACGCCTGTGTACAAGATCGCTATTGCCGGAGCCTCTACCCTGGTGGGCCGCGAGATGAAGGAAGCCTTATCGGAGTCGCCACTGGCGGCGGCCAACTTTATTCTGCTGGACGACGACCAGGCGAAGGGCCAGTTGGACCAGGTAGGAGACGAAGTCACATTCGTCCAGGGCATCGAAGCGGATGCGTTTGAGCGCGTGGACTTTACGTTTTTCTGCGGCACGGTTGACCTGACGCGCAAGCACTGGCGGCAGGCGCTCCGGTCCGGCTCGACGGTGCTGGACCTTTCCGGCGCGCTGGACCAGGAGCCGGGGGTGCTGGTGCGGGCTCCGTGGCTCGGTTCGGAAGCAATGACGCCTGACTTGTTTACGCCCGCCGTGGTTCCGGCGCACCCTGCGGCATTGGCGCTGGCGCTGGTGCTGGAACGGCTGCAACTGGCCGCGCCGGTGCGGTTTGCCGCTGCCACGCTGCTGGCGCCGGCCAGCGAATTTGGCCGGGTTGCGATGGACGAGCTACACCAGCAGACGGTGAGTTTGCTCAGCTTCCAAGGCATGCCGCGCGCAATTTACGACACGCAGGCGGCTTATAACCTGCTGGGCGGGCTGGGGGAAGGCGCAACCGCCAGCCTGACCGCGGTGGAGGCGCGGATTCGCCGCCACTATGACGCGTTGGCCGGCGGACGCTGGCCGATGCTGGCGTTGCAGGTGATCCATGCGCCTGTGTTTCACGGGCATACGTTTTCGATTGCCGTAGATCTGGAGAGGGCGGTGGAGATTTCCGCTTTGGAAGAGGCTCTGAGCGGGGAACACGTTGACCTGGTGCTGGAAGATACAGATTCGCCGTCGAACTTGGCCGCTACTGGACAAAATGATGTGCTCGTGCGGCTGCGGCCGGAACTCGCAGGCGCGCGGAATACGAATGAGATTTCGCGATTGTGGCTGTGGGCGGCATCAGACAATTTACGGCTGAATGCGCAGAATGCGGTGGAGTGCGCGCTGGATTTGCGCAGGCTGAGGCCGCAGGGGACGGTGCAGTAAGAGCTGCGGGTATAGAACTCCCACGGCGCTGATGGACCGCATGGCAGCATTCAAAGTCCCGTACCTCCGCGAGGCGGAGGAATACAGCCGGGCATTCCTATTCTGATTTTGACGCAGCCTTGTAAAGGACTGTGCCATCTCCGGTCTTTATCGCTTCAAGAGCGCCGCTCTGCACCATGCTGCCAATTTCAGCCAGCAAGACTCGATCGCCGAAACGCCCCCGGAGCTTGGTTAAAATCCGCTCTTTAACTTTCGGCGTAACGCAGAGTCTTTGAATTGCTTTTTGTGCCGCATTGAGGAGCGGCACTGATCCTTGGCCTTGCGGCGACGCCTTCAAGGTCCTCTTCGGGTAAAGAATGGTGACCCCGGGGTTTCCTACGAGGTCTCCCGCGATGAACTGCTCGATTCTTTCCGTATTGGCCGCTAAGTACTTCCTGAGTTCTTGCTTTATGATTCCGCCGACCCCGGTTGATCCATACCCATGGATTACCTCGATGCGGCCGCGGTAGCCGCTTCGCACACAGGTGTTGTAGAAATCAAGGAACTTGCTTATAGCCTCCTGTACAGTGCAGTCGTGAAGATCAATGGATCGAGACACGTTCATTTTGCATTCCTAATCCCGTTGAGGGCCTTAATCCCGCACCACGTCAATAGCAAGGTGGAAACTTGGCGCGGTCACCGCCCGGCGTAGCGGGACCATGCCTGCTCGATGTAGCCGTCGGTCATGCCTGCGATGTAGTCGGCTACGGTGCGGGCCAGACCTTGGGTGGGGATTTGCGTCTGGTGGTCTTCTGGTAGCTGGGTGGGGTCGGCGATGAGGGCGGCAAACAGTCCCTGGACGATCTCGGTGGCGTGGGCGTGCGAGTCCTCCATGACGGGGGAGTTGTAGAGACTGGCGTAAAGAAATTCCTTGGCGGCGGTGCGGGCAGCTTCCATTTGCGGGCTTAGGGATGCCAGCCGGCTTGGGGCGTGGCGGATATCGGCTAGAGTGGTGGCGCCGAGCGCGGAAACCCGGACACACACTTCATTCAGCAAATCAGTTACCAGTGCGTTCAGCACGTGCCTTAGCGTCTCGCTAGCTGCCAGTTTGGGAGGCGCGGCAGGGTATTCGCTGATTACGGCGTCATGGAAGCCGCGGAAGAGAGATACGCCATCGCGGACCTGCGCTAGCGTGAGGATGCCGGATTCTAGGCCATCGTCCAGATCGGCGGTGAGGTAGGCAATCTCGTCGGCCAAATCGATAAGCTGGGCTTCGAGTGGCGGGAACCTGTCGAGAAAATATTCGGCCAACTCGGGGTGGGCGGCGGGGGAGTAATCGCGGGAGTGCTTGACGATGCCCTCCCTTAGACCAAGGGTCAGATTGAGGCCGCGAAAAGCGACGTAGCGCTCCTCGAACCAGGTGACGATCCGCAGGGCATGTAAATTGTGGTCGAAGATCAGTCCGAAGCCGCGCAGGGATTCGTCAAGAGCCTTCTCGCCGGTGTGGCCGAAGGGCGGATGGCCGATGTCGTGAGCCAGGGCGAGCGCCTCGGTCAGTTCGGCGTTGAGGCCCAGAGCCGCGGCCAGTGTGCGCGCGATCTGGGTGACTTCAAGGGTGTGGGTGAGGCGGCTGCGGAAGTGGTCTGAGGGGGAGTCGGCGGGCAGGCGAGCGAAAACCTGGGTCTTCCCGGCCAGGCGGCGAAAGGCGCGTGCGTGGAGAATCCGAGCAGCGTCGCGAGCGAAGGGCGTGCGATAGGAATGTGGCGGCTCGGAGTGGGCGCGGCCGGTAAGTTCACCGTCTATTTTTCCATCGACGGCAATCCCCGGGGGGAGTTTCGCAAGTGATTTGGTTTCCATGGCCATGTTCGATGCGCAGCGCAAGAGTTCTGGTCTTGGTTATACCGCAGATGGGGACAAGTGCGCAGGGGGGACTATAGCTGTTCCACAATGACTGTTCCCCGAAGCTATCGGAGTTCAGTAGCATTTTTTGTTTTGGCGTCCCCACGGACAGGTCTTCGTTCAGAGGTGGAAAAATGCCACTTTGCACTGGACCGGGAAAGGCACGTACATTGCGGAACTGCTCGAACGTGCGGAGAATCACCATCGTTGCAGTTGGGTGAGTGTTATAACGTTTTCTATCGTCGGGATTGGACAACGCAAGTGATGCGGGAGTACCATCCTGCCGGGCTTTTTTAGGATCTGGCGCGTGTTCGAATTTGGCGCCGCAGCCGGGAATATTTCACATTCTGGCATCTTATTTGGGAGGTGAGCATGAAAGCTATGAAGACGACTGCGTTGGCCATGCTGGGGCTGGGAGTCGCGTTTATGTCGGGGTGCGGTGAAAGGCACTCGACCAAAGAGATTTACTACCTGATTTCTGCGGATTCGGCGTTGCCCTACTGGCAGACCGCGGCCGCTGGATTCAAACAGGCGGCGGCGCAATACAAAGTGACAGCAAGGGTGGAGGGGCCCGACGGCCACGATCCGCAAGCCGAGGCAGCCGCACTGCAAAAAGCGATTTCTGCCAAGCCGGCGGGCATCCTGATCTCAGTAGCCGACGCTGCCGTGCTGCAGCCGGAGATCAATGCGGCAGTGAACGCCGGCATTCCCGTGATCACCATGGACTCCGATGCCGCGGGGAGCCGCAGACTTTATTTCATAGGAACCAACAATCTGGAGGCCGGACGGCTGGGCGGACGACGAGTGATCCAGAAGCTTGGCGGCAAGGGGAACGTGGTGTTCTTCACGCTCTCCGGTCAGCCGAACACGGATGAGCGGCTGAAGGGATTCAAAGATGTGTTTGCCAGCCGGCCGGAGATCAAAATCGTGGACGTGGTGGACATCGAGGCGGATGTGCGCACCGCGTTCGACAAGACCCAGGAGTACATGGCTCTGACCGGCCCGAAGAAGATCGATGCCTTTGTTTGCCTGGAGTCGGCGTCGGGCAAGTTGGTGGCCGATGCGATCAAGCGGTCGGGCGGCGGCCGGGAGTTGGTGGCGTGGGACGTGAGCCAGGATACGCTGGACGGCATCAAGGCAGGAAACATCGATGCGACGATTGCGCAGAAGCCCTTCACCATGGGCTACATAGGGTTGAAGGGGCTGGACGAGGTGTTTCATGCGCCCCCCAAGCAACTGAACAAGGACTACAGCGCGGACTCGTTTGCGCCATACCCCACATTTGTGGATACTGGCACCTCGCTGGTGGACCAAAGCAACGTGGATCTGTACATTGCTTCGGCGGCAGAGGGGACGAAATAGACTGGCTGCGGGTGCCCTAAGTCATCCGGCAGCCGTAAGGACAGAGGCATTGTGCCACTCTGGGAACTTGGTCCCTGGACGATGGATTGCCCGCGAGTGGAATATTCCAACCTCTCGCGGGCCAAAGGGGATATCACGATGAGAAACCAACGCAGCATTGTTCTCTCGCTGTCATTTCTTCTCTGCGCGGAGGTTTGCCTGTGTCAGTCGAGCCTCTCTCCTAAGTGGGAGGAACTGACCGGACCGGATTTTATCGAGGCAATTCACCAGTCGCAAGGGGTCTGTGTTTTGCCATTCGGCATTATCGAGAAACACGGGGCGCACCTGCCGCTGGGCACGGACCTTCTGGATGTCCGGTTCGCCGTATTGAATGCGGTGCGGCAGGAGTATGCGGTCGTCTTTCCCGAGTATTATTTCGGTCAGATATTCGAGGCGCAGCAACAGCCCGGAACCGTGGCCTACAGCTTGGCCACGCAATTGACGTTGTTGCAGGAGACGGTCAAGGAGATGGCGCGCAATGGTTGCAAGAAGGTGATCATTGTGAATGGCCACGGCGGAAACAACCACCTACTGCCGCTGTTCGCGCAGGCACAACTGGCTACCCCGCGCGACTACGTGGTTTACGTTTTTGGACTCATTGACCAGAACGTGCCGGGGCGCCCGGCCAAAAAGACTCAGTTGGACATGCACGCAGGCGAATCGGAGACTTCGCTGATGCTGATTGCGCGACCGGACCTGGTCCACATAGACCGTGCGACCGCGGAATCGGGAGCAGACCAGAAACGGCAGTCACTGCCGGACAGCGTATATACGGGGATCTGGTGGTATGCGCGTTTCCCGAATCACTATTCAGGGGAAGGTGCGGCAGGGAACAAGGAGCTTGGGGAATTCGAACAGAAGGAATGGTCTCGCCAGATTGCCGAAGCGATCAAGGCGATCAAGGCCGACCAGGAAAGCCTCAAGCTGCAAAACCAGTTCTTCGAGGACTCGCAGCACCCACTCGATACCAAGCAGTAACTGCGGCTTCTAGAGCGGAGCGGTAAGGGAGCCCGGTTTGGGCTATTACCCCAATCCAAGCCTCCAATCAGCTCTTTGACCGCTTGCCGAGTGGCGTGGGCTATTCCGGTTTGGGTTGACCGGCTGCACTATCCTGTTTGGCCAGCTTGACGCGGGCGTTTTCCAGCTTGCGCTGCACCTTGGCTACGTCGCCGGGCTCCACGTCGGCTGCGGCGGACTTCGAGTACTCAGAAAGCGAGAGTTCCCACTGCGCAGCGGCCAGGCGAATGCGGCCTGTCTTCTCGTAGAGGTCGCCCAGATGGTCGTGCACGGTGGGGTCTGTCTGGTCGCGATCAACGGCTTGGCGCAGATTCTCCTCGGCCAATTCGTACTGTCCCAGCTTGAAGTAGACCCAACCGAGGGAATCGAGATAGGCGCCGTTCATGGGCTCAAGTTCGACGGCTTTGCGAATGAGCTTGAGGGCCTCGGGCAACCGGATTCCCTTGTCGGCGAGCATGTAGCCGAGGTAGTTGAGGGTCATGGCGCTGGAGGGGTCCAGATCCAGAGCCTGGCGAAAGAACTGCTCGGCCGGCTCATAGTGTTTCTGGCGCTCAGCGAGAGCGCCCTTGAGGAAGAGCAGGTAAGTGCGGTCTTCATTTCTGGTGGTGAGAGCAGCGGCCTTGGTGTATGCCTCGTCGGCGTCCTTCCAGCGGTGCATCTGGGTATAGAACTGGCCTAGCCTCAGCCACACCAGGCGATCCTTATCCGAGTTGTCGAGCAGTCCTTTGGCCAGTGTCAGGCCTTCTTCGGTCTTGCCCGCTTCCACCAGGGCGCCAGCGAACATCAGCTGAAGTTCCTGCGCTTTAGGGTTGGCTTCAACGGCCTTGCGGGAGACCTCGACGGCACGATCGAACATTTTGGCTTCGCCGTAGGTTTCCACCTGGCCTTCGAAGCCGCGCACGGCCGCATCGCCACCAAGATCGATCATCTTCTGGTAGGTGGCGATGGCCTGATCGACCTTGTTTTGCTCCTGATAAACGCCTGCCAGCCGCTCCAGGAAGATGCTGCGGCTATTTTTTTCTTCGGCAGTGTAGGCGCCGTTGGCATGGGAGGTCAGGTCGACCATCTTCTCATAGGTCTGGGAGGCTTCGTCCAGGCGACCCAGCACATCCAGAAGCAGCCCTTCGTTATAGCCGGCTTCCAGAGACGCTGGATCCTTCTTGCGGGCTTTGCGAATGGTGACGAGGGCATCCTCATACTTTCCCTGGCGGCGCTGGATATCGCCGATGTGGACGAGCGCCTCGACATTCTCAGGATCGGCCTCGGAAAGCTGCTTGAATTGCTTGAGCGCCTCGTCGAGCTGGTTGTCGTTAAGCAGGGCCTGGGCCAGCGCATCGAGTGTCTGTACGTCACCTGGGTCCATATCGGCGGCACGCTGGTAGGCGGAGATGGCGTCCTTGGCCTGTTTCAACTGGTCATAGGCCGCGCCCAGGGCGAACTCCATCTTGGGAGTACGGTCGGCTATCGGAACAGCCTCAATTACCTTAACGGCGTTCTTGACGTCGCCACTCTCGGCGTAGAGGCGCGCGAGGTTGAGCACCACTTCTTCCGACTCGGGCTCAATGGCCTGTGCGGCCTTGAACTGGTTCTCTGCCTTTTCAGCTTGGTGCTTTACGGTATAAAGCTGGCCGAGGACCATGCGGTCTTCGACGCTCTTGGGTTGCAAGACCACGATCTTCTCGAACTCGGCGATGGCCTGATCGAGTACATTGCCGGAGGGCGAGGCGGAGGATACGGGGTTCTGGCCGTCGCCAAGCTGGCGGAGGTAGATGCGCCCCAACATTCTGTGCGCGTCAATGTCGTTGGGGGAGTTCTTGAGCAAGCCCCTCGCCGCGACTTCGGCATCGTGCCAACGGCCGGTGCGGAAATAGAGATCGGCGAGCCCGTCGTTCAACTGCGGGGAAGCGGGATCAGCATTGAGCGCGAGCTTATATTCCTCGATGGCGCGGGTGACGAGTTCCGGGCGCCCCAATTCGACGGCCTCTTCCTCGTAGGTGTTGGCCAGGGCGAGATGATAATAGGCAGCGGCGCGGTTGGGCGGCTGCACTGCGCTCTCGGCGGGCGCGGGATTGGCCTGGGACGGGGTTTTTGGCGCCTTGCTCGGTGCAGTGGTTTCAGGCAGCGTGCTTCCGGGCTCTATCTGGGCAAAGGCGTGCGACGCCTGCAGCATAAAGACGGATGCGGCGGAAATCGAAAACCAGAGGGGCAAGGATCGAAATTTTAGTTTCATCATCCAGGGGATTCCGTGCCTTATGAGCCAGGCGGCCGAGGGGAAACCCGTGCCGAAAGACAAATAAGGCATCACAGGCAGCCGGTAGGAGCAGCTCTGCCTACTGTAAAGACGATTTTACGCGGGATTGGTCTCAAAAACGCGGAGGATTGCAGGATTTTCGTCACGATCGCAAGGGACAGGCTGGCGCCAAAGCTGCGGATCGCCGGATAGCCAGCCGTGCTCGTGCAAGGTGGAGGGAGTCAAAGCTTCCTTTCGCCGGACTGAATGGCCGGGTGGCCTCAGTGTCGGAAATGCCGAATTCCGGTGAAGACCATGGCCAGGCCGAGGCGGTCGGCGGCGGCGATAACGTCCTGGTCTTTCACTGAGCCGCCGGGCTGGATAACGGCGGTTGCGCCAGCCTGGGCAACCGCTTCAAGGCCGTCAGGAAACGGGAAAAAGGCATCGGAGGCAGCAACTGAGCCGGCCAGCGGCAGGACGGCTTTTATGGCGCCGAAACGGGCGGCGTCCACGCGGCTCATCTGGCCGGCGCCGACGCCGAGGGTCTGGCTGTCGCGGGCATAAACAATTGCATTGGATTTAACGTGTTTGGCCACGCGCCAGGCAAACAACAGGCTGCGCAGTTCCTCGGCTGTGGGCGGACGCCAGGTGACCACTTTCAGCTCTGACTCGTTGACGCGGGCGGTGTCGGCGTCCTGAAGCAAGAGACCGCCGGAGACATGCTTGACCACGGGGCGCGGAGGCGCGGCTTGGACTTCGACCAGGCGCAGATTCTTCTTGGCGGCGAAGCGCTCGCGTGCTTCGGAAGTGAAGGCCGGCGCGGCGATGGCTTCGACGAAGAGCTTGGCGATTTCGGCTGCGGCATCCCCATCCACAGTCCGGTTGATGCCGATGACGCCGCCGAAGGCTGAGATGGGGTCGCAGGCCAGGGCCTTTTGGTAGGTGTCGAGGAGGTTCGATCCGGTGGCTGCGCCGCAGGGGTTGGTGTGTTTGACGATGATCACCGCAGGCTCTTCAAACTCCTGCGCCAGTTCCCAGCAGGCGTCCAGATCCACGAGGTTGTTGAAGCTGAGTTCTTTGCCCTGAAGCTGGTGAGCGCCGGCGATGCCAAGACCGGTTTCGTCGGCGTAAAGGGCGGCGCGCTGGTGGGGATTTTCACCGTAGCGGAGGGACTGTGCAAGGGAGAAGTTGATGCGAAGCGTGGTGGGAAAGCTTGCCAGATCCGGCGCTGCGGGACTCTCGGGAGCGGGAGCTTCCGCAATTCGATCCAGGGTGTTGGCGATGGCCGAATCGTAGGCGGCGGTGAGCGCGAAGGCCTGTTTGGCCAGCCGCCAGCGGGTTTCGCGACTGAGTGCGCCTTGGGCGCCTTTCAGTTCTTCGATCAGAGCCGGATAATCGGCCACGCGGGTAACGATGGCGACATCTTCAAAGTTCTTGGCGGCGGAGCGAACCATGGAGGGGCCGCCGATGTCGATGTTTTCGATCATATGGCCGAAAGCCACGCCGGGTTGGGCTGCGGTCTTCTCGAAGGCGTAAAGGTTGACGACCACCATGTCAATCGGCTCAATGCCGTGGGCGGCGACGGCTGCCTCATGCTCAGCGTTGCCGCGAATGTAGAGCAGACCGCCGTGGACGCGGGGGTGGAGGGTCTTGACGCGGCCGTTCAGCATCTCGGGAAAGCCGGTGAGGTCGCTGATGTCCTTCACGGCCAGGCCGGCATCGCGCAGGGTGCGAGCGGTTCCGCCGGTGGAGACCAGTTCGACGCCAAAGTCGGCCAGCACCTGAGCAAACTCCACCAGGCCGGTCTTGTCGGTAACGCTCAGCAGGGCGCGCCGGATTCTCTTAGCCGTATTCGTGTCTTGGCTCACAGTCAGACTCCTTTGCTGGTTCCGCGCAGACCCGTAGGCGCTCTCGCCGAAGCGGGCGGCCGGAGACCAAGCTCCAGAGTACATCGAATTGCAGGATCGAATCCCGCACCGGATGATGGTACGGCGGCTGACGGCGTTTTGTTACCCAAAGCTTCAGACTACGGAGTCTTTGAAAATGCTTTAGAGTTAGGGGATGGGCAGTTACTCCCCCGTTCCTCCACCTTCTGGACAAGAACCCGTTTCTGGCAGCCCCCGGTTTGAGCCGGAGATTCTGCCGCCGAATGACGGGAATATGCCGCGGCCCGTTCGCCGGGAGCGGCCGTCGTGGGCGGCTGCGCCGGCCACGTATCTGCTGGTGGGCATCAACTGCGCGGTCTTTCTGGCCATGGCGGTGCACGGGGTGAGCGTGGGCAGCCCTAACACCGACCAACTGATGTACTGGGGCGCCGACAATGCAGGGGCGGTGCTGATCGGCGGCCAGTGGTGGCGCATTGTCACCGCCATGTTTGTGCACGTGGGCATCCTTCACCTGCTTACCAACATGTGGTGCCTGTGGAATCTGAGCTTGCTGGCGGAGCCGCTGCTGGGTTCGGTGGGCGTGCTGGCGGTCTACATTCTCACTGGCGCGGCTGGCAACCTGCTTTCAACCTTCGTCAACTGGTCGATGTCCTACTCGGACTGGATGAAATACCACGACCCGCGCGTCTTTTCGGTTGGTGCGGGAGCTTCTGGCGCTGTTTTCGGGATTGCCGGAGCGCTGATCGTGCTGCTCAAATCGCATCGGCTGCCGGTGCCACCGCAGGAACTGAAAAGGCTGCGCAAGTCGGTGATCTATTTTGCCGCGCTCAACCTGGTGCTTGGCTTCTCAATCAGTTTTGGTACCCAGGTGATCGGTTCCGGGCTGCGCATCGACAACATGGCCCACCTGGGCGGATTTGCCTGTGGACTTCTGTTCGCGGCCCCGCTCGTCCCCCGCATCGGCTCACACCGCGAGCTGTTCACGCTGCGTCTCCGCATCGCAGTGGGGATGGTGGTGGGGGTGCTGGTGCTGTTTGGGTTCTATCTGGCCCAGTTGCCGGGGTGAGCGGCTTCGGCCTCGTCGAACTCGTTGCCTCAACAGATTCGTGCAAAAATGTCGGTGTACGCTGACCGTCTCATTCCACCCACTGGAGGAAGACCATGAAGCGCCGCGAATTTTTGAAACAAGTTGCCATCACCGCCGCAGCCGTAGCATCCACCGGCCAAATGAACGCGTCTCCGGCAAAGCCGGCCAACCCCATTGCGCGCCGCACCTTGGGTAAGACGGGGGAGCAGCTCTCCATTATTGGCTTTGGCGGAATCTTGGTGATGAACGAGGAGACCGCTGCGGCCGCGAACATTGTCGCCGAAGCCGTGGACCGGGGCATCAACTACTTTGACGTGGCGCCCAGCTACGGCAATGCGCAGGAGCGACTCGGACCAGCTCTGGTTCCCCAAAGGAACAAGTGCTTTCTGGCCTGCAAGACTGACGGCAGAATGAAGGACGACTCACGCGCGGATCTCGAGCAGTCTCTCAAGTTGCTCAAGACCGATCACCTGGACCTTTACCAGCTTCACGCGCTGACTAAGATGACCGATCTGGACAAGGTGCTGGGTCCGGGCGGTGCGATCGAGACAATGGAAGCCGCCAGGAAAGAAGGGAAGATCCGCTATATAGGCTTCTCTGTTCATTCGGTGGAGACCGCGCTTGCGGCCATTGACCGATACAACTTCGACACGGTTCTGTTCCCTTTGAATTGGGTGCTGTTTTCCCAGGCCAACTTTGGCCCACAGATTCTGAAACGCGCGCAGGAAAAGAAGATGGGCATCCTGGCGCTGAAGGGGATGGCGAAGACGGTTTGGGCTGCCGATCAGAGACCGAATCATCCCCAGCCCAAGTGCTGGTATCAGCCTGCCAGTTTTCCTCAGGAGGCATCGCTGGGGCTGCGCTGGACTCTCGGCCATCCCATTACGGCAGCCATTCCGCCCGGAGACGAGCGCTACTTCAGGCTGGCGATGGATGTTGCGCAGAACTATAAGCCGCTGGAAGCGCACGAAGAGCAGGCCCTGCTCAGCGGCGGCCACGGAGTGGAACCGATCTTCCACCTGGGCAACGACGTTTAGGACCCGGTTGGGGTAACAGGCCCCGGGGCGACCAGATGTTAGCGGTTTGCCGTGGCGGCGAACTTCTTTACCATGGCCAGCAACAGCTTGCGGTCGCTCTCGTTCAGGTTGGAGGAGTAGCGGCGGATCTGGCTGAGAAAACGCAGTTCCTCGTCGGAAAGGGTCTGGGAGTTGACCTGGGATCCTAGAGAGTCGTCGGCAAAGAACTGTGCGATGGGTAGATCGAGCGCGATGGCAATCTTTGACAATGTATCCAGCGAGGGGACGGTATGACCGTTTTCCACGCGCGAGAGGTAGCAGCGTAGAAGGCCGGTTTTCTTTTCGATATCCCCTTGAGACAACCCTTTTTGAAGCCGGTGAGCGCGTATTATAGTGCCGATCTTCATGGTCAGTGAATTCCTATCCGATGCCTGCCATGGTTTACTTGCGGGGCAGCAATCAAAATATTATTGGCTTAATAGTTAACATGTGCCGCGCGCGAATGCAAGCACCTTCGTCACCTGCCTCCGGTGACTGAGGTCATTGGGTCTGCCAGTTGATTCGGTATTGCCGAGTCCACTCAGCGCAGGCGGACCATTTCCAACCTCAATGTCCCAGTTGTTCCGCGAAGAAGCGGTCCACGCGAGCCAGTGCATCAGCGGCGTCGGCGGGCCGGTAGCCGGTCTGGTTATTGGGATTCTCGAAGGCGTGGCCGGCATCAGGATAGATTTTGGCGTCAACGGGCTTGCCCAGCGACTGCATGGTGGCCTCAAAGGCGTGGACCGCATCAGGGGGAATGCCTTGGTCCTGGCCGCCGAAGTTGCCCAGCACGGCGGCGTGGATGCGGGACAGCGCGTTCTTGTCGGTGGCCAGAGAGCCGTAATTGATGGCCACGGCCTTGAGGGTGGGCGATGCGATGGCCAGTTGCAGCGCAAAACCGCCGCCCATGCACCAGCCGACAGCGCCGATCCGATCGCGTTTTACATCCTTGCGGCTGCGGAGATAGTTCACGGCCGAAGTAAGGTCGCGCACGCCCTGATCCTGGGGCAGGCCGCGAGAAAGCTCGTGGGCCAGATCGGGCGTGGTGGCCACCTTGCCGCGATAGAGATCGACGGCCAGCGCCACGTAGCCCTTGGCCGCGTAACCGGCCGATTCCCGCTTGATCCAGTCGTTGAGGCCCCACCACTCGTGGATCACGATGAGGGCCGGATGAGGTCCGGCGCCGTGAGGCAGGTAGAGAAAGCCCTGGGCGGTCGAGTCGCCGCTGGGAAAGGTCACCGGCTGTTGAGCGCGGGATTGGGGGGTGACAGTGGCGAGAGCCAGCACGAGTGCTGCGCAGAGGATGGGACGCAGAGTCTTCATGGGTTGGACCTCAATTCTGAGACGGATTCCTGTGCGGGAAAGGGCGCCGGGCTACAGGTTTCTCCTGAGATACGCGAGTCCTTCCACCGGATTGTCATTGTATTGGGCGCAGGGCTCAAAGCCCAGCCCCAAATGCATGCGATGGGCGGTGCCCATCGAAGCCGGTATGGTGTCGAGAAAGACAGCCTTGCGCCTGGCGGCTTCCGCTTCCAATGAACCGAAGCAAAAGCGGGCTGCGCCCGGTAGGGCGATGACAAAGCGGCCGTATTCGAGCATCAGGTCCCGCGCCTCCACGAGCCGCGTTTTAGATGCAGATGAGGCGATCTCGAGGAGATGAAACGGACAGGATACGGCCATGCGTGAGTCCATGCCTGAGTTTACGCCGGCTTCATGACCGTCCTTGAAGGTAAACCTTCGACGCGCGTGAAGCGTCTGACTGAACAAGGGAACGAGATGCCAGGGGGCTTGAATGCGGCTAGTAGCCATGCGGTGGGGAGTTGGAATGGGGATTCTTGCGGCTGGCGGCTTTGCGGCATGGGCACAGGCTCCAGCGCCAACCCCGCCCCTGAGTTTGCCGCCAGCCAGTGCGCATCAGGCCGCACCCGCTAGTGATCCCGCCACGCCCACGCCGGCCGCACCCGTCCCAGCCGTGAGCGGCGGAAGGCTGCACGGGCTGGTCAAGAGCGGCAACATCCCTCTGCCGGGGGTGACCGTGACCGCCCAAAACACACTCACCGGCAAGCGGTATTCCACCACCACGGACATTACTGGCGCTTGGTCAATGAATATTCCGCAAAACGGGCGGTATGTGGTCAAGACGCAGTTTGCAGCATTTGCAGTTGGATCGCAAGAGGCAGTGCTGAACGCAACGAGCCACGACCAGACGGTAACGTTTGCCTTGGTGCTGGCGTCGCGAGCGGCGCAACAGCAGCAACAGGAGGACAGCCAGGAAGCTCAGCAGGGTTCGCAGGCCGTGATTCGGCAACTGGCAGGTAACGGTGCTCAGAGTCTGAGCCTGGTGAGCGCGCTCGCCGCCGATACCGAGTCACAGAACGGAACGGCGGGAGCAGCGGGAGCGGCGCTGCCCTCGATCGCGGCCAACACGGACTTTGGCGGAGATTCGGTGGCTATCAGCGGGCAGTCGGGTCAAGTGAGCCCCATCGCCGGGATGGACATGGACCGGATCAGAGACGCGATTGAGACGGTTCGCGCGCAGGGCGGTTTGTCCGGTGGGCAGGGTGCTGGCGGAATCTTTGCCGGCGCGTTGGGCGGAGGGGGCTTCGGTGGAGGGGGATTTGGTGGCGGCTTTGGCGGCGGAGGCATCGGCGGAGGCGGAAGGGGCAACTTCCGCGGCTTTGATCCCGGCCAGCCGCATGGAGCCGTCTTCTGGATTGGCAGCAACTCGGCGATTAACGCGGAGCCATTTGCTCTACGGGGGCAGTCGCAGGAGCAGCCGCCCTCGGGGAGCAACCGCTTCGGCATCACGTTCATGAGTGCGCCATACATTCCTAAGCTGACCAAACCGAGCGGCAAAGACACGATGTTCCTTACACTCTCCGGCACGCGTAGTTCGAACCCCTCGGACCAATACGCAACTGTGCCCACGGATGCGGAGAAGGCGGGCGAAATTCCCGGACTTGCAGCGCCGATTACGCCCACCACCGCTGCCACGCAACTGCTCCAGTACTTTCCTGAGCCGAATCTGCCTGGCGACACGCAGAACTATCATCTGCTGACAACGGCGCAGTCGAACGCCACGCAGGCCGGGGCTCGCTACATGCGCAGCCTGGGGAAGAACGCAACGCTACCCGGTGGCGGAGGACGTGGAGGATTTGGAGGCGGACGCAGGAATCAGAATCAAGGACTGAGACAGAGCATCAATTTCAACTACAACTGGAGCCACTCGGCCTCAGACAACATCAACATCTTTCCGCAGTTGGGCGGCAAGACTGCGTCGGATGCGAACTCCGTGCAGGCCGGGTACACGGTGGGCTACAAGAAGATGACCAACATCTTCAACGCCAGTTGGAATCGCAGCACCGGCCAGACGACGAACTTTTTCACCAACGGCTTGGATATTGCCACCCAGGACGGCATTCTGGGTCCGAACGGCACAGCGCTGAATTCCAGCCCGCTGAACTATGGCCTGCCCAATGTGACGCTGAGCAACTTTACAGGACTAAACGAGCTGCAGCCAAACTTCTCAGGGTCCCAAACCATCTCGCTTTCCGAGGTGTTCAGCTGGATTCACGGCAAGCACAACCTGCGTTTCGGAGGCGATTATCGCCGTGTCCACAGGGATTTTCTGGGCGGCTCGAATTCAACCGGGACGTTCTATTTCACTGGGCTTTACACGGGGTCGTCGCTGGGTGATTTTCTGCTGGGCGCGCCGCAGGAGACCAGCATCGACTCCGCGGTGGCCAAAAGCTACCTGCGCGACAACGTGATGGACGCCTATGTCCAGGACGACTGGCGCGCATTCCCCAATCTGACGCTGAGTTACGGTCTGCGCTATGAGTTCTTTGCGCCATACACAGAGAAATACGGGCATCTGGCTTTCGTGGATACCAATCCCGGCGCAGAATTCAGCGGCGAATCCGAGGTCCAGGCCGGCGGGGTTGGGGCTTTCAGCGGAAGTTTGCCGGATTCGCTGGTTTACCCCTTTCGCCTGGCGCTGGCCCCGCGGCTGGGCGTAGCTCTTCGGCTGCCCAAGCAGACCGTGGTGCGCGCAGGCTTTGGGATGAACTACACCGTGGGCCAGTACGCCGCCTTTGCCACGACCATGGCGCATGAGCCGCACTTCGCCAACGAGCAGACCAACGAATCGGACCAATGTGCATCCACGACCACCGATTGCCTCTCGCTGGCCGGCGGATTTCCTTCGCCCGCAGTCACGGGCAACTACGCGCTTGATCCGCACTATCAACTGCCCTATGTGCAGGCGTGGAACCTGGACGTGCAGAAGACGCTGCCCTGGGGCGTAGTTTTGAATGTTGGATATAACGGGTCAAAGGGCAATCATCTGGACTCGACCATAGCTCCGCGCCCAAGCGTAAGCAGCCCCAACACCGACCCTACGGGCCTGGTCTTCAACTATGAACAGGCGGCGGCTTTCTCGAAGTTCAGCGCGGGAACGCTGCGGGTGAATAAACGGCTTACCGGAGGCATTGCACTGGGCGCCAATTACCAATACTCGCACTCGATCGACGATGCGGGCTCAGTAGGCGGCACCTCGACCGTGGTGGCGCAGAACTGGCAGGACCTCGGAGCCGAGGAAGGTAACTCGAGTTTCGACCAGCGCCACAAAGTAAGTGGCACTTATCTTTACGAGTTACCCTTTGGCAAGGATAAGACCTGGGCTACCAGCGGCACAGCCGCGCATATTCTGGAGGGGTTCTCGGTCTCTGGAAGCTTTACGTTTGCCACCGGGACACCGCTTACGCCGAGTTATCAGGCGGCTGTGGCCGACGTGGCGCGTGGCACGGCCGGCACCCTGCGACCCGATCGCGTACCAGGAGTTTCGCTCACCGCCGGCGGCGGCACGCTGAATGAATGGTTCAATACCGCGGCGTTTGTCGTGCCCGCGGGCCAGTATGGCACTGCCTCACGCAATTCGATTCCAGGGCCGGGAACCATCCAGAACAATATGTCGCTTTCGAAAACGATGGCACTGGGCGAAACGCGCAGCCTGGAGTTTCGCGGTACGGCCAACAACGTCTTCAACACTGTGCAGTACTCGGGCGTTGACACCACGCTGTATTCAGGCCAGGTGGACAACACGGCTACACCTTTCGGGCAGGTAACTTCGGTCGGCGCCATGCGGTCGTTTCAATTTACAGCCCGATTCAGGTTTTAGAGATCCCAGGTTTCACAATCGAGACCTGGGGCGCCCGCAAGCGGGTGAGTCAGCAACGAAACAGCTTGTGTTGGAAGGGAATGCATGACGGGTTGGGTGCGGAAAATCGGAGCGGGGCTTGCGGTGCTGGCGCTTGGGTTTGCGGGCGGGCAGCCGGCGCTTGCGCAGGACTCCGGCCAGGCATCGGGCGCGCAGGTCTCGACGACGGTCCAGGGCGGCTACATTCTGAAGATGAACGGCGAGCTGGTGCTGACCAACGTGGTGGCGCGCGACGCGAAGACCGGCGAACTGGTGCTTGGGCTCAAGCAGAGCGACTTCAGCATCTACGAGAACGGCAAGCAACAGCAGATTTCGACCTTCGACTTTGAGAGTGTTGACATGGCAACGCCGTTGAACGAGGCCACGGTGAGCGGATTGGCCGCGGGCGGCGCCGTGAATAGCGGCAAGGCTGCCGTGGTGGCGCGGCCCGAGGACCTGCGCAACCATCGATTGATTGTCATGTTCTTCGACCTGACCTCAATGCAGCCGGAGGATGTTGACCGCAGCGTTGAGGCGGCGCAGGATTTTCTCAAGAAGAAAATGCAGCCTGCCGACCTGGTGGCGCTGGTTTCACTCGGCGACACGCTTAAGGTGGACCAGGATTTTACCGCGGACAAGAACGCTCTGATCAACGAAGTGGGCGTCTATAACGGCACCGAGGGGCAGGGCTTTGCCGAGGGAGCCACCGCGAACTCGAATCAGGTGGAAGACACGACGGGCTACACGCCCGACGAGAGCGAGTACAACGACATCAACACCGATCGTGAACTGTTCGCGCTGCGGGCGGTGGCGAAGTCGCTCGAAAAAATCACTGAGAAGAAGTCGTTGCTTTATTTTTCCGGTGGCATCTCGCGCGATGGAATCGAGAATCAGGCTTCGCTGCGGGCCGCGATCAATGCGGCTGTTCGGGCCAATCTGGCCATCTACAGTGTTGACACGCGCGGTCTGCAGGCTGTTTCGCCTTTGGGCGACGCCTCGACCGGAAGCCTGCGCGGCACCGGCGCTTACAACGGCGGCGCTCTGCTGAACAATATGAATGCCAACTTCGCCACGCAGGAAGTGATGGCTACGCTCTCCACCGATACGGGCGGCAAGGCGTTCTTTGACTCCAATGATTTTGCTCCGGCGTTTGCGCAGGTGGAGCGGGACACTTCAGCGTATTACGCAATTGGATTTCGTAGTTCGAACCCGGCGCGCGACGGCAAGTATCGCAAGCTGACCATCAAGGTGAACCGGCCGGGAGTGAAGCTGGAATACCGCCCCGGCTACTATGCGCCGGCAGACTTCCAGCACTCCGGCCACGAAGACCGCGAACGCGAGCTTGAGGAGCAGTTGGCCAGCGATCTGCCTGCCACCGACATGGCCGTTTATATGGACGCGATGTACTTCCGCTTGGACGAGAACCGCTTCTACGTGCCGGTTTCGCTCATCGTGCCCGGTTCGCAGATTCCGTTTGTGAAGGGCGGAGATAAGGATAAGGCCACGCTGGACATTATTGGATCGGTGATCGACGAGTTCAAACGGCCCATCGGTCATGCGCGCGAGACAGTGAAGCTGAATCTCGACGAGTCATTGCAGGCGCGGCAAAAGAACATTCAGTACACCACCAGCTTCAACCTGCCGCCGGGCAAGTATCGGATGAAATTTGTTGTGCGCGAGAACCAGACAGGCCGCATGGGCTCGTTTGAAGCGGAGATCACGCTGCCGGACATGAAGAAATCTCCCTTGAAGATGAGTTCGATCGTGCTGGCCTCAATGCGGCAGCCGAGCAAGAAGCAAGACCCCCTAGTGCGCAACGGCGAGGAATACGTGCCCAACATCAGCCACGTTTTCCGTCAGGATCAGCATCTCTACCTGCTCTACGAGATCTATGGTCCGGCGCGGCAGAAACCGGAAGCCGACGCACCGAAGGGGACCAAGCCGGGCATCAACCTGCTGAGCAGTCTCGAACTCATTCAGGGGGCTACAAAGGTCTACGAGACGCCGCTGGTGCAGGCGCGGGCGATCAATGTGGAAGGGCGGGACGCAGTGGCCATCGAACTGGATGTGCCAATGGCCGGACTGAAGCCGGGATCCTACGTTTGCCAGTTGAACGTGATCGACGACGCGGGCGGAAGCTTTGCGTTTCCGCGTTTTGCGGTGCTGGTGCGAGAGCCAGTTGTGGCGGCTCAGCCAGCTAAGTCTTCCGGTGGCGGGGCTTCAGCGGCAACGGCCGGGGCGCTTGGGCCCGCGAATCCGTAGCGGCAGTGGCAGTGACGCGGCAGGCAAATCTGCATTCGTACTTTCATTTTCTCGTAAACCGTCAGAGTTTGCGGATGGTTGCCGTGAGCAATGGGTAAAATCGAGGCATGACCCTCACCGCGCAAGACCGCGCACGCAAAATCAAGATTGTTCTTTTCGACGTCGATGGCGTTCTGACCGACGGAGGCATCTGGCTGGTCCCAAGTCCTGGGGGCGGCAGACCTTTAGCTGGGCTGGCCGAGAAGGAAGGCCAGATCGGTTTCGGCGTTCACTCCACCACCATGGTAGAGGCCAAGGGCTACAGCGCGCATGATGGCGCTGGAATCTCGTTGGCGCGGCTGGGCGGCATCAAATGCGGCATCATCACCAAACGCATCTCTGAAACTGTAGCCACGCGAGCACGCGACTTGAAACTCGAATTCGTCTACATGGGGCAGGCTTTCAAGATGAAGCCGGTGCGCGAGATCATGGAAAAGGAAGGTGTGGCGCTGGACGAAATCGCCTACGTGGGCGACGACGTCATCGACCTGCCGGTGATGCGCGCATGCGGATTTGCGGTTGCGGTGGCCAACGCCCGCGACCGGGTAAAGGCCGAGGCGCACTATGTCACTCCCAACCCCGGCGGCTACGGCGCTGCGCGCGACGCCATAGAGTTCATTCTCGAAGCCAAGGGCCTGCTCGACCAGATGATTGATGCCTACATCGACGAGGACAATCCCATTCCGCCTTCGATGGACATAGGCAGCGGCGTGGGTCTGAAATAGGTGCGGCATACGGCGGAAATTCGCACGCCGGCCGGGAAACTCCAGATAAAGACGGACAGGCGGAATCATGGAAATCAATCCGAAAAGAGCGGTGGTGCTGCTGAGCGGTGGCTTGGACTCCACCACCGTGCTGGCCATTGCCAGGAGTCAGGGGTACGAGCTTTATGCGCTGTCGTTCTCTTACGGACAACGGCATGTTTTTGAATTGAAGGCCGCCAGCAGGGTTGCCGCATCCATCGGCGTGGCGAAGCACCGGATTGCGGCCATCGATCTCAGGATTTTCGGCGGTTCGGCGCTTACAGACGATATTGATGTTCCCAAGGGACGGGCGATCGGCGAAATGGCGCACGGCATTCCCATCACCTACGTCCCGGCGCGCAACACGATCTTTCTATCGTTTGCGCTGGCCTGGGCTGAGGTGCTGGGATCAAGCGATATCTTCATCGGGGTGAATGCGCTGGATTACTCAGGCTACCCCGACTGCCGTCCGGAGTTCATTGAGGCCTTTGAGAAGATGGCCAACCTGGCCACCAAGGCCGGCGTTGAAGGCCGACAGGCGCTCAGGATTCATACGCCGCTGATTGCGATGACGAAGACTGAGATAATCGCCAGAGGAATCGAACTGGGCGTGGACTACGGGCTGACCAGCAGTTGCTACGATCCCTCGCCCACCGGCGAACCGTGCGGGCAGTGCGACTCGTGTCTGCTGAGGCGGAAGGGCTTCCGGGAGAACGGGATCGCCGACCCGTTGGGATATCGGGAAGGCCTGGTTACCGAATGAGCTACGCGGTGAAGGAAATCTTCTATACCCTGCAAGGGGAAGGGGCTCAGGCGGGCCGCGCTGCCGTCTTCTGCCGGTTTGCCGGCTGCAATCTCTGGTCGGGGCAGGAGAAGGACAGGGAGACGGCAATTTGCCGGTTTTGTGACACGGATTTTGTGGGCGTGGATGGAACCGGCGGCGGAAGATTTGAAGCCGCAGAGGCTTTGGCAGCGGCGATCGAGAAGAAATGGCCCGGGGACACAGGGTTGGTGGACTTTGGCATGGGGAAGCGCTTCGTGGTCTGCACCGGCGGCGAGCCTTTGTTGCAAATGGATGCGAACCTCATTGAGGCGCTGCACGCGCGCGATTTTGAAATTGCCGTGGAGACCAATGGGACGGTTGCGGCTCCGGAGGAATTGGATTGGATTTGCGTCAGCCCCAAGGCCGGCGCGGAGTTGGTGCAGAGAAGCGGAGACGAGTTGAAGCTCGTATTTCCTCAAGCTGGGGCAGACCCTGGGGTGTTTGAAAGCCTTTGCTTCAGGCATTTCTTTCTACAGCCGATGGACGGGCCCAGGCGTGCCGAGAATACCGGGTTTGCACTGCAATACTGCCTTGATCATCCGCAGTGGCGATTGAGCCTTCAGACCCACAAATTCCTGGGCATTCCATAAGGAAGGCGCCGGCAGTCTTCAAAGAGTTCGAGTTCGAAGCGGCGCGCGGGGGATAAGATTAGTAACCGGATCTGTTTGATTGCAAGAACGTCCCATTGGAGAATTCCATGCGTAATTGGTGTTTTGTTTTTTTAGCGGGCCTGATGGCCACGTTGCCTGCGGCTCTGCCAGCCCAGGCGCCAGAGAAGGTTCCTGCGGCAGACTCATTCATCGTGGGTGTCGGCACGCATATTGCCGGCGGTGACAGACAGTTAAAAGAGAGCTTGTCGGTCATCAAGCAGGTCGGCGCAACTGCGGTGCGTGACGACATCCAATGGGAGGCAATCGAAAAAGTCCGTGGTCAACTTGAGATGCCTGCCGCTCTGGACACTTTCGTCGATGAGGCGCTGAAGGCCGGTGTGCAGCCTCTGGTTATTCTGGATTATGGGAACAAGTTCTACGACGGCGGGAAAAAGCCGCGCTCGCCCGAGGCGATCGAGGCTTTTTGCCGCTACGCTGAGTTTGTGGTGCAGCACTACAAAGGGCGGGTAAAGCTGTATGAGGTCTGGAACGAATGGGATCTTAACATCGGCGGCGCTGAGACGCGGGACTCCGCCCCGGAGCTTTACGCTCTGCTGATGCAGTCGGCAGACGACTACGCAAACTTGGTCAAAGCAGTCTATCCGCGCATGAAAGCTGTGGACCCATCCATCGTTGTTCTCGGTACCGGTGCCCCCACGGCTGCCGGTGTTCGCAATGGCTGGCTGGATCGGGTGCTGGCTCAAAACACCTTGCCCTTCATGGACGCGGTCTCGGTTCACACTTACGCCTTCAGTGAAACAGGCCGTACACGCGGACCGGAGGCATGGGCCGAGTGGATGGAACAGCTTGAGACAGACTTGCAAAAGTACCACGAACAGCGTCCCGTCCCGTTCTATATCACCGAAACCGGCTGGCCGACCCAAGTCGACCGCGTCGGCACTTCGCCGGATGTTGCCGCCACCTATCTTGCCAGAATGTACCTGTTGGCCCGCACCATGCCGTTCTTGAAGGGCATCTGGTGGTACGACTTTCAAGACGACGGCTGGAAAGCGAGTGAAGTGGAACATAACTTTGGTCTTGTGCGGCCTGACTTCACGCCGAAGCCGGCTTACTTCGTGCTAGCCGACATTGCAGGACTCGTGTCAAAGGCCAGCTTTATCGGACGCGTCGAAACGGGCGATCCCGATATATGGGTGCTGAAATTTCGCGATGACATTGGACGGCAGACCTGGGCAGTCTGGAGCGCGCACACGGATGAGGATTGGCAGTTAACTTTCAAGACAACGGCAGAGAGCCCGGCCCCTGTCTCGATCCGCGAAGCCGGACGTAAAGCGATCCAGCGCGCATGGGGCAGTCGCGACTGGGCAGACACCCGGCACGACACTCCCTCAGTGCCGAATCAACTCAATATTGTGGTGCGTGGAATGCCCTGGCTTATCACTGGCGATCTGGATGGCGTTACCTTGTCGGAAGTCAAGCGCCGCGAGCGTTCAGAAGCGTCGCGGACAAATACGCTTCTGCAGTAACTGTGTTGGGGATCAGTCGGACAGGACTTGGAATGCGGGCATAGGGTGCGGCTGGGGAAATATCGCTTTCGCAATAATTCTGCAGCTGAAGTAAACATTTGTCCCTCACTATCATTTCGCGCCGCACCAGGGCTTGCGATTGCCGACACAAATCCTGTGTCATTCGATCCTGTCGCATTTAGCGAGATTGTGTTGTCCACACAATATCTGGATATTTGCAGGATCTTTTGACGATCCACCCTTCGAATAAGGAATAATATGGTCAAAATGAAGGCCGGAATTGCTCCCGCACTTCTGGCACCTGCCTTGATCGCGCTTCCACACCTCTAACTTCACCCAGCTTGGTATAAGTCGATCGTCTCCCAATTGTGGCGGGGATATCGTGGGAAGAAGTTGATCGTCCGTTCCAGCGAATCTGAGCTTGAACTTGAAAACTTTTCGACCTGCCGATTTTTCGGTCCAATAATCAATCAACTCAAACATGCCGTTGTAGACCCATATGCCGGACCTTATTTTTTCGTAAACCCTGACCTTCTCCGGCGGTGCTTCCGCCTCCTTGTACCGCCGCGCAGCCTCCGCAAAGAGTCCATTCTGTGTGGGTGAACCACCCGGATAATGCTCCGGCTGATCTACTTGCTTTGGATGAGGACCGTTTAGAGTTTTTGCCGAGTCATGTCCTTCATAAATCAATACCCGGCCGTCATCCTCTACTCGATCGGCGTACGGAGCCCCCGGACGGAGGCTCATCAGAATGATGGTCTCGGTGCCCCGCAGGCGGAAGTTCATGCCACGCTGGAGATTCACGCCGATTGCCTGACACATCTCCATATAGGAGACGACATCGCCGGCTTGGGGCCCTTCAGACAAAGCGAATGGATTATACGGCGGCAAAGGGGAACACTGTAAATACTTGAAATGTATATGGTGGACCTGATCGGGATCGAACCGATGACCTCTTCCATGCCATGAAGTGCCCAGAAACGTAAGTTATTGACGGAGCAGTGGTTATAAACCGGCACAACCGGCAAAAACGGCCCTCTGGGCGGTATTTGCGACAAAAATGCGACAAACTTTTCAACGACGGGTCAAAGGGCTGGCTGTGTGGGACCGGCCCAATCTCTCCCAGGCGCATCACCAATTCTCGGATCGCTGAAAACCACGCGGCACATTTCGGGATTTTCCTCTTGACGGTCGGCGTCTTCGACGCAGGTGCTCCCGCGTGATCCCCTGGAACTTCCCGTTCACACTCATCAGATGTTGGTACGTCCATTTGCCCGTGGAATTGAAGGCATGGGCACCTTCTCCGGGACGCGCCGATTGAGATTCCATTCTAGAATCTTCCGTATTCCTTCGGTTGCAAATCCATTGCAACGCGCTATGCTACTTGCAAACCGATCATTCCATCAATTGCGCTCTTTTCTCGACCTCTCACCCGCCGATCCAATCTGCGCAATTCATCGGGGGGGGGACCAATTCATGAACGATCCGCGTGGCTCTATCTGGCGAAAATGGGATCTGCACGTCCACACTCCCGCGTCGCTTGTACATCACTATGAGGGAGTCGATCCCTGGCCTCAGTTTCTCGACGATCTGGAACACCTGCCGCCGGAATTCAAAGTGCTGGGCATCAACGATTACCTATTCCTCGACGGATATAAGAGAATCATTGCCGAGCGCAAGAACGGACGCCTCGCGAATATCGATCTCGTGCTCCCGGTGATCGAGCTCCGCCTCGACAAATTCGGCGGTAGCCTGGGGCACCTGAGCCGCGTGAACTACCACGTCATCTTTTCGGACGAGCTTTCTCCCGACATCATCGAACAGCATTTTCTGAACGCACTCCCCACAAGTTACACCTTAAGCCCCCAGTACGATCATTTCCGCACCTTGGGGCAATGGAACGCCTTGCCGACGCGGGCAAGCTTAGAGGACTTGGGCAGACGCATCATCGATAGCGTGCCCCAGGCCGAGCGGCAGAAATTTGGTACGCCGCTCATGGAAGGGTTCAATAACCTCTGCCTCAATCTTTCGGCGATCAAGGAAGCCCTCGGCTCACATTATTTTCTAGGCAAGCACGTAACTGCCGTAGGGAAGACGGAGTGGGCAGATATCAAGTGGAACGATCATACGATCGCCGACAAGAAAAACGTCATCAATGAAGCGACCTTTGTATTCACGGCATCCGCGACCGCAGACGAATGGAAACGAGCTCACACGGCGCTTCAAAATGGCGGCGTCAACGCGCGCCTGCTCGATTGTAGCGATGCCCATCGGTTCCGGAATGCAACGGATAAGGACCGGATCGGCAATTGCTCGACGTGGATCAAGGCCGACCCTACGTTCCAAGGGCTACTCCAAGTCGCTATAGAATTCAACGAACGGCATTTCGTGGGAGACCTCCCGCCGCAAGTAGCTAGGGTTCGCGAACATCCGACGAAATACATCAGCAGGATCGAAATCAGGCGGAAACCGAACGCGACGATCAAAGAGACGTGGTTCGACAACGCGATTCCCGTGAATAGCGGTCTTGTCGCGATCATCGGCAATAAGGGGAAAGGCAAAAGCGCGCTTACCGACATTATCGGACTTCTTGCAAATACGAAACAGCACGGGAATTTCACGTTCCTCTCGCCAACGAACTTCCGCCAGCAGCGGGACAACAAAGCCAAACATTTCGCGGCAACGCTAAACTTCGAGGGAGGCGCCCCTGCCACGAAGGGGCTGGAAGAACTCGTGGATGAACAGCAGTCCGAGTTCGTGAAGTACATTCCGCAGAATTTCCTTGAGAAAATATGCACGCAACTTGGCAGCATTGAGGAGTCCGAGTTCGACCATGAGATCAAGAAAGTCATCTTCTCGCACGTCGAAAAGCCGTATACCCTCGGTCAGACGACACTGGACGCCCTCATCGCCTACAAAACCAGCGAGGCAACCCAGAGAATTGAACTCCTCAAGGGTGAATTGCATCGCGTCAATGAACAGATTGTAGCGCTCGAAGAAAAAACCGTTCCCGAATATCGGGCCGAACTTCAGAACCGGCTCGACAAGAAGCAGGAAGAGCTTACCGCGCATGACGGGAACAAGCCCGCCGAAGTCACGAAGCCGGAAAACGATCCCGCGCGCAATCAACAGCTCGCCACAGCATCGCAAGAAATCGAGACGACCAAAACGCTGCTGGCCAGAGAGAGCGGCAACATTCAGCGTGCGGAGCAGCGGAAGACCTCACTCGTGCAGCTTATTGCGACAGCCGACCGGCTTTCCGCGCGGGTGGACAATCTTAACCGGCAGCTTCAGGCGTTTCTGCACGAGAGCGCGGACGATTTCGCCCAGCTCGGTATTGCGCAGGAAAATGTCGTCCATGTAGCCGTGGACAAGGGCCCTCTTTCGATGGCACGACAAGCCTATGTGACTGAACAGGGTCAGGTCGAGCATTCGCTTGATCCGCAGCATCAGGGGAGCTTCGCGCAGAAGCGAGCAGCTTTTGCGGCCCATATTACCGAATTGGAAAGCGCGCTCGACGAACCGAACCTTCGCTACCGTGCCTATGAAACTTCACTCGCGGCGTGGGAGGAGCAGCGGCTTCAGATTATTGGCGGGCTCGATGCGCCGGGCACTATTACGTATCTCGAAGCCCAGATTGCCGATCTTGCGAACGTCCCGAACCGCTTAAAAACGGCGGGGGATCTCCGTCTAGCAAAATCAAAGGAGATTCACGCCGTAATCCGAGAACTCGCAGGCACGTACCGTGAATTGTATTCTCCTGTGAATACATTCATTGAAACCAGGGACATTGCCAAGAACACGTTCCATTTGAACTTTGAAGCGGCAATCGTGGACAACGGATTCGAGGACGGATTCTTCGAATTCGTGAATCAGAAGGTGTCGGGCACGTTCTGCGGGGTGGAACCGGGCAGTAAGGCGCTGCACGCGATCCTTACCCTTCAGGATTTCAACACGGAAACGGGAATCGGGCGGTTCCTCGGCGAGATCGATGCGGCGATTCATGCCGACCAGAGGCCAGGCGGAAAGGCCATCAAGGTCGCCGATCAGTTGCGGAAGTTGAAAACGCCGCTTGATCTTTATGATTTCATCTTCTCACTCGGCTACCTCAAACCCCGCTACGCGCTCCGCATGGGCACGAAGGAACTTTCTGAGCTCTCTCCGGGCGAGCGTGGGACACTGCTTCTTGTTTTCTACTTGCTGGTGGATAAAGACGACATCCCATTGATGATTGATCAGCCGGAAGAGAACCTCGACAACCAGACTGTGTTTGATCTGCTCGTCCCTTGCATCAAAGATGCGCGCCAGAGACGCCAGATCATCATCGTGACGCATAATCCGAACCTTGCGGTAGTCTGCGACGCGGATCAAGTTATTCATGCCGATCTCGACAAAGCCGACAACTATCGCATGTCCTATACTTCGGGTGCTATCGAGAGCCCCGCGATCAACAAGGCCATTGTGGATATTCTCGAAGGCACCATGCCCGCATTTAAAAATAGGGATTCGAAGTACCTGCAATAACGGAAAAGCTCCGTCACGGAGGGATATTTCTCGCACTGCGCAATGCTCGCATGAGAGTGCCGCACATTTCTCTTTCGTGGGTTATTGATACGCTCGGGAGTAGCCGCGTGCAGGAATGCCCCAGTCTCGGCGTGCAGCGCTAGGAGACTGAGACCGAATGCTGGGGTTTCTTGCTGTATTCGCGATACTCCACAGGTATTCACTGCGATAATAGACAAAACAAGAGGCTGACCGCAGAATTGGGCGAAGGGATCGGAGATTCCCCTCTTTATCATCGATCCCATTGATTCTGAATGCGTTATGATTAGCCTTGAGAGGCGACTTTTTGCAAGTTGGCCAGCTTCTCATCGAAGAAAGTTTAGGCGGCGCGTATGTCGATTGAAACTCATTTTGACATCCCCCTGATTGCCGCTATGGCTCTCAAGGAAAAGCAAATTCAGCAGAACTATCGGCCGGTCATCGCGGTGCACAAGTGGTTTGCACGCCGCCCAGGCACGTTGTTTCGTGGTCTCATACTCTCTGAATTCAGCAACCGGCCGCTCTCTGAATGCTTTTTTGAAGCCAATGACTTTCCTGGAAAAATGGTTGCAGATCCCTTTATGGGTGGTGGTACACCTTTACTGGAAGCCAACCGTGTCGGCTGTGATGTGCAAGGCTTCGATATCAATCCGATGGCGGCTTGGATTGTCCGCGAGGAGATCGAGCATCTCGATCTCGCGGCGTATCGGAAAGCGGCAGACGCCTTAGTGGCAGCGCTAGAGAAAGACATTGGCGATGGCTATCGAACTGACTGTCCGCTCTACGGGGACCGCAATGTCCCGGTGAAGTATTTCCTCTGGGTGAAGATCCTGGACTGCGAGAAGTGTGGTAAGGAATTCGACCTTTTTCCTGGTTACCTCGTGGCTGACGATACGCGGCACCCGAAGAACGTACTGGTTTGTTCCGAATGCGGTGAATTGAACGAGGTTTCCCGGTTGGATCATCCCGGCAAATGCGGTTCCTGCCATTCCGCTTTGGTTGTCACTGGCCCTGCCAAGCGCAGCCGATGCGCGTGCCCCGCGTGCGCCCACATCAATGCCTATCCTCGTGGCGCATCGGGGCCTCCCCGGCATCGTTTGTTTGCTATCGAGTACTACAATCCCAAGCGAAAAGAGGGGCATTCAGGCCGGTTCTTCAAGAAACCCGACGCCAAAGACCTCCGACGAGCCGAAACTGCATCAAAGCGCTGGCAAGGATTAGACACGCGCTTTGCACCGCAGCAAGAAATACTCCCCGGTGATGAAACTGACCGCCTGCATCGATGGGGGTACCGGCACTATCGCGATCTCTTCAACAACAGGCAACTTCTTGGCCTCGAAGCGAGTTGCAGACTGATCGTGGCGCAGCCGGATAAACGCGTAAGGCGGGCGCTCGCAACGAACCTCTCGGACCTGCTGCGCTATCAGAATATGTTGTGCCGTTACGACTCCATGGCGCTGAAATCTCTGGATATTTTCTCTGTCCATGGTTTCCCCGTAGGCTTGGTGCAATGCGAATCTAATCTACTGGGCATCATCAACGGAAACGGCGCAAATGTCGGCTCCGGGGGCTGGGTAAACATCATCGAAAAGTACGCAAGGGCGAAGCAATACTGCGATGCGCCATTCGAAGTAATGCAAAAGGCAGGCCGAAAGATTACCGTACCGATCCCCGGCGAATGGATCGGCGAGCGCCTGAACGGAGGACGCAGACGAGCGGTTTCCATTCGTTGCACGAGTTCGACCACTGTGGTGCTTCAGCCGAATAGTCTTGATGCCGTATTTACCGATCCGCCGTACTTCGGGAATGTGCAATACGGCGAGCTGATGGACTTTTGCTACGTTTGGCTCCGTCAGCTTGTGAGCACCGAAGCGGAAGGGTTTGACCGCCTCTCGACTCGGTCCGTCGATGAACTCACAGGCAATCAAACCGAATCGCGCGGTCTTGAAGAGTTCGCAAACGGCCTGGCTGCCGTCTACGGCGCGATGGCACATGCGCTCAAGCCCGGCGCGCCCCTTGCCTTTACGTTTCATCACAATCGGCTCGAAGCCTATGAAACCGTGGCTGTCGCGCTCCTTGACGCAGGCCTCACGTGTTCGATGACCCTACCGTGCCCGGCTGAAATGGGCGGTTCGATTCACATTCATGGCACGGGGTCTTCTATCGTCGATACCGTGTTTGTCTGCCGCATGAAGGCACGCGTCCCGTACCAGCAATTCAAAACGCTGGGTGAGCTGACGGCGATTGTCCTGCGCGAGTTGGACCAACTGAAAGTCGGCGGACTAAAGCCATCGGCAGGAGATATTCGGTGCATTGTCTACGGTCATTTGACGCGCATGGCAGTCTGGAATCTCCGCAAAGTCTGGGATGCCCGATTGCCTACCATGGAGCGGCTGCGTTGCGTCCGCGAGGAAATAGATGCAGTCGGCGATTGCCAGTCTGTGATCGATCAGCTTGCAGAACAAATGAAGTCATTATCTCGCACTACCATCTCCAATCCACGTCTTTTTGAGGATCTACCCGATGCCGTTTCCTTTTGAGGTCCCTTTTGAGCAGCTCGACGCTGACCTCGATACCTATGTTGACGCCATCTTTGGCGCATTGAGGTCAGAGTTCCTGACCCTGCCCAAGGGGGATGGGTTCATCGAATATCCGGTTTTTGAGCAGGGCTACGAAGCGCTGAAACGCATCACTGCCAATTTTCGTGAGATGTCATCTGAACCCGTCATCGAATTGGTTCACAGGACACCAGTCGCCTTTATCGTGCTGCGATCGATGCTTGGGTTCAGCCCGCCAGAATGGGCATATATCGCAACGCAGCGAAGTGGCGTGGAAGTTCCCCAGGGTGCTGCGCGGACTCTTGATCGCAGCATTCGCATGAACCCGCTCGTTCCGCTCCGAGTAAACGGTGGTGTAGGCGGCGCCCGGCTTCGTGCATTGGTGACCGCTGCGTGCGAGCTCTTGACTGAAGGCGTGCCAAATGATGAACGCACTCCTGAGCTCATTCATCGGCTCGATAAGGCCGACACGCGCGACGGGATTCGCAGCGTCCAGCCTATGGCCGATCTCGGCGTACCATACGCGATGTTGCTCTACGAGCGTTTTCTCGGACGGCCCTTCGCCGGGCATCGCGACTCTGTCAGCGAACTCGTGGGCGACGTTCTCGAAACTGCCATCGAAGGCGTGTTGACGCGCGCAGGCATCAGCCACCGCAAGACCAAGCGGGCTGAACGGATTACGGGGTTCGATCAAGCGCCTGACTTCATTATTCCCAACGAATTCAATCCGCAGATCGTGATCGAGGCGAAGATCACGGAAGACGACGGTACGGCGCGTGACAAGGTGACTCGCGTGCAACATCTTGGCGAACTGAGCACGCAGGGCCTCAATCCTGGCGAGCCGCCTCGTTTTGAAGTGATCGCGTGCATAGCGGGCAGAGGTTTCAAGGTGCGCCGCGAAGATATGAAGAAGCTGATCGTTGCGACACGCGGGAAGGTGTTCACGTTGCAGACGCTTGCCCGATTGGTCGAATGCACCCGTCTCGCGGAGTACCAGACCAAAGATGTCTGAGTAACTTGCCACGGAGCGAGAGGACGAATGGATGGGGCTAGCGAAGCGATATTGGGAAGAAGAACAGGCCAGACTCTATCGCACTTCCGAAGATTCGGTGTGCCCCGATTGTTTCGCTGACCCTGGCATTAAGGCCTTCATTGAAGACAATATCGAGTGCGAAGAGTGCTCGGTGTGCGGGAAAGTTGCTGATGAACCGATCGCTGCTCGTGCCGATCTGGTATTGGAATTCTTCCTGAAGAGAGTTCATCGACACTATGAGAATGCAGATGGAAATGCGCCATACGACTCTGAGGAAAGTCGTTGGTGCGTTACCACGTGGAGTATGCACGAGATCGTCTTCGATGAACTCTACGAAATCTCTGAATATGAGACGTTAGAGTGGCTTTATGACCACTTGAAAGATGATATCGAATATTGCGAGCGGGATTGGCAGATTTTATCCCCAGGACAGGCCCTCACTGCGGGATGGGAGAGGTTCTCCGAAGCACTTAAGCACGATACTCGCTTCCTCTTCTTTTCCGAAGAGAGCGATGAAAGCGATTCCGGGGAGCCGTTTAGGGTCCTGCCGAACGAGATGTTGAAGGAGTTAGAGGACGCCATACTCAAATGCGATCTGGTCCAAAAATTGAAGAAGGGAACGCGCCTCTTCAGGGTCCGAGGGCACAAGCTGGGAGCGCCATTTACAACACCGAAGGACCTCGGTCCACCTCCGAGGGAATTCGCAACCTCGGCAGGTCGCATGAACGCTCCGGGAATAGTCGTCATGTATACGGCCTATGACATTCAGACAGCCATAGCGGAAGTACGAGGAAAGTTCGCATCATTCTCGGTAGCGGAATTCGAGTTGCTTGAAGAAATGCTCGTTGTTGATCTAACCAAGATTCCGGCGGTGCCGAGCATTTTTGAAAATGGGCCGCGCGAATCCATATTGTTTTTGCGCAATTTTGCCAAAGATGTGTCGCAGCCGATCACTCCCGACAAAGAGGTGCACGTAGAGTACACCCCAACTCAAGTGGTTGCCGAGTACCTTCGGCGCAGGTTTCACGACGGCGAAGGGCACCCAATCCAGGGGGTGCTCTATGGAAGCGCGCAAGTCAAGAAGGGCACGAACGCCACACTCTTCGTCGAATCTGAACAAATAGAGGGAGTCCCGTCTGACCGGTGGAAGCCAAAGGCCCCAAGGCTAAGGCTTGTGACCGTCAGCGAGCAGAAGAGACCTCGGAAACGAAAGCCGCGAATAGGGTAGAGGTGCAGCCGACCAAAGTGGAAACACGAAAGATCCCGCAACCCATGCTCGCGATGTTTTTTCAATTCAAGAAATCAAGAGAAATCTGCAAACAGGTCAGCAGGCGTGACCGAAAGCGCCTTTGCCAGCTTGACGATATTTTCCAGGGCTACATTCCGTTCTCCGCGTTCAACCCCGCCGACGTAATTCCGGTGCAGCCCAGCCCGTTCGGCCAATTCTTCCTGAGAATAGCCCCGTTCTTCGCGGAATTGCCGCAACCTTGAGCCAAATCGAGACTTAACGGAACGTGGGGCCACATCCCCATGCTCGAAGCTCGACCACGATGAGTCTACACATTATGAGTGTGATATTGTTCGGGAAGAGATTGTTCTGATCCGGCTTGCCCGTGTCACTCACTCCCGGAAACAGCTCTGCGCGGACCGGGAAAAATTCATCAAAATTCCTCTGACAACGGGTCAAATGGGATGCGATTCTAATAATTAAGGCTGGAGGGAGAATTCATGCCAGAAGATTACGTTGACTGCCCGGAAATGACGGGCAAAACGATCCAACTGCTCCGCATCCATCGAAACGCAGGTGACGGGCCCAGTGTCCAGATCGAGCTGACGGATGGAACCAGCTTCACCTGCTACGTCTCGGTCCGTCCGAACGTGGAAGCATCTTTATATAAGGGCGGCGTCGGGACGCCGGAAACCATTCGAGCCTACGAATTGTAGGCATAGTCTGCCGTCAGCAAGCCTCCGTTATGTAAAAACCGCATAACGGACTTCCTAAAAATCATTGGACGCAGCATCGGTTCCGCCCTAGCTTTGCACCATAGCTGACACGCCAGGTCAGCGGAGGTGCAAAGTGAATCGATTCCGCCGTCTCTTCCGATTCGATACCAGTCGCAATCGGCCGTCATTTCTGCCTGCCAATCGGCAGACAGAACGCTCCCTCAAACCAATTCTTCTCTCGGCCATCCACGCGATGGCTCCGTCTCTTCTTGCGCTTTCGTTTGCCAGCGTAGCCCACGCCCAGGGGACGATGGACTTCTCCGGGGCGACAACGCTCATGACAACTTTCAAGACTTTCGCCATTTACGCGGGCGCGGTCATCTGTTTCGGCGGACTCATTTTCGCTGGAATCCGGATGATGAGCGGTCGCTTTGCGGACGCGATTCCGGGTCTCTTTGGCGCTCTGTTCGGTGCCGGAGTGCTGGGATGGGGCGCCGGTTGGATTGGCTCGCTCACCGGTCAGACGATGCAGTAGGTGGCGGCCATGACCAAGCGAGGAGAACCGTTACCAATCAACCAAGCGCTGAATCGACCGAGGGCCAAGCTCGGCCTCGACCTCACAGCATGGATGGCGATCGTATTCGTCTGCGTAACGGTTTTCCTCGTCGGGTTCCGCTTGGTGGCGATGATCGCCTTTCCCTCACTTGCCGTGAGTGCGTGGCTGATTGTCCGCAAACATCCCAAGATGTTCGAGCTTTGGGGCTTGAGTCTGAGCCAGAGGTCCT